>CAZLGT010000042.1:0-48561 GCA_964559175.1 uncultured Mariniphaga sp. | reverse complement strand
TTGCTTCTTCAACTGAAATTGCATTTGCATTTGTCGCAATGTTGGTTGTGTTGTCCGTAATCGCAGTTGCCTGTTCCAGAGTGATTCCTGTTTTAGCAGTGTTCAAGGCAATGGCTGCATCCTGCGTGATTTGCCCTGCTTCGAGTGCCGTGATATCGCCTGCAATTGTTTCTTCGGCAGCTGTGGCGCGTGCAATTTCGTCTGTGATTGCAGCGGCGTTTGCAGCAATCCCCGAAATATCCTGGTCGCCCGTGTTGGTGCCAGATAAGTTACCCAAATTGGTTATGTCGGTGGCTGTGATATTGGCTGCCTGGCTACTTGTAAAACCTGGGTCTGTTTCGTTAATTGTTCCCTCAATGCTTTCAGCAGTTTTTGCATGCAACGCATAAGGTACGCTTAATAACTGACTAACACCCGTAATTGTGTAGTTTGCACCACCTGTAGGATCGGTTTCGGTTTTCATAAAATAAGGCCCGTTTGCCCAGTTAATGGTTGAAAAATCACCACTAACAACTGTTCCTGCTCCAATTTCTACACTTACCAAACCATTTGAATTGGTTGTTGGAGTTTGTGTTTCTGCATAAACCACTGTTCCGTCTTCCTGGCTTTGCAAAATACTAATTTGCATACCAACCTGCGTGTTTGTTACCAAGGCATTGCTACTGTTGCGGATTACTGCCTGATAGCTCATTTTTTCAGGACTTTGTGCCCAAAGTGTTGCCGTTAAAAATATGGCTAATAAAAATGTAAATATTCTTTTCATAGTTTTTAGTTTTTAATGATTTTAAAGGTTTTTACTTCTCTTCGGTCTTGAATTACTTTTACAAAATATGTTGCCGACACAAGATTGCTCATCACAATGCTTGTTTGACTGCCTGAAATCTTTTGGTTTTGCAAAAGCCTTCCGTTCATATCATACAGTTGAAAGTGTAAATCCCGAAAGCCTTCGGGAGAAAGGTTAAAGTCTTTCACTTCCAATGTTAAAAGATCGGTAGTGGGGTTGGGATAAGCTATAACCGAAAGGTTTATGTTTTTGGCTTCTTCAATTCCTGTTATTACCGAAATTTCATAGGGTTGCTGTACGCCTTCCGCTACCGAACCATTTGTTCCGGTATGAGTTTGGTAAGTAACCTGTCCAATGGTATAGCTCACCGAGCCTCCGCTGCCCGAAGCTTCGCCGCCTGTAGTGTTTACACTTTCCTGTGCTTGTAATCCTGTCAGTCCCAAGCCAAAAAAGAAAAACAATACACTTAATTTTACCCTGTTAAATAGCTTTGCTCCAACGCTGTTGGATTTAACAGGGTGAATCTTTTTTCGTTTCATATAAGTCCTCCTTTTTCAATTATGTTTTTTGATTGACAAAAATGCTTCTGTCTCAGTAAAATGCTTGTAGGGGAAAGACGAAATGCTTGTAGGGAAAATCTGATTTTCTTGTAGGAGAAAACTTACACGAACAAGTGTTATTACGATTATAGCAACTTATTTTCAATGCAATATCGTGCAAGGTCGGTGTTCTTTTTCAGTTGCATTTTTTCCATAATCCGACTCCGGTAAGTGCTAACCGTTTTACTGGAAATACACAATTCATTTCCAATTTCCTTTAGTGATTTTCCAGCCGCAATTTTAATCATGATTTCAAATTCGCGATCCGATAGTTTTTCATGTATCTCTTGATTGCTGTCGCTCTTAAGTTGTAATGCCAGACAATGAGCAAGCGACTTGGAGATGTATTTGCCGTTTTTTGTAATTTCCTTTACCGCCAGTAACAGCTCTTCGGCGGCAGCATCTTTGGTAAGGTAACCCGAAGCTCCAAAAGTAAGAGCGCGTATTGCGTATTGTTCTTGTGGATGCATGCTGAGCATCAGCACATGAGTTTTGGGCCATTTTTCCTTCACTTCCCGGAGAACATCCAGGCCGCTTTTATCGGGCAGGGAAATATCGAGTAAAAGGAGTTCGTAAGTTGCTTTATTGAATAGTTCAACCACTTCGCTACCGTTTGAAGCTTCATCGATCAAGAGAGCCTCATTGCATTGTGCAAGTATCTGCTTTAAGCCGTCGCGAACTATTTTATGATCGTCACAAATCAATATCTTCATTGTTTATCCTTTGTTTATGGGAAATAAAATCTCAATTTTTGTCCCAAAATCATTTTCGCGAGAAATTTCGAAAGAACCTCCCAGAGAAGCTGTTCTTTCTTTCATACTCATAATCCCAAACGATTTTTTAGAATTGATTTCAGTTTCTGTAATGCCCACTCCATTGTCGGTTACTTTAAAATGAATAAAATCATCTTGTTGATCAAGCATAATTTCAATGCGCGTTGCCTGAGCATGCCGGGCAATATTGGTGAGCGATTCCTGCATGATTCTGAACAGCGGAAGTGCATCATTGTTAGAGATTGGAATTCCGCTTTCAATATTCAAAAAAACTTTTATGCCGTAGCGTTGCGAAAATTCTTTGGTGTACCAATCAATGGCCGCCTCCAATCCAAGGTCGTCAATAATTTCGGGTCTAAGCTGCGATGTAATCCGTTGAACAGTTTTGATGGTTTCGCCCACAAGAACTTTTACATCTTCCAGTTTTCCTTTTACAATTGTATCGGACGTGCGTTGTTTAATAATTTCCAAATCAATTTTCACGGCAGTAAGCGCCTGCCCCAAATCATCATGCAATTCCCTCGCAATATTCAACCGCTCATTCTCTCTTGCCTGTTCAATATATTTTGACAATTGGTGCAGTTGCTTCAAAGATGTTTGCAGTTCGTCCTCAATTTTTTTTCGCTCGGTAATATCATGCACAGTCCCCACCCATTTCAGGGGATCCCCCCCGGCATTAAATGTCATTTCGGCCTGTTCATGTATAAAACGTTCTTCTCCGCCAGGAAGGATGATGCGCAAATCAATATTCAACGGAACATGATATTCTTTTACATTTTCAATACTCTTTTGCAACAAAGGGAAGTCTTCGGGATGAACCATATTGTAAAACAAATCGAGCGTTGGCTCTACACTCCCGGGTTCATAACCAAAAATGCGGAAAGTTTCATCCGAACATTTCATTTTGTCACGCTCGTAGTCGTATTCCCAACTACCAACATGGGCAATTTGTTGGGCTTTAGTCAATATCCATTCGCTGTAAAGTAGGGCTTGTTCTGCTTGTTTACGCTCGCTTACATCGATTCCTACACCCATAATGTATTGCTGGCCTTCGCTCTCAATTTTAACCGCAGTAAGAAGATATGGAATTGAACGGCCATCTTTTTTTAGCAAAGGCGCTTCAATTGATGTCTTATTATGTGTAGTTATATTTTCGATGGACTTTCTTACCAACTCTTCATTTTCAGACAAATGCCAGTCAGGAGCAGAGCTGTTTTTAATTTCTTTTGAATTATATCCCAAAATGGTTTCATGCTGTTTATTCCAGTCTGTGAGCTTTAGTTCAGGATAAGTGAAAAGGTAATATATTCCGGGAATACTGTCGAGCAATGCTTTATTGAATAACCGCTCCCGGTGTTGTTTTTGTTCGCGTTCTTTTAAACTTTCATTGGCCTTTGCCAAATCTTTAAGTGATTCGCTCAGTAGTTTCGAATTTCTGCGGATGATCTGTTTCTGATTAAAAAGATCCAGGAAAACAGTTACTTTGCTTATTAATATTTGTTTGGAAAAGGGTTTGATAATGTAATCTACAGCACCGGAAGAATAACCCTTGAGCACCTCTTCATGATCAGAATAATTGGCAGTAAGAAAGATGATGGGCACTTTATTTTCTATTCTGTTTTCGTTCAGCTTAACTGCCATTTCATACCCTGTCATTCCAGGCATGCGCACGTCCACAATGGCTAAAGCAAGTTCCATCCCTTTCGTTTTACGCAACGCCTCCGAACCAGAGAAAGCACAAATCAAATTGACTTTAATCTCAGCTAACACGTAGGTGAGCAATTCCAGATTTTCTTTGTTGTCGTCAACCAGGAGTATTGTAGGTTGATGATTTACATACGGCATTGGTTTAAACATAATCTATGAAAGAAGCAAAACTATTAATTAATTCGGAATGTTGTCCCATTGTAAGTAAAAAAGGAGAGGACATTCTGTCTCTTTGCATCCAAACCATTCTTTTAACGGCAGGGGTTTTATTATCCAACCTCCCGGCAGATTATTCCTGCCGGCTTTCTGTTGATTCAGGATAAAATTACGGCTTTTTTAATCCTTTTTTTTGCTAATAATGAATGAATTACAGCATGTTAACTCGCCTGGTTGTTTTTTGTCAGCGAGCAGGGATTGTAAAATAGAATATTGAACCTTCACCCTGTTTGGAATCTGCCCAAATTTTTCCCCCATGCTGTTCCACTAATTCTTTACAAAGAATCAGGCCCAACCCTGTTCCTTTTTCATTGTTTGTGCCGGGTGTTGTATCGCTTTCATCAATTCGGAAAAGTTTTTCTATTCTGCCGGGTACTATGCCAATCCCATTATCGCTTACAGAAACAAAAACTTCTTTTTCCCTTTTTTCTGCCAAAAGAGTGACCTCACCGCCCTGTTTGGTAAACTTAATGGCATTGGAGATCAGGTTTCTCATTACTGTGCCAATCATTTGTTTGTCGGCAAAAACCGGTAACCCGGGAGGCAAATCTTTTTTGAGGGTAATTGATTTTTGTGTGGCAATGTTTTCGTGCAACAACGTAATTTCATTTATAAAATGCACCAATTCAAAATTTTCGGGGCTAAACTCCATTTTTCCTGTATGTGCACGAGACCATTCCAGCAAGTTCATCAATAAATCTACGGCCCGTTGCGAAGATTGCCCTATAATCTTTGCATATCTATCCACATTTTCATAGTTCTTTTCACTGACTTGTTCCCCGAGCAACTCGCTAAATCCCAGGATTGAGTTGAACGGGCTTTTGAGGTCGTGGCCAATAATGGAAAAGAATTTATCTTTTTGGGCATTAAGTTCCTTCAATTCCGACTCGCTTTTACGTAACTGGTTTTCAGCTTGCTTTTTCTCAATAACTATTGCAGCCTGTTTGATAAATAATTCGATGTATTCGCTGTCGGAGATTGGCTTTTTGTTTCGGTTGAACAGGTGAACAGCCGCAAAAAGTTTATTCTCGTTGTTAATACCAATGGTGTAGATGTGGTGTATTCCAACCAGTTTTTCAAGGATTCTGGCTGCATTTTCAGGAAACTCACCACCGGAAAATTCTGCCAATCCTTTTGTGAAATGATAAAATTCACCTGTCTTGAAGAGTTTTAAATGGGTGGGGGTAATTTTGTATTTTCTGTTCAGAATTTTAAATCCTGCAAGTTTGTTGGCCTTATCAAGAAACCCGGTTGAAATGCCGTAAATTTTGTGAAGAGCTGATGTTTGAGAATCCTCATCGATTGTTACAAACAGAATGATTGTATCTGGATATTGTTGGTGCAATGCATTGGAAAGGAAACTATAAACATCCTCTTCTGTGTTCAGGCTGAGCATTTTGGCAGCCGATTGACTTAATTGTTTAAATTTCTGATTTCTCTCGGCTAATTGCAGGGCTGTTTCTTTTTGTTCCGTTATGTCTTCGTGTGTAACTATAATGTTCTGAACCTGGTTTTTACTATCCTTCAACGGATAAATACTTGTGCTAAGCCACCGTTTGCGTCCCTTTCCTTTTCCCTCGGTTTTTCCGGTCGAATCGAACTGATATTCCGGAACTTTAACCGATTCGCCCTGGTAAGCACGCAGCACATAATCAATCAATCCTGATCGCTTTACTTCCTCGCTTTTTAAAATATTGAATTGGTTTAAGGTGTCGCTTGCCGGGAAACCCCATAATTTCTCGTAAGCGTTATTCACACTGCGCTGCAACCCGTTTGAGTCGTACATTTCGATTACTGCCGGCGATTGTTCCATCACGGCCTTAAATCGTTTCTGGCTGACAGCAATGGCTTGATTGGCCAGTTCAAGCTCCGAATATTTCCGGGCATTCTCAATGGAAAGCCCGCCAATCTGGCTGATAACCTGGCTCATGGAGCTGTATTGTGAACGGTATTGCGGAAACTTGACTCCCGAAACCTGAAATTTGCCAATCAGTTCGCTGTGGTGCTCAATGTCAATGGTAAAAGAGTTGTCGTTGTTTATAGATGAAGGATTAATGGCCTCCTTAAAGCAGATAACATCATTGGTTTCTTCCTTGTAAAACTTCTGAAAACAGATTTCCTGCGGCATGAAAAGAATGTCGAGCAAATTTGCAATCTCTTTTTCAATCAGGCTTTCATCTGTCAGGTCAATCAGCTTTTTCAACTGTGAAAACAGTACGGAATAATCGGCACTTTCGCGGGTGATGCTGGCAATCCGGTTGTTTAGCGAAGTTCTTTCCTCTTCTGCCCGCCATTTAAAAATCAGTCGGTCAATAAACAGTTGCAAATGGCTGTTACCAACAGGCAAAACATCATGAGGTACTCCCATGTATTTTGAAATGGCTTCCAGCTCAGAGCGGTAATCGCCGGGCAGTCCGGTTTCAAGCAAAAGGATTTTCTGGATGGATTCCCCAAAAAATGTTTTGGCAGATGCTTCGTCGAACCCCCATTCGCGAATATGGTGTTTGTAATTTTTCAGCCAGCCGTTGGTTACCAGATGGTTTCCCTGTTTGATATGGTGATATATGGTAGGCAGGCTGCAAAAAATCTCAAAACACTGTTCTAACTGAATGATTTCAATTTTGCTGTGGATGTTCTGATTGATGTTTTTGTTCCCTCTGCAGGCACTGGTGACCACTATGATTTTTGAAAAGCTATTCAGGTTCTTTGAAACCATATCCAAAACCATCTCGTTGCTGACGTACCCGGTTGTGCAATGTGCAGGATATCCCTTCAGGGTAACATCAGGATAGTTTCCCTTTTGAATCAGATGGCTTACTTCGGGCAACAATGTGCTGCAAAAATAAATACATAACTTAGACTCCATGGTGACTTTTTATTGGATAGCGACCATATTCAAGCACAGTTTCCGAAATGTTTTTTAAGACTTCGTCAGGTACCTGAAAGGGAATTTCCCCATGGTTGTCGGACAGGATGAACCCACCGCCCGGTGCTGCCGTTTCAATGGCTTCGCGAACAATTGATCGCGTTTGTTCTGTTGTCCAGCGGCGCATCTCAATGCCGTTCAGATTGCCCAAAACCGTCAGTTTATTTCTGAACGCTTGCTTTAGTTGCGCCAGTTCCTCTTTCGAACTTATTCCAGCAACGGCCGTTCCGGTTTGAGGCAACAGGTCGGCAATGGGCAGGCAGTTGCCTGATGCGAAATGAGTTGCCGTTGGCCCTTTTATACGGCTGATGGTTCGGCGGGCTATCTTAAAACCGGTTTCGAGGTACTGTTCGCGGGTAATTATGGTTGAACTGGAAACAGGGTCGAAATAACAGATTGCCGTAGCGCCGGCTTCGAGCTGTGCATTTGCCCAATTCACACAAAACGTTTCGTTCACCTGCATCAAACGGTCAAAGAGGTCTTTTCTGAAGTGCATGATTTCGAGGTATTTGCCGAAACCCATTTGCATAACCGGCAGCGAAAAAGGTGACACGACCACACCAATGATTGGAATATCAGAACCGGCTTTCTCCTTTAATTTTGAAGTTGTTTCCAAAACCCTGAAAAGCATTTTTGATTCGTTAATTTCTGGTGGCTCAAGCTTACTTATTTTTTCAATATCAAGAATAAATGGTTGTCCTGAATTGGGAGGGCCATCTTCGGAAAAAATTACTTCTCCTCCAAAGGCTTCAATCTCAATGGGAGCGTAGAAAAAAGAATAATAACAGTCGTTGTTGTACTTTTCCTGAAGTCTGATTTGCCCTTCCACCACATGTTCGCTTTTCGAAAAATATTCTTTAATGCTCATGCCCAGCTCTTTGGCTCCGTGCATGGTGAGCAGCAGAAACAGGGGCACACGGTCGGGTTCGTTGTGCGATAAGGTAGTCAGTACCCGCTGCATTGGCGTCATTGTTTTTGAATTCATTTCAGCTCCTCCATCATTTGTGAAACAATTTGAATGGCCTGGGCAGGATCTTTGCCAAAGGCATCAGCGCCCACTTCTTTCCAAAGGTTTTCGTCGAACCGAAAAGGCGCACCTCCCACAACAATTTTAACACCGGTTCCCTTCAGTTTTTGTTTTAACTCTTTTACATGTAACGCCGAAGGAAGCATTAATACCGAAAGCAGCAGGATTTTTATCTTTTCCTTATGGACGATTTCTATCAGCTGATCGGTATGCAGGCCACCGCCCAGGTCTAACAGATCATAACCACTTGACCTCAACGTAGAAAAGATAATTCGTTTCCCCAGCATGTGATAATCCTCGAAAACAGCTATGGCCATTTTGGGTTGCGATTTTCGATCGGGACTTTGCGGTGGTAATATTTTTTCTATCAGTTCTTCACAAATCATTCCACTCATGTAAACCTGCGACAGGGCAACTCTCCCTTCTTCCCAGGCTGCTCCTATGCGGTTAAGCGTTAACGACACCAGTTCGCCAGCTATTTCCACAGGAGAACCTGAGCGGAGCGCTTTAGAAAGAATTTTTTCCGCCTCCTCTTTGTCGAGCGTCAGGAATGCCCGCTCCAGTTGATTGCTGAAAAACGCCAGTTTTTCCATAGCTATGGCAGAATTTTATTTTTGAAGATAAATTTAATATTTTTCATTTTAATGACCTCCGGTATCTTTCAGGTTTTAAGGGGAATATTTCTTCAGCACAGCCAGCAGCTCTTCTTTTTTAATTGGTTTTACCAGATAACCATCGCATCCGGCAGCCAGAAAACGATGTTTGTCGCCGGTTTGGGCATAAGCGGTGGTTGCGATAATAGGCAGGTCAGGCCGGAACTCACGGATGTGCCTGGTTGCTTCCAGTCCGTTCATCACCGGCATTTTTATATCCATCAGCACCAGGATAATTTCGGGATGTTGTTTGCAGAATTCCACTGCTTCTGCACCATCTTTGGCCAGCAGGTAGTCGCATCCTGCCAATTTCAAAACCACTCCCATGTACAAATAATTCGATTCTTCGTCTTCGGCTAAAAGCACCAAAGGTTTTTCGGAAACACGGCCATATTTCTTCTCTGCCGGTTCTGTTATTCCTGCAACATCCTTTCCGTTGTAAGGCACTGTAAATGTAAAAACGGAGCCTTCGCCTGGTTGGGATTGAACCGAAATTGTGCCTCCCAGCAATTTAACCATTCCGCCGGCTATGGAGAGACCAAGTCCGCTGCCTTCATGGCCGCGCGTATTTGATGGGTCTTCCTGTGTGAACATGTTAAAAATAACATCCAGTTTTTCGGGGGCTATGCCTTTACCTGTGTCCTTAACAAAGAATTCAATAAATTCATTTTTCAGGCTGTACCCACAAGTAATGCTTCCTTTTTCTGTAAATTTTAACGCATTATCTAACAGGAGATTAAGTGTTTTTGTTATCAGTTCGGGGTCGGATTCGGGTGTCAAATCCAGGTATTCCGGCTGTGAAACAACTTCTAAATTTATCTGTTTGCCGGCACACAACTGCCTTGTTTTTTTGATAACATCATCAAAAACTGGTTTCAGGATGAATTCTTTTTTATGCACCTCCATGGTTCCCGAGAAAATAAGCGCCATATCCATGTAATTCTCCATAGTATTCATCAGACGGTCACTCGATTTTTGCACAACTGCCAGCATTTCGTTTTTAGCTTCCGGCGAAAGTTCTGTTTCCGATAAAAATGTTCCAAAACCAAGTATTCCGTTTAGCGGTGTTCTTATTTCGTGCGAGATGTTATTGATAAATGCCGTTTTTAGCTTATCGCTTTCCTGGGCTTTTTCTTTCGCTTCAACCAATTCTTCGATTATCTTTTTTCTTTCGGAAATATCGTGGTAGTTCCCTAAAACCCCTTGAATGTCATTGTCGTGTAAAAGGTTTATCAATTTAATTTCTATCCAAACATATTTGCCGTCCTTGCGCCTGTATCGCAGCTCGGTTGTGCCGGAGGCGTTGGGTTTATTTAACAGTGATCTGAAAAACTTCTGGCCCTCCTCCAAATCTTCTGGATGGACATTGTCCCATGTATTTTTACCAACCACTTCTTCGGGTTTCCAGCCAAATAGAGTGGTAATGTTCGGGCTTTTATACTGATTTACTTCATTTTTGCCGATAATAACAATTACATCGCCAATATTAGAAACCATTTTATTTTTAATGGCTTCGCTTTTGCGCAGTGCTTCTTCTGCCTGTTTGCTTTCAGTTATATCTCTAAATTCGACGGTTCTGACTTTTTTTCCCTTATGTGGGATATTTCTTGCTTCCAATCGTATCGGATATAATTCCCCATTTTTACGCAATCCAACGGCTTCATAAGGTTTTTCGTAACCTGCCAGGATATTTTTCATCACCAGATCTCTTGTTTCCGGTGCAATAAGCAATAACCCGTCCATTCCAATAAGTTCTTCCTTCGAATAACCGGTCATTTCGGAAAGTCCCTGGTTGCATTCCAGAATGATTCCTTTATCGTGAATGCCAATACCGCCAAAAGAGGCATTATGCAAAGCCTTAAAGCGTTCTTCGCTTTCCTTCAATGCTTCCTCTGCCCTTTTGTTTTTGGTGATATCCTGCAGAATACAATGTGTTTGCTTAAAATTTCCCTTCAAGTCATGCCCGATTTTTCCATCAAAAGCGATGAATAAAACCCTCCCGTCTTTATGCACCATCTCAAATTCGCTGTGAATAAATCCCTGTGCTTTAAAAACAGGGAACCGTTCGCGAAAGCCATTCTGACAGGCAGGTGTGAGAAAGTCGCCAAACCATTTACCTGTTACTTCTTCCCGTGAATAACCAAGTGTTTCGAGCCATTGCTGATTAACTTCAATAAATTTCCCGTCAGAATCAAGCGATTGGTAGCCAAGGGGAGCTTTGTTAAACAAAAGCTGGAAACGCTCTTCGCTCTCTTTCAGGGCATTATTCAGCTCCATTTGTTCCAGTTTCTGATAGGTTGTTTCACTGATGAGCTGGGTCATGTTCAGCAAAAAATCCATGGCCACTTTCACATAGTTTTTTGAAACAACCGGTACTTTTTCAAGCGCATCCAGATATTTTTTTTCATCAAATCCATACTTTTCAACTTGTTTTTTAAAGAAATCCCGGTTGGGTTCTTCAAAAAAGAATTGTCCGAAGAAGAGGTTGGCAATATGTTCTCCCTTAATAACTATTGGTGCAGCAACATCAACCAAACCATTTAAGCATTTATAGAAATGATAATTTTCGCCTCCAGCCATCTTATTGGCCAATTCCGTATCACTGATTCTGCAATTTTTGGCGGTTTCGGGATTGACACGATGAAATTCGGTGCAGATATGCCTCCAGCCCGATTTCGACAAAATATTTCCTTCGAGATCTAAAATGGCAGTTACAAAACCGGTTGTTTTGAAGAAACTTTCAAAAAGGGTGTCCACTTTTGTAAAATCGATTAACTGCAGAAGCTTATTTTTCATTTGATGATTTTACTTATAATTTCCATCACAATACAAAATGCTTCCCTCCCTTTTCAAGTAGTCGAAAACAAATTTCCGGCAAATGTAATTGAAGGGGGAAAGCTGATTGTATAATGTAAAATACATGGCAGTTGTATAATGCAGGCAATATAAGAAAAAACCCTCACATTTCGCTTTTGTTGCACGCTCAATCACCTCGCGTTTGGATGCCTGTGTTTTTGCACGGTATCAGCCGCATGTGCAAAAATATTTCAGCGAGCCGTTGCTGGCAACAGTAAGCAGAATACAAAGCTGCCGGAGTGTGTTGGGCTGAGGCTGGTAACCTGCCGGAAGATTTAAAATGAAAGGGGAGAAGTTGCAGCGTTGCCAGTTTATTGCATGGGTATTATTTTTTCTTCTTCTTCAGGGCGAAAAAGGCAATTGCAGCAACTACAATCACCACCACCACAATAATAATTACCGTAGTTCCCGATCCTGAACTTTGTGCGCTTTCGGCCAGCAGGTCCTGCTCCATATACGAACTGTCCTGCACACCGAGATTGTCGATGTAAGTTCCTTCGTCCTGGGCCATCAAAAGGTAGGGGAAACTCAAAATACCGGCAACAATGGTTGCGAAAAATCTTTTAAATGCTTTCATCTTTATTCAATTTTGGTTAAACTTTTTTCAATTCATACTCTTTTTTATTTCCTCATACAAAGGCTTTGCAGGCAAATATCTTGGATTTATTTCCAGCAATCGTTTTAACTCTGCATGCGATTCCTGAATTCTCCCTTCGTTAAACAAGCGGGTCGCTTCCAGTAAAAAGAACGGCTCAAAAAAGGGATGTATTTCCTTTCCCTGGTTCAAATAACGTTCAAATTCCGGGCTATTGCCTAAAGCAAGTTCTGCCTGGGCTAAATGAACAAACAGCCAAACATTATGCGGTTCCTTTTCAACAGCCTTCTCAAGCAGTTGCTTGCCCTCATGCAAATTTCCGTTTTTTATTTCAGAAATGCCCCTGAAATCGGTTTTATCTGTTCGTTTTATCAGTACAGCCACCGGATTGCCCCGGTGATAATATGTTTTTACAATTCCGGCAGGCTGCCAGGTGTTGTTTTTCAGCAGGTGCGGGTGCAGGTAGTTTATTCCAAAAATACCGTAATCCCAGTCCCGGGAACTCCGCTCCAAAAAACGGGTATATTTAAACCGGATGTTGGGATGTGCGTCGAAGTAATTCGACAAATTGGAATTCATGGCCACAGTGATTTCACTTTCGCCGGCCAGCTCGATAACCTCCTCAACAGGCTTTTTTACCGCATGAAAGTAATAGTCATACTCATAGCTACCCCAGGCTTTTTTGTTCCCTCCAAACAAGGGATTGAAATACACGTAATCGGCAGGAAAGGTGTTTGCCTGGTGTTTTAGGGGCAATACCAGCAAAAAAAGAAAACCGGTGAAAGCAATATTGGCAGCCACCTTGTTTTTTTTTCGTAAAAGTTTTATAAACCGGTATGTGCCAGTAACAGAAATAATGGCAAGCGGAGGCAGAATGAACAGCAGTTGTCTTACTCCGCTGTATAAATTGGAATCGATAGCAATGACATAAAAAAACGGAAATGCAAAGGAAAACAATACAAATCCTTCTGCTATAAGTTTTTGCGTCCATTCTTTTTGCAAAACCATATTGTTGAAAAAGAACCAGACAAACAGTGCAAAGCCTGTCAGAACAAAAAGGGGCGTGGAAATGAGCATCCATTTGGGCAAATAATACCAGGGCAGTTGGGTGCTCCAGAAAATTTCGCCTTCAAAAAGCTGCCTGATGCTTACTTTGTATTGTTCCATCACACGTAAACTTTCCAGCGGGTGCACAAAAATGTTTTGCAAGGCGTAGGGCCAGAACAGCAATCCGGCAAAATAACCGATTGCCAGAATAACTGCTCCCTGCCCTAACAACCTTACAAAAACGGGTTTAGTTGAAACTATTTGTTTCAGGTAAAAAGGCTTCAAAATAAAAAATAACAGTACGCTTAATCCAAGGTAAGCAAACAAAATAAATCCACCGGCCCTTACCGATACGGTGAAGGCAATGGCAGCCCCAAGTAAAAGGGTTGTGCTCCATTTCGGGCGGGGTAATTCTTTTAAAAACTGAACTGTCATTAGTAAGCCAGCCATGTAGCCGGCTGCAAAGGGAATATCTTTTAGGTTCCCAAAGGCCTGGCCTGCAAGTCGTGGCATAAAAACCAGTGCCAGAACCGAAGCTAAGGCAATCTGCCACGAGCCGGAAATTTTCCGGGCCATCAATCCGGTAATAAGCAGCAGCAGCCAGAAGAAGAAGGCGCCGGTGAAATGCCTTGTCAGAAATTCATTCTGAACATGAAAAACCCGGTTAACGAGGGCAGTGAAATTATCGACCGACTGTCCGTAATATTTCAGGTTGGTTTCGGGAGTATGGAGGCAGCTTTGGTCTTCACCCCCGGTAAAGTACCAGTTTACCACTCTTTTTGCATGGGGATAATGCAACTGTTCGTCCACATTAACTGCAGCTTTTGGCGCTAAAAATGCCAACCCCACTGCCACCAGAATAAGTGTGGCGTAAAAGGAATTTTTTGCAGACGGTATGTGGACAAATTCACTCATATATGTTTTGAACAAAGTAGAGCGGACGGTCCTGTACTTCTTTAAAAATGCGGTAAATGTATTCGCCAATCAACCCGAGGAAGGTAAGTTGCACCGATCCGAAAAAGCTGATGGCTAAAAACATGGAAGACCAGCCGATGGGTGCAAGCCCCAGGATTTTAGATGCAAAGGTATATACAATGGCTGCAAAAAATATAAGTACCCCCAGCAGTCCAAGGTAAAGGCAGAACCTGATGGGCCATTTTGAAAAGGAATAGATGGCATCGGCGGCTAATTCAAACAACTTCCGGCGGCTCATCTTTGCGTCTCCTTCCGTACGATCGGGTCGGTCGTATAAAATAAATTCGTGTTTAAACCCGATAAAATTGCGGATTCCCGGCAAATAGCGGTTTCGTTCCGAAAACTGCAGCATAGCCCGGTGTGCCTTTTTGTTGATGATGCAAAAATTGCCGGTTTGTTCTACTTGCTGTCCGCCGGTAAGCCGGCCAAAAATGCGGTGGAAAATATTGATGTAAATTCTTTTGGTAAATTTTTCGTTGCGTGCCTCCCTCACAGCCGAAACAATGTCGGCGCCGGTGGCTTTTATTTTTTCAAAGAGCACCGGAACCAGGTCGGGTGGATCCTGAAAATCGCCGTCCATAATGACTACGTAATCGCCTTTGGCATAATCGATACCTGCGGTGAGTGCAGGCTGTAAACCAAAATTCCGCGACAATGAAATGATTTTTAGTTGCTCGTGTTTCTCCCGGAATTTCAGCAATTTCTGTAGTGTGGAATCGGTGCTGCCATCGTCCACGCAAATCACTTCAAATGCTTCCCCTGTTTTTTCCAGGGCTTCCCAAAGTTCTTTAAGCAGCTTTTTCACCAGCTGCTCTTCGTTAAGTAAAGGAATGACAACCGAAATCATACTCATTATTTTAAGCTTTATGCTGGGTTCCCGGCAGCGGTACCGGGAAATCCATATTTACATCACCCATTTCATATTTTTCAGGGCCGAGGCGTTCAGTAGAATTGAGCATATCTTCCCAGGTTACTTTTTGCCCTGTATAGGCAGCTGTGCGGCCCATAATTGCAGTAAGGGTGGAAATGGCGGTACGTTCAGCTTCCACAACCGGTTTTTTGGTGCGTATGGCAGTCACCAAATCGATGTGTTCCTGCACATAAGGTGAAACTTCAACAATTCCGGTAGATTTTCCATCTCTGTTTTTCGGATATTCGTACTGCCATTTCACAGATCCGTCAGGGTTAAAAATGGTGTTTTTACAGTTGGTATATCCGTCGGTTCCCATCACCAGCTCACCGAGGGTATTGGCACAACCATCAATCTGGCGCGACATGCTGTGCGAGAATACTCCGTTTCCAAATTCAAAATCGATGCTGAAAAAATCGTACTGGTCGCCTGTAAGCCTGCGCACTCTGCCACCAAAACCAATGGCGCTTTCGGGCTGTTTGCCCAAAAACCAGTTCACAATGTCGATGTTGTGTACATGGGTATCGAGAATGTGGTCGCCGCAAAGCCAGCAGAAGTTGTTCCAGTTCCGAAGCATGTATTCCATGTCGTTCCAGCCTTCTTCGCGCGTGCGGAACCATACATGCGACTGCAGCCACCAGGCTTTTGCCGAGGTAATTTCGCCAATGGCGCCCGAGGCCACCTGCCGGTAGGTTTCCAGGTAATCGCGCTGGTGTCGCCGCTGTGTTCCGGTTATCACCGACAATCCCATGTTTTCAGCTTTTTTTGAAGTGGCAATAATTTGCCGCGATCCCACCGGATCAACCGAAACCGGCTTTTCCATGAACACATGTTTTTTTGCCTGAATAGCGGCATCGAAATGTTCGGGCCTGAAGTGCGGGGGTGTGGCCAGTATAACCACATCCAGGTCAACTTCCAGCAATGATTTGTAGGCATCGAATCCCCAGAAGCAATTGTTTTTGGGTACTTCAACCATTTGCTTCTCCAGCTTGCTGTGGCAGTCCCACACCTTGTCTTCAAAAACATCGGCAAGGGCAACCATTTCCAGGTCGTTTCCGGCTGCCAGAAAATTCAGGGCAGCACCGGTTCCGCGGTTTCCGCAGCCAATCAGCCCGGCGCGTAGTTTTTCGCCATCTGGCGCCTTGTCGAGTAGCGGTGGAAATTCATAATCAACCGGTTTGGATTTATTGCTGCAGGAACTCAGGGCACTAATTCCGGCAAGACCGGCAGCTCCAATAAGTGCCGACTGTTCCAGAAAGTTCCTTCGCGAAAGTTGATTCTTTTCCATGGTTATTGATTATTTGGTTTTTTTTCGTTTAACTCATCTGTGTCATATTCACAAATTACCCTGAATCCCACATGATTGCAATCGGAATACCACCAGATGCTTTTGGGAATCTGCGGATCCGTCTCCAGCCATTCTTTGGTTCGGGTAAAATCGCGGCGGGCAACCCGCAAATCTTTGGGTGTATTTTTAAATGAACCTCCCCGGATGACATGCTCAAGTCCTTCCCGCGGTCCCCGGGGATTTTTTACAACTCCCTGCGGATATTTTGCATAAACCTGCGGGTCATAATAATCGAGGCAAAATTCGGACACATTTCCCAACATGTTTTTTAATCCGAAAGGATTGGGCCTTACCAATAGCGGGGGCTGTGTCCGGTATGGGCTGTTTTCCTGGTAAACGACGAACGAATTAATGCCGGTTGTGTCGGGTCCGAATATTTTGTTCCAAAGTCCATCGCGCTCAAAATTTTTGGGCGAACCATCAAAAAAGTAAGGTCCTTCTGTTCCGCCACGTGCAGCATATTCCCATTCTGCTTCGGTGGGTAACCGGTAATTTTTACCGGTAACGCTGCTCAGCCAGCGGCAGTAAGTTTGTGCAGCATGGTGGGTCATGGTAATTGCCGGTCGGCTTCCCATTCCCCATCCCTGGTCGGGCGCTCCCCAGGGAGGTGTCGCTCCTGAGATGCCGTCCACCTCTTCATCGGTTTGTGCATCGGCTTCTGTTCTTCCCTGCGAACTGGTGGCATTGAAAAATGCCAGGTATTCATTCCAGGTTACCTCCACTTCAGCCATCCAGAAACTGTTTACTTCCACCTCGCGTACCGGTCCTTCATCTGGCCGGCGATAAGGTTCGTCAGCAGGGCTTCCCATGTTAAACTGCCCCCCGGGAACAGCCTTCATGTTAAATGAAACCGCAGTGCCTGGGATCTGTTCTTTATAATCCTCAAAGACAGTAACGATTGCAGGTTCATTAAAAATTTCTTCCGGCGATAAAACCACTTCTTCCTTGGTTAAGCTCGGTTCGCCGCGATAGTGTCCCACATTCAAATGGCATTTTATACATGAGTTATTTTCCGGATCACGGACATACTTTAAATGCGACTCGGCCCCCAGTGGGTCGAGCGTTGAGGGGAAAAGGTTGGTATGGCATTTTTTGCAACCATCTTCGTAAACAAAGCGTTTTGCAGCCAGGTCATTGCGCTTGGCTGCCCAGTCTATTTCTTCGGGGTCCCGGGTCACGAACACATATAAATCGTGAAAACCATGGTAAGCCTTACGGGTTAAATAATACACCGACTGATCCTCGGGTGGAAGATGACAATCGACACATTTGGCTGAAACACCACTGCGGTTGCTGTTATGAACTGATAATTTAAAGGTTGCGTCGGCATGTGGGTGTGCATGGCAGGCTGCACAAAATTCATCGGTAGAGGTGTAATCCAGTCCTTTTTTTGATAATGCCAGAAATAAAATGGAGGCCAATGCACCAATCACAAAAATTAAATAATGCTTCCGCTTCACAGTCTTTTCAGCCATTTTACCGAATAATTTTTTGCTAATAATAATAGCCAGACCTTATTCGTTTATTAAAACAGACAGTATCGGAACCTTATCAGAGTATTAACTGAGAATTAATTTATTTTGTAAGTATTTGATTGAAAATGGTTTATTTAATTTATTATTATTTGAAAAAAATTAGGTTCCTTGAAATAAAAACCTATTTTTGAGGTTGAAATAATTTAGAATTAAGAACAGAAAATTATTAATTGCAGAATTAATTTGTTGCTTAAATACGATGAAATTCCGGAATGCCTTTTTTTTATGTGCCCTCATTTCGTGTTTTACGTTATTCCTGCCATCAATTCAGGCAAGAGAGTTAACTGAAACTTCTTTTCTGATTGCCACCATGGGGGAAACAGATTTGGAGGATAACCGTTTCTGGGATTTCATACAATCGAATGAATATTTCGGAATCGAAGTTAGCCTGATTGAAAGGGGCAGAAATATTGCAATTGACGGCTCTTTTCAGCCGATGGGAAAGTTTATTGAGAATCTTTCGGTACTAACAGCAGGAGATTCATCCAAAATCATTCCGGTTTTTATTGATTATGAGGGAGATATGGCTTTGCTCGACTCTGTTATCGGTCAGTCTGAAATTGCACAGAATATTTTTTTCCTGCCCAAAGGTGAAGCATGGCCACCACTGGATTATCTTATTCAATCGAACCGCAGAATACTTTTGTTCATCTCGCGTACAGTTGAAAATTCGGGAAGGATGTTGCATTCGGCAGATGAATATGTTTTCAGAATTTCTGCCGCGCCGGGCAGCAGTAATCCCTCAGGCAGAGCAAATCAGGAACTTTTTATGGTTGATGAATTCGATAAACTGCCGGTTAACCAGGCGGCTGGCAGTAACATTCGGAACCTGGTGCCCGACTACATCAACTTTTTGCTCGAGAACTGGACCAAATTCGGCAAACGGCCCAACTTTATTTTTGTGGGCAACAATATTTACAATTTCGATTTCATTCTAACGCAGCTTAATTCATTTACATGGATTACAGGAACTGTAAGGGGTGCGGGAAAAACGATGGACAAGGTTTACTGGAGAAATCCTGAAGTTGCGGTTACCGGCGGGCGGTTCAGTTTTCCCTACCGGGGAGGACAGGAACTGACATTGACTCCGTTTGTGCCCGGCTACAAAATGACACCCGAGCAGATTATTGTTACGGGTGAAATGGAGGTGCCTGAAAGTTACCATATAATGGCCTCTCCGCTGCGTTTGAGCGATAACCTGACCGGAAGTTTCCGTTTTAACGATACCATTCAAAACGCATTGCTCCCTGATCGGGTTTTCAGCGGTGAGAATTATATTTTCAGCCAGGACATTGAACGGGGTGCAGTGCTCCGGCTGCCGGAAAATGCAAGCATCAATCTGGGGTCTCCTGAGCTATACGGTTTGCGTAACAGCAGTTTTACTGTCAGCTGTTTTGTGAAATTCAGCGAAGTGCTGGAGTTTGGCGACAATGCCGTGTTGGGAAATTATGAAAGTGAGTATCGCCGTGGTCTGCACCTGATTTTACGCTCGGGGCATCCCTATTTCGGTTTATGGGCCAATGACTATATTTCGGATGAAAAACTGGAGGCAAATGTGTGGTACCACCTGGTTTGGCGCTATATTATTGAAACCGGAGAGCAGGCCATTTATCTGAACGGACGCAATATTGGCAGTTCCGAAGGGCATTTGCCTTTCAGCGGAACGGGCGATATTTTTCTTGGCAGTGCCCTGTCGCAGGGAGCAAGCCTGCGCGGTTATATCGACGATCTTCATTTCTGGAACCGTCCGCTGGGGGTGGAGGAGATTACTCGCCTCGCTTTAAATGAAATGGTTGAAGCAGAACAGGAGGAGGAGGGGGTTTCAACTTTTTTCGGAAAATACGGGAAAACAGCCGGATTGGCAGTTTTGCTTCTTTTGCTGGCGTTTACGGGAATTTATTTTCTAAGAAAAAGAAATGCAAAACAGGAATTGATTCCGGTTCATTTTCCTGAAAAAGACGCAGCCAACCAAATAACACTTTTCGGCGGGTTTAGGGCGGTTGACAGTAGCGGTAAGGAAATATCCTCCATGTTTACCCCAAAGGTGAGGGAATTGTTCCTTTTCGTTTTGCTTTCAACACTAAAAAACAGCTCGGGAGCTTTGGTGGCTGAAATGGATGAGAAATTGTGGCCAGGACTGCCGGCAAAAAAAGTAACCAACAACCGGGCTGTTACCTTGAACAAGCTGAGGAAAATATTGCAAAATATTGATGGCCTGGAGATAGTTACCACCGATGGATATCTGCTGGCCCGGCTAAGCGAACCGCTTTTTTGCGACTATACCGAAGCCTTCAGGCTTTGCCAGGTGCCGGGTGGAATGAATAGAAAACAACTGAATGTATTTTTTCATCTGGTTAAAAAGGGGCGGTTTTTAAAGGGTGCCGACTGGCCCTGGCTTGATGAAATGCGCGGATACACAGGCAACCAGATAATCGACAACCTGCTGAAACTGGCTGCCATTGAAAAAGAGGGCGGCAATTACAGTATGGTAGAGGCGCTTGCCAAACGTATTCTGGAATACGACGATTTGAATGAGGAAGCAACATGGCTAAAGGTTTGGACGCTTCTACAGACAAATAACCTGCATCAGGCGAAGTATCATTTTAATTCGTTTTGCGCAAACTATGCAGAAACCCTGGGTGAGCCTTATCCAATGAATTTTGATCAGTTTAACCAACACTATTCCAGTCTGCTGTAAGTGGCTGGTATTAAAACATAAGCATCATGAGCGATATAATGATTCCTGCATTTGAAGCCGTGGTTTTCGACCTCGACGGTGTGATTACCAAAACTGCCGTGACCCATGCTGCGGCCTGGAAGAAGATGTTCGATGAGTACCTGAAAAAAAGGGAAGGAGAACACAATGAACCGTTCAGTGAGTTTACGCAGACCGATTACCTGACTTTTGTGGATGGAAAACCAAGGTACAACGGAGTGGCCTCTTTTCTGGAATCGCGCGGAATTTTCCTTCCCCGGGGAACTCCCGAAGACAGTACCGAAAGCGAAACTATTTGCGGGTTGGGCAACCGGAAGAATGAAGCTTTTAATGAGGTGCTGAAACGCGATGGCGCCGAAGTATATTCTTCATCGAAAAAATTATTGCTTGAATTGAAAGAAGCCGGCGTAAAACTGGGCGTGGCTTCGTCGAGCAAAAATTGCAAAGCGGTTTTGGAAGCGGTAAATTTACTTCACCTGTTTGGTGCACGGGTTGACGGAGTTGTTTCTGCCGAACTTGGATTGAAAGGAAAACCGGAGCCGGATATTTTTACCAAAGCCTGCGAAATACTGGGAGCAGATCCTGCCCGTTCAATAGTTGTTGAAGATGCCGTTTCGGGCGTTCAGGCGGGAGCAAAAGGCAAATTCGGCCTCACTTTGGGTATTGCCCGCGAAGATAACCCCGAAGAACTGCTGAAAAACGGGGCAGATTTTGTGGTTTCCGATTTGGAAGAAGTGAATGGCATGAAGGGGTTGAACCAACTGTTTTTAAAATTTCGGAGTAAATAAACACGCGGTTTATTCATAGGCATTGAAAGAACAGATATCATTTGTTTTCTTTCTTATTTTTTGCCGCTTCTTATATCCATCAGGAGGATAGCCCAATGTGATGAGTAACCCAATTCGCTTTTGCCGGGGAACATTCAGGAGGGTTTTTATTCTTTTTTCGTTGAACCAGCCAATCATGCAGGTTCCCAGGTTCAGCTCGGTCGCCTGCAGACAAAAATGCTCGGCAGCAATTCCAATATCAATCTGAGGGTATTCCATATTTTTAATGCTTCCCCCGATTTGTGCAATCAGTTTTGCTTTTTCAATAACCAGTACAGCGATTACCGGCGCTTCAACTGCAAACCTGTTGAACGAAACAAGTTTGCTGAAAGTAGCCCGGGCCACTTTGTTTTTCAGTTCAGGTTCGTCAACAATAATCAGCTTCCAGGGCTGGGAATTGCATGCCGAAGGGGCCAGTCGAACCGCCTCGGTTAGCTTCTCCAGCTTTTCAGGCTCAACAGGTTTGTCCTGGTATTTTCGCACACTCTGGCGGATCGAAATTAATTCTGAAAAATTCATATCTGTGTTTAATTTTGCATCAGGAAATTCTATTTTGCATTTGAAATTTCCTGCACACTTTTTTGCAGAAAATCGCGGGTGTAATAATCCTCATCTACTATTTCCCCGTTCCAAACCACAATGTCGAGGTCGATGGTACGCGGACCGAATTTGGGCGACGAACGGTCGCGGCCCAACTGGTCTTCCATTTTTTTTAAATGCCGGTTCAATTCCTCTCTGCTCAAACCGGTTTGAATTTTTACAGCACCGTTGGTAAAATCCGGCTGATTTTCAATTCCAATGGGTTTGGTTTTCAGCAAAGAGGAAACTTTCAGGATTTTTACTTTCTCCCCCAAAACTTTCAACATTCTGGAAATATTTTTTTCGGCATTTATGTTGGAGCCGATGCCGATAATTACAGTGTTTATCATGCTATGACTGACTTCTTTCCATCACCAGCGAAACCGATTCGGCAAATCGCAGGGCATGGGGTTTATCCACTTCCACCCGGGCCCAATTCACTTTTTTGTCTTCCAGAATGAGGTCGAGGATTTTCTGGGTAAGTACTTCCAGCAACTTGAACCGTCCGTCCTGCACCAGGGCAATCACTTTTTTTGTGATGGTTTTGTAATCCAGAATGTCCACCGGTTCATCCACTTCCAGCGCTTTGTGCGGAATTTCGGTTTCAATTTCGAAATTGATAATTACGTCCTGCTTGTTTACCAGTTCTTCGGGATTGAACCCGATGTAGGTGCGCAGCAACAGGTTTTTTACTTTTATTCGTGCCATATTGAGAAGATTAAGCGTTCTGACCCAGATTTTCACCGCCGTCGGCAAACAAAAGCTGGCCGGTGAGGTGATCGTTTTCCAATATGAAATCGAGGCTTTTCAGAATCGGTTCCAAACCGCCCGGTTTTTTCATGGGTATGTTTTTGGCCAGGTTCCAAAGGTATTTTTCATCCTTGTCTTCGGGCGGAAGCGTAACTCCCGGTGCAATGGCATTCACCCTGATTTCAGGGGCAAACTCCAGTGCAGCCATTTTTGTGAGTTCCCAAAGTCCTTTTTTGGAAAGCGAATAAGCGGCAAAATTCGATTTATTGGTGGTAATCCGCGTGTCCACAAAATTGATTATGTTGCCCTTTTTGCAGTGGCTGGCAAAATCGCGCATCAACAAAAAAGGCGCTTTCAGATTTACGTTTATCTGACTGTCAAACAGTTGTGCATCTGTTTCTTTCAGGTATCCCGGATTAAAAACCGAGGCATTGTTCACCAGCAGGTCTAAAGGACCGAATTCGGAAACCACCAATGGAATTACCCGTTCCACTTCACTTTCGATAGCCAGGTTTGCTTTTACCCGGCCAAATTTTTGCTGCGGATACTTTTGGCGCAATTCATTTTCCAGCTTTTCCGCCGGTTTTTCTGAAGAATTGAAATGAATGATAATATTCCATCCTTTGGAAGCCAAATGTTCTGCCAAAGCTTTTCCAACCCGTTTCGATGCGCCAGTAATGAGTGCCGTATGGTTCATACCTGAAAGTTTTTTTAAAACTACAAAATCTGTATGAACAAAACACCATTCAGAGCATTTTGTTTCAGAGTAAGCCACATGGCATTAAACAACAAATACTATTTTGCGTAGGTATTCAGCTTGCTCAGGTATTTCCCGATGATATCGAATTCCAGGTTTACTACGGTTCCCTTTTCAAATGTATGGAAGTTGGTTACATCGTATGTAAACGGAATAATGGCCACCTGGAAGGAATTGTCTTTTGAATTGACAACAGTAAGGCTCACCCCGTTCACCGAAACCGAGCCTTTTTCAACGGTCATGTAACCTTGCCGGGCTTTTTCAATGTCGAAATCGTATTCGATCGTGAAATACCAGCTTCCGTCGGCTTCTTCCACTTTGGTACACACAGCGGTTTGGTCCACATGGCCCTGCACAATGTGCCCGTCGAGCCGGCCGTTCATCATCATGCTGCGCTCAAGGTTTACTTTTGAACCTACTTCAAGCAGACCCAGATTCGATTTAAGTAACGTCTCTTTAATTGCAGTTACTTTGTAAGTTTTTTCCGCTTTATTCACATCCACCACAGTTAAGCAAACTCCGTTGTGCGACAGGCTCTGGTCCACCTTCAACTCCCCGGCAAACGAGCAGGTGAGTGTGAAATGCACATTTTCTTTCTCTTTTTCTATGGCGGTTACCGTTCCAAATTCTTCAATTATTCCTGAAAACATGATCGTTTAAAGTTTTAAATTAAATGTTTTGAGCTGGTGACTCAAGTTCACCTGCTCAATTTATTTTAGTTTTGAGCTGATGACAAAAGTTTACCTGCTCAATAAATATGTATAAATGCGCGTTTAATCCGGATATATCGGGACGTGCCACCTTATTTCAGACTCCATTCAAATCCGTCTTTGGTGTCTTTTATTTCCACACCGAGCGCATTCAGTTCATCACGGATTTTATCGGCAGTTGCCCAGTCTTTGCTGGATTTAGCTTCCTGCCTCAGGTTCAGCACCAAATCAATCACTTTATCCATGATTTCATTTCCTCCTCTTGTTGTTTCGGTTTTTAATCCCAGGATTTCATAAACCATGGTGTTAAAGAACTGCTTCAAATCGGTAAGTTCGGTTTCTGATATTTTTTCCTGGCCGGTTTTTACGGAATTTATCATCCTCACACCGTCGAACAAATGAGCAATGGCCACTGCGCTGTTCAGATCGTCGTTCAGTGCATCGAAGCATTTTTCTTTCAGGGCGGCAACATCAACGGTCGATTCATTGGAAACAGGCAGTTTTTCCAAGACTTCTGCTGCGGCGAACAGGCGTTCCAGACCTTTTTCTGAAGCCTGCAGCGCTTCGTTGGAAAAGTCGATGGTGCTGCGGTAGTGCGCCTGCAAAATAAAAAACCGGATGGTCATGGGTGAATAAGCCTTTTCCAGCATTTCATGTTTCCCCGAGAACAGTTCGTCGAGGGTAATAAAATTGCCCAGCGAACGCGCCATTTTCTGTCCGTTGATAGTTATCATGTTGTTGTGCATCCAGTAGCGAACAGCTTCTTTTCCCTGGCTGGCTGTTGATTGTGCAATTTCACATTCGTGGTGCGGGAAGGTTAAATCCATTCCCCCGCCATGAATGTCGAACACACCGCCAAGATATTTTGTACTCATGGCCGAGCACTCGAGGTGCCAGCCGGGGTAACCGTCGCTCCATTTTGAGGGCCAGCGCATGATGTGTTCCGGCGCAGCTTTTTTCCACAAGGCAAAATCGAACGGATTTTTCTTTTCCTCTTGTCCGGCCAACTGACGGGTATTGGTTTTTATATCGTCCAGGTTTCGGCCCGAAAGCTTGCCGTACTGGTATTTTTCGTTGTATTTTTCTACATCGAAATAGACGGATCCATTCACTTCGTAGGCAAATCCGTTTTTCAAAATGGAATTTATAAGTTGCTGTTGTTCAATGATATGTCCTGAAGCCCGCGGCTCAATGTTTGGCGGCAAAACGTTCAATTGCTGCATGTTTTGGTGGAAGGTGTTCATGTATTTCTGAACCACTTCCATGGGTTCCAGTTGTTCCACCCGTGCTTTTTTCGAAATTTTGTCTTCGCCCGATTCCTCGGCTTCGTTTTCCAGATGACCCACATCGGTAATGTTGCGCACGTAACGCACTTTGTACCCCAGAAAACGGAGGTAACGAAAAAGCAAATCGAAGGTGATATTCGGTCGGGCATGCCCCAGGTGCGAATCGCTGTAAACCGTGGGGCCGCATACGTACAAACCCACCTTGCCTTCCACCAGCGGTTCAAACAGCTCTTTTTTTCGCGCTAAAGTATTGTAAATGACCAATTGGTTCTTCATAACGGTTGAAAATTGAATCAGGTGTTACAAAGGTAAAATAAAATGGAGGAAAAAAGGGATAATTCTTTTACTCAGGCCTCCTCCGGCAACTTTTCTGTTTCTTCTGCAGCGGTATCTGAAGCTTCTGCTTCATCTTCTGTTGCTTCTTCCCTTTTTTCGAGATTATTAAACTGTTGCCGGTAAAACAACAAAATGGAAAAAATTCCAACGGTTATGGATGAATCGGCAATGTTGAATACGGGCCGGAAGAAGATGAAATGATTTCCTCCCCAAAACGGCAGCCACTCAGGCAAAGTAGTTTGGATAATGGGGAAATAGAACATATCCACAACCCGGCCGTGCAGGAAGGTTGCATAACCGCCTCCCTCGGGTAAAAAGTCAGCTGCCTGACCGTAGCTGTGATTGAAAATCATTCCGTAAAATGCACTGTCGATGATGTTGCCGATAGCCCCGGAAAAAATGAGTGCAATACTTGCCAAAAAGCCGAAGGAAATTTCCTTTTGACGGGCCAGACGAAAAAGATACCAGCCAATGGCAATAACGGCAATTATCCGAAAAATACTGAGGAACAGTTTTCCATATTCGCCGGCAAATTCAAACCCGAAGGCCATCCCGTTGTTTTCCACAAAATGGATAATAAACCAATCTTTAAAAACTACAATTTCCTCTCCCAGAGAGAGATTGGTTTTTATCCATACCTTCAGCACCTGATCGGTAATGAGCACCGAAAAGATAATTGCAAGCAACTTGTAAATACGACTCTTCATCTGTTGAAATAAAAAACTCCCGGATATTTCAATGGATGAAAAACCCGGGCAGTCCATTTTTTTTAACTGATTTTTCTATCCCATGTTTTTCTTTGCATCGATGCACAGGGTTGCGTGTGGCACGGCCCTTAAGCGCTCTTTGGAAATAAGCTTTCCGGTTTCGCGACAGATACCATACGTTTTGTTTTCGATGCGCACCATAGCGGCCTGTAAATGCTGAATGAATTTCAGTTGCCGCTGAGCCAGCTTGCCGGCCTCTTCTTTCGACAACGTGGCAGCCCCTTCTTCGAGTACCTTAAATGTGGGCGAGGTATCTTGTGTGTCGTTTCCATCGCCATGAGTAATGGAACTTTTATACATTTGGTAATCATCCTGCGCTTTTGCAAGCTTTTTAAGAATAATCTCCCTGAATTCCATTAACTCCTCATCCGAATATCTGTTTTTTTCTCCCATAACAATAGGGTTTTAATTATTTCCTTTTAACGTATTTTGGCCGAAAATAGTAAATTTTTATTATCCTTTTCAGGCTGTATAACATATCTTACTCCTGTTTCAAAACAACAATACCAACCGAAACGTCTTTGTCAATTTCAACTTCTTTGGCTGTTGCGTCGGTAAGCTCATCAACCAGTTGAAGGTCAACGGCCAAAGTTTGGGCGCAAATATAGTTTTTAAAACTTAATACCGCATCATTAATTGCATCGTGCTTTTGAATAATCAGCAGAATGCGGTCAGTAACCTCGAAACCGTTTTCTTTCCGCAGGTTCTGAATTTTGTTTATGAATTCACGGGCAATGCCTTCCTGCTTCAGATCTTCAGTTACGTCGATGTCAAGTGCAATGGTCATTTGGCCTTCACTGGCAACTGTCCAGCCGGGAATATCTTCGGTCAAAATCTCCACATCGTCTTTGGTAATGGAGATTTTCTGTTCGCCGGCCTCAATTTCAACTGTGCCTGCATTTTCCAGTTCAGCAATTTTATGCTGATTGAACTGTACGATTGCGCCTGAAATTTGTTTCATCAGTTTGCCGTATTTGGGCCCAAGCGTTTTAAAATTGGGTTTTATTTTCTTTTTGATGATGCCTTCGGTATCGGTCAGAAACTCCACCTCTTTCACATTCACTTCGGCAAGAATGATATCTTTAACCGCCTCAAACTGTTCGCGGAAATGCGGGTTGAGCACCGGTACCATTATTTTGGCCAGCGGCTGGCGCACTTTCAGTTTTTCTTTCCGTCTCAAGGCCAGAATCATGGAAGAAGCCTTTTGGGCAATGTCCATTCTTTCCTCCAGTTCCCTGTCAATCAACTTTTCATTGTAATCCGGAAAATCAACCAGATGAATGCTTTGGTCGGTCTCTTTTCCTGTTGTTTTATTCAGGTCAGTGAACAACAAATCAGCGTAAAACGGGGCTATGGGCGCCATCAGTTTGGCCACGGTTGCCAAACTGGTGTAAAGTGTTTGGTAGGCCGAAATTTTATCGGTGGAATATTCTCCTCCCCAGTATCTTTTACGGCTGAGGCGCACAAACCAGTTGCTCAGGTTTTCGGTTACAAATTCTGAGATTGCCCGGCCGGCGCGGGTTGGTTCGTAACTCTGATAACTTTCGCCAACTTCCTTAATCAGTGAGTTTAACAGTGAAATAACCCAGCGGTCGAGTTCGGGACGTTGTTCAACCGGAACTTCTTCTTCGGCATACCTGAAGTTGTCAACATTGGCGTACAAAGCAAAGAAACTGTAAGTGTTGTAAAGTGTTCCGAAGAATTTCCGTTTCACCTCTTCTATGCCTTCCACATCAAATTTCAGGTTGTCCCAGGGCTGGGCATTGGTAATCATGTACCAGCGCAGCGGGTCTGAGCCGTATTTTTCGATGGTATCGAAAGGATCGACGGCATTGCCCAGTCGTTTCGACATTTTGTTGCCGCTCTTGTCGAGTACCAGTCCGTTGGAAATGATGTTTTTAAACGAAACTGAATCGCTCACCATGGTGGCAATAGCATGCAACGTAAAAAACCAGCCGCGGGTTTGATCAACTCCCTCCGCTATAAAATCGGCAGGGAAAACTCCCTTTCCTGTGGCCGGGTTGTATTTTTCCTGGTTTTCAAACGGAAAATGATGTTGCGCGTATGGCATGGCACCCGAATCGAACCAAACGTCAATCAAATCGGGTTCTCGGAACATTTTTTTGCCCGATGGCGAAACCAGCACCACATTGTCGATGTAAGGTTTGTGCAGGTCGATGTGTTCGTAGTTTTCTTCTGAGTTTTCTCCCGGTTTGAAATTTTTATATGGATTTTCGGTCATGAATCCGGCCTTAATGGCTTTTTCAATTTCAGAAATCAGTTCATCGGTTGAGCCGATGCAAATTTCTTCCGAACCGTCTTCGGTGCGCCAAATGGGCAGCGGTGTTCCCCAGAACCGCGAACGGCTGAGGTTCCAGTCCACCAGGTTTTCCAGCCAGTTGCCGAACCGCCCGGTGCCGGTTGACTGCGGTTTCCAGTTGATGGTGTTGTTCAGTTCCACCATGCGCTCTTTTACCGCTGTGGTTTTAATGAACCACGAATCGAGCGGATAATAAAGCACCGGCTTATCGGTCCGCCAGCAGTGCGGGTAGTTGTGCGTTAATTTTTCAATTTTGAAGGCTTTGTTGTCCAGCTTCAGCATCACCGAAATATCCACATCCACGGTGGGGTCGTCTTCGGTCAGTTTTTCGCTGTAATCGTTTTTTACGTACCGGCCCGAAAAGTCGTGGTATTTTTCGGTATTTACGTATTTTTTTACAAAAGATTCGGCCATTTCCGAGATAAGAAAAAAGCGTCCTTTGCGGTCAACCAGTGCCTGTGTTTTTCCGTCGGCATCTTCCACAATGAGGGGCGAAATTCCGTTTTGTTTGGCCACGCGGTCGTCGTCGGCGCCAAAAGTCGGGGCAATGTGCACAATTCCAGTGCCGTCTTCAATGGTTACAAAATCGCCGGTAATCACTTCAAACGCTTTCCCTTTGGGTTTAACCCACTCAATGAGTTGTTCGTACTGAACGCCGGCCAGTTCTGATCCCGAATATTCAGCCAGAATTTTGTACGGAATATTTTTATCGCCCTGTTTGTATTCTTCAAACGGGGCATTTTCACTTTCGGCATTAAAATAAACATGCAGCAGGTCTTTGGCCAGAATTAATGTGACAGGAACACCGGAGTAAGGATTGAAGGTTTTTATTTTTACATACCGGATTTGCGGCCCTACTGCCAGTGCCGTATTCGACGGCAGTGTCCATGGTGTTGTGGTCCAGGCCAGAAAATAGAGGTCGGTGTCCACATTTTCAAACAGAAACTTCGAGCGCTCGTTGCGGATGGATTTAAACTGTGCCACAATGGTTGTATCTTTCACGTCGCGATAACAGCCCGGCTGGTTCAGTTCGTGCGAACTTAATCCGGTTCCGGCGGCAGGCGAATAGGGCTGAATGGTGTACCCCTTGTATAATAACCCCTTGTTGTAAATTTGTTTCAGCAGCCACCAGACGGTTTCAATATAGCGACTGTCGTAAGTGATGTACGGATCGTCCATATTTACCCAGTAGCCCATAATGCGGGTGAGCTCCTCCCATTCGCGGGTATATTTCATCACCTCCTTGCGGCAGGCGGCGTTGTATTCTTCAACCGAAATTTTCTTCCCGATGTCTTCCTTTGTAATGTTCAGCGATTTTTCAACACTCAGTTCCACTGGCAAGCCGTGGGTGTCCCATCCCGCCTTACGGTGTACCCGGAACCCTTTCATGGTTTTGTAGCGGCAGAAAATGTCTTTAATGGCGCGGGCCATCACGTGGTGGATTCCCGGCATCCCGTTGGCCGAGGGTGGTCCTTCGTAAAACACAAACGTAGGGTGCCCTTCGCGGGTGGAAATGCTTTTATGAAACGTATCGTCTTCTTCCCAGCGTTTTAAAACCTTCTTGTTGATTTGAGATAGGTCTAACTGCTTGTATTCCTGAAATTTATTCGTCATAAAAAACTCTTTTTTCTGCTGCTTTGGTTAAAAAATATGCAAATATAGGAATTTTTTAAGGGGAGTGTTTTTAAATGCGTTGGTAATTCAGAAATCGGACGGCGCAAGAGCAACTTCTGCACTAATGTTAAACCGGTGCGGAGGTTGTTTTTAACGGATGAAAAGGCATGGGTCCGGTGCTGTGCAAACTCAACAAAAAACAGTAATTTTGGAAAAATGGATTAAACAGAGAAATGAAAAACAGCGAACTTCATTTTTTGAGCCGGCTTTCGGCTTATACCCTGCAAAGTGTTTCAATCAGGCTGGCGCTGGTGAGTGGTGTGGGATTGCTGTTCTTTTTTCTTGCCATTGAAATTGCAGGCGACACAACCTTCAGGGTTACTCCGCTGGAGTATTTTCAGGTTGTTCTTATTTTTAATATTATAAGTGAAATAAATGTGTTCATTGATCACCTGGCCGAGCGTTTCCTGCCCATTCCCGAAAAATTCAGCTCCCGGGTGGTGTTGCACTTTTTTGTTAGTTTGCTTCTGGCTGTTACTGTGGTTTTTTATTTTTCACAAATCATTAAAGAAGCCTTCTTCTTTTCGCATCCCATTGTACAACTGATGATGCTTTTCGGTCTGATTTTCATTTTTATTCTTATTCTGATTTCGGTTACCCTTCGGATAATTGAAAAGTGGATTTTTTCTGTGCGCCAGCTGGAAGAACTGAAAAGTATGAAGCTGAAAAGTGACTATCAGTCGCTTCAGGCTCAGCTGAATCCCCATTTTCTGTTCAATAACCTGAGTGTGCTGAAATCGATGATAACATTCGATCCCGATGCCGCCATTCAGTTTACTCAGGATTTTACCGATGTGTACCGGTATGTGTTGCAAAGCAAGGATAAAACCACCGTAAGGCTGGCCGAAGAACTGGATTTTATTGAAGCTTATACATCCATTCACCTAGAGCGAATGGGCGATGCTTTAGAGGTGATTACCGATGTGAGTGAAGCAGACAAAAAGAAAGAGATTCCGCCTTTGGCACTGCAGTTGCTTGTTGAAAATGCCTTGAAACACAACGTTGCTCTGAAGGAAGCACCACTGAGAATAAGGATAAAATCGAACGGAGAAAGCCTCGTCGTAAGCAATAATGTGAACCCCAAAGAATCTGCCTATTCTGAAAAAACGGGATTGGAGAACCTGGAACAGCGTTATGCCCTGTTAACCGATAAACCGGTGGAAATAAAGCCGGACAACAAAATGTTTGAAGTGATAATACCCATGCTATGAACCGGAATATAAAAATTGCACTGATAGAAGATGAACCCTATAACCTTCGGATGCTGGGAGGAATGATAAAAAAACTACGGCCCGGCTGGGAAGTGGTGAAAAACTTTGAGAGTGTAAAGGCCACTGTTGACTGGCTGCAAACCCATTCTCAGCCCGACCTTCTTTTCATGGATATTCAGCTGGCCGACGGGCTTTGTTTTTCCATTTTCGATCAGGTACCCGTGAAAAGCATGGTGATATTTACCACGGCTTACGACAATTATGCCATTCGGGCATTTAAGGTAAACAGCATCGACTATTTGCTGAAACCCTTTAAAGAGAAGGATTTGGAGTCTGCTATTAAGAAATTCGAGAATTTCAGAAACCTGTCGGCAACGATGGATGCAAAACCGGATTATTCGGATATTCTGGAAGCCATCAGGAACGGCGAAAAAAAACACCGCAGGCGATTTCTGGTTTCAAAAGGGGATGCTTTTTTTAAACTTCCGGTGGAAGACATTGCTTATTTTTATAGCGAAAACCGCGTTACCACTGCCGTTACTTTTAGCAGACAAAACCATGTGATCGATTTTTCGCTGGAAGCAATCGAAGAACAACTCAATCCCGATGCTTTTTTTCGGGCAACCCGTCAGATGATGGTCAACATTCAAGCCATAGAAAAAATCGAAAATTATTTTGGAGGCAAACTAAAAGTGCGCCTGAATCCGCCGTTTGAGGGCGAGGTGGTGGTAAGCCGGTTGAAAGCCGGTGATTTTAAAGAATGGCTGGACAGATAGTAATTATTTCTCAAAAATATAAATCACCGAACTGCACCTTTTTTTATCTTCCAAACTTTTCAGCCACGAAATTTTTCCATGCATTAGTCCTTTAAATAAAGGCAGTATCGATTTTTTGTACTTTTCGCTGAGAAGTGAAACGTAAAACGAATCGAACGGCATGGTGTGCAGCGATTTAAGACGAAACCCGTGTTTTTCGCCAAACAGTTTCATCTGCCCGGGACCGAAATGCCACAAATGGCGGGGAACATCCCAGGCCGCCCAGTATTGTTTGTAATGGCGGGCATCGTATGATGTTGGGTTTGGCACCGCAATAATAAGCTTTCCCTCCGGTTTTAAGAGCCGGGAAAAGGCTTCCATGTTTTCATCCGGGCGGTGAATATGTTCAAGCACATGCCATAAAGTAATCGCATCAAAACTTTCCTTTTCAAAACTGAAAAGTTGTTCAGGTTCGTCCATTTCCAGTCCGAACTCCTTTTTTGCAAAAGCCCGTGCATCGGCACTTTTTTCTGTTCCGGCAACCTGCCAGCCGTGTTTTTTCATTTCGTTCAGAAAAAAGCCGGTACCGGCGCCCACATCCAGAATGTGACCTGCTTTTGTGCTTTTGGCTTTCTCAACCAGCCGGTATTTGCGGCCAAGCATGTAGTTTCGCACCCGGTGGTAAACTGAATTTACAAGGCCTTTGGATGTGTTGGAATGTGAAATGTATTCTTCGCTTTGGTAATACCGTCCAATGGTTTCTTCGTTTTTGGCATTGGCCGTGAATTTAAAGCCACAACCTGTACATTCTTTGATTTCAAATTGCTCGCCCGAAACAAAAAAATCGGTACAGGTAATAAACGGTTTAAAATTGTTATTGCCACAAACCGGGCATTGGTTGATATTGAAAACAGACATTCTGAAAATTTTGCCGAAAGGTAAGGGTTTTAATTTTTCTCAGTATTTATTTCCCGCAGATTTCGCTGATTTTCGCGGAACAGAAAAAAATAATCTGCGTTTATTGCGAGAACTTAAAGACTCTATTTAATTCTGAACCGTGCCGTAACCTGAAATGAAATGGTGATGTTTTGTACCTCCTCAACGGATTCATAAGCCATTGCATCAGCAGCCATCATCATGTTTTTGGCCATGTAAGGGCGCGAATAACCATCGTTCATTTCGTTAATGGAAAGCACTTCGCCCAGTTCTTCGCCCAAACTTTCAACCATATAGGTGGCTTTTTCCCGGGCATCCTTCAGTGCATCGGTTTTTACCTGTCTGCGGAACTTTTCCAGTTCTGAATGGCTCATTTGTCCCACATTCAATGAACGGATTCCCTTACCGTCTATCAAAGAAGAAAGCTGGTTTACTTTCTGGAAATCGGTAATTTTTACTTCCAGTTGTTTGCTGAACAAAAATTCTTTGCCCTGCTGCCGCCAGTAATTGCCCATGCCGCGCACCCGGATGTCGTCTTTCTCTATACCAGCTTTGCGCAGGCTTTTAATCAGGTCATCTTCAATTTTGGCCAGAGGTACTTTGGTTTTATAATCTTTGGGTTCTTTGTTCTTCTGAAATTCTTCTTCAAAATATTCCTGAATGGTAATGGAAAGCATCATTTCATCGGGCTGCACTTCCATTTCAGAACTGCCGCGAACTTCAATAAAACGAACATTTTCGGTGTTTTGTGCCGACAATGAAATGGCAAAAAACAGGGTGGTGAAAAAAAGTAGATGTTTCATGGTATTAATATCAAATTATCAGCATGGCATCGCCGTAAGTACCAAAACGGTAATCGTTTTTGAGGGCAACCTGATAGGCTTCCATCACAAAATCGTAACCGCCGAATGCAGCAACCATCATCAGCAGGGTAGAGTAGGGCAGGTGAAAATTGGTTACCATGCGGTTGGCCACGTTGAATTCGTGTGGGGGAAAAATAAATTTGTTGGTCCAGCCCTCGAACGGTTTTACGAAGCCCTGCGTAGAAACAGAACTTTCGAGGGTGCGCATTACAGTGGTGCCCACAGCGCAAACATTTTTTCGTTCTGCCTTGGCGCTGTTGATTTTTTCACAGGCTTCTTCTTTAATCCAAATTTGTTCCGAATCCATTTTGTGTTTGGTAAGGTCTTCCACGTCCACACTGCGGAAGTTACCCAGCCCTACGTGCAGCGTAACAAATGAAAACCCGGCTCCTTTAATTTCAAGACGTTTCAGCAACTCGCGGCTGAAATGCAGGCCGGCAGTTGGAGCGGCCACTGCTCCTTCGTGTTTGGCAAAAATGGTTTGGTAGCGTTCTTTGTCTTCAGGAACAACAGGGCGGTTAATGAACTTGGGAAGCGGGGTTTCTCCCAGCATGTACAGCGTTTTTTTGAATTCGTCGTAGGGGCCGTCGAACAAAAAGCGCAGCGTCCGTCCGCGTGAAGTAGTATTGTCGATAACTTCAGCCACCAGGTTGTCGTCTTCGCCAAAATAAAGTTTATTGCCTATTCGTATTTTTCGTGCCGGGTCAACCAGCACATCCCAGAGGCGCATTTCGCGGTTAAGTTCGCGCAGCAAAAAAACTTCAATTTCAGCTCCGGTTTTTTCCTTGTTTCCATACAGCCGTGCCGGAAAAACCTTTGTGTCGTTGAAAACAAAAACATCTCCGTCGTTGAAATAATCAACGATATCTTTGAACTGCTTGTGTTCAATTTTTCGTTTCGACCTGTCCAGTACCATTAATTTCGATTCATCGCGGTTGTATGCCGGATGCAGGGCAATTTTTTTCTCGTCTAACTCGTATTTGAATTTCGATAATTTCATGGGCAGCACTTATAAATTTATTAATTGTTATTTATTATTCATTATTTATTATTTCTGTTTTTCTGAAACAGGGTTCAGGTAAAATCAGAGTCCCGTTTTACGGATGAAAATTCAGTTTGTTACATAAGAGTCGATATTTTTAAGAAAATAATCGACGGTTATGGCCTGTTTTACGTCAAATTCTCCGATGCGTGTGCGCCGCAACCCGGTTAGATAGGCGCCACAGCCCAATTCCTCACCAATGTCGCGTGCCAGCGCCCGAATGTATGTTCCTTTACTGCAGGTTACGCGTATGGTTGCAAACGGCGGCTTAAATATTTCGGTAGTTATTTTCTTTATAACAATTTTTTTGGGCTGAAGTTTTAATTCTTCCCCGTTTCGTGCATAATTGAACGCGCGTTTTCCTTTCACCTTAACAGCCGAAAAGATGGGAGGCACCTGTTCTGTTTCTCCCCGGAATTTTTCCAGGGCATCGTCGAAAAGCTTACGTGTTATCTGGCTGGTATCCGACTGACTGTCTTCTTCTGTTTCTTCATCGAACGAAGGTGTGGTGGCGCCCAGTTTCAAAGTAGCAACATATTCCTTTTCTTTTTCCTGAAACGATTCAATGAGTTTGGTGGATTTTCCGGTGCAGAGAATCAATAGTCCGGTGGCAAGAGGATCGAGTGTGCCTGCATGACCTACTTTCAGTTTTTTAATTTCCATTTTTTTGCAAAGGCTGTTCCGCACCCGTTGAACCAAATCAAACGAAGTCCAATCGGGGTCTTTGTCGAACAACAAAACCTCTCCTTCCAAAAAATCGTATTTTTTTTCCAGGTCAGACATGCGCAAGGCTTTAATTTACAGCGATTTAATAAAATTAAAAATCAGCCTGCAAAGATAGCAATTAAACCGATAATTAAGCAGTAAATGGCAAAATATATGAGTTTTCCACGCTTAACTACCTTAATCATTAACGAACAGGCAAGTAACCCGGAGAGAAAAGCAGCCAGAAAACCGATGAGAAGAGGTATGGTTCCAATGGTTTTTTCCTGTGAAAAATCGCCACCCATCAAATCGAGGAAAGCAGCTCCGAGGATAGGTATCAGAACCATTAAGAATGAAAACCGGGCTATTTCATCTTTTTTTGTTCCCAGCAAAAGGCCTGTTGCAATGGTTGCACCGCTGCGCGAGATACCGGGCATTACTGCCAAAGCCTGTGCTATGCCAATAATGAATGCTTTCCCCCAGGTGATTTGTAAGTTTCTTTTTTTTACGAAATGGGCAAAGGAAAGCAGGCTGGCAGTAATCAGTAACATACTTCCCACCAGCACCAGGTTTCCGGTAAAAAACTGTTCAATTTCTTCTGCAAAAAAAAGTCCCAGAATGAGTACGGGAATGGAGGAGAAAAGCAGTTTGGAAATGTATTGGGTCGATTCATTCCATTGGAATGCGAACAAATCGGCAAGTAACTTCCAAATGTCTTTACGGAAAACGACGAGTGTGCTTAAAACCGTGGCTACGTGCACCGTAACAGCAAAAAGCAGATTGTTGTCGGTGTGAATGCCCAGGATGGCATGGCCTATTTCGAGGTGACCGCTGGAACTGACGGGGAGAAACTCGGTAAGTCCTTGTAACAGACCGAGGATAAGCGCCTGTATTTCATTCATTTCAGCGAGGGGTTATTTGTTCTCTTTCGGTTTTTTCATGATCGCGTAAATCTCGAACAAGAACCCGAACAGCAAAATCATTGGAGCAAGAGTGATACGTCTGAAGCTGAAAATCTCCGGATTGAACACGTTGGGATCGTCGCTTCCGCCGCCAATCATTAAAATAAATCCGATAATAATGATGCCAAAGCCAATGGCCATGAGTTTGTAATTCTCTTTGCCCAATGCAAAACCGGGTTCACCGGCTGTTTTATCCTTTGTAATTTTCTTTTTCTTCATAATCGCCAAAGATAATTCATTTGTTTTTGCAAAGGTAAAAATAAGTGCAATACTGAAATAATTCAGTAGCGGATAAAAATTAATTCCCTTACATGAAACGTACCGCCTTGCAAATATCTGGTTACATCTGCATGTATTTCTGGAAAATCTGATTGATCGATTTGGGTTCGCCAATAATGGTGAGTACGTCGTTTTCGAGCAAACGGGTATTGCCGTTGGGTGCAAAGGTTGCGCCACTCCGCTCTACCAGTGCTACGAGAACTTCCGATGGGTATTTCACCTCTTTCAGCTGCTTGCCAATCATTTCTGCCTGAGCAGTTCCTGCAAGCAACTGTAAGGATATATACCGTTCGTTGTGTAGCAGGTATTCTTTTATTTCCCGGTGGCTTTTTGTATTCAGCATTTCGGTAACAAAGTTCTCCCGTTCCACAATATCGATGAGGCGCGACAACATGCGCAACTGTTGGCGGGGCTCGCTCGACGGGTTAACCAGAAAGAAGAAGATTTTGATGTAATCTTCGGAAGAAATTCCGTTTTTAATTACCGGTTTATTGATGCCTTTTTCTGAAATGACAATGTGCAGCGAGGGATGGTCGATACCTTCTTTTTTGGCAAACAGTACTGAAACCTCCGGAATGATAAGTGCCGGTTCAACAGCAGATGTTGTAAGGAATTCGCTTATCATATCTTCCTTTTTTACATGCATTTCGGCAGAAAAAATGCCTGAAACGTAGTTCACCAAATGCTCAAAGTCGGTTTCCTTTTCGGTGTGCGTAATCCTGGCCCTGATGATGGTTTCGTCGAACGGATCGCCGCGTCGAAGCCCCTTTTCCTTAATGATGCTCATGAACTCACTCTCCAGTTCGGCATACTGGTATTTTCCCAGCAGGGCAAACCAGTGGAATATAGCGCCTTCCCTTACAACGCGCACACGTGCATAAGATTTGTACCACAGAACACCGATGAGTATGATTCCTGCCGTAAACAGGATGGCCATCCAGCCCATGTAGGCAATCAATACCACCGAAACAATAATGCCTGCCACCTGCATGTAAGGATAAAACGGCGAACGGTAGCCGGGGTCGTACGATTCTATTTTGCTTTTCCTGAAAACAATAACCGAGAAGTTAATGAACATGAAAATGAGAAGCTGAAAGGTACTTGCCAGTTTGGCAATTCCCTCTTCTGACAATACGAGGATGAAAAACAGGATAAAGGCAGTAGTAAGGAAAATGGCATACAACGGAGTTCCCTTTTTCCCCACCTTTGAAAACAATGGAGGGAAAAGCAAATCGCGCCCCATGGCAAACGGGTATCTTGAAGATGAAAGCATGCCCGCATTTCCGGTAGAAGCAAAGGCAGCCATTGCGGCGCCGGTCATCAGGTAGGCGCCCAGGTTTCCGGGCATCCAGGTAAACAGTTTTTTTACGGCGGTTGCTGCCGGCGCCAAATCGCTGGCAAATTCCGAAGGCTCAATAATGGCCACCATTACAAATACACCAAGAAAATATACCAGCCCCGTAACCACCAGCGAGAGCAGCATCCCCAGTGGAATGTTGCGCTCGGGATTTTTTATCTCTTCGGCTACGCTGGCAATTTGAGTTAACCCAAGGTAGGATACAAATACGAATCCGGCGGTAACAATTATACCCTCGAAACCATTGGTGAAAAACGGACTGAAATGCTCGTTTGCCCGTGGAATGTCCACACGGTCAGTAAAAAAAATGTTGTATAATCCGTCGATGATAAATGCCCCTAAAACAACAAGCAGAAAGGAGACGAAGAAATTTTGCAGCCCCGACGATTTTTTCGCGCCAATCAGATTTAAAACCATAAAAAACAGCGTGGCCATAATGGCAATGGTTTTAATGGGTACTTCCCAGAAAATGGCCGCATAAGCACCGATTCCGATGATGGCAAAAGCAGTTTTAAACATCAGTGCGAAGTAGGTTCCAAGGCCGCCTATGGTACCCAACATTGGGCCAAGACTGCGGTCGAGAAAAAAATAGGCTCCACCTGAACGCGGTAGCGCCGTTGAAATTTCAGCAATACTGAACATAGCAGGGAGTATCAGGATTCCTGAAACGAGGTATGCCAGAAAAACCGAAGGGCCTGTGTATTGGGAAGCCAGCCCGGGAAGCAGGAAGAATCCGGAGCTGAACATGGCGCCTGTGCTGATAGTAAAAACTTCATATAAACCCAATTCTTTTTTTAGCCTGTTCTTTTTTGACATATTTTTAAATGCTGGTTCCTGTTTTTTACTGTCTATAAATATAGAGTTTCAATTTAAAACTAACAATTAAGTACAAAAAAGTTCATTTTCGCTTAAATAATCCGGCAATGTTTTTTCCTAATTCATCGAGTTTTTCAATGGGTTCGAGCAGCGACGGGTAATTCAAATCCGTTTTTTTGATTTGCCCTTCACCAACCTGCATGGGATAAACAAGAATGAAGCTGTTTTCTTTAAAATATTTGTTCAGATATTTGGGAACGCTGGACATGTTTTGATGGAACGAAGGTTTATTCTTGCGGCTTAAAGTAACAATTAAATTGTCGTCGGTTTTAATGTCGCGGGAAAGAATAAGGAAGTCGTTCCAGTCGTCAAAAAGATGGAATTCGGCCTCTATGGGATGTTTGGAATGAATTTCGCGGACTACGCCGAGTGTGGATTCATTCCCGTAAAAAAGAAGTTTTGCACCTGTGTTTCGCGAAATATTCCAGACCTTCAGCAGCCAAAATGGAAATCCCACCTCTTTTTCGGCATTTCCGGGCATTACTATAAAGTGGCGTTTAACCGTAGCTATGGGTTGTGCCGGTTTGTAAACCAGAGTAGTGATATTGCTTTTGGCAAGTATTCCTTCGGTGAGGTTTCCCAAAAACGATTCAGAAATTCCCTTTTTTACGTGAAGCCCAAGCACCAGGTCGGTAATTCGGTGTTCCTTTATTACGCTTGTAATTCCATTTACAACATTGAGATCGTAACGTAAAAGTTCGGTAAGGTGGATGTCGGTTGCTGCTGCTGTAACTGCCGCTTTTTCCAGGATTTTCCTTGCCTGTTTGTCCGAGCCTGCTTCGTTGTTGTCGCTGCTGTGGTTTACTATTTTTAGCGCAAAAAGTCCGGATTTGCCTTTTTTTGAACGGATAAGGGTACTTAATTGAATAAGTTCGTCCACAGTTTCCGGGTTGCTTACAGGAATAAGAATGCGTTCGTCGGGTTCTTCCTTTTCATCCTCAATATCCGTATTTTCAGTCCTGGCGATACATTCGGCCCCGCGCTGTGTTTCAAACGATGCGATGGTGCAGGTAACCAGAATCATGATAATGGTTCCGTTCAGAATACTTTCGCTCAACAGCCGGATGGGTTCGCCGTCTGCTGTTTCGCCCAGTATGACGTTGTAACCAACCAAAACTGCAGCAAGTGTTGCGGCAGCCTGCGCATTGCTGAGACCAAAAATCAAACGGCGCTGATCGACTGAATACCTGAAACTTTTTTGAATTACCCAGGCAGGGATGTACTTTCCAACTGTGGCAATTACTGACATGGTTACAGCCACAATTACGGTTTCAAAATCGGTAAAAAAAGCGCGGAAGTCGATAAGCATTCCCACACTCAGTAAAAAAAAGGGAATAAAAATGGCATTACCTACGAAATCAATCCGGTTCATAAGCGGGGAAGTACGGGGGATAAGCCGGTTCAATGCCAACCCGGCCAAAAATGCTCCGATGATTCCTTCAATGCCGGCCAGTTCGGAAAGAATTGCGCCCAGAAAAACCAGGACCAAAACAAAAACGTATTGCGAAACATTATCGTCGTATCGCTTGAAAAACCATCGGGCTAACAGCGGAAACCCCAACATGATGATGGAAGAAAAAATGATGAAAGAGACAGACAGTTTCAGGGCAAAATTCTGAGCGATATCGCCGGAAGTCAATCCTACCACAACGGCCAGCACAAGTAAAGCCAGCACATTGGTGATTAAAGTACTCCCAACAGTAATATTCACCGCCTGGTTTTTGGCAATCCCCAGTTTGCTTACAATGGGATAGGTAATTAGTGTATGGGAAGAGAACATACTGGCCATCAGTATCGATGTAAAAAACGAATATCCCAGAAGGTAAAGGCCAGCCGCTGTACCAAGCAACATGGGAATTACAAATCCAAGCATTCCCAGCAGAGTGCTTTTCCCGGCATTCTTTTTAAAATCGGCCATGTCAATCTCAAGCCCGGCCAGGAACATAATGTAAAGCAAACCCGCCGTTCCTGAAAGAATTATGCTGCTGTCGCGGGTTATCAGGTTAAAGCCGAATGGGCCAATTATGGCGCCGGCAATAATTAAACCCAGCAGATGCGGAATTTTCACCCGGTTCAGCAAAATGGGTGCAAATAGAATAATGAGTAGAATAACCAGAAACTTCAATACCGGATTGGTAAGGGGAATTGAGGTGTCGATGGTATTGAAAAGAAGTATCATAATCTGTTTTAGGCCTCAAATATAGAAAAAGCCTTTCATTGTATTTTCATTCACTACCTGAGGCAATTGATAAAAAATCCTTATGTGTTTTTAAATATTCTGTTTTCCTGAAAAGTATTATTCTTTTTCGTTCTGGTTTTTAATTTCATCCATAATTTTTTCAATAATATCCTCCAGTTGCTTCATTTCGTGGCCTTTTTTTAATTTTAATTTCTTGTTGAACCTTTTTTGGTAAAGCTCTTTCAGCCTCCAGATAAGGTGATCGATGGGCCTGAGCAAATAGAGGGGTAAAAATATTAACAGAACACATAAAAGAGCAAGACCAACAATCCCCACATTTTTTTGCAGGGTTAATACATATTGTGCATGATTTTTTATGATATCGTTTTTCTCCTCAAGCGAAAGGGCATTCATCTGGTAAATTTCCAGAATATTTTCCCTGACTTCCTCAAAAAGCTGGTTAAAATTTTGCCATTGGAAGGGTTGCTCCCTTGCAATTAAATAGTGCCGGAAAGCCTCAAACGATTTTGTAAGATTATTGGTTAGCTGAAGTTCTCCTGGCTCGGTAATATTTTCGGTTTGTTGTTTTAGCGGCTCTTCAAATTTCTCAAGCCTTTCAATTATACTCAGGGTAAACCTGGCAACCGAATCTTCGCTCAGGCCTTGAGCAACTATTATATTTACATCATTCAGCAGCCGAAGCATTTGAAACGTGTGTTTCAAAGAGGCATAATTGCTTGTTAACAGTTCATCTGATTTTTTCACAATGCTTTGATTGGTTCCTATGTTCACCATCATGATGGCATAAGAAATAAGGAAAATAACACCGATTCCAATCATCAGTTTCGTTTTGATTTTTCTCATTGCAGTAATTTTTTGATGAAATATACTATTTTATTTTTGTTTTATTAATCTCCAAACCGGTACCCGATGCCCGATTCAGTAATTAGCAGACCCGGTTTCGACGGATTATCTTCAATCTTTTTTCGCAGCTGGGCCACAAATACTCTCAGGTACTGGGTTTGCTTGATGTAGCCATAACCCCAAACTTCCTTGAGGATATACTGATGGGTGAGTACGCGTCCGCTGTTTTTTGCCAGTAAAAGGAGCAAAGAAAACTCTGTAGCGGTGAGTTTCAGTATTTCGTTGTTTTTTCGTGCCACATGGCTTACCAGGTCGATGGTTAATGAACCGAAAGTCATTTCTGAGGTGTTGGGCGTGTCGTTTCCCGATCTCAAGGCAACCCTGATTCGTGCAAGTAGTTCTCCCGTTCGGAAAGGTTTGGTAAGAAAATCGTTTGCGCCGTTATCCAGCGCCTTTATGATTTCTTCTTCCGAATCGCGCACAGAAAGAATAATAACCGGTTTATAGAACCAGTCCCGCAGTTTTTTCAAAATTTCCTGTCCGTCAGTATCGGGTAATCCCAGGTCGAGCAAAATAAGCGACGGATGTTGTGTGGCGGCATCCACCAACCCTTCCTTTCCGTTTGCCGACAGTATGACTTTATACCCATTGGCAGTCAGTGTTATTTCGAGCAACCGGCGAATCTGCTTTTCGTCATCAATTACCAGTATAGTTTCGTCTTCCTTCATTGTTCCTGCTCCTGTAAATTTTTAATGTCGGGTGTTTCCGTTGGAATTCGAATGGTAAACCGGGCGCCTCCTGATTGTCGGTTTTCAATAGCAATACTCCCTCCATGTGCTTCCACAAAACCTTTGGCAATGGAAAGTCCCAGGCCTAACCCGCCTGTTTTGCTTCCATCTACCCGAAAAAACTTTTTAAATACATTTTTTAGTTCATTTTCAGGAAACCCGGGTCCGTTGTCGGTAACCTCCAGTTCCATTGTTCCGGAAGAATAACCAACAGAAAGGATTATTTCGGAAGCCGGAGGTGCATATTGTGTAGAATTTATCAGCAGGTTGTACAACACCTGTTCTATAAGGCCAAAATCCGTTTTCACCAGGGGCATGTCGTCCTGAACTTCAATTTTCAGGGTAAATGGTTTCAGCTCTTCTTTCAGGTCGTCGGCTGCTTTGTTCACCAGGTCGTTTATATCGTACCAGTCGAGCCTTGCAGAGATGTGACCGCTTTCGAGCCGTGAAATATTCAGCAGGTTTTCAATTAGCCGGTTTAAGCGCAGCGAAGCTGTAAAAATTTCATTGCTCAGGGCTTGCTGCATGTTTTCCGAATTTTCAGAGTTTAGCATGGAGTCGGAGGCGCCCATGATGGTTGCAACCGGAATACGCAGTTCGTGTGAAATGGAGTTGAACAAGGTTTTATAAAGCCTGTCCGATTCGTCCAGAAATCTTACACGCTGGGCCATTTCGCCCAAAAATTCACGCTCGAGTGCGTTGGAAATCTGAACCAGGAAAGTATCCCAGTAGGATTTCTGGTCTTCGGCAAATTCATTGTTTAGCTTAACGGCAACAACTCCCGGGCTTATCCGGGTGCCTGACAGCGGGAAAATGGTGAAATCCAAACCCATGGTATTTGGGGTAAAAGCACCCGCTTTTTGTGCATGGTTAAAAACCCATTCAGCCACATGGCGTTCAGCAAGTAAAAGTTTCTTTTCTTTTTGCAACCGGCCGGTATCATTCAAAATATTCTCACCGTTCTGAAGAATAAAAAAGGAGTCAACCTGGAAATTGTTTTTAATTTCCCGTATAGCCACTGTTAGTACTTCATCAATACCGCTGGCTTTGGAAAGTTCTTTGGTTAGCTGGAAAAGGGCATTGGTTCGTCTTTCGCGGTCGCGTACCAGTTTTTTCTGTTTCCGTACCCGGGTTGTTAATACACCGTTTACCAAAGCAATGATGAAAAAGAGGCCAAAAATTAAAATATCTTCGGTTTTTTCGATATGAAATGTATAGTGTGGCGGAATGAAAAAGAAGTTCCAGAAAATGGCGCTCAGGGTAGAAGCCAGCAATACCGGCCCTGTTCCCATGAAAGTAGCAAGAATGGAGACTACAAAAAGCAGGATAAAAGATACCACGTGGTAATTTTGTGTATTGGCCAGCGGGGCGCAAAGCAGGGAAGTTACAGCTACAATAACTGACGAGAGGATGTAGTGGGTAGTGTGTTGCTTTTTAATTGGTCCGAAATATCTTTTCATCCTTTTTTAGTTATTGAAACACCGGCATTCAAATGTAGAAAATACCCGTGTATGTCTGGTTAAACTTTCCAGAAATTTCGCGTGAATATAATGAGTACGGTATAAATTTCAAGTCTTCCCAAAATCATCAGTGTGGTAAGCGTCATTTTGGCAAAAGCAGATAAATGGGCAAAGTTGGCGGCGGGACCCACCGTGCCAATTCCCGGGCCAATTCCGGCCATTGCTGTTGCAGCAGAACTTGCAGCTGTTTTTCCGTCAAGTCCGGTTAAAAGAAGAACAGCACTCCCTAATACAAAAACCAAAAAGTACATGGCAGGAAATGATAGAATTGAATGGTTTGTGGATTCATTGATTGTATTGCCATTAAGTTTAATGGTGAATATTGCTTTCGGATGGTAAATCTCACGGAAAAAACGGCGTATATTTTTGAAAATCATTAGGTGCCGGGCCATTTTTATTCCTCCGGCGGTTGAACCTGTGCTCCCTCCCAAAAACATGGCAAAAAATATAATTAACCATCCCCAAAGCGGCCATTGTAGATAATCGGCTGTGGCATAGCCGGTACAGGTGACGATGGAAATTACCTGAAAAAACGATTCCCTGAACGACTCTTCGAGATCTGTGTCAGTTTGAGTGAATAGAATTAGGGTAATTACAGCACCAATAAAAAAGGTCAGTCCAAGATAAAATTTTACCTCATCGTTTTCTTTCATTTTTTTGAATTCCCTTTTCAACAAATAATAGTGAATAATAAAATTCATGCCTGAAAGGAGCATAAAAGCCATGACAACGTATTGCAAGTAAGGTGAATATCCGCCAATACTGGTGTTTTTTGGCGAAAATCCGCCAGTGGCAATGGTTCCGAAGGCATGGCAAACGCTTTCAAACAAGTTCATCCCACCGGCAAGTAACAGCAGGGTTTCAGCAACTGTTAGAAAAATATAAATAAGCAGCAATCGTTGTCCCACCGATTTTATCCTCGGTTGAATTTTATCCTGAAAAGAGGATTCAAGCGTAAATAAATGATACCCGCCTTCATGCAGCGAAGGCATTACTATTATAAACAGAACGATAATACCGATGCCGCCAATCCAGTGGGTTAAACTGCGCCAGAAGAGGATGGATTTGGGAAGTGCCTCAATATCGGTTAAAATGGACGAGCCGGTTGTGGTAAAACCGGAAACCGATTCGAAAAACGCGTTGACAAATGAAGGAATTGCACCTGAAAAAATGAATGGTAAACTGCCCAGCAAACTGATGTAAAACCACGAAACAGCAACTGAAAAGAAAGCTTCTCTTCGATGGATTGTTTCATCCCCCTCTTGTTTGCGGTTTTTTACCCATAACCCCGCTCCAATAATTACAGCCAAAAGAAAAGTAAACAAGAAAGGCCGGACGCTTTCAGAAAACACAAGGGCAACACCTGTTGTAAAAAGCAATGCCGCTGCTAAGATGAATGATATTCTGCTTAGAACCTTTACAATGGTTTTGAAATTAAGAATCCGGCTCATTTTATTTTGTCAACTGATTTTCATCTGCAAAATTGGGGGTGTTTTCATAAATGCTTTATAAAATCTTATTGAAGGAGTATAAAGATTTTATAAAGACGATCTGTTTTTTGGGCAGGGCAGTTTTTGTGGACTGATTTATTACCCGGATTAGGGAAATAAAGAATCGGGGTAATCTTGGGAATCAAACAAATCCGGGTTAAGACATTTTTTTTACCAAACATATATATTCCCTGTTTGTTTGATGCTAACTTTGTGGTACAGGAACCAAAAAAACATAAGCCAATGGCAAAAAATTCCAGTACTTTTTCAACAAAACCTTTCCCCCGCATTCGTAAAGCCACCATTGGTGTTTTGCGGGCTGCGCGCAAGAAAAATATGATTCACACCCTGGTGGAAATGGACATTTCAAAAGTGCGGAATGCTATTCGTCAATTGCGCCGGGAAACAAAAAACTACCATTCGCTTACCGGATATATTATTTATTGTGTGGCAAAAACAGTTGAACAAAACAAGCACATCCATGCCTGCCGGAACCGGAAAAACCAGATGGTTTTGTTCGACGATGTGGACGTAAGCACCACCATTGAACGGACAATAAACGGGAATAAAGAGGTAGTGGCAAAAATCATCAGGGCTGCCAACCGGAAAAAGGTAGCCGAAATTTCGGAAGAATTGAAGGAAGAGAAAGCAGGTGATGTTCAGTCTGCCGAGGTTTTTCGTTCGGTGCGGTTTTTTCTGGCCATTCCAGGGTTCATCCGGCAGTTTATTTTCAGATTGCTCGACAAATCACCCCAACTCATGAAAAAACGGGCAGGCACGGTGATGGTTACATCAGCCAGCATGGCCGGGAAAGGCGCCGGCTGGGGAATTCCGGTAGCCACGCACACACTGAATGTAACTATTGGCGGAATTGTTGACCGGCCTGTTTTAACCGGAGGCAAGCTGGAAAACAGGGAACATATTTGCCTCACGCTCAGCTTCGATCACGACATTGTGGACGGCGCTCCGGCAGCCCGGTATATCCGGCACCTGAAAAGGCAGATTGAAAGCGCAGAAATCTAATTTAAAATTGAAAAAATGAATATTGAATCCATCGGAACCGTAAACAAAAAAGCAAACGGATTTTCCATTCACCTCGATCAGAAATTATCACCCGGGTTAACCGGACTGGAAGGTTTTAGCCACCTTCAAATTGTATGGTGGGCACACCTTGCAGATAATCACGACATTCGAAAAAAGCTGGTTTTCGAAAAGCTGTTTAAAAAAGGGCCTGCCCAAACAGGTGTTTTTGCCACCCGGGCTCCTTTGCGGCCCAACCCAATAATGGTAAGCACCATAAAAATTGCGAGAATCGATATTGTAAAAGGAATCATTTTTACCCCGTTTATCGATGCCGAGCCCGGCACACCGGTTTTGGACATCAAGCCTTACCATCCCATGGAGCGGGTGCAGCACTGCGAAGTGCCGGAACACCGCCGCCACTGGCCCCAATGGTGGGAAGAGGCTGCAACTTTTAACTGGAAGGAAGAAATTATGGGAGTTTGAGAAGCAAAACATTTTTCAACATTCAACCCCTTTTATCCCAATATTTCCTAAATTGCCCTTCCATTTTTTTGAACCTTTTCCATAATTATGAAGCTGAATCCCGTAAAACCCAGAAAAGCGCTCAACAAGGCCTGGCTGAAAACCAAGCCCAACCGTAATCAGATTGAATTTTTTAAAAAAAACCTGCTGCAATTGCTCGGACACATCAACGAAACCGAATCGGAAGAATTTCATAAAAACCTGGTGAGCCATTTTCTGAAAAACACGTATTATCACGACCGCTTTTTCATTAATACCAAAGAGCGGGAAGACCTCGCCATTTACACCGGTAAAAACGCTGAAAGTCAGGTTGGCGTTATCATCGAAGCCAAAAAGCCGTCGAACAAAACCGAAATGCTTTCGGTAGAGAACATAAACACCAAAGCGTTGCACGAACTGATTTTGTATTACATGCGGGAACGTATTTCCGGCAAAAACCTCGAAGTGAAACAACTTGTGGCTACCAACATTTACGAATGGTTTATTTTCGATGCGGCCGATTTTGAAAAATGGTTT
>CAZLGT010000041.1:40924-50271 GCA_964559175.1 uncultured Mariniphaga sp. | reverse complement strand
GGCAAGATGGGGAGTTTTACAGAGCTGTGAAAGATGCCCGTGCCCGGGCGGATACGGTATTTCAGCACTCACCGGTTTTAAATACCGCCAATCAGAACAGCGATTTCAGCACCATTTCCACCCGAATCAATCTGCTGAACATCGGCAAAACGCAGGTGCTCACCATTCCCGGCGAAGCGTTGCCCAACATCGGGTTTTACCTGAAACGGAACATGAAAACCAGCCAACCGTTCCTGTTTGGCCTTACCAACGACGCTTTAGGTTATATTCTGGTGAAGGAAGATTTTAACAGTTTCGAACGTTACAACTACATCAGCCGCACCTCCCTCGGCGAATTTACCGGTGACATTTTTGTGGAAGAAGCCCTGAAAATGATGGAGAAAAATCCGGGGGCGGAAGAATAGTTAAGTATTAATTTTCATAACTGCCTGCCATCCTTCATTACATTCTGATAGAAAGGTGTTACTTTATATTTTGAGTTCCATTCTTTTTCGCTGTAAATCATCGGGCTGATTATCTCTCCGGTATCAAATTCAAGGTCATAAAGAGGATAAGTAATTTCCTTTTCGGTTTCTGTTGTAATGCTGTCTTTGTTGAGCAGAATCAGCAAATCCCAATCGGAATACTCTTTTGATGTACCACGTGAACGTGAACCATACAGGTAAATTTTTGCCGAAGGTTCTTTGTCTTTGACAATTCTTTTAATCCGATTTAAAATCTTAGTATCAGAAGTTTTCATACTCCAAATCTTTTCTACGAATAAAGCAAATATAGTGATTTTTAGCCAGTGGCTATTCTGACTTAAAATCTACTAATTCGTAGTTAGCGTTTCGTCCTCTTTCGTCTGTTTGTTGCAAGATGCCTTTTTCCACCAGGTCTTTTATGTCCCGTAAAGCGGTATCGGTAGAGGTTTTGGCCATTTTAGCCCATTTTGAGGTTTGTAGTTTTCCTTCAAAATCGTCAAAGAGTTTGTTGAGTATCAAGCGTTGACGCTCGTTGATGGGTGTATGTTCATGGATTTTCCAAAACTCCGCTTTGCGCAATATTTTTTGTGTGGTGTTTTCGGTGGCGAGCATCGCATTTTTGAGGCAATTCAAAAACCAGTCGAGCCATTCGGTAATGTCACCTGAACTATGTTGCACTTTTTGCAATACTTCGTAATAGCGTTTGCGTTCAGCTAATATTTGGCCCGACATGCTGTAAAAACGCTCTCCACTGCCTTCCGCACGGGCAAGCAACATATCGGTTATGGCTCTTCCAATTCTGCCGTTTCCGTCATCAAAGGGGTGAATGATGATAAACCAAAAGTGTGCTATGGCAGCTTTTAAAACAGGGTCAAGTTGGTTTTCGTTGTTGAACCAATCCAGAAACTTGTCCATTTCCGTTTTCACCAATTCAGGCTTTACGGCTTCGTAATGCACTTTTTCTTTACTCATTGGACCCGAAACCACTTGCATTTCGCCGGTGCGGTATCGTCCCACTTCTATTAAATAAGGCCCGCTGTACCCTGTTGGGAAAAGTGCCGCATGCCAGCCAAACAAACGTTTTTCGGTTAATGGCAAAGTGTAGCGTTGGGTGGCATCCAGCATCATTTCTACCACTCCTTCGATGTGGCGGCTGCTCGGCACGAGTCCTGCGGTGTTGATGCCCAAACGCCTTGCAATGGACGAACGTACTTGTTCATAATTGAGCAATTCACCTTCTATTTCTGATGATTTTACTACGTCTAAGGTTAAGGCGGAAAGTGTGGCTTCTTCTTTGGCAGAAAAACCCAAAGCGTTCATTTGCCCTATTATTTTTCCTTGCATAAGCCGTACCTCACCAAATACGACATTTATGGCTTTATCTTGCCACGAAAAATCTGTCCAGTTTTTATGCTCGTAAATGTATTTTGCCATTACCTAAAAGTATTCTGCGGTAAATATACGAATTATTTACCGCATATATGCGGTGATTATTTTGCTTTTTCACCGCAAAGGGACCAGGTTGTAATACCTTATAATTTTGGTTCGGTCTTCCTACCACTGGATATAACGGTTGGCAATTTGACGATTGGAAGTTTGCGGAGTGCGTGTCAGTTGACTGGGAAAGGTTCCGGCAATATTTTTGTGGAAGAAGCGGTGAAAATGATAAAGGAAAATCCGGGGGCGGAAAATTAATAAGAAATTTCACTTAGAATAGTAAATGTTCCGCATATATGATTAGTTACGGGGTGCGGGGCACTTTCATGTCTAAAAGCGAGGCTGATGTGGGATGTAAGCCTTGATTATCAGCACCGAAACCGCAATTAATTAATTTTACTGTTATGGGCTGGGCTTTATTTTTCTCTTAGCTTTTGTTTTAATTCTTTGAAATCATTTATTTGCTGTTCAAGGATTTCAGGACTTGGAATAATTCCAAATTCATCTGAAGGTAAATGACCTTCAATTAAATCCGATATTTCACCATGCTTCTCAATAACGCATTCAATTAATGTTTTTTCATACTTTATGTCTTTTAATCTCCCCATTCTTATTTGAGGGTCAAAACGTTGAACTGCTCCTCCTAATATTGTGAATATAGCCAAAGCTTCATAGGAAGACCTCAAGGCAGATAGCCCCGCTTTAGAAAAATCAATTTTATCACTACCACTTGCTGCTTTGCTTTTTCTGAGCCATTCTTCTGCTTTTGTTGGTTCATGATATTGTCCTTCGTTTGCAGGACTTGTATTAGCGACAACCTTTCCACATAAAGAATTTTCAAGCTCCAATGAATGATGAATAAAACTGTTATTAATACCGTTTAGATACTTTCTGCTAAAATTTTTGATATGGTAAAAGAAAACCAAATCGTGGGTAAAAATGATTACTTGTTTTGAAGTAGCCTGATTTGCTAGGCGCTCAGCAATCTGTTTTTTTCTATCGTTGTCTAACGAAGTAACTGGGTCGTCAAAAATGATTCCTCTGTTCACTTCTGATAACTGCATTTCTGCAAGAAAATCGGCAATGGCAATTACCTTTTGTTCACCTTCACTTAAAACAGCATTTGGATTTCTTCCTTTTAATTTCAGTTGCCTATATGACTTACCTGCTGAACCTGTATGATTGATGTCAATCCCAAAATTACCGTTGAGTTTTTGACACTCTTCATTGAAAACATCTATGTATCTTTGGTTGAAATATTTGTCCGACAAAGCTTTTTCGGTATCTGTTATCTTGCGCTTTGCAAAATTTGCTTTTCCTGCCTTTTTAATCCATGCCTGATTATTTACGTATGCTTCAAACTTTGAAAAATGGGTGTTGAACTTTTCTTTGTGTCCTAAATGCGTTTTTTCTTTCTGTAATTTTTCTAACTGCTTTGCTTGTTCATCCTCTTTAAGAACCCTGATAGATTCATCAATAGCTGTTACAATAATATCGTGTTGTTCTGTGCTGATTTTTATTTCCGCTCTATTGTTTCCTGTTTTGTTTTGAATATCAGAAACAATGTTTTGAGCGAGTATTTTTTGTTTTGACAATATTTGTTTTAATGCTTCTAATTCGCTTGGATATTTTTCGGTTAGCCAAACAGTAAGTGTGTTATCGTCAGGTAACAAATCAAAGTTTAATTTTTCAAATGCTTGCTTTACCTTTTCGAGTGCTTCTTGTGCTTTTCTTGCATTTTCCTCTGCTACACTCTTAATGAATTGCCAATAATTGGAAATTAGTTTTTCAGCATTTTCTGAAAGCGGTTGCTGACAAAGCAAACAGTTGTCGCCACTTTCGGGATAAACTGTATTTTCAGGTTTCTGTTTTTTTGCAAAGCTTTCGGCTGCAGTTATAAAATTTTTCCATTCTTCTGTTCCGATTCCTTCAATTTTATCTGTTTTGAAGTTTTCTGTCCCTTCTGCTTTTGCTGTTGCTTCTTTGGTTATGCAATCGACAATCCCATCTTTGATTTTAATCAGATATTCCCCCTCAAAGTATTTATTAAGGGCTTCGATTGAAGTTTTATTATCTACCAACTGCTTTTTTATTGCTTCAAGGCTTTTAAGTTCCTTCTCCTTTCCCTTTGAAGCTAAAAGAAGTTCATCATATTGTTTCTGAATTTTTTCTTTTTCCGCTTTATCGTCAGATGAAAAAGGCGTATATTTTTTTAGGTCATCAATGTTTGTTTGAGCGTTTAGATTCTGAACAATGTTTTTAATTTCTGATTCTCCGTCAAACAAATCGGATAGGTCATTTGCTGTATTTCCTGAATTTTTAGTTGTCATATCAGCATTTAGTTTATTTTCAACACGAATAACCGCACTGGTATATTCAGCAAAAAAACTCAAACCTGCCGGTCTAAATTCAAACTCATTTTTTTCAGCCAGTTGCTTAAACAAACCTTTTCCGTCAAAAACTGCAAATTGCCCAAACTCTGCATTATCTTTCTGCGAGTATAATAATGGAATATTAGCATTATTGGATTTAAAAGTGAATTTTGCATTTACAGGTTTATGCCCACTTTCAAGATGAACGTTTTGTAAAATATCTTCTGGTGCTTTTGAATAGAATGCCTTTTTTAGCAACCTTGCATAACCAGACTTGCCTGAACCATTTGCACCATAAACAATTGAAAGGTTTGAGCTAAAATCAATAATTTGGTTTTCTGTCAAAGCGTTTACACCTTCAACATTTTCAAGTTTGGTAAAAAGCAAATCCGACTTATAATTTCCTGCATTTGTTGAATTGTAATTAATTTCAATTTCAGGTTTTTCTATTTCCTCTATGAGTTTCAGTTCTTCGAGCAAAAATGAATATGAAGTATCAATATCATTCTCCGAAATAGCATTTCCCGACAGAATCTTTTCTGCAAGGTATTTTGCCCAATAGGATAGTCCGTCAGCGGATTTTTTCACTTCTGTTTCAAGTGTTTCCATTTGTGGAACAATATTTATTTCTTCATTTTCATTCATAAAATTAAATTTTAAAAGGTGGGGAGAGGGGGACTCGAACCCCCTTACTCTCAGTTCTGAATCCAGATTAATTAATTGCAGGTTTCAATGTCTTATAGTTTGGAGTAGGCACCATTCTCCCCACGAGAGCAACCCCAACTACTACACTTTTGATTTTGTCTATCATAGTCGTAAAGTTTTGAATTAACATCATTGTTATCAATGAGGAGAATGTCACCACTCCAACTAAGGACATTGCAAATTCAACAGTCAATGTCACCTTTAAACTCAGACTCTTTTGTTCCAATTAAGGAACTATATCATCAATGAACGCATGTCATTTTAGCCTTGCCCATAACTCTGTTGTCTGTCATCCATAATTATTCACTATTTCCACCCATCGGGAATATTATCAACCTCGTCCACTTCATGTTGCAAAAAGAAGTTGAGTAGGAAAAAATCTGTTGTGGATTTCTTTGTCCGGATTTCAACATAGGTTTTTGGGTTTTTTGCATTGTCAAAAATATTACGGGATCTAAAATAGGAATTGCCGCCGGAAAAAACAAGCAGGAATTTCTTTTTAATTCAAATTGCGGTTTTGGATGATGTGGTTTCTTTGTTCAGTGTGATATTCTAACTAAAGGGAACCGTTCTTTTTTGGAGAGAACGGTTCCTTCTACGGTTCCTTCTGTGCACTATCTTACCTCAATGGCATAAAACTTTGCAGCCTGTTTGCCTGTATTCACAGCATTTAAAGGTTCAAATTTTTTACTTTTTGGTTGGGATAGGTTTTACCGGGAAATTGACAGAGTTGGCGATAAAACACAATCCATGGGCTTTTTTATGCATCTCATCGAGCAGTTCAACAGATTGTGCATTTTGCACGGTTACTTCCGGCCTTAGAACAACTTCCTTAAATTTTCCGCCACCGTTTTCTGTTTCGATCATGATGCCGGTTGGGTTGTCGAAATATCCGGTAACCACAATTCCCGCTTCGGCACATAAATGCAAAAACCAAAGCATGTGGCACCCCGAAAGCGAGGCCACAAGCAACTCCTCCGGATTGTATTTTGTTTTGTCGCCCCGAAAAACCGGATCAGAAGATGCAGAAATTTCAGGCTTGTTTACTGCAGAAATAATATGACTCCTTTCGTATGACTTGTAATTCAGCGTTCCGCTGCCTGTGTTTCCCGTCCATTTGACGGTAACATTATAAGTATGTTCTTTTCGCATAATTTATAAATTGGTTATCAAAGATACCGATCAAAAAACGCCTCCATCTTTTTTTGCGAAAAATCATTCACCCGTTTGGCTATGTCCATGGAGTGGGGCCACAGCGGCACCCGGTAATATTCGCACGGAACCCCCAGGGCATCCAGCCGGGATTTCAACGAGTCGGACTGGCTGACGGGAACCAGTGTGTCGGATGTTCCGTGCAAAATAAGGGTTGGCGGACAGGAACTGTTCAGGTAAGTGATGGGTGAAGCTTCACGGTACAATTCCGGTTTTTCATCGTAAGAATGCCCGATGAATGCATTCACCAGTCGCTGGTTTCTGGCATAATCGGTGGTTAAATCTGCCGGACCGTAAATATCCACCACTGCTTTTATCTGGTGTGCATTGTTATTCTGAAAAGCCCGGTTTTCCCAGCCGTAACCTGTCAGCATGGCCAGGTGTGCTCCGGCAGAGCCACCAATCAGCGCAATGCGGTCGGGGTCGTACCCATAATTTTCGCCGTTTTCAAACAGCCACTCCACGGCATCGGTCACATCTTCCACCGCTGCCGGGTAAATGCTGTAGCGAAGGAGACGGTACGAAATGGTGGCCGTCATGTATCCCTTTTCGGCAAAACTGGTCAGGTAAACCAGGTAGTCGGAACGTTTACCACTTTTCCAGCTTCCTCCGTGAATAAACAGCAGCAGCGGAAGCGACCCTTCAACATTTTTGGGCCGGTAAAAGTCCATTTGGAGCGATTTCCCGTTCACATTTTTGTATTCCACGTCTTTAATCTCCTCGATGGATTCCGGGATTTCAGGCTCCAGGTCAGCCAGTTTTTCCAATCCAATGCCGGCAGCGAGATAGGCCAGCGATTCAAAATGATAACCCACCGGTGGTTTTTCGGGAAAAAATAACCCAAGGGTCTGCGGAGTGAGCATCAGCAGGCAAAAAAGCAGAAAAATCAGCAACAAACCTTTCATAATGCGTTTGAAAATTTTTGGTTTCATACGTTTTATTTTTTACCGCAAAGACGCAAAGGAGATTGTTTGACGTTGTTTGATGTTGTTCGAACCCTCAAACTCTCAAATCCTTCAACTCTCAAACTCACAAACTTCCTTACTGTCAAAGCTCTTTGCCGTGATTGTTTCATCTGGTTATCTTTTTACCGCAAAGACACAAAGGAGGTTGTTCGAAGTTGTTTGATGTTGTTCGAACCCTCGAACCTTCAAACCCTCGAACTCTCGAACCCTCAAACTCTCAAACCCTCCAACTATCAAACTCACAAACTTCCTTACTGTCAAAGCTCTTTGCCGTGATTGTTTCATCTGGTTATCTTTAGCATCCGATTATTCCAAAAAATCTTTTTCTTACTTCCCTTATGTACCGTTGCATCTGAAAACTGTCACTGAAAACTGAGACTGGGACTGTAAACTCCAACTTCTTACGTCATCTGTCTTCGGTCTCCGGTCTTCCCACTTCGTGCTTCACTCTTCCCACTTCCAGCTTCCTACTCCCTCATCTCCTCCAGCATTTCCAGCAAATTCCGATGCAAAACCGGTGCAGTTTCCGGTCCCAGGGAATTTACTTCGCCATAAGGTGCTTTCTCCCTGTCATAGGTGAACGGCGCTTTCGTGTCCCACTGGCTTTTGGGAATAATGTAGCCAATTTCGTCATTGGCCAGTCCGATAACAAATTTGTATTTGCCCGGCATCATTTCCCGCACCGGCGGAACTTCCTGCGGTTCAATCCCAAAATCGTTTCCCTCAGGCGCTTCTACCCCGCCGTTAATGATTTCAGGATAGATTTCGCCCGGAACAGTCACAAACGAAACCGGCCCGAATTTAAACACCGCCAGCTCAGTGCGCATTTTCATCCAGCCAGCAGTTCCGCGATCGAGCACACCAAGAGCAGTGCCCAGCTTAAACAGGGTATTTTTTATGGGCAATTTCAGGGTGCGCACCACCAGCGAAATCCCGGCGGTTTCAATCACCTCCGACGGATTTTGCATGGCATCCAGCGCCAGTAGCGCCAGTTGGTTCCCCTGTGCTGCCGTTTTTTCAAAGGTAGGCTCGAACAACTCTTCCCCTGTAAACGGATGAATGATTGGGTGGCTCGGATGGGTGGTCATCAGGCCGCCAACTGCGCCGTTCAGATAAACCGCGGTTCCGCCAATGCCTGTTTTCACGAGGCTGTCGCCATTAAAAACCCCCTTCTCCACGCCTTCCCTGAAAAAATGAGGAAAATCGGACGACACCAGCAAATTTCCGCTCCACAGGGTTTCGGGGTGATTGCCCCAGGCCAGCAGGCTTCCGAGCGTGGTTCCGTGCTCTTTATCAATGACTTTGATAAACCGCAATCCTGAGTCGAAAACTTCGGGCATCCGGGTATCTTTAACCTGAGGAATGGCCCCGGTTAAATCCTGCGAAATTTCCAGTCGTGCCGGACGAAGGCTTTTCACTGCCGCTTCCACCGACTTCGCTGTTTGCTCCTTCACAAACTGCATGTACGTTTTGTCCACTCCGCTTTTCAGCGGATGTTTTCCCCAGAGGCCCATCAAATCGGGCCCTTCGTGGGTATGTGTCGAGGCAATAATCGTGTAGGTCAGGCCCAACTCTTCGGGCAGCATTTTTCGCACGTCCACCACATCGTCGTGCATAAAACCGATAACATCGAGAATAACAATGGCCAGACGGGTTTTTCCGTCGTCGATGACCATGGTGCGCGCCCAGGTGTCGTCATGCACGCCGTTGGCCGGTTTGTTGTTGCTGAACCCGGCAATCCATACCGGGTCGAATTTGCCATTTCCGTTACCGTCGATAAATGTATCTCCGTCTTTCGGATTGTATTTGCCGTCGCCGTTTTTATCTACCCAGCGGTCGGGAACCTCGGGCGTGATGGCTACAGCAGCAAATCCAGCTTTTAGTTCCGAAGGGCTATCATTTATTATTTTCAAATCAACGCCGTACCCCGGATGCCGGTCTTTCATGTTGGAGTAGCTCCAGACTGAAAAACCGACAAGAATCAGCAGCAGGAGGGTTCCGAATATTTTGAAAAATTTTTTCATTCTATTGGTGTTTTTGACGCTGTCAGGTCTAATGACGCTGACAGGTCGTCATAAAGGCAAACCTGACAGCGTCCGCAGGTCCTGTCAGCGTTAAATTAAATACTTATTTCCTCTCAAACCGCTCCATCACTTCCCGCCAGGTGGTGAGAACGATGTCGTTTTCTTCAA
>CAZLGT010000041.1:0-40824 GCA_964559175.1 uncultured Mariniphaga sp. | reverse complement strand
TCAAACCGCTCCATCACTTCCCGCCAGGTGGTGAGAACGATGTCGTTTTCTTCAAAAAACCGAATCATTTCCGGGTCGGCAAACATCTCGGCTTCCCACGCCCGTTGTTGCCATGAGCCGGTAATGGTTTTCATATTTTCAGTTTCAAACGAGGGATGAAAAATGATTTCCGTCAAACCCGGGTCAAGCGCATTAACCAGTTTGTAGAAATTATTTTTTACATCTTCGTAGGTATCTCCTTTGGGCACGCTGCCAAAGTTATCGAGGTGGGGCAGGTTGTAATCGCCCAGCATTCCAATCACTTCCTCGTTCACCGGGTAACCTTCGGCACTGTAAAAAGCCGCTACTTTCGGATTGGACAGGTCGATGGCATTGGCCGGGATTTTATATTCTTCGGCCACTTTTAAAAATACTTTCAAAAATTCAGGCGAACCATATAAAGTTCCCATGTGAGTATCAATATGCGTAGGTTTCAATCCCAGCACCAGCATTTTATCAATCTGCGCTCTGATTTCCATTTCCACCTCTTCGGGTGAGGCATTCATCACCACCTCCCGTACGCTGCGCCACATTTTTCCATCGGGGTCAATGAGCCCCGGAACTTTTTCAGCATCGGTAAGCGGCGGCCAGCGCCAGGTTTTCCATTCGCTGGTGAGGGTCAGATGCACGCCAATATCGGCCTTTGGAACATTTTTCACCCATTCCACAAACGGCACCGCATATTCGCAGGGCATCATCACTGCCCCTGAAAGGATGTAATCGTTTTCGATGTAAAATTTTCCGGCATCGTTGGCTTCCTTGCACATCCCCAGATCGTCCATGTGAAGGAGCAGCACTTTTTTCCCCTTCGGAAATCCCAGTTTTTCAGCATTCGTTTCACCCTGGCTAAGTTCTTTCACCCATTCCGGCATAAAAGATACGTGTTTAATGGATTTCCCTTCGGAAGTATGATGTGAGTAAGTAACATGAACCCTGCCGTCGCTGGTTTGAATGGCCGTTGGATACGAAAAACTGCCTTTCCCTTTGGGTTCATATTCCAGATAACGTTTCCATTTCCATGAAGTGCCTTCATCGTCGGAAAGCGACACCGCCAGCCGGTGCCGGCCGTTTTCCAAATCGTTGTTTACCATCAGCCAGTGGCCGTCGGTGAGTGCAACGGATTCCACGCTGGCGCCCGGGTTGAGAATATCTGTTTTTTGGGAAACACTCCATGTGTAACCATTGTCGGTTGAACTGCTGAAAACCACCCGTTTGGGTGCATCGCCGTTATCGCGCATGTAAGCTACCACGGTTCCGTCTTTTTTCTGCAACAGGGCAGGCTGAATATTTCCGCGACACACGATGGGCAGGCTGGGTTTCCATGTATCGCCATTATCGTCGGAAATGGCCACCAGCGAAACGTTGTAGCCGTCGGAATAAAGCGGCATCAACATCCGGCCATTCTGCAACGTCAGCGGCTGAATGCGGCCCATCCAGCCCACTTCGCGTTTTACCGGGTCTTTGGCGGCTTCCACAATCATCCGTTCGTATTGCGGGGCATATTCGGCCCAGGCCAGTACGGGCGGGTTCATTTCTCTAAACCCTTTTTCCAATGCTTCGGCAAACTCTTCACCGGGTTTCAGCAGAATCACATCCTGCCAGTCCCATTTGGGCGGACCGTCATTCAAATAGTCTGTTGAAATGCGCGTTTTCAGCATCGAAGCCTCCCATCGGTTGGCAATTACCACAATCCATGTGAGGTGCAGGCGGTTTTTGGCATCCAGAAAAAGAACGGGATTACAGTCGGGATTGTCAGGCGTATCAGCCATCACAAACGGGTTACTCCATTGGGTTTGTCCCTTTTTCAGCCGGGCTCCCATCACCGCCACATCGTTGGCCGTGCGTTCTCCCGAGCCTTCGAACCAGCACACCAGCAAATCGCCGTTGGACAATTCCACCACCGAACTGCTGTGAACATGTTTTTCCTGCACCGGAAAAATGTATTCCGATTGAAAAGATGATTCACTCCCCTGCTCTGCTCCTGATGAAAAGGACAACAGTAAAAAACAAACTGCCAGGAATCCCAAAAGGGCAGCGGGTGGAAATTTGAGCGCGAAAGGTTTTGATATGATTTTATCCATGATTTTGGTTTTTTAAAGTTTCAACTGAAAAGTTACAACATCGGCCACCTGCCGTTCAGCATGGGTTTTAGCTCAAATTTCGACGGGTCGAGCACCACATGCTTAATCAATTTCCGGTTCCAGGTGTAGGTAACATGCACCATGCCGTCTTCAGCCTGAATAACAGCGGGGTACGAATACTCGCCGTCGGGGTCCGGGTCGTTTTCCAGCAGCACGGCTGCCTGCCAGTTCAGTCCGTCGGAAGAAACTGCCACATTCAGGATGTTTCGGTTGCCCCACACCTCATCCGGGTCGATGTGGTTGTAAACCAGCACATGCCGCCCGTCTTTCAGGGTAACTGCATCGGTGCCGGAGTTCGGGTTGGGCAGGTCAATGGGTTCCAGCTTGCTCCAGGTGCGCCCGTTATCAGTTGACCAGGCTGATAGAATTCGTTTGTTTTTGCTGCGGCACAAAATCTGCAACTTCCCACCCGGGTGTTTTAAAATGCTGGGTTGAATGGCAGCAATCTCAGTCCCATCGTTAATAGGTTCCGTACGCTCCCAGGTTTTTCCCCTGTCGGATGTAAATTCCATGTGCACCTGCCAGCCGTCGTATTCGGTGCTGGTGGGACAAATGAGTTCGCCATTGGGAAGCAGCTCCGGTTTGTTTTTTATGGGGCCGAAAATCTCTTCGGGCAACCGCATGCGTCGCGACCAGGTTTTTCCGTTATCGGACGAAATGAGAAGTTGTCCCCACCAGTCCACAGGATTGGGACCGTCTTTGTAGAAAAGAAACAATTCATCTCCGTAATCGAATAACACCGGATTCCACGTGGGATGGCGCAGGTTGGAATGCTGGACACCATCGGCCACTTCAACAGGTGTGGTCCATTTTCCGTTTACAAACCGACTGAACCAAATCCCCACTTCCGGATGTTTTTCATACTCTCCGCCAAACCAGGCAGCAACAAGTCCTTCGCTTGTTTCGGCAATGGTAGAGGCATGGCAACTGGGGAAGGGAACATCTTCCGCTTTGTAAACAAATTCGGATTTAACCAGGGCACGCTCACCTTTAAACGGATTGTTTGCAAACAGATTCATGGTAGAAATCATTAATAAAACTGCAATTATTGTTCTCATTCGAATATAACTTAATTAAACACTTAAAAATTTACAGAATTATCTCTTCTTTGAAAAGAACTTCAAACTTACAAATCCCAACAGAAAAATAACCGTTGTTCCAAAAACAATGGTGAGGTTGCTGTGGAACGGACTGCGGAATGCCAGCAGGTTTTCGCTGGTGAAATAAAGCGGGCTGAGGCTCATCCACACAATAACCAGTACACCGGCAATTACGCCAATAACGGCATCGATACGGCGCGTTTTGCGCGAAAGAAATGCCAGCAGGAACAATCCCAGCATACCACCACTGAAAATGGAAGCCAGCGACCACCAGGCATCCAGCACGCTTTCCACACCCACCAGGGTTAAGGCGATGAGCACACCCAAAAAGCCAATAACCACTGACGACAGGTACAAAACGGTCATCGACTGCCGTTCGCTTGCATTTCTGTTGATGTAGCGCTGGTAATAATCAGTTAAAATGATGGTTGCCGTACTGTTCAGACTGGTTGATACGGTGCTCATTCCGGCGGCAAAAATGGCGGCTATCAGCAAACCTGTAATACCGGTGGGCAGGCCGTTCACAATAAAATGCGGAAACACCTTGTCGCCGTTACCCGACTGATGCAATTCTGAGGGTAACAACTCCGGCTGTGCAGTGTAATACGAATAAAGCGCAGTTCCGATGTAAAAAAATATTACAGAAACAGGCACGTAAAGCAACGCACCAAACATTGCCGACCCCTTGGCTTTTTTGTCGGTGCTGGTGGCCATGTAACGCTGCACAAAATTCTGGTCTATTCCGTAGTTTTGCAAATTGATGAACAACCCGTAAATGAGCACCACCCAAAAGGTGGATTCGGAAAGGCTGGCGCCGAAACTTCCGAGGCTGAATTTGTCGTTTGCCGAAGCAATTTCAAAAACCTGCTTCGGACCTTCGGGCATGGAGAAGGTTAAGACCAAAGCTGAAACAATGGCGCCCAAAATCAAAACAATCCCCTGAATGGCATCGGTCCACACCACCGCCCGGATTCCGCCCAGCATGGAATACAAGGTAACGGCAACACCGGTAACAATAATTATGATGCGAATATTAAAACCGAACAGAGCGTTAATGGGCAGCGCCAGCAAAAGCAAAATGGCGCCGGTTCTCATAAGTTGCGTGAGCAGGTAGCACGCCGAAGCGTAAACACGGGCCCAGACTCCAAACCGCGTTTCCAGGTAATTATAAGCCGAAATGCTTCCGATTCCGCGGTAAAGCGGCACAAAAAACTTCACGGCCAGAATGGCTGCCACCGGAATGGAAAAACTGAACACCAGTGCATTCCAGTTGGTGGAAAAGGCATTTCCGGGAAGGGCCAGAAAACTGATACTGCTTACGAAAGTGGCAAAAATGGACATGCCCACCACCCAGGCCGGCAGGTTACCTCCGCCGGAAGTAAACTGCCCCGATGTTTTGTTTTTAAAAAAGAAACTCGCCCCAAAAAGAACATTCCCGAAAGTTATCAGGAGAAAAACAACAAGGTCTAATGCTGGCAACTGCATATCAATATTTTAACAGGTTCAGGTAAAAGCGGCTTTACCTATCATTTCTTTAATTTCTTCCACATAGTTTTCAATGATGTTCCGGTCGGCATAGCTGAACTGCCGCAACGGATGAGCCACATAATCGCTGCAGATTTCCAGTGCGGCAAGTGCACATTTGGTGCCCACCGTATAGCGCGAGGTAAAAGTACCAACATTATAGATAGTATTGTAAATTTTCAGAACAATCCGGCGCAAAAATTCAATTTTTGCATGGTCTTTTTCAACGGCAGCGTGGTAATAATCTACAAATAAACGGGGAAACATATTGGCGCCGCCTGCAATGGCACCATGCCCGCCCTGCAAAATCGTTTCGGGAATAAAAATTTCAGTTCCCGTAATTACCGAAAAATCGGGTGAGTTTCTGAATGCGTCTATCAGCGACAAAAGGTACTGCATATCGCCCGAACTGTCTTTAACCCCGAGTGCACCAAGCTCTTTGGCGTGTTCCACCGTTTTCACCGACATGTGTAACTTTGTATGGGAAGGCATGTTGTACAGCAAAAATGGTAACGGCAAACGCGGCACCAAATCATCGAGGTAACCCCGCATTTCAACCTGGGAAATGGGGACATAATAGGGCGGTGCAATTACAACCATGTCTGCGCCGGCATCCCGGCACGCATGAGCCATTTCCACGGAACCATCAAACGAAGTATCCGTTATTCCAACCATCACCGGCACTTTTTTACCAATGAGCGAACAAGCCAGTCTCACAAATTTTTCACGCAATTTATATCTCAAACTGGTGGCTTCTCCGGTGGTTCCCAGTAAAAATATACCGTGCACCCCGCCTTCAAGAATATGACTGATTAAATTTTCAATTCCCTGTTCATCCAGCTCATTATCACTCAAAAGCGGTGTAACAACAGGTGGTATTATTCCGCGTAAAGGAAGTTCCATCATCGTTTTATAATTGAAAGTTTTTAACTCTGTTTAATCCTTATTTTCCCTGTTTACAAAAGAAAAGCAAACCGATACAAAATGCTTGTTGAAATTTGTTTTTTTTACATTTAATTTTGACCAATAATCGAAAAATATCTTTTATATTTACGCTTTACGGTTAAAATTGAACAATATGAGATTTGTTTACGAAAAAATTGATGTTTCGCACAAACATTCATTCATTACGCGCCGGTATAAAATGGATCCCGACTCCGATAAAATCCACTCGCACAAGAACTTCGAGCTGAATTACATTTCATCCGGTTCGGGAAGAAGGATTGTGGGGAATCACATTTCGAGCTACACCAAAGGCGATTTGGTTTTACTCGGACCAAACATTTCCCATTGCTGGGAGGTTTTGGAACCCGGCAGCGATGGCCATGGCGAATGTGTGGTGACCCATTTTTATGAGAATATCATCAGTTCCAATTTTTTCAATATTCCCGAACTGAACGAGGTGGTTAACCTGCTGAAAGAGTCCGGAAGCGCCATTTTGTTTAAAGGGCCCAAAACCAAAAAAGTAGCCGAATCGCTGAAAAAAATGGTGCACATGGAAGGGCTTGAAAGGTACATCGAGTTGCTGAAAGTATTCAGCCTGTTGCTGCAAATCGAAGACCGCGAATACCTGGCGCTGCCATCGTCGATGCCCAACACCTACAACAAAGACCGCGAGCAGATTGACAAAATTTATGAATATGTTTTTCAGAACGTGCAAAACGGCATTAACCTGAACGATGCCGCCAAACTGGTTTACATGGAGCCCAGTTCATTTTGCCGGTACTTTAAAAAGAAAACCAGCCAGACTTTTATGGATTATGTAAAAAGTGTGCGTATTGGCATTGCCGCCCGGCTGCTGGCCGAAACCGACAAACAGATTACCCAGATTTGTTACGAATGTGGCTATAACAACCTGGCCAATTTCAACCACTATTTTAAAGTGGTGATGAAAAAAACGCCCTCGGAGTACCGCAAGGCGTTTCAACAATGAACAGTTTGAATAGCCTGTCCACCTTATTTTCTTTGAAAAAAACCTCCGTTAAAAAAAATACACCACAATAAATGTGTAAATTTTTTGCTATTTTTGTGTATTCAATAACAATGCAATGTATAAAAGGACAAATATTGAAATAGATTTGGATTTGGTAAAAGAGGTTATGGAAAAATACCAGTTAAAGTCGATGAAAGATGCCATCAATTTTTCGCTTGAAAATACGGTTGAATCGATAAAACGGGCCAGACTTCTTCAGATGAAAGGAAAAGTTACCTGGGAGGGCAACCTTGATGAAATGCGAAATTCATGAAAAATGGCTTGCTTTTCGACACGAGCATTTGGATTGATTTCTTCTCAGGAACCGATACCGCGGAGGTAACATTGCTAACCTTTTATTTAAAAGAAGATTTACCTGTTTTCACCTGTCCTGTGATTATTCAGGAAGTACTGCAAGGGATCAGGGGTGATAAATCGTTTGAAGAAGTAAAAGACTCCTTTCTTGCATTGCCCGTTTTGACAGAAAACCCTTTAGATGCCGCCATTGGAGCCGCACAAATTTACCGCCACCTGCGAAAAAAAGGGATTACAATCCGCAAATCAAACGACTGTTTAATTGCTTATTATGCTTTTAAAAATTCAAAAAAGGTTATTCACAAAGACCGTGACTTCGACTTGATTTTTGAAAATTTAAAGTCACTGGAATTTTAAAAATGATGACAGTCAAACCTTTAAGGTTTCAGAAACCTTAAAGGTTTAAACAAACTCCATTTATTTAATCCCAAACGGTTGTGTTCCCATAATAACTTCTCCGGGCCCAAATATTTCGGCGCGAACGTATTTTTCAACTTCCGGATTTTCTTTGAGCGAAAGCTGTGTTCCGCGAGAAACCACTTCCCCACCCGAAATCCAGCGGATGGAATCGTGGCCGGTTACATTCACTTCAATCAGGCCTTTGCGGCTATTTACCTTTATTTCATGAATTTCGGGCAGAACAGCGGCATTATGACCCGATGGCGAATACACATAATAACTGCGGCCTTCCAACATTCCTTTTCGCACCCATGTTTCGTTGAGTTCGGGCAGGAGTAAAACGTTCCAGTTGCGCCCCAGCGTGCTGCTGTGGTGCATGTCGTCGTTGGAATAGGCCCACACCGGACGGCCGGGCATCAGCCTCGAAAGTACAGCATCGTAAGTTTCCCGGTCGGTTGGATAACGGTCGCCCTGATTATATATTTCCATACCGATAAGCTGGTCGAAACGCTGATAAAAATCCACATACCAGTCGATGTTGTATTGTTCCGGATCGCGACTGGTGTATCGGCCCGGGTGATAAAACATATTCAGGCCGTTTTTGGCTGCCACCGCTTTCAACGATTCCTCTTCGGTTTCGGTGCCGTTGTGATCGTTAAAAAAACTGCCTGTGTGGTGATGCCTCGAAAGCTCGTTGGCCTGAATGGCCAGCATACCCAATTGCTGCGGGTCGCGGTTTTCATACACCAAATCCTGTTCTTCCAGTTGGCCGCTTCCAAGACGCTGTTGCGAACCATTGCTTGCATTCAACTCGGAAAAACCGGTCCACGGCCAGGTCACTTCGTTGTGATCGGTAATGGCCAGGATACTATATCCCAGCGCATGGTATTTGTCCACCACATTTTGCGGATTCATGCGCCCGTCGCTGTGGGTGGTGTGCGTGTGAAAATTGGCTTTGTAGCGCTGGTGGTTCGCCCAGTCCACCTCGGCATACGGGTTCTGAATGTCCCATTTGGGCTGGCAGCCAAAAATTCCGGCAACCAGTAACGCAAATACAATTACCGGCAAAATGCAGAAAGGCTTTTGTTTTTTCAATAAAGATTTAATATCCATTGTTTTCCTGAATTTAAAATAATAGTTAATGTTCAATATTTCAATACCATAACAAATAAAGTAAAAATTAATACAACTCCGGTCTGGCCGGACCATCAAACGGAGCTGCTCCCAATTGTTTCAGCGATCCTTTTTTAACCTGAATCAAATCCGGGTCATCGGTTTCCGGAGCTTCGATAAAACCATGGTACCTTCCCTTCCAGTAATCACGCAAAAAGCCGGTTGGCTCAGTTATTCGCTGGCTGTTCCTTCCGCCATCCATATCGATGGCACTTCGACTGCTGCGCTTTACGGGCATTTCGCGCGGAGAAATCCGTTTTTTGCCACCCTCGTACGATTTGTAGCCCGGCTCCAAAAACAAGTCATCGCGGTGCGAATTCCTGTAACTGTGTTCGGTGCAATCGAGCACCCATTCGCGCAGATGTTTCACCATCTTATCCTCTTCAAAGTCGTTTCCGGTAATGGCTCCGTAAACATAGTTTATCCAGGGAACTTGTTCCATCCGTTTAATTTCCCAGGTGCGTTCGAGGCTGCGGAGGTAAACCGAACGGAGTGACGGGTCTTTCACATACCGCAGCAACGTATAGTAACTGAACAGTGCCAGATTATCGTCCCAGGTGGTAACGTTGGAAGGTGGGAAAGTATTCTTTTGACGAATGGTATTTGTATGGTAATCCCAGTCAAGAAGTTGCCGGTTGCCTTCCATAAATTTTTTATCGCCGGTAAGGGCATATGCGGTTTCCATAAACGTGAGGGCCTGCATCCCGTTTAACCCCCGGTCGGCATAGCCATAAGGTCTGAGCAGGTATTCGGGATTCCAGCGGCCCCAGCGGGTGGTTTCGCCATCGTAATCCTTCAGCACCCAGCCGCAATCGATAATATAACCGGCTACCCTTTTCAGCAAATCCCTGGCTTCTTCCTTTTCTTTCCCCTCAGCCACCAAATCGTGAAAAATAGAAACGCCATAGAACATGGCAATCACTTCATCGCTGGATGTATCGCCTTTCCAGTACCATTTTCCGTCGGGCGTGGGATACCATTTGGCCGGCAAACCGCCCGAACCGCCTGTGCTTTTATCGTCTTTATCTTGAGGCGACCAGATGGCCCGTGCAATAAACCCATCGATGGGTGTAATTTTTTCGAGCCACAACATGGCTTTAAAAGACTCCACAGCTTCTTCCCTTGCTTTTTCATCGCCGGTAACAGCATATTTAAACGACATGGCTGCCAGATAGGGTGCAGTCCGGCCACCGTCGTTATCGCTGATTTCGCGAATCCATTCCCCGTCTTTTAATCCCAGTGCATGAACAAAACCAAGCCGTATATGCCCCCATTCTTCCATGTGCCGTTCGTAATATTCCGCTTTCTTTTGTAAGGTATAGGGTACGTATTCAATAATTCCCAATCCGCCGTCGGTGGCAATGTAAACCGTTTTGTCGTCCACGGCAATGTCGTTCACCTTGTTGTGTGGCAACCAGAGGTCTGCGCCAAAGTATTGCCAATCATCATCAACCAGGCGCACTGCCCCGCGTTCGGTACCAATCCAGATGTCCTGCTCAAAACCATGTTCCAGACAGGTTGTATTTTCCACGGGCAATCCATTGTTTCCTTTCATTTCGTATAATGAAGCACCACGCAGAATGCCCAGACCGCGGTCGGTTGCAACAAACAGCCGGCTTCCCAAACTTATCATGTCGCGGGTGTTTGGTGAAGGAAGTGTTCCCCAATCGATAAAATCGCGGTTCACCACCAGTCCGTCGAACAAAATCAGTTCGCCCGGACGAAGGATGTACAATGTGCCGCTGTATGAGGTAATCCGGTCGATGGGACCGATTTCAACGGGGCGCTCGTGCAACTGGGTGCCGTCTTCCATTACCATGGTTAAATTGCTGGTGTGGTAACCGTTTCCGGGTTTCAGACTGATGAACCCGTTTCCTTCCAAACGATAGATTTCATCCCGCGTTGCAGCATGAACTGCTCCGTTGTGCATGCAGAGGTCCACAAATTTTCTGTTGTCAGCTTTTTGCCACCGTGTTCCGTCAAAGGAAAAAAGCCCATCGGAAGTAATTGCCCAAAGGGTTGAGCCCACGGTTTTTAACCTTTCAGTTTGGGCAGGTGCACCATTTGATTTTTTGAATTCACCATTTTCCAGTACAAAAATTTCATGCTCCATTAACCCATACAACCGGCCATTCAGCACAGCCGCAGAAACAATGGCCGATGGAGTCGGAATTTTTCGCGATACCTTCTGAAGGTAAACCTCATCTTTCTGCGGTTTCCACAACTGGTTTTCAACCTGGAAAAAATCCTGCGCAAAACCGGTTACAGGCAGCAGAAAAATCATCAAAAACAATTTCATAAAAACGCCTGATATTTTACTTGTTTCATTCATTTTAATCTCTTATTTTACAATTTCAAATTCATCAATCACTTCTCCGTCAAAGTTCACCGACCGGTAAAAAAGCTGATTTCCGTCGATGCGAATGTGCTGATAAAGCCAGCAATCCAGTTCTCTTACAGCGGCATAAGGCTCATCGGAAATTTCCTCGTTGCGGCCGGGAATTCCCAGCGAAATAATATAAGCGGTTCCGTTGTTGTACGAATCCACCACCTGGCCGGCTTTCATGGGTTTGGAACGCATGTAGTAATGAAAATGGCCGCTGAAAACCATATTCACATGGTACTTGTCGAACACCGGAATCCATTCTTCCTGGATGTTCAAATAAGGTTCTTTCCAGTTGTAAGGCGGGAAGTGGAGAACGGCAATTTTCCATGTGGCAGTGGTGTTGGCCAGTTGTTCTTCTATCCAGCGGGTTTGTTGTTTGACCGGCGAAGTGGCATCGAGCATCAGAAACAAGGTATTTTTGTAAGTGAACGAATAGGTTTGCTCCTTTGGCACACCGTCGGGACCATTGGCCGGGTAGCTGAACATGTCGCGGTACATTTTGGCGCCCAGCCCCAGCCGGTTATCGTGATTTCCAGGCACATTCATGAGCGGTTTTTTGCAAATCACCTCTTTGGAGTTTTCAAAAAGCTCGTCCCACTGGTCGCGGTAAAGACCATCGCCCACCAAATCGCCGGCAATGGTGTAAAAAGCCACTTTGGGATGGGCAACTTCGGCTTTTTGGTGCAACTCACCGAATTCCGGTTTGTGGTGCACATCGCCAAACCAGATAAACGACCAGGGTTCATCACCTTCAGATGCAGTGGAAAAGGTGCAGCCTTTGGCCCAGTCGGTTTCCGGGGAAATCAGGTATTCATATCTGGTTCCCGGTTTCAAATCCCTTATTTTGGCTGTAAAACGATGAATAAACCGGTCGTTCATCAGTTCACGGTCTTCCATCACATATTTTTCTGCCACAGATGTTTGCACATCGTTACTTCCCGAAACGCGGTATTTCACTTCTCCTGTTTCAACTGTGGTATTGGTTCGCCACTGAATATCCATACCGGTTGACGGGTCGGCACTCCAGGTCAGCAAAATCTGGTCAGGTTCGGCGGATGACGGGAATTGGGTTTTACGAAAAGCGCCAATCAGGTGCGACTCTTTCCCCCGGCCACGAATGGTAGTCAGCAGTTTTTGGCCTTTCAATTCTTCTGGAACGTCCTGCAAAACCAGCTCGGTCCAGTCGTGATAAGTGAAAGCTCCGTCGTCCAGAACGCCTACATGCTGATTTTTGGGAATAAAATTGGACAGTTGAAGATTTTTGGTTTCTTTTTGCGGCGCCACGGAAACAAAGTAGTGATAGGCAAAATTTTCAAACCCGTTGATTCCCAGCTCAACCGTTCCCCTGCCAAACTCCTTTTGCCACACTTCGTAAGTGTGGTAGTCATTTCGCATTTCCAAACCGGTTTTCACAAAACCACTGGATTCGAGCCAGAATGGCATTATCTTCTGACTTTTACTTCGCATAAGTGAAACCACCACCGGTACATTTACATCGAAAACCCAGTGCCGGGTGGAAAGCACTTTCAGGTCTTCTTCACTGAACAGCGACATGGCTTTTTGCTGGTCGATAGCTTCCAGTTCTTCCTCACTCATTGTTTCATATAGCCGGGTGATGACTTCATCCATCACCTGTTCAACCGATTTTACTGAAGGTGCCTGGTTTTGTGAACAACTAACCAGCGCCAGCGCAAATGCACTTACAAAAACAATTCTAAAAAATCTGATACTCAATTTATTCATTTCTGAATGATTTTCAATTAAAAAAGAGAAGCGCACCGGTTGTTTTGGCAACCGAATGCGCTTTTCAAGGTCAACGAACTAAACTTAACTTAAACAATCTATGGAGTTTTTCATTTTTTCATTAAACTATTCAATCACTTCCAGATAGCGTCCCAGCCAGTAGGGCAACAACCAGATATCTCCGGCGCTGTTTTCCGAGCGTCCGTCGCTTCCGCCGTCAAGGCCAAAGCGGTTGGCATTGTGCCTTCGGATTTGCAGTTCATCGGGTGGCAAAACTTCTTCAGTGGTTTGCCTGCGAAAATTTTCAGGAATGAGTTGAATGTCTTTCCGGTGGCTGTTTTTCACCGTCCAGTTGATAAGGTCCATCGGATATTCCTGCAAATACCAGATTGCTTCTTCCAGATCGAAATCATGGCTCACCATGCCTGTAAACAGGTTCCACAAGCCGTCCTTTTCGGGGCGTTCGTGCTCCCAGTGGTCGATAATGCTTTCGCGGAACATGGCTTTCAGGGTGTCGTTAAACGCATAGCGATAAAGTCCCCAGTAGCCGAGAAAATACATCTCATCGTCGGAGTGGTTCCACGATTCGGATAACATGGCAGCCCAATCGTCAGCTCCTTCAGGCGCTTTGCCAATTTCTTCCATGGGGCGCATCAGGTTTTCGAGGTAACCGTAATCGTGCATCAGTTCGAAAGCTTTTTCCTTATAAATATCCTTTTTTGTAAAATGATAGGCAGTTTGCAGCATGGCCACAATATTTGAACTGTTTAGTTTTCGGTCCCCTATCGAGGTGGGAAATCCGTTTACATAATCTGGATGCCATTTCCCCCAAAGGGTTGGTTTCCCATCGTAATCAATAAGATAAAAATCGTTGTCCACAATGTGCTGCATGAGTTCATCGAGCAGTTTGACCGCCTTATTCCGGACAGGTTCCACATCAATCAGCTCGGCAATGGCGCCAAACACAAACACGTGACCGATGGCTTCGTCGCTGCTGGTGGTTGCTTTCCAGTCCCACTCGGGGTCAGAGGAATGTTGCCAGCGGTCGGGGTCGGCAAGAATATCGATGTAGCCGCTGCGCTCATAAGAACGCGACGGAAACCCCGGAACCGGATTAATGGTGAAAAGCCGTTCCATGGCATCCAGCGACTCGATGGTATTCTGCAGCGCTTCTTCCGATTGGGTAACCGCATACCTGAAAACCTGGCTTCCCAGGTACATGGAGGTCCAGAGCCCGTCGTTGTCGGAATCGGCCAAGTATCCGGTGGACAAATCTCCTTTTGTCATTCCGCTCAGCGTGGCATTAAACCCGTTGCGGATATGGCGAAGGCGCACCTGTTTTTCGAAGTATTTTGCCTTTTCAGCCAAAGTAATTTCCTTGAAAAAAATTTGTCCCAGGCCTTTGTCGGTCAAAACCAAAACCGAATTATCCGGTCCTTCAGCAATGTCAATCACGCGGTTTCCCGGCAGCCACCGCTCACCGTAATAATAGTTGAATTTATCGTCGATGCGTTGCATAAAAGCACCTTCGGGCGAACCAAACCATACATTGCCGTTTACCTCTTTTACCACGGTAATTTCCGGCACCGGGAGTTTCGATTTTTTTTCACCCAATTGCTTTTGTGAAAGATTGTTGATTTCGATGTACCCGCCGGGTGTTCCGATAACGGTTTTCGTGCCAAAGCCAACAACATCGAACGAGGTAAACCCGTTGCCTTCAATAAAAGTTTTCAGTTCTTTGCTTTCCGCAGAAAATGTAAAAAGCGCTTTGGAAGTTAAAATCCAGTATTTTCCGGTTGCCGGAGAAAATTTCAGTTCCATAACTTCCTCAGGAGTCCTTCCTTTCCAGAGTTCCTGCGAATTTTTTATGAGTTTCAGGTTTCTGCCTTCGGCCAGCAGGAAAGTAAAATCCTCGCCGGCAGCAAACAACTGTGCTTTTGGCATCTGGTGTTTGGAAAACAGTTCTCCTGCCCAGGCATTGCTCAAAACGGCTTCATCGTCGAGGTAAATCAGTTGCTGCCGGTACGCTGCCAAACCGGTAATATTCTTGTCGTTAAACGGCCGGTGTGTACCGTCCTTTTCCAACGTTCCGGGATAAAGAAATGTCCCGGCATGAGGATGCAACAGTCCGTTTGAAGCCAAAATCTGAATTTTTCCGTTACGGTCGGCAGCCACTTTTTTAAGGGTTACACCCGGCTGGCTGAAATAATATTTAACGCTGTAATCCTGCAGGAAAGGCGCATCAATATGAACCGGCCTCCCTTTTGGGGTAGCGGTTCCGGGTAAAGTTCCTGCCAGAAATATTATGAAAACAAACAAAGCGATTAAAGACTTTTTATTCATGGTTAATTTTTATTGAGTTTTTAATTTTCTGAAATCCTGAAAATCCGGTGACCGGTCCAGGTTTGTTGAAACATATCTGTTGTACGCACTGTTACCAAATGGGTTCCGGGTTGCAGTTTTTCCGGAAGTTTTCCCTGCCACATATGGGTTGAAATGCTGGGATAATCCATTTTATAGCCGAAAACATACTCGAGGGTATGCCCGTCGATTTCCGTATCCAGAACCGGACTGAGCCGGTGCATGCGCAAACATTCCGGGTCGATGGTTGCCACCTGCTGCATGGGAATCCATTCATCGTTCTTCCCTACGCGCATTTCCACTTTGGAACGGCTGGAACCGGCAAAAATATTCACCAATACATTTGCAGTGTCCAGTTCATTTTGCGACATTTCATCGGGCAGGTAAATGTTCATCTGGTAATCTGCCGGACGGCGTGCAGCTTTAAACTGAATGCTGTATTCATTTCCATCAAAAGTAACAATCGAATATCCGTTAGGCACCCCGTCATTCATGGTGGCGTGCGGAATGCCCGTTTCATCGTGCAGCCCGCACCACCAGCTTCCGCAAACCGTAACGTTGATTAAATGATGGTGCGCATCCGGACCTTTCCATCCCATTTCCTCATCCACAAACACATGGATTTGCTCGTGCACATGTCCTGAGATGGAAAAAGTGTGTTTTCGGTTTTGGAGAATTTCATACAACCTGTCGCGCGTATCGATTCGCACCAGTGGAATATGCATCATAAGCACCACCAGCTTTTCTTCGGGCACAAACGAAAGGTAGTTTTCAATAAACGAAAGCTGTTCGTCTGAAAGATGGGCGTGGTATTTCCCTTTTTCATTAAAAAATACATTGTTTAAACCGATGAAGGCAACCTGTCCGTATTCAAACGCATAGGTGGACGGGCCGAAAAACCGGCGAAAAGTTTTGTCTTTGTTTTCATTGCGTTTTTCGTCGCGGTCGTGGTCGTGGTTTCCAAAAATGTTGTACCACGGAATACCAATGTGCCCGATTCCCTGACTCACTTCGGCAAACAGATTGGGGTCGTCGGCCACAATATCGCCCAGCGAAACGCCAAAGGCAGCATCGGTTTCCATACATTCCTCCACAACATCGTGCATAATAAAATTGACTTCACGTAAACCTCGCGCTTGTGTATCACCAAAAAACAGCACTGAAAATTTATCGTTTTCGTCAACCGGATAAAGGGGAAAATGAATCTTCTCAGAGGATTTACCCTTCTCCAATAAATAATAATGTTGCGGAATATAGTCCTGGTTCAAAGGAACCTCATAACCGGCTGGTTTTATAACAAAAACAGAATTCATATTTCCGGCAGGCAGTTCCCATTTTCCGGAAGCATCGGTTTGCACCACCGTTTTTCCGTTGGAAACGCAAACGCCGGCAATTCCGGATTCTCCGAAATCGGGGATTCCGTTTTGATTGGTATCTGAAAATACAATACCTTTAAATAAATCATTTTTCTCTGCTAAATTGGAAAGAGAGAGAAAAACAAAAACAATAAAGAGATTATTTCTAATCAGATGCATTCTATTCTTTTAGCTTTCAAAGATAGAAAAGGGAAATCTGTATTTGCATACAGGCTCTCCCTTTTCAGTTTACTTTGTATATTAATAAGGTTTATTTGTACCCTGAATCAACCAGAACTTCGACCAGGAACTGTCATTGCCATCCTGCTCTGTAAATGCAGTTTGCTGATAATCTTTGATGGCTTCACTGTAATTTTCAAAATTTCTGGCAATTTCATTTCCGCCATACTGATATCTCAGAGGCATTGCAGGTCTCAGTCCTTTCGTACCAACACTGAATACAGGATATCCGGTTCTCCTCCAATCGCACCACGATTCATGTGCAACTGTCCAGTTGGCAATCCATTTCTGAACCATTATTTGTTCCAGAGTTCCATCGTATGCCACGCTTTGTGAAGTCATATATGAATTATAATAATTGCTAATTCCCCAGGTGTCAAACGATGCTTTAATGCCTTTTTCATACCAATCCTGCTGGGATCCAACCGACCAGCCTTTTTGAGCGGCCTCGGCAAGTATAAAACACACTTCTGCATAGGATATCAGTCTGGCTTTCAGCATGGGGCCTCTGGCTTCCTTATAGATATCCGACAAAGATGAACAATGAACGTTCGGGCCTCCCTGAATTGGAACGGGGTTCAGATTAAAATTGGAGGCATCGCCCCTTGTATAGGCCACCGGCACCCCTGCGTATTCCATGGTATCAATGAGTATCTTGTCATTTTCAATATCATCGATCCAGGTATCTTTATTATAAACTACCATATTGTTTGCAGCCATGTAGTCCGGATGTAAGTAACGAACTCCGTTAACTATTTCATCATTTCCGTATTCTTCTGAAACTTTGATTGGAATCCGTACTTTATTAAACCATACTCCTAACCGGGGATCACCGAAATCTACAAGGACATCTCTCAAGCCGGCACTTAGCTGTATTCTGTCGAAATTACTTTCGCTTGGGTCGAAAGTTGTATTAGCAGGCCAGGAATCGTTGTTAGAAGAACCAATAAAATCCATAGCGGCATCGTCATCGATTGAAGTAAAAATCGGATACTGATTTGGATTTGAAATAATTTCTTCAATTCCAGTCTTTGCAAAATCAGGCAACTTCTCTGAAACCCGCATATAATATCTCAACATCAGGGAGTTTCCGAATTTTCTCCACAACAAGGCATTTCCATTATACAAAACATCGGCATCGGGATTAACTCCTTCATATTCATTTGCCGGTTTTGATAATATTGTATTTGCCGACTTAAGTTCTTCAATAATTCCTTTATAAATGGTTTCCTGCGTGTCAAAAACAGGGAAAAAATCTGACTGTTCCCCGTTCAGGGCATTAAGGGCAGAATTATATGGCGCATTTCCCCAGGAGTCGGCAATGTAACCAAAATTGAATGATCTCAATACCAGCGCCATTCCCTGCTGAAATTCCATATTCTCTTCAACCGAACGTTCATACAGATGTTTTGCATTTCTCAGATTGGAATACCAGTCATCCCAGTTTCTCTGAACTCTCCAGTCATAATTATTGAGACCACCGCCCCAACCACTTTTTTGCACATATTGCATAACACCGGCAGCATCGCCATTATAGCTCATTTCAAGATAAGGGTTCGCTGTTGCAACAATAATTGTAGGAAGCAAAAGATTGGGGTTTACAATTGCAGGATCAACTCCGTTGGGATTCACATTGAGTTCAGTTAAATGTTCTTCACAAGAAATGAGTGTGACAGCTGCAAATAATATTAAAATTTTAAACAATGTTTTCATAATTCAATTTTTCTGATTTTAAAAATTCACATTCACCTTAAAACCAACGGGGATTGCCCATGGAGTAATATTATATCTTTCAATTCCCTGCATAAATGAAGTGCCGGAAGGCTGAAACGCAGTCTCAGGATCGACATTAATTTTTGCTTTGGTCCAAAGTACAATATTCCTGCTATATAGTGAAACAGACATATCTTTGATTCCAAGAAAATTTACTGATGGCAACTGATAAGAAAGAGAGACTTCCCGAAGCTTTACAAAATCTGAATCAAACATTGCCGTTTGGCCATAATCCCAGCCAAAAGAATTCTGCCATCTTCTGAATGGAGTACCTTCATCTCCAAGGTGTTCTTTCACCATAACAAAATTTCCTTCACTGTCGTAGTAACCTTCAACTCCCGGGAAAAAGAATCCATCATTCAGGGTTATGCCATCTTCGTTATATTGAAATCCTCCTGTTTCAGTAGTCGGCCCACCTACCACAACCATAAATTCTCCATCCGGCAAAAGATACTGGCCAGCGTTATCTCTCAGGTATTGTGCAATCTCAGAACCACTCAGATGATTTAAATTCAAAGCTCTGTCAATCCACCTTTTTGTCAGATAATCAGACTCCATGTACCGCAGAGTTTGCGAAATGAACTGGCCTCCGTATCTCCAGTCAAAACTTGCACTGAGGTTCCATCTCTTATAGGATAATGAGGTTTGCATTCCCATTTGGAATTTCGGATTGAAATTTCCAACAACAGCTGTGTTGTCTCCCGGTTCCATATAATTTTGCCAATCATCACGTATCAATGCTCCCGAAGGGTTTTTCAATTGCCAGCCATGGTATTCCGAAGAAGGATCGTTTACCCGGGTAACTACCCTTGAAACCAACTGTCCTATCTCCTCACCTACCCGGGTAACTGCACCGGCATTTCCTTCTGTCCATAATACATGATAATCAAACCCTTCGGCAAGTTCCAGAATAGTTGTTCTGTTTCTTGAAAAAACAAAATTCAAGTCCCATTTCCAGTCATTACCGGATACAGGAGAACCTCCCAAAGAGAATTCCACTCCCTTGCTTTGTAATAATCCTGCATTAATTTGTCTTGAACTGTATCCTGAGGAAGGAGGTAGTCCAATCCCGAGGATTTGGTTTTTGTTTTCAGCTACATAATAGGTTCCATCCATTCTCAAACGATTTTGAAAAAAAGCAAGCTCTGCTCCAATTTCCCATGACGTCTGAATCTCCGGTTTAAGGTCAGGCAGCAACATAGTGCCAGATGTAGTTAAGCGGGTTTCATTGCCCCAGGCTCCCTGATTATTCATAACCGACAATAAGGAATAGGGATTTGTGTCATTCCCTGTCATTGCCCAGCCGCCTCTTAATTTCGCCAGGGAAACATCATTGCCTAAATCAAACATATTATTCAACAGCATACTTAACGATGCTGAAGGATAAAAATATGAACGGTTTTCAACAGGAAGCGTGCTTGACCAATCATTTCTGGCAGTTAAATCCAAAAATAGTGCATCCTTAAAACCAAACGAAGTAAGACCATATATACTATAAATTCCTTTTTGGGACCATCTTGAGCCATAATCAAGGTTATCTGGAGCAATATTATTAAGCGTATAAATGCCCGGTACAATTAAACCGGTACCTCTGTTTTTGGTTTTAGCAAAATTGTTTTCAGCATACTGATACATATAATTTCCTCCTACAGAAGCATTGACACTAAAATCTTCCAGCATTTTATCGTACGACAGCAGGAAATCGGTGTTTTGTTCTCTTCTGTAAAGATTCGTAATTCCGTAAGCTCCATTGGCATCTCTTGAATAACTTGGAGCCATTTTGGTTTCTCTTTTTTCATGAAACTGATCGTGGGCATAACGAACCATAAATGAAAAATCGGAATTGATTTGCCATTCAACCTGTCCGTTTCCATACATTCTGTCTCTTCTGAAACCATTATTAACCTCATTAGCAAGAAAGAACGGATTATCGCCCATCTCTCCTCTGGAATAAGTTCCATCAGGATTAACAATCAGGTTATACGGGCCTCTTTGCATTATTCCTTCCTGTCCAGGCTCCCAGTAATCCTTTAAATCCTTCATGTCAATGGTCGGGTTAATCCCACGAACAACCGGTTCCATCGGGTTTGCTCCCCTGTCGCCGGCCGGTCTGTTATCCGCACCAGAAGATATATAGTTAATGCTGGAATTAACAGTCAAATTGTCTAAAACTTTTACTGAAGAAGTCAGATTTACCGAATTCCGTTGAAGGTCGCTGTTTGGAATCATCCCTCTGTTTGTCATATTATTGAATGATAACCGGTAATTTATTTTCTCGGTATCGTTTGAAACAGATACGCCATTTTGCGAGGTAATTGCAGTTCTGAAAAACTCTTTATAATTGTCGCGATGTGCAACCAGTTCTCTGGGTGTCAGGTTACCTTCTTCATCAAAATAAGGCCAAACATACCCCATCATCCCCTTGTCCAGTTCGGGACCAACCCAATACGAATCAGCAGCAGGCACAAGGTAATAGGGTAAACCTGTGGTAGGCCTGTTATCATGTGTATAAGGCCGGCGTCCGTTTGCAAACATGTTATGTGTTTCAATGAACCGATACGGAGATTCAAAAACAGTATTGGAGGTTACAGACACTCCCAACCCTTTACTACCTTTTCCTGATTTTGTGGTAATCAGAACTACACCGTTACCAGCCCGGCTACCATAAAGAGCAGCCGCACTCGGACCTTTAAGCACTGAAACACTTGCAATATCTTCAGGATTCAAGTCTGAAATTGCATTACCGTAGTCAACCATATTCCTGTCTCCAACACCACCCACATTGTTAAGTGTATTGTTAACAGGTACCCCGTCAATTACAAATAAAGGCTGATTGTCGCTGGTTAATGACGAGGCTCCCCGAATTACCATGCTTACAGAAGCACCGGGTCCGCCTGTTGAATTAATTGCAACACCAGCTACACGACCAGACAAGGAGTTTAAAACATTTTCATGAGCAACTCTTTGAAGATTTTCACCTTCAACTTCAGAAACAGCATAACCCAACGTTTTTTTCTGCCTGGAAATCCCCAAAGCTGTCACAACCACTTCGTCCACTCCAATAGTGGATGGATTCAATGTTACTTCTATAACCGACCTTCCGGCTATATTAACTTCCTGGGTTTCCATCCCTACGAATGAAAAAACCAGTACAGACTGACTGTCGGGAACCCGAAGGCTGAAGCGACCATCAATATCAGTTACCACCCCCTGTGTTGTTCCCCTTACCAAAATCGATACACCAGGCAATAATTCACCTGTATTGTCCTTTACCGTTCCACTTACCTGCACCTGAGCAAACAATGGAATTGTAAACAGAACAAAAAATCCAAAAAAAAGTGTTTTGAAAAATTTGTTTTCCATAGGATGTAGATTAAAAATTTAAATTATTTCACATTACAATACACATTCATACAATACAAATAACTGAAATGCTAAATCGTTAAACCACTAAAATATTATTCATTTTACATAGAATTTTAACCACAAAAAACAAAACTAAGAATTTAAGCCGCACAAAATGTCAAAATTTTATTAAAAAGCGGTTAAAATTCAATAAAAACACCACTTGGTGTTTTTATAATAAATTCATATTAAATCCTTTATCAATTGCTTGAATAATACAACTAAAACACTGATTACAAGAAAAATATTCAATTTTAAAACATTTACAATTAAACAACAAATGTTCATTAAGAGAGTAATCTGCTTTTGGAAGGAAGCCTTTAAGAATTTAAAATGAAAGTTTAATGAAAGAAAATTAACCAGGAATATATTCAACTGAAAATCCATCAAACTCAAATCCCAAATTTGATTTAACTGCAATCTTGCTTGGTCAATTTTTGTATGTTTACATTTCAAAATAAAAAATTTGACGATGCAAATACTCAAAAATCTTTATCAAACCGGAGGTGACTTAAACGGAATTACATTTGATTTGCAGAGAGCGTTATGGAACGACGGCAATTCGTATATCCTGAAAACGGAAGAAGGCTTGATCATGTTTGATTGCGGCTGTGGAGATACCCTGGAGCAGATTTTCACCAACATGAAATACTGGAATTTGAATCCGGATGATATCAACTATTGTTTGCTTACCCACCCGCACCTCGACCATGCCGGAGGTGCCCATCTGTTGAAAAAAAGAGGAGTTAAAATTATTGCAGTTAAAGAAACGGCAGACGCTGTTGCTACCGGTGATGAGCGTTGTGCAGGGTATCTGTACCATAAAAAGTTTCAGCCGGTAGAAGTGGACCAGATTGTTTCCCATGGAGAAATTTTAAACCTTCCTGGCAAAAAAATAGAAGTGGGTCACTACCCCGGACATTCCATGGGTTGCACGGCCTATTCATTTTCCCACGAAAATAAAACTGTTGTGGTAAGCGGCGATATTATCGGCACGTTGCTGGCCGGCGATTTTGGCTGGGACGGCTCTTTCGATTTCGACAAAAAAATCTACACTGAATCGTTGCGCCGGTTTGCCCAACTCGATCAGGATATGATGCTGCCGGGCCACGGATTAATTTACTTTCATAAACCTCAATGGCGGGTGGAAGAAGCGCTGAACAGTGCACTCATCCAGTGGAGATAAACTTTTCAACTCAGCCAGATATAGAGGAAAATAGTTATAACCGAAAGAATCCCCAAATGCAGCCGCCAGTCGGTAATGCCGGAAAACTGTGCTACCTTCCCCGAAAAATTGAGTGTTGTTTTTTTCAGTTTCTCCGGAGCAGTTTTTTCGGTGAATGCAGAAACGAGAAACAAAATTCCGGTAATCAGGATTTCGGCCCACAAACCGCGAAAACCAAAATTGAGGGTGTATTTGTAATGCAGAAACGGAAATATACTTTTGCCGGTTTCCGGCCCCAGAAACTGGTCAACTACAAAAATGGTAGCCAGAATAACACCTGCAATTACCGAAACGGTGGCTCCCCTGAGCGTTACTTTTTTACTTACAATTCCAAAGAAAATAGCCGGAAAAACCGGAATAACGAGGTAGGCAGTTATGGTTTGCAGATATTTATACAACCCTTCCTCGTTTTTGTAAACCAACCAGGCGGCCCCAATTCCAAACAACACCACAATAAAAATCACAAACCGGCCAATCAGAACCTGTCTTTTTTCAGAAGTTTTGGGGCGGAATTCCACCACAAAATCGCGCACCACCAGGGTAGAAACCGAATTCAGAACCGCAATAAGTGAGGTAATCAACGCTGCCACCAGCGAAGCCAGAACAAGTCCGCGAACTCCCGAAGGCAGCAACTGGTTTAGCAACACAATAAATGTTTGCTGTGATTCATCACCGTCTAAACCGGGAAATAAGGCATAGGCAATGACGCCCGGCAGGGCAAAAATGAAAACCGGAAACAATTTCAGGAAAACGGCAAACATGGCGCCCCAACGGGCCTGTTTCAGGTTGGGCGCCGCCAAAACCCGCTGCACGTTCACCTGGTCGATTCCCCAGTAAAAAATACCGGCGTAAAAAGCTGTGGCGATGATTCCCCAAAAGGGATAAACCGGGTCCTCCACCGGTTTGGCAATGGTCATGGCTTCAGGAACTTTTTCCATCAGACCGCTCCAGCCGCCAACCTTATCGAGACCGATAATCAGCATAATGGAACAGCCCACAATCATAATAACAGTTTGAATAGTGTCGGTGTATGCCACTGCCGTAAAACCGCCAAGAATGGTAAAAACAGCCACAATCATTCCGGTATAAAAAACAGTGGTCATCACACTCCAGCCCAGCAGGCTGTTCATGACCAACGCACCGGCAAACAAGGTAAAAGCCAGCTTGGTCATGATGCTAATCACCAGCATCAACCCGGAAAAGAACAGGCGTGCGTTTCGATTGTAACGGATTTCAAGAAACTCGGGAATGGTGAATATTTTATTTTTAATGTAGTAAGGAAACAAAATGGCACAGGCAAAACCCAGTGTGATGGCTGTAGTCAGTTCCACCGAACCTGCAGAAAGTCCGTAGCGATAGGAATCGCCAGACAATCCCACCAAATGCTCGGCGCCAATGTTTGTAGCAAACAGGGAGGCGCCAATTACGGGCCATTTTATTTTTCTTCCGCCGAGAAAAAAGTTGGAACTGTTTTTTCCGGCACTTCTGCGGTGCGCCATATACAAACCCACACCAAGGCTGCCCACCAGCACAAAAATTCCAATCGACCAGTCCAGAAAGTTCAGTGAAATGCTCATGGATTTTGATTTATATTATTTTTCCAGTTTTTCCATTCTCTGAATACTCTGAATCATAGACCTGACAGTGTGGTAATTGATTTTCCAGGAATGACCCATGTGCGTCCAGATGGGTTCGCCGCGGCGTGTGAGCAGCGGATACCATTCGCCAACACCTTTGTTGATTACCTTATCGAATACAAATCTGTGAACGTTTTTGTATGCTTCCCAGTATTTTTCATCGTCCAGTAAAATAACAGCGTCTAGCAAACCGATTAACACCTCGGCCTGCTGCCAGAACTCTTTTTCGCGGTCATAAAAACCGCCCGAGTGCGGCCCTTCAACGAACACACCACCAAACTCATAATCAATTCCGTTGTCGATGGTATGATCGTAAATGGTCCGGAACAAATCCGAAAAGTTTTTGGGGTCGTCTTTCAGAATTTCCAGCGCGTGGTTCAGCAGCCAGGCAAACTCGGCGTTGTGGCCGTAGCAAGTGTTGTCGGTGGCATTGCCTTTTTGTCCTTCTTCCGAAAAACGGTCCCAACCCCAGATGATGTCAAACTTGATTTGCGGTGCAACCGACCAGTCTTTATAAAACTGTGGAATGCCGGTTTTGTATTGGGGATGGATAATGCGATTCAGCAGCAGGTCAATCACCTCCAGCAGTTTACGTCGATGTACATCTTTTCCTGTACATTCAAAAAGTGTGGTAAATGCTTCCATCAGGTGCATGTGCACATCCAGGGTTTTACGATCGCCGCCCTGGCTGCCCGGTCCGCAAAGTGTCCAGTCGCGGTGAAACATTTCCCAGTACCCGCCATACATGGAATCGACACAATATTTCTGAAGCAGGTCGAAAACCTTTTCCGCGTATTCAATGCCCCGTTTATCACTGGTGGCCAGTGTGTATTCACTCAGCGAATAAATGGCAAAGCTGTGTCCGTAAATAATTTTCTGGTCGATTTTCACATTTCCTTTCCGGTCGAGCATCCAGTAAAAACCGCCGTGTTCATAGTCCCACATTTTTTCAAGCAAAAAATCCACGCCATGCCGGGCCATTTCGGCCAGTTTTCCGTTTCCGTATCCTGCCCGGTGAGCCGACGAAAGTGTGTATAGACAGCGGGTCTGGGCAATCAGCGATTTTTCGTCTTCGCCGGTGTCGTTTCCTTTTTCATCGAAATGGGTGAGGTAACCGCCATTTTTTTCGTCAATCATCCGCGAAGTCCAGAATGGCAGGAGTTCGTTCACCAGATGATTTTCGGCTTCCTGTTTAAGTTGAATGAATTCTTGTTTATCCATCAGTTTTATCTGTTTTAAGTTGAAAAAGAATTATCTCACGTTAAGACGCGAAGTTCGCAAAGAAGGAACAAATTCAAGTATTAATCTTAGCGTTCTTTGCGCCTTTGCGTGAATCAAAAAATATTTTCGAAGTGGTCTCATTTTTTCATTTTATTTGGTTTTAATATTGAAAAATTCGATATCAACCATTTCGTAAATTTATCCGTTTGCATTCAATTTCTGGTACAGCGCCAGCAAAAAATCGCGGTTGTCGGCGGTGAGGTAGTGCATTTCGCCGCCCATTCGGTTAAACGTTTTGCAGTAGCGCAGGTAGTAAGCCGGATTGTCCATGGGAGGTTCGCCATCTTTGTCCCAGGCCCAGTCAGCCTCGGCCAAATCCACCACCAGAATGTAGTGATTGTCGATGTGGCTACCGCGCTGGATTTCCATGTTCTGAGCCATGGACAGCGACTTCTCAAAAATCATGGGCGACATGACCGCCGAACCCACCGACATATATACTCCGTTTTCGAGGTTGCTTACACTTTTGGCATAACAGAGAAAATCGTTTTCTGCCGTGCGGCCAATGGAAGCCCCGTGGTTCATGGGATGTGTATAAATGATATCGTGCCCGAACATGGGGTGGCTGGTAAACGGCACTTTTTGCGCATAAGCATTTCCCTGCACCGAATAGTTTTTAAACGGATGCGGAATTTTCAAAAATCCGGCATGCAGGTTGAAATGATTGATTACTCCGGCCAAATCGATAGCTGCGGCAGCTTTTCCGGGTTCTGTTTCCATATTTTTACGGGCAAAGTCGTATAAAAATGAAGTTTCAGGAATATCCAATCCCTCGCGATGTACCATTTTTCCCACCGATTCGCCATAGCCCAAACCTTCGTAAGCACCCACCACCAGCGCCAGATTGATGTAAAAGTCGGTATCGTCCCAGATGCCAAACTGACCGTTTTTCACATTTTCGCGCACATCTTCGCTCGATTTTCCCTGAAAGGCAAACTCCCAGTCGTGGATAATTCCGGCGCCGTTGGTGGCCAGGTGGGTTACCCAGCCTTCTTTCATCAGAGCAATGAGAGTTGGTCCCATGCCGTTTTTGATGGTGTGCGCACCAAAAGCCAGCATCACCGAACGGTTCAGTTCCCGTGCTTTTTTGATTCGGGCAACGGTTCTGTCAATAAGCTGCATCCCGGAACCGGTCAAATCACGTGGAGGCTGATTTACAGGAATGTGGTCGCGTTCAATGTAAACCTTGTTTTTGCGGTCGGCCAGCCGCTTGATGTCCAGTTTGTTTCGGTCGAATTTTTGGTAAGGCATTTTTTTTAATAATTAGTATTGAGTACTGAGTATTAAGTATTGAGAACTATTCATTTACGTTCAATAACTGAAGCAGTTTCGGCAACTGAGAAAAATCGGGAATGATGACATCGGCACCGGCTTTGATGAGCCGCGAACGTTTGCTTTCGTTCAGGCTGTGTCTTTTCATCTCGTTGCTGGCAATGCCGATGGTTGCCCCGCCCCGTTTACGGGTTTCGCGAATTTCCACCGGACCGTCGCCAAAAGCTACCAGTTGGCCGGTTTTTGCATCACCAATGTCATTCAAAATCCGGTCAAGCACAATCTTTTTGGCTTCTTTGGTTACATCGCCCACAGCGCCGTAAATGCCACCTTCAAACAGATGGTCGTAACCCAGAATGCGGGCTTCGTTTTTTACGTCTTCCTCATCGGTGCCACTAGCCAGGTAAAGTGTAACGCCGGCTTTGTGCAGTTTTTCCAACAACGAAACCGCATTTTTCAAGGTAAAATCTTCCACCGCCAGTTCGCCCCGCAGCAGTTTCGCTTCACGTTCTTTCACCATGGCCAGCAATTCCTTGTTGTAAATTTCCTTGTAACCGAATTCATCAAGAATCCGGGCTTCGGGCACCAGGCCAAATTCCTTCACCAGCTCCACCAGTCCTTTCATTTGCACCAGGGTTTGAATGCCGGTGGTTTTATCCACAAAATCGATAACACGGGTGTGTACTTTGTGGTACAGCGCTTCATCGGCATCCTGAAAATGTTCGCCCAGAATGGCTTTCATCATCATGGGAACCATAATCTGCTCCCAACCTTCGCGCAGGGTGGAAATGGTGCCATCGTGGTCGAAAATGGCATGGCTGATTTGCAGCTTTTGCGGCCACTCGTTGATAATTTCAATTTCGGAATCGTTCCAGAAACGGGCATGGCGGATGTCTTCGGCCAGCTCCGGACTGTAAACAAAATCGGGGTCGGAACCCATTTGCAGGATTTCTTCGGGAGAAGCCGTTCCGGTTTGAAACAGTTTTTGTACCGTAACTCCGGCCACATAGGAACCGATTTCAGCGGCAGTCTGCATGTTGTAACCGGATGCCAGGGTTGCTGCCGCACCCGCCAGGTAGCTGTCACCGGCGCCCACCGGATCGACTTTCGAGATAATCATCAGTCCGTAAATATCGGTTACACCGGTTTCGTCAACAATTACCGACCCCCGCTCACCACGGGTGATAAACACCGGTTTTCCAAATTTTTTGTATAACCGGTCGGCTGCTTCTATCACTTCAGAATAAAGTACCACATCATCTGCATCTTTTTTCAACCCGATAAAATTAGCTGCCTCGCGATCATTCATTTTCCGGAAAGCGCCATCGTAAACTTCACTGAAATTCCGGCTGTCGGCGATAAATATTTTTTCCGGAAACTGCTGAATCACCTGCACCAGTTGGTTTCGGAAATATTCGGTATGAATGCCCGACAAAACCTGCTGGTTGATAATCACCACATCAACCTGTGGAATTTCATTTTCCAGCAACCTGATGAGCCGGTCGGCGGTGGCATTTGACAATTCGTTGAAGTTGCCAAAATCGATGCGGTTTTGCTCCACATCGGCAATGTAGGGTTTTGTATAAACATGTGTTGACCAGTTTCCTTCCTGGATAATCAGGTTTTGCGGATTGATGCCGTTTCCCTGCATCACCTTCACCATTTCGGTACCGAACGGATCGGGGCCAATCACGCCAAATGCACGAACATCTTTCACGCCCATGGCCGTGAGGTTGTTGGTCACATTTCCTGCGCCGCCCAGTGAATAGCGCTGCTGTTTCACCGGCCGGGTGAGCTGCCCGGTTTCAATGGAGATTTCGCTTTTCGATTCATCGATGAACCAGTAGGCATCGAGACAGAAATCGCCCACCACCGCAATCTTTACCGATTGGATGTCGCTGATGATTTTTTGCAGAAGTTCTTTTTTCATGGTTATATTATTTTAACTTTTTTCAGAATTAACGCTGACAAGTCCGGCAGATGTCGTCGGGTTAAATACATCAACCAAAAATTTCTTTTTCAACTATCATACAAAGCGCATGATAAATGGGTAAATGCAACTCCTGAACGTAGGCTGTTCTTGTTTCAGGCACGTTTATGAGTACATCGCAAAATTCTTTCATTTTGCCGCCGGTTTCGCCGGTCATTCCAATGGTTTTCAATCCTTTTGCCTTTGCAACCATCAGCGCATCCAACACATTTCGGGCATTTCCCGAAGTACTTAAAACCAGCAACACATCGCCGGAATTTCCGTAACCTGCCACCTGCTGTGCAAAAATGAAATCACCGCCCAAATCATTGGAAATGGCTGTGATTAAAGATGTATGCTCCGATAGCGAGATGGCCGGCAATCCCTGCTGGAGTTTTTCGGAAAGTAAACTGCCCCGCTCCCCGAATTGCGTTTTCAGTTTTTGCTGAACTTCAGGTTTCAGCGGACGTTTCGCTTCAAAACTTTTCATCAGTTCGCCAACAATATGGCCCGCATCGGCACTGCTGCCGCCATTACCGCAAACCAAAACTTTCCCGCCATTTTGGTAAGTTTCAATCAATAACTCCGCAGCTTTTCTGATGGATACTTTCAGGTGCACGAGTTTTTCGTGTCGATTGACCAACTTATTCAGTATATCTTCCATGTTCCGATATTAAAATTCACCTTCATAAAGTGCCACGCACAAAGCAGCGTAATCACCAATGGATTCACCCAGTTCGGCTGGTTTTATCCGGCAAACTTCCAGAGCGGAAGGGATGGCTTCTTCTTTTAAAATCCAGTCAATGTGCGGTCTAAAGAATTTTTCGTTTCGTGCATAAATGCTCCCGATAACGATACATTCAGGATTCAGCACATCAATTAAAATAGCCAAACCGCGCCCCAGGTATTCGCCGGAAATGCGTATGATTTCAGCAGCTGTCGGGTCGCCATCACGGGCAGCCAGCGCCACATCTCTGGCGGTAATTTTTTCAGCATCTTTTAGTTCAGGACAAAAAGCCACGGTTTCGCCGTTTTTCAGTTTTTCGGAAACCACTTTTTCAGCCAGTTGGGCAATTCCGCCACCGCTGCAAAAACCTTCAAATGACCCTGCTTTTCCAAATCCAACCGGACCATCATTTGCCAGCCGGATGTGCCCTACTTCGCCGCCCAAGTCGTTGGTTCCGGGGTAAAGTTGGCCGTTTAGAATGAGTCCGGCGCCCATGCCGGTGCCAAACGTGAGAAAAACCATATTGCGGGTTCCTTTTCCGGCGCCCATCAGCCATTCGGCTAACGCACAGGCATTGGCATCGTTCTGAATGGCTGCCGGCACCCCATATTTTTCCCAGAAAAGTTTTACGATTGGAACATTATCCCATCCGGGCAAATTGGGCGGTGAATAAATGATGCCTTTCCGCGAATCGAGCGGACCGCCGCAACTGATTCCAATTCGTTTCAGGTTTTCCCGTGGAAAATCTTTAAAAATATTTTCGATATGCGTAAAAAATTCATTTAAAATTTCAGCATAGCCCCGTTCACTGGTGCGCGTTTCAAACTGAATCTTCCGGTGAATGGTGAATTTATTGTCGCCTACCACCACTGCGCATTTGGTGCCGCCAATGTCAATTCCCAGGTAATATTCTTTTTCGCTGTCGAACATTTTTCAATTCTTCTTTTCTGTTAAATCGTTTTAGCTATTTATGAAAAAAATAGGCGAACACTCGACTTTCTAATTTTTAATCCCGCCTCGAGTACAATTCGTTCTGGTTTCTTTTTCTTTCCTTTGCCGTTCATCCATTCCATTAAAACCTTTACCGACTGGCTTCCGATTTCTTTTAACGGCTGGGCAACTGCTGTAACCGGCGGATTACTGATGCGGTAGGCATCGGGGTCGTCGAAACTTACCACAGCCACGTCATCCGGTATGTTTAAACCCAGTGAATGAATGCTTTCCATACCCATTATGCCCACTTTACTTGTAGTAAAAAAAATGGCATCCGCTTTCATTTCTCCGGAAATTGTCAGCTGTTTTATAGCTGTCGCAAAGTCGTCTTTTTCGTGTGAAAAGGGCATAATTTTTATAAGATGTTCATCCGGATTCTGTTGTGCATCCTGCAACGCCATTTTGTAACCCTCCAGGCGCTGACGCATATTATTGAGTGTATTGTTTACCGTTATACATGCAATATTCTGGTAACCCTGTTCAATCAGATGTTTGGTGGCATCGTAAGCTGCCTGGAAATTATCTATTACGATGGCATTGGAATCAATTTCAAGAAAATAACGGTCGATGAGCACATAGGGAATTTTGCTTCTGTCAAGCATTTTAATCTGCTGCTCGCTTCCGGCCGGAGGTGAAATTATCAGACCGTCCACCTGTCCCTGCTGAAGCATTTCCAGTTGCAACCTGAAATTCTCTGCATTTTCGTCGGAGCTGCAAAACATCACCCGGTAGCCATGTTTTGAAGCTTCTTTTTCAATTTCGCGGCCCAGTTTGCCAAAAAACGGGTTGGCAATGTCGGCGATAATCAGTCCGATGGTGTTTGTTTTGCCCGTACGCAGCCCTTTGGCTATCTGATTGGGCTGGTAATTCAGCTCTTTGGCCAAAGCAAGCACTTTTTTGCACACCTCTTCGCTAATACGGTGTTCCCTGCCCTTCCCGTTCAAAACAAGCGAAACCAGCGTTTTCGAAACACCCAGCCGCATTGCTATGTCATTTAACGAGGTCTTTTTCATCTCCTGCAATTTTCAAAATCCTGCTGCTAATTTATTTATAATTTGACATTTATTTCAAACAAAAATATTAACCGTTTTTACATGCAATTCATGTTTAAGCTTTTGAATAAATCAAAATTCTATCAAAGAAACAATCTTCTCATCAACCAATCTACAAAGATGTTAACTGATTTTGATACAATTTTGATTTTCGCCTGTATTCCACTCAAAAACAAATTAAGGTGTTTTTCAAAAGGGTAATAATTCAGAGATACCGGATAAAATTCCAAAAATAATTCCAAAACAATTAAACTATTTTTACCGTCAGACTGGGAAAACAGATTTCAAATAAATAAAATCATGAGAACCAATTCATTCCGCATCTTTATCCTTTTGACCATTCTTTTGGCTGGTTGTCATTCCGATGAAAAACCTGTTTCGCTTGTGGATTATGTGGACCCAACCATCGGGAATGTTGGGCATTTGCTGCAACCCACCCGTCCAACAGCTCAGTTGCCCAATCAGATGATTCGGATGCATCCCGTGAGAGTTGATTATCTCGACGACCAGATTGATTTTTTCCCGCTGACTATTTCGTCGCACCGGCAGCCACCGCTGTTTGGTGTGCTTCCCGGTACCGGAAATCCAAACGCCGGAGACTGGAAAAACCGTCAAACCTACGACCATGATTTGGAAGTAACAAAACCCCATTACTACTCTACCTACCTTATTGACGAAGACATTACCGCCGAATTTGTTCCCGGAAACAAAACCGGCTTTTTTACATTCACCTTTCCTGAAGAAAAAAATCAAAAACTGAAATTTAACCTCGTTCATGAAGGAACGTGGAACATTGTTTCCGGAAACATCCTTACAGGAATAGAAGAGTTTGAGGGAATGAAAGCCTTTGTTTACGGCGAGTTCAATCAGAATGCTCATTTCAGTTTGGAAGAAAACAGCCAGAAACCAACATTGTGGGCTGATTTTACCAGTACAGGTCCGGTTGAGTTTAAATACGGTATTTCTTTTATTGATTTGGAACAGGCAAAACGCAACCTGGAAAATGAAATTCCGGAATGGGATTTTGACGAAATGAAAAACCAGGCAAAGAATATCTGGGAGGAAGCGCTTGGCCGCATCGAGGTAAAAGGCGGAACGGACGCACAAAAACGCACCTTTTACACATCGCTGTACCGCACCTATGAAAGGATGATTAACATCAGCGAAGAAGGCCGGTATTACAGCGCTTACGACCACAAAGTGCATGAATCGGACCGCGATTTTTACGTGGACGACTGGGTTTGGGACTCATACCTCACCCATCACCCGCTGCGGATGATTATCGACACAAAAAAACAGGCTGATATGCTCGACTCCTACGTAAAAATGTATGAACAAAGTGGCTGGATGCCTCAGTTTCCGCTGCTTTTTAAAGACAACCCGGCCATGCACGGATTTCACTCCACCATTGTATTTCTGGATGCATGGCGAAAAAACATCCGCGATTTCGATGTGGAAAAGGCTTACGAAGGCATGAAAAAGAATGCCACAGATGCTACCATGCTTCCCTGGCGAAACGGCCCGAAAACCGTACTCGATGAATTTTATCGTGAACACGGTTTTTACCCGGCACTGAAACCCGGCGAGCCGGAAACGGTACCTGAAGTGCACGATTTTGAAAAACGACAGAGCGTGGCAGTTACGCTGGCCCACAGTTACGACGACTGGGCGCTGGGTCAAATGGCCAAAGAACTGGGGCACGAAAATGACTACCTTTATTTTAACAGGGAAGCTGCCAATTACCGGAATTTGTACCAGGCCGAAACCAAACTGATGATGCCCAAAGATGCCGAAGGAAAATGGATTGACATTGACCCGAAATTTGACGGCGGACCGGGCGGACGCGATTATTACGATGAAAATAACGGCTACACCTACCAGTGGAATGTGCAGCACGATATTCATGGTTTGATTGACCTGATGGGCGGTCGCGAAGAATTTACCCAAACCCTCGACCAGCTTTTCAGGGAAAGTCTCGGGCGGCCAAAATACAGGTTCTGGAATATGTTCCCGGATGCAACAGGCTTGGTGGGACAATATTCCATGGGCAACGAGCCCAGTTTTCACATTCCTTATCTGTACAATTTTGCAGGCGAACCCTGGAAAACGCAGAAACGCATCCGGTTTTTGCTGGACGTGTGGTTCAAAGACAACATTTTTGGCATTCCCGGCGATGAAGACGGCGGAGCGATGACTGCTTTTGTGGTTTTTTCTGCCATGGGATTTTATCCCGTAACTCCCGGCATTCCGGTTTATACGCTGGGCAGTCCGCTGTTTGAAGAAGTAAAAATCAATCTCGAAAACGGAAATGTGTTCACCTTAAAAGCCAAAAACTGCTCCGAAGTAAACAAGTACATCCAGTCGGCCCGGCTGAATGGCGAACCGCTGAACCGCACCTGGTTTACCCACGAAGATTTGATGAACGGCGCTGCCATCGAACTGGAAATGGGTCCCAAACCCAATAAAAAATGGGGAGCAGAACCCTCTGCCGCACCTCCCTCGAAACTTGAATTTACAAATTAAAACAGACAGAATATGAAAGCATTGGTGTTCATTGGAATGTTAATTCCTTTTGCATTATGGGCTCAACCCATTGAAAAACAAACAATAAAGCAGGATGTGGCTGTTCGGCATATCCAACGAACAGGATTTACCGATGAAAAAGTAAAATCCATTGTACTCGAAAATGATATGCCGGTTGCCATCACAGAAGATTCAGCATACAAATGGGATGGTAAAACCTGGAAATCTACCCGGAAAAGCAATCCGGAAAAAGTGAAAAGTTTTACCGGTCTGCCCCAAAATGCCGGGAAATTGCTTTCATCGGCAACAATCAACGGGAAAGATGTGGCCGGAACAGAAAACGGTTTATACTGGTCAGGTGCCGGTAAAAATAACTGGGAAATGGTTTTGCCCCGCGATGAAAAATACCGCTGGGCGCCTTTGAATGTAAGTGCCCTGTTGGTTGACACAAAGGGGCGGTTGTGGTTTGGTGCAGAGCAGGGTGTGGGTTGCTATCAAAACAACGAATGGAAACTTTATGCCGGCGACGAAGGACTACCCTACAACCGGTTTACCGGAACCGCCGCCGGACCTGATGGCATTGTTTGGTTTGGCACCGAAAAAGGGGCTATCCGGTTCGAAAACGGGAAATTTTATTACCGGTTCAGTTTGCGCTGGCTGCCCGACGATTATGTAAACGGAATTGCTGTGCAGGATGACGGAACAGCCTGGATTGCCACCAACAAAGGCGTTGGGCAAATCATCTCCCGGACTATGACATTCGACCAAAAAGCGGATTACTTCACCTGGCAAACCGAAAACCGTCATCAAAGAATGGGATTCATCGCTCCAAACGAACTGGAAATTCCATACGACACAGCTTCGTTCAAACACGGCATATCGGACAACGACGGAAAATACACCTCCATGTATGGCGCGGCACAAGCCTACCGCTATGCCATAACCGGCGAAAAAGAAGCAAAAGAACTGGCAAAAAGAAGTTTCGAAGCCTGCAAATGGCTGGTGGACATTACCCATGAACCGGGATTCCCGGCACGGGTGATTGTGCCCCACGACTGGCCTGAACCACTGGCCGACCCGGATTACACCCATCAGATGAACCTGAGGGCTCAGCAAAACGACCCGTTCTGGAAAGATATTACACCTCGTTTTGTAAAAAGCAAAGACGGAAAATACCTCTGGAAATGCGATACCAGCTCCGACGAACTTGCCGGACACTATTTCTTTTATGGGATTTATTACGATTTTGTGGCCGAAACCGAAGAAGAAAAAGCTCCGGTGCGTGAAGTGGTTGCCGACATTACCGACCACCTCATCCGCAATGGGTTTTATTTACGCGACCACGACGGGAAATCCACCCGCTGGGGAAATTTTTCGCCGGAATTTTTTAACTCGGTTTGGGGCTGGGACCAGCGCGGACTAAACTCACTGATGATGCTTTCATTTTTAAACGTGGCCAAACACGTTACCGGTGACCCCAAATACGATGAAGTGGCCAAAATGCTCCGAGACGAACAGCAGTATCACATTAACGCCATGCACGGTAAAGAGTTTTTTCCGCCCGATAATGTGGTACCGTGGGACAACAACCTTTGCCTGATGAGCATGCTGGGCCTGATGAATTACGAAACCGACCCCGAACTTTTAATCATGTACCGCATGTCGCTTGAAAATTCATGGCTGCACATCAGCAAACAGAAAAATGCATTTTGGGATGCTTTATATGCTGCTATGGCCGGACGTTTTGCACAACTGGCTTCCGAAGGGTATTTCAATAAAGGTGATGTTTTTCCTGAAGCCGGTGGATTTACCAACAAAGTTGTTGCCGAACTGGCTGAGTTTCCTGACCTTGGCAGCCACATTAAAGAGATGCTGGAACGGATGCCACTGGATTTAATCGGTTACGAAATGGACAACACCCACCGCCTGGATGTGGAATTTGACCCCACTCCCGGACAGAAACCAACCATGGGCTGGCGGAAAGATGGCTATGCCCTGCCCATTGATGAACGTGGTCATGTACGGCAGGACCGCGATGGGTTTGCCCTGCATTTCAGGGAGGTAGGCGGTATGAACGCCGAACAGGAAGGCACTTTCTATCTGCTACCCTATTATATGGCAAGGTATTACAATTTGATAGAGTAAAGTGAATTAATGTTTCTTCACATAAAACGAAACCCAAAGCACATACAACATGCAGAAGCCAATGACAAACATGCTGGCAAAGGGTGAAACCACGGTACTTACCAGTCCGACTACAGGAGGAATGACTGCCCCGCCGGAAATGGCCATTATCAGCAAACCGGAAATTTCATTGGCCCGGTCGGGCATTTTTTCCAGCGAAAGGGAGAAAATAACCGGGAACATATTGCCGGCCCCCAGGCCGGTAATAAAAATAAAAACCAGGGCAACAAAATAAACCGGCGAGAGCAACACTCCCCCAACTCCGGCCAATGCAACCAGTGCTGTAAGCAAAAGGAAAGGACGTGGTTTAATCCAGTTCAACAGGATTGCCCCTCCCAGCCGGGCGACTGTTTCACCGGCAAAAAACACACTGATTCCAATGGCTGCTTTTTCAAGCGTCAGCCCGAACTTTTCCATGAGAATATTTGCAATGTTTGTGTTAATGGCCACTTCGGCGCCCACAATCATAAAAATGGAAAGTGCCATAATCAGTACGAAACGATTTTTCAACAATCCGAAACAGGAACTGAAAGTAGCCGGTTTTCGTTCAGGTTTCGATTCTGCAATGGGTGTTAAAGCCAGCCAGATGGCCGCCAGCACAGAAGTAATTCCGTAAACGGCAAATACCAGTTTCCAGTCGCCAAAACGAATGGCCAGAAAAGTGGCAAACAACGGTCCGGCAAAGGAAATCATGGCTTTGATAAACTGGCCGGTACTCAAAAAACTGGGCAATTTATCCGACGGAGAAACATCCTGCAACAGCGGATTGGTGGAAACCTGAATGAGGGTATTGCCAATGCCCAGCATCAGAAACGAAGCGAACATCATTCCAAAAGAATAATGCAAAAACGGCAATCCCAAACCAATGGCCTGGATTATCATTCCGGCATTCAGCATATTCCGCTTTCCCACTTTATCCTGAATGACTCCTGCGGGAACAGACAGCACAAAAAACCAGAGTAAAACCATCATTGGAAGAAACTGGGCTGCAAAGTTGGTGAGCTCAAAATCCTGTTTGATGTAACCGGTTGCCACACCGATAATATCCACAAATCCCATTACCACAAAGGAAAGGAGGACGGGAAATAACTTATTGAACTGTACTTTTTGTGTTGTCATTGCTGTTTTTATTTAATTCTCAATACGATTTATTTTTCACCATTCATTTCAAAACCGAATGAAGCCGTTCCCATTCAGGTTCAAGAATAAAAATCTGTTTGTATAACCGGCTTCCGGCTTCATCAGGCACCATCATGTTGTAAGCCAGCACATTTCCGTTATTTGAAACAATCAGCTCGGTCCGTTCCTTTTCGTCGCTGGTTAGCCAGATAGTTTTTCCAAAATATTCGTCATCACCCAAATAAAGGGCTGCAATATTTCCATTTACCACGGCAAAAATCCAGTTTCCCGACGGATGCCAGCGGATAAAAGAGGCATCAGAGGTCAGATGGCTAATCTGTTTTGGCTGATTTTCAGCAGTGGGTAAAAGCACATCAGCTTTGGAATCAATAACAAAAATCTGTTTGAACTTATTTTCATCTTCCGCCAGAAAAGCAATTTTACGCCCGTCGTGAGACCCTCTCACAATTCCGTGAACGGTTAAATTATGTGTTAACCTTCGTATTTTTACCCCTTCAGGAGGTGTTGGATAATGAGTTTTATCTCCGGAACCGGCAGTTGTGATATTTACGTTCTCGGGCACATCGGCAACAAACAACGCCGTGTCGTAATCAACGCCGTTTTTCGCACGCACTTTCCCGATAAATGCCCGCATGGTTCCTGCATGGTCAACCCATGAATCGCCATACGCTTTTTCTATTTCGCCCGGTTTCGATTTTCCGGTTTCTGCCGGTTTCAGCAAAACAGCAAAATAATGGGTGTATCCCTCCGGAGCCGATTCGCCGGGCTCCATGAAACCGATGGTTCGGTCGTATTGCGGCAACAGAAAATCATCGTAGGTGAAACCTATCCGTTTTCCGTTTCGTGCATATTCATGCCGGTGGGTTCCTCCCCGATGAGCACCTGGCAGAGTCGGACTTTCTGTGGAAACATCGCGGCAATCCACCTTTGATACGGTACCTTTTCCATCGGCGCTCACTTCAACCCCGGTCCGGTTTCTGATTCCGTAATAGCCTCGCTCCTTGACTTCTTCCAGCAGCGGGCCATGAATAAAAATCACCTTGTTTTCAGTCGGATGCCAGGAAACCGCAGCCACACCGGGTGCAGCTTCTTCGCCCGTAACCGATTCCGGCTCCCAAAGAATTGTTTCCCTGCCGGTGGCAATTTCAATTTTTTCAATGGACTTGCAGTTTGCCAGGTTCTCATTGTAATCCGTTCCCCTGGTGTCGTAACACAAATACCGGTCGTCGGGAGAAAAATTGTCGTTGTTATCCAGTGCGTGGTTTTTTTCAGAAAAAGAGACCTGAGTTTCATGCATAACCATTACAAATTCATTTTTTTGTGAAATACAGGAAACGCACAATGCAGTTGCTCCCAAAAATGGCAATATTCTGCTAAAATCCTGCACACACATTTTCAACCTAAAATTAAAAATCACAATTCAAACCTGTTGTGAGCGCCGCTTATTCCGTCGTGAATGGAAATAGAAACAAGCGCCAGCAAAGCAATAATTACCAGGATAATGAATAACAACAAACGGTATTTTCCGTAATTCATTTTTCGGATGTTGATACCTGTTACCAGAAGTTCAACCCTGTTCAGTAAAATAAAAATGACGATAAAATTCACCACATACAGATGATGATTCAGATGAAAACTGCCGGCCAAAGCTCCGGTTACCAGGTAACTTAAAACGATGTAAACACCAAAATATGCGGCAAAGAAGTATCTTCGGGCTGTGTTTCGGTTGTCTGCAACCAGATTTTTCCGAAAAAACCAGGCGATAAGAATTCCGGCCGATAAAATCAAAGCTCCAACCCAGGCAGTGAGGTTGGCCACCTGTTCAGTATTCGGAAGATTTGCCATTCGCTTCACCAGTTCTGAATACTGAATGGATTCCCGGAAAATGATGAGCGGGATTAACGCCACCAGAAACAAAAAGGCTACCTGGTTTTCCCAGCTTTTGGGACTTTTTTCCGTTTCGGGCCATTTCGAGGTAAATATGGTATAAGCCATCGATGTTCCGCCGAAAAATCCAATGCTGTATTCCATTACATTCCACATGTTGAAATTGATTTGCAACACTGTTCCCACAGTTTGCAAAAAGTTTCCGAATGCGAAACCGAAACCGGCGCCCAGTGTGGTAAAAAGTGCCACCCGCAATGATGAACTAAAATTATTCCGGGCCATATACCACAACATGGCCAGCCCGCCACCCAGGCAAAGCGCCCATGCTTCGGAACGCGGGGGCGTCATCAAAACGCCCAGTTGATTCACAAGCAATCCATAGGAAATCAAGCTTCCGGCAACCATTTCGGCCATCAGCCGGGCCCATTTCACTTTTTTCTTTTCCGATGATTCGAGGCAAAGTCCGGTTAGTCCGCCACCAAGCAAACCAAACAAACCACCAATTACAAACAGCATGAGCAGCCCGTAAAACGCATTGGGAAAATTGTCGGCCCTGCCGTAACCTACAACGCGGCCGTAACTAATCATCCCGGTAACTCCCCAGCCAATGGCAGCCACAAAAACGATGGGCAGCATTTTCCGGTACCAGTCAGCTCGTTTCGACACCAGTACCAGCGCCATAGCGCCAATGGCGCCGGCCCATGCAGCGCCCTGCTCATGGCCGAACTGTCCGCGCACGGCCCATGCTGTTCCCAGCGACATGCCCACAATCAAAGTTCCAATCAGTTGCGATTTATTCATGGTTCTGTTGATTTAAAAATTGTCAGCAATTGAAACCACATCGGTTATCTCCCGGTGAATTTGGTTTTTCCGTTCTTTTTCTTTTTCAGGCTGAACCAGTCGAACAATTCGCCACCGGCAGTAAACGACTCGTAATTCAGTTCGTTCCCGTTAATGGAAATCACCTGGTACAACTGTTTGAAAGCACCGGAATGTTCCATCCATTCT
>CAZLGT010000040.1:0-50972 GCA_964559175.1 uncultured Mariniphaga sp. | reverse complement strand
CGATATGCGTACATGGTTGTGGTTTGATGTAAAAATGGAATGATATTCAACCCCGAAGCACAGCCAACAAAATACTTCAGGTTGTGGTTTGATGTAAAAATGGAATGATATTCAACAAATCCTTAATTTTCTTTCATCTTTAACCGGTTGTGGTTTGATGTAAAAATGGAATGATATTCAACAGTCATGCTAAAATAATGGCAATGGAAACAGTTGTGGTTTGATGTAAAAATGGAATGATATTCAACAATGAACCTCCGTATGTGGTCCCCTGGGGCGTTGTGGTTTGATGTAAAAATGGAATGATATTCAACTTTTTAAGGTAAACAAAAATAGCAGGATAGTTGTGGTTTGATGTAAAAATGGAATGATATTCAACTTCTTTTTCTTACATACAATCAATCAATATGTTGTGGTTTGATGTAAAAATGGAATGATATTCAACCAGACATTGAAGCTATTATTATAGCGCTCAGTTGTGGTTTGATGTAAAAATGGAATGATATTCAACGATTTTCACCTGCAAACCGCTCTAAATCCAGTTGTGGTTTGATGTAAAAATGGAATGATATTCAACGACTGCAAATCCTTTTCAACTGTCAGGATAGTTGTGGTTTGATGTAAAAATGGAATGATATTCAATGAGCGTTTTGGAAACCGCTCGATTCCATAATGCGAAGTTAAAAACTGCGCGTCCTTGTTACCTGGCGGCTTTTTTCAGTGATTTTGAAATAAATTTCCAGTACTTTCTATGGAATTTCAGTCCTTCTTTTCCGAGCATTTCGTGGTAGGTGCGGGGTTCGTCGCCGGGATAGAACTTTCGTTTCCCCCGGTTTTCATAAAGGGCGGGCACCTCGGGGTGAAACTGCACGGTAAAAACATGTGGATAACGACTGTGGGCGAGCGCTTCCACAATTTTCCCGTCGGGCGAAACGGCAGTTACTTCCATTTCCTTACCCAATTTTTCGGTGGCCTGGTGGTGGCTGCTGCAGGTGAGCGGGGCAACGTTTTTTCGTACTTTCACTTTTCGGGTAAAAAACGGGTGATCGGTAAACCGGATGGTGTGAAAGTTGATTCCCATCAGTTGCGGATCGTCCGATATGTTTTGCCAGTAATTTCGGTGCAGGTTTTCTTTTTCCGTTAGTAAGGTGGTTTTATTGTCGGTAGCCCCGTAAATTTCTGCCGGAATATCCTGGATGAGCGTTCCGCCGGTAGCCACATTCATGGTTTGCATGCCCAGGCAAAAGCCGGTAACAACGTACCCGGGATTCTCTTCCAGGAAAGGTGTAAACTCTTCGTTTCGGTAACCGCCCAGCAAATGAAACAGAAATGTGGTTTCAAAAGAATGCCTTTCAGGGTCGGTAACTTCCGAAAGCGTATTCTCCTGGCCGTAAACCGATGGCTGAATGTCGGGGCCTCCGAAGAAAAATATCCCCACACTGTTTTCAAAAATAAATTTCATTTCTTCTGTAAAAGTATTTTCTTCAAACAGCTTTTTTTCATACAGTTCGCCCCTGAATTCATGAAGTTTGAAATGGTCGAATCCGTTTTTTTCGATGTATTTCCGGGTTTCTTCGAAATCGTAATTCTGGTGTTCGTAATAAACTCCCACAAATTGCACTTCTTTCAGGTTTATTTTAAGCAATTTTTTATTAATCAAAAAGTTTACCGTTTCCAGATTGTTTTTTGCAGGATTTGCGAGCAGGATATATTTTTTACCGGGATCAAAATCCGCTCTGAAAAAATTTTGACCTGAAAGCTGCCCCGCAATTGCAATAAAAAGAAGAAAATGAATTGCTCGTTTCATAACCTAAAATCTGATTTTCGGCCTCAAATATACATTTATGTTATGTGATCAGTAAAACATCATTTGGAAAAAGAAACAAGAAGTAATTTTTCCCTGACCTGCTAAATCATTACATTTGTGAAAATATAAAAATTACAGTTATGAAATTTAATTTTAAAACATCTTACATTATAGCCATCGTAGCTATTCTGGTGGTACTGTTGCTTTTTGGCGGCCGCATGTTTTTTATCATCGATGCCGGTGAGCGTGGGGTAATTTTCAGGCCATACACATCGGGACTCGACACTGAAAACATTTATGGCGAAGGATTTCACATTATTGCTCCGTGGAATAATTTGTATGTTTTCAACGTAAGAGAACAGCAGCGCGATGAAATGATGGATGTACTTGACAGAAACGGGTTGTCAATCAGTACAGATATAACCGTTCGTTTTAATCCTATTTACGATAGAATTGGAAATTTGTATCAGCAGTTTGGAACCAATTATATCAATGTCCTGGTAATTCCGGAGGTTCGATCAACTGTCAGGCAGGTTGCAGGTCGTTATACCGCCGAAGAAATTTATTCAACCAAAAGGTCGGAGGTTGAACTGGCCATTAAAGAAGAAACCCGGATGGTATTGGGCGAAAATTTCATCGATATGCGGGCTTTGCTCATCCGTTCCATCAATCTTCCCGACCAAATTAAGGGTGCCATTGAAAGCAAATTAAAACAGGAGCAGGAAGCCCTTGCCTATGAATACAGGTTGAGAAGAGAAGAATCGGAAGCCGAACGACGCCGGATTGAAGCAGAGGGTATTGCGGCATTTAACCGGATTATAAATGCCAGTTTAACCGATCAGATTCTGAAGCAGCGGGGCATTGAAGCCACCATCGATTTGGCCGAATCACCCAATTCCAAGGTAATTGTTATTGGAAGCGGAAAAGATGGACTGCCGCTTATTTTAGGCGGAAACTAACAGTATTTCAGAAATAATTAAAACAGGCTGGCAGAATTTTGCCAGCCTGTTTGCATAACTTCAGCAGATGAAAAAAATCACCAATCCATTTGCACATGCAGCAGAAACCGGTGAGTACAATTGTTTTGGGTGCTCGCCGGGAAACGATCGCGGGTTGCATCTTGAATTTTGGGAAGACGATGCGGAGGTGATTGCCCGATGGACTCCATGGAAAGCATACGAGGGCTGGACTGGCGTTCTGCATGGTGGCATTCAGGCAACCCTGCTCGACGAAGCAGCGGCATGGCTTATTTTTGTGAAGTTGAAAACAGCCGGCGTCACTACCCGTCTGAATGTAGAATACCTGAAACCAGTTTACATTTCAAGGGGAGAAATAGCCGTGAGGGCACGACTTGTTTCCACAGGGAAAAAGACGGTGGAAATTGAGTGCACACTGACCGACGGCGAAGGCGTTGTTTGTGCAAAAGCAGAAGCCACCTACTTTTATTTTCCCGAAAAAATTGCCCGGGCAAAATACAATTACCCCGGCGCCGATGCATTTTTTGCATGATGAAAATACAGAATGCCACACGCAATTACCCCGGGGTATGATTTAAATATGTTTTTCCTGATTTTTTCTTATAAAAGATGGGTTAAAAGTCTTCGTCTTCTTCGAATTCATCGTAAACGGATGAGTAATCATCCAGCTCTGCATCATCGAATTCGTCATAAATAGTGAGCTTTCTTTTTGAGCTTTTGTCTCTTTTGCCAAGATGCTTTTTTTGTTTCCGCTCGAAGTTGTCAACTTCCATGTAATTTTTTTTGTTTCCTTTCCGTTTCATTTTATAAGGTCGTTCAAAAAATAGAACAATTAATAATTAGTGTTTTTCAAAGCCAAATTAAGAAAAAATACAAATACAAAAAAACAAAAAGCATTATTTTTAAAATTTTTACAGACGAAAAACGGGTGAAAGATGGGTGAGAATTGCAAGTCTTCTGAAATTTCGGGTTTAGGTCGCAGAATTTTGCTGGTGCTTGTTGCACTGATGGTTGTTTTGTTTTCGTATGCACAACCCTCCAGGCGCATCCAGCGGTTGTTCGATGAGGCGCGACAGCATTTTTCACGCCTGGAATATTCGCAGGCCATTGAATGCAGTGAAAATATACTTGAGCACAATGCCGGTTTTTTGGATGCCCGGCTTTTGCTTGCCGATATTTATTTTGAAATGAAGGATTCGCCAAACGAGATACTGCAATTAAAAAAAGCATTGGAAATTTCGGATATGCCTTTGATTAGGCGAAGGTTGGCCGATGCCCTTTTTGCCACCGCCAATTATGCTGAGGCGCTGGAATATTATCAGAATTACCTGAATATTGCCACACTTAGCAGTGAAGGAAAAGCAGCCGTTGAGCAAAAAATGAAAAGCTGCCGGTTTGCCATCGGGGCAATGGAAAACCCTGTTGATTTCAGGCCTGAACGGCTGCCCAACACAGTTAATTCCCCCTTCGATGATTACTGGCCCAGCCTGAGCATAGACCAGCAGCAATTGGTTATTACCCGGTTGATACAGCAGCCCGGAGGCCAGCCGCAGGAAGATTTTTACATCTCTGAATTTGGCCCCGGTGGATGGGAGGAAGCAAAGCCTCTCAATGAAATAAACACTCCCGAAAACGAAGGGGCACAAAGCCTGTCTGCCGACGGGAAATTACTGTTTTTTACCGCCTGCAACCGCTCCGGGGGGATGGGAAGTTGCGATATTTACTATTCGGTGCACAACAACGGCCGGTGGGAAACTCCGGTAAATGCCGGTAACCCTCTGAATACAAGTTACTGGGAAGCGCAGCCATCTGTTTCTTCCGATGGTCGTTTTCTCTATTTTTCGAGCAACCGGCCCGGAGGAAAGGGCAATAAAGACCTTTGGCGGGCCGAATGTCTTGGGTTCGACCAGAATGGCAGGCTGAAATGGCGCGAGCCAGAGAACCTGGGCGACAGCATCAATACGCCCGGAAACGAAACCTCGCCGTTTGTGCATGCCGGGAATGCCAACTTCTATTTTGCGTCCGACTATCATACCGGCATGGGTGGCTTCGATCTGTTTATGTCGCAAATTGTAAATGACTCGGTATTTACCCGGCCCCGCAACCTGGGTTTTCCAATTAATACAGTGAACGACGAGCAGGGACTGCACATAAGCGCCGACGGGCTCACCGCTTTTTTTTCGTCGGCACGCGACACCCTTTCAAAACTCGATATTTACTCCTTTCAGCTCGATGAGTCCATTCGTCCGCAACCTGCAACTTACGTTAAAGCGACAGTCAGAAACAGCGATACAGACGAGCCTGTGCAGGCTTCTGTGCAGTTGGTAAACCTGGCAGTACCCGATGAGCCTGGCCGTGTTGAAAACACCGACAAGCAAGGTGAGCTGCTGGTATGCCTGCCAACCGGTACAAGTTATTCATTTTCCGTTTCCAAAGAAGGGTATCTCTTTTATTCAAACACCTTCGATTTGGAAAAACCAAGGCAGATATACAATCCTTACGAGCTTGAAATTGGATTGATTCCGGTGAAGGTGGGCGCTGAAATGGATTTGCACAACATCTATTTCGAAACCGATTCGTTTCGCATTTTGCCCCGTTCGGAACCCGAACTGAGAAAGCTGGTTGATTTCCTGGCAGAAAATCCTGACCTGAAGGTAGAGGTACAGGGGCATACCGACAATACCGGAAGGGCTGAAAACAATCTTGGACTTTCAGAGAAAAGAGCCCGGTCGGTAGTTGTATTTCTGGTTTCTCGTGGCATTAACCGGGAACGTCTTCAGTGGGCCGGTTACGGAGAAGACCGGCCTGTGGCAACAAACGAAACTGAAGATGGTCGCCGCCTGAACCGGCGTACCACCATAAAAATACTGGGCGAATAATTCTGTACGTTTTTTAAGAACTAGCTGGCAGAGGGGATACCATTTAAAATGGTACCTGTGTTCTTAAAATTAAAAAATCCTTTCACATCAATTTCTAAGTTAAACGGAGCAGCTATTTCGTGAAGAATTACCGCCATTTGGCAACGAGAAACCAAGAAATCAGACTGAAAAATTCCAAATTCATAGATTTTCCATATTTCTCTTATTTTTTGTTGCAGGATATTGTTATTTGTTTTTTTACAGGTTCCAATTAAATCTCCCATTTCAATTGCAACCTTTCCTGCCTCTTCTACTGTAACAAAATTACCTTTAAAGTTGAATTCAAAACCTGGAATTAACTCTTTTATTCCTTCCAGTAAAGCTTTTGAAGTCATTGCTGAATCGGGATGAAAAAGTGTAAGATTTGCCCAGCCCTGGTTTTTCCCTTCGCCTTTAATTATTCCAGTGGAGCCGATGCACTGCACAGGTAACCAGAAAAGATCATCGGGCATGACATCTGAATAGGGCTGAATATAAGCCCCTTCTTCAAGTAAAGTTTGTTGAACATTGCGAATCTGAACGTTAGCTGGTGTTACACCATCTTTTGCTGCCAAAGCAGCAATTACCCCTGATGCTTGCCCGATGAGCATACATACAGGTTGCAATCGGGTAGTACCATTCACAATATTTGTGACAGAAATTGATTTTTCTGCAACAATCAGGTAATCCTGATTTTCAGGAATTAAGGCTCCAAAAGGAATTGTGTATGAAGGAACAGGATAAAAATGTAAGTCAGGTACGTCCCTGGGCTCGGGATAAGCCGAATGATGATGATCTACAGCATAATCGCCAACAGCAATTCCTGTCCGGTAAAGGGGTTTGAGTTGATTAAAAGGTCGAGCTAAATCGTTTATTGTAAAACGAACTTCCCCTTTTATGCGTCTCGATTCACGGTGGTAAGGATACAATGGGAATCCGTCATGTGACGGAAATTCTTTTGTGGCAATACCTAAATTTTTATATCCAAGTTCATTCTGCAAATAATAAACATAACACCGGGAATGCCACTTTGCGATTTCCAGACAACTGTCTCTTTCTTCCTTTGACAATTCAATAATATTGGTGTAGAAGTCATTCCCATTTATCGGCCAGTTTATCATGTACTTATTGTTTGGTAATCGGCCATATTCCATCATGTAATCACAATCCCAATGTACCTGTTCATCTGTATTCTCATTGCAACCTTCTTTGCAGGTGCATAAAAAGGCTGTTGAGTCATAGTTTTCAGGCCTGGCAATTGTTTTATCTGTACCCTTTCCAAAATCCTCAAGAATAACAATATAAGTTAAGTCCTGAACAATTTTATTAGCTTTCTCGGGTGCAATTTTTTCCCCGGTATCTGCACGAGAATCCATCCCGATATCATAGGAAACCCCAGCCATTTTTGCTACATCGCCCAATTCAGTTCCATCAATTAATATTTTCGATTTTATTCTGAATTTTTCTTGTCCATCGACTGGAGAAAAAGATGCGAGCCAGCCGTTTTTGTTTTTTTTCAATCGTAGTAGAACTGTGTTAAACAAAACGTCGAGTTTTTTTTCTTCCTTTGCCATTTCCTCCAAAATGGTTGCTCCAACTGAAGGTTCAAACAACACCTGACTAACCCATCCGGTATTTACATTTTCAGGACCTCCGTAAAAATCATAAATTTTCTGTCGGAATTCTGCCCAAAGACCAGAATGCAATTTGTGATTTCCATCGATTGCACTTACTCCTGCTGAAGTGAGCATTCCTCCCAACCATGGAGTTTCTTCAACAATCAGAGTATTAACACCTAACCGTGCTGACTGAATTCCTGCCATTGTTCCACTTGCGCCCCCGCCAATAATTAGAACATCGACCTCATAATCAAAATCAGATTCTGTCTTTGAGCAGGAAAAAAATCCAGCAACCATTCCAAATAAAAAAACAAACAACAGCCTCATTTTTTTAAAGTCTATTTTTTAGAAAAAAGTTATTTTTCTGACAGCTTTTCGAGCGTTTGCCAGCATTGATAAAGTCCTCTCGGAACATGGAAACATCCTTTCCATTTTCCACCCTTCAGGTCCAGTAATACTTTTCCCTGGCGATTAAGGTATCCCCACCATTCCGGATGTTCAGGGTCCTTGAAGTGACTCCAGGTGTAACGGTCAACCTTTTCAAACCACTCGATAGATTTTTTTGACCCGGTGAGATGAATACTTTTCAATAGAGATATAAGTGTTTCAATATGAACCCACCAAAGTTTCTGATCCCATTCCAACTGTTGTGGGGGATGTCCACAGACATCTAAAAAGTAAAAAATTCCGCCATATTTTTTATCCCAAGCGTATTCAAGAGTTTGATGCATGATTTTCTCTGCCTTTTCAATGACTTCAAAATTGTTGAATCGTAGCCCCAAATCCATAATAAACCACATTGCCTCAATAGCGTGCCCCGGATTGAGTAAACGGCCGTCGAAGGTATTTGAAAATGAATTATCCGCATTTACGTTTTCAACCACCAATCCAAGTTCTGAACGGTAAAATGTATTGAGGACCTCATTCATAACTGATTTTGAAGTTTTCTCCACCACTTCGGCTCCAAGAATATACTCCATCTCAAGTGTGAGATTACACAAAATCATGGGTAAGGCAAAATTTTTCAGGTTTCTTGTTCCAGGATATGCTTTGTTGTATTTTCCTTTTGGATTGCCCTGACGTTCTAATATTTTATTGAATGTTTCTTGGGCAATTCCAATATATTCTGAATTATTTGCAGCTAATCCCAACTGAGCAAATGCCATAGCTGAAAAAGTATATGAGAAAATATTATATGGTTGAATAAGTGGTTTTCCATTCCGCGTTAATGAAAAATACCAGTTCAAATCTCCGTCATGGCCGTATCTTTTTAAAAATTCACCACCAAGAACAGCACAATCAAGCCATTCCTGACGTTTCTCCACATTATTATAAAGCATTGAAAAAAGCCAAACCTGCCGCCCTTGCAACCAGATGAACTTATCTGTATCAAAGACATCTCCTTGGCGGTTGAGGCAGGTAAAATATCCCCCAAATTTTTTATCGGGCGATTTTTCTAACCAAAAAGGAAGGACTCGTTCAAATAATTCATTTTTGTATTTCTGTTTTAACTCAGTAAAATCCATATTTTCTATTCCTTCCTATTTCTTTTTATCTTTTAACCAAAAAAGTTCAATATCTTCAAGTGTTTTTCCTGTTGTTTCAGGCATTAAGCGCCAAATTATGAACATATACGGAAGACACATAACTGCAAACAGGAAAAAGGTTCCTGCTGGAGATAAAGTTGCCAGAAGCCAGGGAGTAAGCTGTCCAATCAAATAGGTTCCTGTCCACAGTGAAAATGTGGCAAGTGACATTGCAAATCCTCTGATTCGTGTCGGATACATTTCTGAAAGAAAAACAAAAATTACCGCACTAATCGATCCCGCTGTAAAAAAGATATAGGCCAAAAAACAAATCAACAAGAAAATACTGGTTAATTCCAATTGTTCAAAAAATAAGAAATAGAAGCCGATTAAAATTAGCGAAAGAATCATCCCGGAGACCCCCACGTAAACAAGTTTTTTGCGCCCCACCTTATCGATTATAAGTAATGCAAGTATTGTTGTCAGCATATTTACAGCACCTATTAATGATTGATAAAAAAGGGAATCTCCGCTGGACAAGCCACTGCTCTCAAAAATTGTTGGTCCATAGTAAAGTACCGCATTAACACCCATGAACTGCCCCAATATGGCAATCGCTGCACCAATTATCACCGCTTTTCGAAAACCTGGCTGCATAAGTATTTTCCAGTCAGAGCTAACTTCCGATTGCAGTTGTAATATTTTTTTTGTCTCGTGTATTTGAAAAGAAATATCTTCAGGGTTAACAAATATTTTTGAAAAAATTGCAAAAGCTTTATCTTCTTTATTCTTTACCAACAGCCAACGAGGACTTTCAGGAATTAGAAATGTTACAAGAAAGAAGAGAGCTGCTGGTAAGGTTTCTGCTCCTAACATTCCCCGCCAATATTCAGAACCAAAAATTCGCTGAAATGATGAAAGTGAAGAGTGAAAATCTACAGACAATTTTAACAGAAAATAATTCACCAAATAAGCAACTAAAAATCCAACTGTTATGGCAAACTGGTAAAGTGATACTAAACGGCCGCGATGGGATGCCGGTGAAACCTCTGAAATATAAAGGGGACAAACAACTGAAACTATTCCTATTCCGGCACCTCCAACCATACGCCATATTACAAGCTGGTTAAAACTGACTGACAGAGCACAACCCAATGCTGATGCAGTGAAAAGAAGGGCAGAGAGAATCATTGTATTTTTCCTCCCAAAATAATCGCTCAGTCTTCCGGCAAACAATACCCCAATAATTGACCCTACCAATGCACAACCAACATACCATCCGCTTTGCAGTGTATTCAGGTCAAACTGTGCTGTTACCTGCGAAACGGTCCCCGAAATTACAGCCGTATCGTATCCGAACAATAAACCACCTAATGCCGCCACTATTGATATAAAGGCAACATAATGCATATTAATTAATCTGTTTTTGGTGTTCATTCTATTTTTATCATTATCTAATTACAAATTGAACTTTTTCAATTTTTTACGCCCTCAATTGGGTTTTTTCCTATAGAAATCGCTTAATTTAAAACATTTTACATTATTCAGACCAGTGTGTTTCCAATCCCTGGTTGCGAATCCATTTCTGAAATTCGTCCAGCAGATTTCCGTTTTCCCGCACAGCCCTGGGAATTATTTTTTTCTTCTGTGCAAAGGCTATTAACGAGCCAACAGCTTCGCCGGTGCTCCATTCAACCGGATGCAGACGATAACACCCATTTGTGATATGAGTAGTGCCAATATTTTTATTTGCAGGCAACAGGTTATTCATACGCTGCGGCAGCAAAGCGCCTAAAGGAATCTGAAAAGGAAGAGAGCCAAAGTCAATATAATTATCGCCCTGGCTGCTGGGATGAAGGTCGATGTGGTAATAACCGGTTCCTACGCTGTCGAAAAAATCCGCTGCTTTTTTGCCTGCCTCTTCACCTGCCACCAGTTTCCGGTTTTCAGCTCCAACATGTTCTTCCAAAATTGTAAATTCAGCTTTAATTCTTCTCGATTCCCGGATGTACGGATACTTAGCCATTCCATCTATTGTTCCCATTACATCACCACGAAGACGTAATCCGGGCCATCCGATACCGCCATCAGGGCGGGGTGCTTCAGTCTGAAGCCAATAAAACAGCGACAAATTCAGCTCTCTTGCTCCCTCAATATGTTTTTTAAACTCTTTTTCTTTAATATCAATGATATCTCCCAGAAGATAATCATTTTGTGGCCAGTTTACGATTGTAATATCCCCATTATAGGTTCCGGCATGGAAATTATTTCTGTTGATTATACGACGGTAATTCCACAGATTTAAAACTTTGCCGGTACTTATTCCTTCCGGATGAAAACCGAGTTCTTTTGGTTCCAAAGTCTGAGGATTGGAATAATTCAGTTCCAATAACTTTCCTGCCCAGGGCGGAGTCATTTCCGGAACATACTTGCTCCAAAAACCATAGTTTGCAGGTTGGTCGATAACATTGTTTGCTCCAGGTTGATAATCCATGGCAAAACATAATGTGAAAGCCTGATTGTTTTTTGGATTACCCTTTTCCGGTGCATGAAGTTCACCTGTTTGACTTTTTGACTCTGTACCTGTAATGTATTCTGTATTGGTTAAAGGGAGCAGGTCTCCACATTCCGTTGCATCTATAAAATAGGAGGCAGTTAGCACTACTTTTTGATTACTCTTCAGGTTTTCAACCTCAACTGATCTTACAGTATCACCTGTAAAATCTGCTCTTTTAACTTTATGCTCTGTTAACAACAGAAGTTTTCCCGAACTCATAAAGGGATTAAGCATTTCCAGCAAAACTGCAACAGCCACTTTGGGTTCATGGCACAAACGGGAAACAGAACCATCTCCCGGATTTAAAAATTCACGATTCCGGGCATCGGGGGTAAGCGGATAATTGCGTTTATAATATTCTCTTACCCTGTTTCTGTAATCTCTATATGAAGCAGGAGCACCGTGTGTTTCAATCCATGAATGTTCATCCGGAGGAACACCTTGCTGCGATAATTGCCCGCCTATCCAATCGGTCTCTTCCGTTAAAATTACCTTTAGTCCATTTCGGCAGGCAGCAAGAGCAGCTGCGCAACCTCCTAATCCTCCGCCAGCAATTACAACATCAGCTGAGAATTCATCCGGAATGTCACTAACTTTCTTTGATTCTATAAACATTTGGTTACCTGTTCCCTGAGCAGATAAGAACATTCCACCACTTCCGGCTGACACAAGGGTTATAAAATTTCTTCGTTTCATAACTGATTGGTTAATTTTCTATTTAAAATTAGAGTTTTGTAAATATTCTTTGTATCTGTTGTATAGATGTCCTGCCTGTAAATATGCAGATTGAGGACTCATGAAATGTGAAAATTCAAAGGTGATTGCATTCTCTATTCCTGCTTTAGCTGCCAATTCAAGTTTCAGCAAGAGTTTTTCCCATTTGATGGGCATAAATTTGATGGGCATATCCCGGTCAAAAGATTCTGAGTTGGTCCAGCATTCAAGACCAAATTTGTCAGCAAGTGATTTGTTCGTTTGAAGGAAGCTGGTCAGGTCACTGTAATCCACATGTCCGTCTTGAAAAGCGACAATATCAACAGCTTCTTTTATACCATCAAATATTTCATTCCATTCAACTTCATGCTGTTTTAGGGTTATCCCATTTGTTTTTGTTGTATTGGTTGAATACTGGCTTACATTTTTTATACCATCAATATAAGGAGAAATAAGCACCGGCAATCCGCCACTAATATCCTTGCAATGCCTGGCTAAACCTGCATATAAATCAACAATTTGTCCTGTTTTGCGACTTATTTCATGGGAAATATACCACCCCTTAAAAGCTGACATCCCTTTGTATTTTTTCCAGACTTCATCAATTAATTTTTTATTGATATCAACTTCTTTCTGGTATTTTCCTGAACTCCAATATGTCCCTGAATCATATAATCCGAGGTAAAAATCGATTCCATTTTTTTCGGCTAAACAAAGAAACATCTGAATCAAATCTACAGGAGGACTATATGCGCCTTCATTCTGTGTTAAAACTTTTGATGGAAAGGTTTGCCACCTTCCATAGCCTGAACGAATAAGTATAACCGTATCAATTCCTACTAATTTCATGTATCTGAAATCGTTTTCCCATTCGTCAATACCCCAGTTCTGGTGTGGAATATCATGACTAATTTCATCTATAAAAGTACCCTTAATCTTCATGTTTTTCCCTTTCAGTCAATAAATTACTGTAGTACATTTTAATATTTCTCATAATCTTTTAATTTGTCTAACCAGTTAAATTTCAATACAATTGATGTTAAAATAAACAATACAATTGAAATAATTAATCCTTGTGGCCTTCTGATTACCAGATAAACAGGAATGGTTATTAAAGTAGTTTGCCAAATAATTCCAATCAGGATATTGAATGCATCACGCGGTAAATCCTTGTTTTTGGTTATTTCGGGATATTTTTTCTTTGCTTTATCAAACACAGGTTTCCACCAGCCCCAGGGGCGCACATTTTTATAAAATTCAATGAGCGTATTATCATCTACAGGTTTTGTGAAAAGGCATCCAAGAAAACTGCCCAATGATGCCAGAATCAAAATAATTGGAAATAAGTAAATATCAGGAGTATCGGGGAAGAAAATAAACTTGATGGTTGAGCCAGCTAACCCCGCAAGCATTCCCCAAAAATAACCATACCCGTTAAACCGCCACCAGACCCATTTTAAAACATTGGCAGCAACATACCCGCCATACAATGACGAGGTAATCCAAAGAGTAAGTGAATTTATTGATGCAGAAAAAAAGCCGAAAATAATACCAATCGCAACAATGCCAATCGATGATACATAGCTTATCCGAATATATAGTTTCCCTGTTGCGTTGGGGTTAATGTATTTTTTATACAAATCATTTACGATGTAGGCGGGTGCAGAATTTACAAATGCTGAAAATGTGGACATGAAAGCAGCCAATAAACCTGCCAGAATAATTCCTTTTAAGCCTACTGGTAATATATTATTGATTACAAATGGAAGAATTTTTTCAAAATCAAGATTTCCGTTGCTTACCTCCAGCATAGGATCTACTGATACCAATGCTAAAATACCCATTCCGGCAACCATCAGATATCTTGGAGGATAAAGCACCAAAGAAGTAATACCACTCATTTTTGCAGCGTCGCGGGGAGTTTTCGTGGATAAAACACGTTGCATATCATAACTTGGTACCGGACCTGCCAGGCTTGAAAATATTCCCTTAAAAAACATCATCATCACCATAGCCCCAAGCATACCGTATCCGTCTTCTGCTATTTTATCGTTTACCTGGTCGAAAATACCGGTCCAATCGAGTCCAGAGTCCCAGTGTGGAACAATATCGAACCAACCCTTTGGCACTGATGCTTCTATCTGTTCAGCCGACACATGGTTTATAGCAAACCACGCTACAGCAATGCAGGCAATTGTCATGACAAAAAACTGCATCACCTCGGTGGCAACCACACTGTACATTCCTCCTCTGATAACATATAATGTTGTAACGGATAAAAGAATGGTAGCATAAGCGTATTCAGAGATAATGTGAATTTGCCCCATATTAAAGGATAAATCCCAGGGAAAAATCATCACAGCAAACTTTCCAATTCCCACAAAAAAATAGGCGATAAATCCAATGGCACTGATGACAGCAAAAACAACAACAATGATGTGAGAGAATTTTCCTCCTCTATCGCTTCCAAAACGTGTTGTAATCCATTCAGCACCTGTCATTACATTAGATCTTCGCAGCCATACAGCCATAAATATCATTACAAAAATCTGATTCCATACCGGCCATAACCAGGGAATCCAGACACTTTTTAATCCATAAACAAAAAAAATGGTAACAGTCCATGCAGCGCCTGATACATCAAACATCCCTGAACCATTGGAAAGTCCCAGGTAATACCATTTTAATTCATTTCCACCCAAAAAGTAGTTTTGTAAACTTTTACCTGCTTTTCTTGAAATCCAAAAGCCAATAAAAATACTAAGAGCAATATAGATAGCTATAATCGTTAAATCAATCCAGTCAAATTTCATGACTTATATTATTGCAAGGTTTTTTTATAGGAATGACCAAACCGGTCTATGACCTCGATGGTTATTTTCGCTGAAAGAGATTTTGGTTTTGCCCGAAACATATGTTGTGTTTTCCTGGCAGATATCCATTTGTAATCCAGACTTTCCTTGTCTGAATATGCTTTTACTGTTTCAGGGTCGGTCCCAGAATATGCTTCCATTTCTCCAATCCTTTTTCCGTTTTCATACCAGTAAACTTTCCATTCAGAGTCCCAATTCCATACATTTGCTGTAATATATTCTGGTTGTTCAACATTTTCGCCTGCTTTATATGCCCGAAATTGGTATTCACGGTCATAGCCAAAACTTTTATAATACCATTGCAGTTCGGATCCGTTCACTTCAAATACAGCATATCCTTTAGGCGTTCCGTCTTCAGCGTAATCTCCCTGCCACCAGGCACCACAAACAGCCGATATGTTGTGTTCAAAAATATTTGAAGCAATTTCCAGATTATTGTTCATGTGCAGGTGACCAGTGATAATATGTGTGTTATATGGTTCGAGTATTTTGTATAAAGCCATTTTATTTGTTGTAGCCTGGGCAATGGCAGAATAAGAAAATTGATTAAGGTCTTGCTCGTCCAATGCCGTGGGAATGTGCATTGTTAGAACTATTGTTGACCCTTCCTTCACTGCAGACAAATCATTCTCAAGCCAGGAAAGCTGCTTTTCTGTTAAATAACCAATGTAAAAATAATCTCTGCCAATGTAAAAAACATTATTCAATACCACATAGTGAATTTCTCCTCGGTTAAACGAGTAATAATCAGGCCCAAAGTGGCTTTGATAAACACCAGGTGCTAAGTAGTTTGAGCGATTGTTATAGAGCATGTCATGATTGCCCATTGATTGATAAAAAGGTATTTCAGTAGGTTCAAGGATGTCTTTTATCCGGTCAAAAAGAACCGGATTATCCCCGATAATATCTCCGCATCCCAATCCGTGAAACTGAATGTCTGGCGGATAGTTGCCCAGAAGGTTGATTAAGTCGTTTGCCACTTCCTTCGCCAACAAAACTTCTTTTTCTGTTTTAACCTGAGGATCAGCCCAAACGACAAACCCATGGCGTGCATCATCGCCAGAAATTTTTTCCAGAGGAAAATTGACAATGTGCTTTTTTTTATCAGGGGGAAGTTCAAAATAAAACTGAGGAACTGATTTCTTAACAGAAATTTTGTAACCAGAAGGCTTTGATATATATACAAAACGTGTATCAGGTTTTCCTGAAAAACTATATTTTCCATTTTTATCGGTTAAAACCACTGCCACTCCGTCTGTGACAGCAACGCCTTCAATGCCTTCACCATTACAAGTTACCTTTCCTTTAAAATATATCGTGTTTCCCTTGTTATTTGCAGTAAAAGAGATTAATGTGAAGGCAACAAGAAATAAAATCAGATGAAATTTTTGTTTAACCACGTCAATTTATTATTTAATAATTTGTTATACGAAAAAATTTAATTACAATATTGTATTGGTAATTTCTATAAAATAGTTGATGCCTTTCTTGATGTCGGGAACTGAATTATACCAATTGTGCTCATACTCAATGGAAAATAATCCTTTAAAATTTTGGCGTTTAAGCTCAATCATTATTTCTGGTAAATCTAAGACACCCGTACCCCAAATTACATCATGCTGTTCAACTTCTCCTCCAACTTTTTCTTTAATGTCTTTAATGTGCAATGACTTCATTTTGCCTTCACATTTTTGCAGGCACTCTACAGGATCAAGTCCCATCCGGGCCCAATGACCAATATCTGCGCACACCCCAATTCTGTTACTAAGGCCATCTATGGCTTCGAGAAGCATTTCAGGTTTCCAGTAGTTAGATGGTTTGGGATGGTTGTGGATCGCAATATCTATTTTGTATCTGTTGGCTAATTCATCCACATAATTCAGGTGTTTATATTCCGGCTCGCAAGTAATTATATTGAAGTCCATTGCATCAGCGAATTCGAAAAGTTGGTTCCATTCTTCTTCGTTTTTGCATACAGCAACACCACTGGCTATTATTTTTACCTTTTTTGATTTGGCATATTTTTTTACCTGCTTGCGTGTTTCATTATCCATTCGGAAATCCATAGTGCCTTCCATTCCCTCGCCCAGAGGCTGACCATAATAAACTTCCATATAATTTAAGCCTAACTGATGTGCCTTATCTACTGCCTCCCTGAAAGTGAATTTATGAAATGTATAACTTTGTACTCCGAGTTTCCATCCGGCCTTTTCAATCTTTTGGTTTTGAGCTGTAAGAGTATATGAAAAACCCAGAATAAAAATTATCAGTAAGTTTCTAAATGCAAATTGTTTTATTGCCATAACTATTGTTTTTATCTATTTCGGTTTTTGAACTTATTATATGAAAAAAGCAGGAAAAGCAGATAATCACTTTCCCTGCATTTTTACTACCTAATCTCCAGGCATTTCAGGCAATAACCATCCATCCCTGTATGTATGTTTTATCCATTCTTCTGACATTTCTCTGGCATTGAACTCTGCATAATCTCTGTTAAATTTCGGGTCCCCATCAATCACTTCGAACATATCATTCGTTACCACCCTGAGTATATCAGAATCAGAAATGTTAGTAAAACACATGTTCTCACCATCCCAGTCAAGAATGCGGTTCAAGCCCTGTAATCTGACGGCCAAAACACCCATCACCACCATTTCATTGAATGGCCCGGAATAGGCAAAGTTGGCACTTGTTTCTGTACGGCTTTCTTTTGATTCTTTGCAGGCGCGAATCCAGTCTCGCTCGTGCGCTCCGGACCATGGTCCTGATTCTGAACCTGGGATTCGACGTATGACAGGTTCTGGTTCTTTAAAATCTTCCATTTTGAAATAAGGCAAAAGAGTAGGTTGCATTCCATAGTAACTGGTCATTATTTTCCCTTTGTTACCTATAAAAAGTAACCCACCGCCACTATCTTTCCCTAAAACTTCTCCATCAGGAAGTTCCTCCGGACGGGGAGGTAACAGACCACCGTCATACCAGGTCACTTTTACTTCAGGCATGCCTACATTTGGCAGACTTTCCCGCGCAGGGAAGGTATATTTTACGATTTCAGCGTGAGGCGGACTATCCGTATTCACCAAAGTAGAGGAACCTTCAACTTGTGTGGGGTACTTTAGATTGAGTGCCCAGAATACAGGGTCGAGCACATGACATGCCATATCTCCTAATGCACCGGTGCCAAAATCCCACCAACCACGCCAGTTCCATGGAGTGTAGGCAGAATGGTAAGGCCTGTACGCAGCTGGCCCCAGGAACAGTTCCCAATCCAGTGTGGCCGGCACTTTCATCTTTTCAGCGGGCCGTTGCAATCCCTGTGGCCAGATTGGCCGGTCGGTCCATGCATGTACTTCGGTTACTTCGCCAATGGCGCCCGACCAAATCCATTCGCACACTCTGCGGATATCGCCATACGAATTGCCCTGATTCCCCATTTGGGTTGCCACCCCGTATTTTTGGGCCAATTTCGTAAGCAATCGTGACTCATACACTGAATGCGTGAGCGGTTTCTGGGTGTAAACATGTTTTCCCAGCGTAATGGCATGAGCGGTAACAGCAGCATGTGAATGATCGGGTGTTGCCACCAATACAGCATCTATGGAATTGCCCGCTTTATCGAGCATCTCGCGCCAGTCTTTGAACTTTTGAGCTTTTGGATAATCTTTAAACGTTTTTCCGGCATAATCCCAGTCCACATCACAAAGCGCCACAATGTTTTCGGAACTCATATTTCGCAGGTTGTTTCGGCCCATGCCACCTATGCCGACTCCGGCAATATTTAGTTTATCGCTTGGAGAAACATGGCCGGCTGCTTTTCCCAATACCGAACCAGGAACCACAGTAATTCCTGCGCCAGCCAGTGCAGTTGTTCTTACAAAATTTCTTCGGTTTATGTTTTTCATACAATTTATTAATTTAATGCTCAATAAATTAAAATTTTCTCTTACCCAATTCGAAAGGAACTCATTTAATCAATTGTAATTTATTGCAACCTAAAACACTTCAGCATTTTGGATTAACCTGGTAACCTTTTGGACAGGCAAATCAAAAACCATGAAACGACGGTTATCAACCGGTACAACAGAATGATTACTATATTCTTTAAAATTAAGTTCCTTGCCTGGTTCCTCAAATAATCGCATTTTACCTTTTTCAACATCAATTTTCAGCAATGCTTCACCCCGAATATGCCAATAACACAGCCAGGTTTTACCATTTCTGTTGAACACAAAAGCCTTTATATCAGGAGAATCATTCGCCGGTTTAGCGATTTGTTGATATGTTAAAAACTTAAATTTTCCCTCTTCGTCTTTCAGTAAAATGTGTTCCTGGTCTGGTTGTTTCAATTGTTCTTTTTGTTTTTCTGTTAACAATTCTCCAATGCGAACATCTTCCCAGTTTCGGATAATTTTCAGGTTATCCTGTGTCCGGGGATGGGCTTTCAATTCTTCGAGTTTACCCATCAGAGCAATGGGACAATCCCATGCAGCAGCCCGGCTGCATATATATTCATACATGTCGGGTTGCATTCCTTCTTTAATGGTATCAGGTGCCAGGTAATCATTCCATCCAAAATTTATTGATGTGAAATCCTGTGCAGTAAATTGGGCAGCATACATCGGATACTTTTGTGTTGCCTGCCGGATGACTTCCGGTGCAAATAAATCAAAGGCATTTCCCCTGGTTATAATATGCCAGCTGTAGTGTGATTTAATGGCTCCCTCCGATAATAAGGGAGTATTTTTAAATGCGTTGTAAACTATTGACTGTGAGCGGGCAACATGAAACCAATATGGCGGATGAACATCTTCAGCCCCATCAAAATAAACAAACTCAAATCCGGCATCATCATATATTTTTGCAATTCGTTCAGCAACTTCCTGTTGAATACTTGTGTTTTGATCAAACCGGATAAAGAGTGGCCAGGTATCTACATCGAGCAAGCCGAACTTAAATCCTTTTTCAACAGGCTTAATTTTTGAACCGAGGACACCCCGTGTACATCCGATGAACTGATAGGGATAGGTTGTAGTGTAATTCTCGTATGAAATTAACTCATTGCCTATTTTCAATAACCGCCGTCCCTCTTCAAGGGTGCAACCTTCGGGATTTTCCTCAATCTGTATAATATCTGATGAGTTGTCAATCGAATCAGCTAATGTAAAAATACGTCTCAGATTAAGTCTGGCATCCGGAACCGGACTGACATACGGATCGTTTCTGGCAGCTTTGTTATAGTGAATATGAAAACCAGGAATCATTCCTGCCTCTCTGATTTTTTGGGTAATGAGCTGTAAATCATCCATGCCATTGGGATATTCAGGCCGCCATGGGAAATGGCCCATTGACAGAGCAAAATCTGTATAATACAACACGATCATACGAAAACCACCTTCTTTTGCAAAAGCAATGTGCTCATCAATATTTTTTGTAGTTACATTACGTAATTCGTAATAGGAATATTTGTATTCTTCCCTTCGTCTGCTTTCAACTCCCAGGGGCAGGTTGTAATCCCTTTCAAGTTGATCAATCCTGTCCAATAACTTATCTTTTTGAGTTGTAATTAAAGCTGCCCCAACATTCCTAAGCTTTACCCGTTTTTCCATACCTGCATAAAGCAAATGATAATCATTCCGGTCGAATGCATCGATACGTGCAAATTCATCTGTAGCCAGCAAATTTACAGCCACATCATCGTCCCACACTACATTAAGCCATTCGCCCATGTAACGGCGTTTTTTTACGGGTAATTGAAGTAAAGCAAACTCATCAATTTCAGTTGGTCTTTTAATACCAAACTTTTCAATTTCGTAATCCAGATTTGTAAGTTTGAAGCCTATATAGTTATCAGTAATATTCAGTGATATGGTTGCAGTGTAAGCAATTTTTTCAAATCCAACTTTTAATTCATTTCCAATCCGGTAAATTGTGTCGGCCCCAAATGTTCGCGGTTTTGCCGGGTAGGTGAGAAAAAGTTCGTTATCGTACGGACGGTATTCTGTTATGGCAAAAGCAGGTGTATTTGTCCCTGTTTCAAGACACTCCTGTCCTGTATCTTTATGAATCAAACTAATAGCTTCGCCTTTAGCATTAAAGACAAGTCGCATTTCAGTATTCTCTATTATGACCTGATTTAGATTTTTCCCCCTTTCTTTTGCAATGATTTCATTTGTGAAGAAAAGGAAAAGAAAGAATAACGATAATATTTTCAATTTGCTTGTAACCACTGAATTAAATATTTCAAAGTTATTTTATAGAACCATTCTTCTGAAGTGCTTGATAAAGTTTCGTAGAATTTGGATGACCTGCAAATGCATCAGAATCAGGAGCATTCATTAATCCCATGTACTGATATATGAATATTTTCTCCACGTAAGGAGAAACCGCTTCCAATTGCCTGATTACCCGTTCTGCCGGAGCTGGCAAGAGAGCACTTTGATAAACCTGTCCTTCAAATTGAAAAACCTCCACATCAGCCCATATACTTGACTTTGCAGCTTTTTTATGCAACTTATATAAACTTTCAAAAAATCCGGCACTCTCTTCTACTTTGGTTTTTTCAACACCTATTTCATCCTGATAGGCTATAAAATCCACATTCAACTGTTCAATTTGCCGTTGATGTTTATCGTCTGCTTTTACGTTACGGGTTCCATAAGGAGCAATAAGCGTTTTGGCTTTAGGTGTGAGCTTTGCTGCTTCGGAAGAAGAACTGTTTACATAGTTAATAAAAAAGTCATCGTAATGTCCCTGTATTCCTGTTTCATTTGGATAATACCAGCCATAAAAGCTTTTGTGATGTCCGTATTTTTCAGCAATTTCATTCATCGCCCGGAGCCTGATTTTCTCAACCTCTTTATCTTGCATCAAAAAAGCGGGCTTAGTCCATTCTCCAAAAAAACCATTGCTTACAAAAAATTTAATTCCGTACTTATCTGCTGCCGATAATACAACTTCCAGGGGATCCTCGCAAGCAAGCTGATGTTTGGGAAGAAATTTCGATGGATAAAAAGTTTTATCACGAATTGCGGTATTCAGTAATACCAGATAACGAATACCTGATTGTGCGATTTCATTAATTTTATACTCCCACTGATTGGCTGTAAATTCAGCCAGAGTGGGATTCCAATATTTTCCTTCGGCCAAACTATGATGCTGAAATTCAAACCAGGAACCCTCTATCGGTTTAATTCCGGCCGACTCATTCAGTTGATCCATCAGTTCCGGTGCTAACCCTAATCCCAATGCAGTTACTCCTATTGATTTGCAAAAATTTCTTCTTGTAGTTATAGTTTTCATTGCTTACCCATTACTTCTTATTATCATACAACTAAATTTTTCAATCTCTAATTCTCTCTCGCCAGGCAAAATGATATTTCTGCGTTGATTATCCATATTGACAACAATAATACTTAATTCATTATCAGATCCTTTCCATTCTGCTGCCAAGACAACATTTGTTTTTTGATAGCCAGGAATGTTTATTGTCGGGTTATCTCCTTGAGGAATTATCTCTTTTATAAACCGACCACCTAAAAATAAATCATGATGCTGACGTCTGAAATTTGTACAGTTCTTTAAAAACAGTGCTTCAATTTCGTGTTCAGGTTTCAAAATCTTACCTGGCTCAATCCATCCCAATTGCGCACCCCATAAAAGACTTCGCATTGTAATGTACCTAAAAACCCCATTCCCAATGTTCCATGGAATATATGTATAACCGCTATAAATAGCTCTGTCGGAATATACCAGAGGAAAAAGTGGAACAATTTTTTGATAATTTGAATGAGGTGTGTTCACTATCAGCATCATATCAAACAAATCGATATAGCATTCTGCATTTTCTTCTGTGGTAAGTGCCTGTTCATTTTTTACATGTTTTAAACGAATTTCTTTTATCATATCTCTGTATGAATGATGCCACCAGTTTCCCGCTCCAAATGGATGATCATGGTTTTCTGCATAACAGGCTTCTCCGGCTGCGGCACCTATCTGGTCAATATAAACTCCGTCAGTTCCAATTTCCGTTAAAATTCTTTTTATTAAATCAGACTGAATTCCTTTCCAGATTTCAGATGAAGGACAAGTCACTGTATTCAGCACTTTGGAGCCATACACTTCTGTATAGAGCGTTCCATCCGGTTTTCTGCAAGAGGCTTCTTTCCCATTAAGTTCAACATACGATTTGGTATTGGTATCCCAAAGCCTGCCATTAATATAGGGAGTAACAAATCCTCCTGATGCCTGCGCTTTTTTAACCATTTCAGGAAAATTATCTTTACAGGGAAAGTATTCAGGATATTTGGTGTCAAAAGGATGATTATGCCAGTAATACCAGTGAAGTCCAACACCTTTTCCAAAATAGTTGAGTGCATCACTCACCTCTTTCATCGAATTTTCCTCAACATGCATCGGGCGCAACCATAAGTCAGCCTCTTTAATCCAACTGGTTATATTGGTTCTTTCAGGAATTTTATACTTTCCCCATTGGGTTTCAAAGGTAAAAGGTCTGTACCAGCGCTCAACGACATCTTGCCAACCACCTCCTCTGTAGCCCATTACGGTGGACCATGGAAGGGAAAATTCACTTTTCTTTGTCCACGCGTATGATGTGGTGATTTCGGTGGAAAATATGACATTATCACCTTGGTTGTTTACTTTAAATATTTTATCTGATCCCTCCTTGTCTCTAGTCGAATAATAAAAGCAACCATCGTCATTATGCATAAGTACCAGCTGCATGGTACCGGTTCCTGAAGGATAACGTGATTGAAGTGTGCCACCAGCGCCGAGGTTATATTCAACTCCATACCCGGCAGAAAGAATTATTTTAGGGTCATCGGGCCGTTTAAGGGAGATTCTTGGAAACACCAGATGGGTGACAACCCATCCCTCGGGCACTTTTGCTTCGATGTTCCACTCAGGTAATTCTATATTGTTATAGAGAGTGACGGACATAATAACCGGAAACAAATTATCGGTCAATACCATATTCCATTTAAAAAGTACTGTGGTGAAATCCTCATTTTTCACAACAGTTACTCCTTTATAATATCCCAACCGGGGGTGTAGTTTTGGATTTTCGCCATTCACTCCTCTGTATGTTAATTCCCATGGGTAGGTTGGTTGATTGGCTAACAAATTCTTGCCATTTACCTCAAATCTTTTCATTTGGAATTCTGATGAATCTGCGAAAACCAACTTGACATTATTGTTTTCAAGAATAATATCAGAATTAACAGACTGCCCCTTGGAAAAAAAAGGGAAAAGGCAAATCATCCAAAAAATAAATTTCAGATTAATCCTGATTGAGCTATTTTCTTTAATCATATTATTCAAAACTTACAATTCCAACAGAGCAAATCGAAAAAAAAATAATTTCAGGTTATAACTGCTTTACATTAAAACTAACATGTTAAGTTTTCTGGAAAACTCTGATTTATTAGTTGACCGGAGATTTTTTTAAGCATAAAAACCCCTAATTATTGGAATATTCAAATGCCCGGTCGATACCTCTTTTAACGGCATCCCACTGATTATACATATTTAAATAAATCATATCGAAAAACATCAATCCATCACCTACAGTTAAAGCTATAAAAACTGCTTCTTCTGCATCATTGGGTTTATTCTCGAAATTCAACCCGTAAAGACTTCCGCAAACTGGTACATCCCCCATTGTCACTTTTTTAGCATTCAAAATAGCTCCCTCTACACTCCATTCATTTTCCGAACCATATAATGTTTGCCCATAAGCTCCTGTCATATATAAATCAAGAAGAGACGCATAGCCATAATTTTTGTATTCCGGGGTTGCCCATGAATAATGAACGGAAGGATCATATTTATTACTTGCCCAATTCACACCTTCATTATAATAAGTTGAATACCATGATCCGGTATAGGTGCCAAATTTCATATTCGGATTTACTGCTTTTATTCTGTCTTTTGCATTTTTAAAAAAATCGTAGATGATTTTGGCACGAAATTCAAGCCATTTTTTATAATGCTGGCCAGGAACAACCTTATCTAAATTCCAGGTAAAAATAGAATAGGGAAAAGAATTAACTGATGCTCCAATATATTTTTCAAACTCTTTTTTGCTTTGCTGGGAGAAATCACTTTCAATTGAATTAAAACGGGCTCTGTCTAATATAATACCATCCAAATCAGAATAATTCCGAGCAAGATCTTCAATTACAGATAAAAGATATGATTGAACCTCAGGATTCACAGGGTTAAAAAATTTTGCATGTGATTTTTCATCATCCATGATTGATATTATTCCTGATGAATAATATAATTGCGTGGCCCAGTAGCTTTCTTCTTTTTCACGAAATAAAATACCACCATCGCGAATATTCCCACCAACCATTACATTTATATTTGCATACACCCGTAAACCAAGACTCTTTGCCTTTTCGATAAAGGTTCCTAAATAATCCCACGAAGCAGTTCGCTCAATGTTGTTTAGTTTTTTTATTGGGTCAACTATACTGCTCTGATATAAAACATCTCCACATGTAGGTCTGACATCAACTACTATCTCTGTAAATCCAGTATTTTTAGCCCTTACTAGAGAGTTTTGGATATTTTCTTTACTATTTGCCAAATACTCAAAATTTGCAGAAGCATCAATCCATAGAATTCTTGATTTTTCATTTATTGGAATTGCAGGCAGTTCAGCCGGAGGTTCTTTCCAAACAATATCTTCGTCATCCAGCTTATTGCCATGGTTATCTGTGCATCCAATATGTGCCAGAAGGTACAAGAATGCAAAATACAATTTTATATTCATAGCAAAGAGAAAATACAAAAGAGGATGGCTGAAATTGTTCCTAATCTTATTATCCGCGTTAAGACAGATAAGATTGATGGTTAAATCCAGCCACCCCCTTAATGATTATTTATTTTTAACTGTTTGCAATTAATATATTTCCCACAATTCTACTCCACCATTTGTGCACAAGAATGCAACAACAGCAGACTTTCCATCAGGACTGATCTTTACTTTTACATCACCGGTAACATTTCCATTACTTGCATAGTTTGGATCCATCGGAAAATTAAGCCAATCATTCCAGGCTCTGAATTTAATAAGATCCATAATTGACGTGATTTCGTTTGGTCTGAGCATCACTTTTCTAACATCAAAAACCTCTCTCATCCAATTGAAAGCATTCTGCTCAATCATGAATATATAATAAGCTCCATCCATTTGAGCGTAATCAAAAGCATGACCTCCACCTAACCACTGATGATAAACATCCTGAATGTGATGTTCTGACTGATAGATTGGCTGGTTGGTTGTTCCATCCATATAAGTTATGGCAACCTTGGCAACACCATTCTCATACCGGGCCACAAAATAGTTGCTGTTAGCGCCAACCTCTATTGGAACGATTTTAGCCTGCACACCCATGGTATAATCTAATGAATAATCGACCCTTCTGGGTTCTTCAGATACTACCTGGCCATTTTTGATTTCCCATTGCAGGAATGTGTTTTTATTGGAGAGAGCCAGGTAGAGGAAAGCATGATCAGTCATATCACCTCTTACATAAATTTTTCTGCCGACCTGTACTCCCGGAATATCCAGTACATATTCAAATAGCAGTTCAGGGGCTGCCGTTACTCCTTCCCACCAATACATGTGTATTACATCGCCTTCAGCAACACCAAAGTTACATGAAGCAATATTGCCGGCATCATCGGTGGCCATGTGCAGCGGCACTGTCCTTTGGAGGCTGCCCCAGTCGATACCTTCCATAGAGATATCACCGGCTTTTTCACCGTCAGAAATGTTAATGTAAAAAAATCCGCCCCTGTCGTGTACCACAACATAATCGCCGCTAAATCCTATCGCACCATTATTGTGGTTGGTAAAATTTAATTCAGTTGCCGTTTTTCTCCATAACGTACGGTGTTGATACTGAACGCTCAGATTTGCTTCGATAGAGTAAGCCTGCCGTGCTCCATCAGCTCCAACCACTTCAAATTGATAAGGTTCGGATAAATCCACCGGGCCCACAAAAGAAGGTTCAACTAGCGCGTTATTTGGAATGTTAGCTGACACATTAACTTTTGTCATGTCAGTGGTTTTGAGCCCATTAATATCTGCATCAATAACAATAACATCATCTGTTTCAGAATCTGCCACCGTAATCTTTGTTTCAATCAGATCTGAAGTTAAAAAACTAAGTGTCGTTAGTTTGTTTCCGGCAGTTGGAATCAATTCTTCTGGTTCCTGGCAACCTGTTGCCAGAATTGTCAAACCAAGAATAAATAATGATAGTATTTTATTTATATTTTTTCTCATAATTTCTCAATTTTTTACCATAATGGTGTTTGTTTGCACAAAGGATTATTATCTATTTCACTTTGAGGAACTGGTAATTTATAATAGCTTTCTTTAAATATTCGGTTCTGGTCATCACATTCTACCGTTTCATATATAAATGACTCGCCTTCTTTGGTAATTTTAGTTCCATGCATTCTTTTCCCGTCAAGTACATCAACGGCTGTTTTCCAACGACGCAAATCCCAAAGGCGATGTCCTTCAAAAGCCAATTCTAACTTACGTTCTTCACGAATAATTTGCCTTAAAGCTTCTTGATCGGTAACGGTAATATTTGGTAATTTGGCTCTTTGCCTCACTTTATTGAGGGATACTAATGCTTCTGATCCCCTTCCCAACTCATTAAGAGCTTCTGCGTGATTTAACAATACTTCTGCATACCTTACTTCATACCAGGTTTGTGAACTCACCCCGTCCAACGGGGCATCTTCATCAATCATTTTTCGAATATAATAACCTGTTGTGGTTCCTCCTGAACTTTGCTGAGCACCATAAGGTTCAAAGCCGTCTTTCCCACCAACAAATGTCTCAATAGTACGTCCTTTCCATTGTGCTCCATTATAAAGAATGGAAGCATAAAAACGGGGTTCTCTATTTTCATAAGGACTGGCAGCATGTTCCGGCTTGTTCCAGTCAAATTCAGTACCATCTGCCATCCGGTATGAGTCCACCATTTCAAGCGTTGGGCCTGCAATACCAATAACCCCTTCACTTTTATCTCCTTTTGGGCAATATAGTTTATGGAAACCATGACCTAAAGTACCTCCAAAGCGATAACTTAGAACTCCCTCTTTACTGTCTTTTGTCTTAAATATCTTATCGTAATCGGATTCGAGCTGGTATAAATTGCCCTCTTCCTTTATCACCTCTTCTGCAGCATCAACAGCATCCTGCCATCTTCCTGCATAAAGCATTACTCTTGACTTATAACCCAAAACTCCGCCTCTGGTTAAACGTCCTAAATCTGCTTTGTCCCATTCTCCGGGGAGGTTATTGGCAGCAAAATTCAACTCTTTTGTTATAAAATCATAACATTCATTTTCAGTACTTCTTGCTTTGAAGGCTTCATTCGGCCCATCAATGTAATCTCTAATAATGATTCCACCATGACTTCTGACCAGCATAAAATGCAGGAAGCCTCTGAAAAATCTAGCCTGAGCCTCCATTAGGGTTTTATCCGCTTCATCATAAGTTGCATAATTTTCCAGTCCGAACAAAAATTCATTGATTCTTCTAATCCGGTTGTATTCATAGGAGTAATCGGATAAAACCGGATTATTAGGACTGATAACTGAACTAAGGATTGTTTTGTTTACATCCCCTCCATTGGCTCCCATGACATGTTGATTATACTTTACTATATCACTGAACCCATCGTTCAAAGCTACTCCGGCGTATTTTGAGCCATAAGGACCGTATTCATATATTGGCTTATAAAAACCATTAATATATAAATAGGTGTTTTCCATTGTTTTCCAAATCTCAGTTTCTGTATAAACAGTGCGGGGTTCCGGATTGAGATAATCCTCGCTACATGCGCTTAAAAGAAAAATTGAGATCACAATGAGCAATTGTTTATTGATCTTACTTATTTTCATCGTTATATTATTTAAAATGTTACACTTACACCAAACTCGTATGTACGTTGTTGAGGATAGTATCCGTTGCTTATTTCCGGAGCTTCAGGATCAATACCATACTTATTCAGTCCTGACCATGTAAATAAATTTGACCCGGTAAAACTCAGTCGAATTCCATCTATTCCTGCAGTTTGAAAATAACTGTTTTTAATGGTGTATCCTATTTGAGCATTTTTTAATCGAAGGTAATCAGCATTACGCATCCACCAGGATGATGCCCAACCATTACAATTGCCTACTTCAGCTGCAACCGTGGTAAGCCGGGCAAATTCTGCATCCTTATTATCTGGCGTCCAACTATCCTCAATCAGGAATCTGGGTGAATTTCCGTTCCCATGAAATGGACGGGTATATACAGTTGCATCCACTGCTCCATTACCATAAACACCACTTAAAAACATATCGCGGATTGCTGCTCCCTGGAAAAAGATTGATGCATCCAGATTCTTCCATGAAGCCCCAAGATTAAGACCATACATCAATTCTGGAAAATTGCTGTTTCCCAAAAAAGTGTAATCCTGAGCACTCTCAATTTTCCCATCTCCGTTTAAGTCTTTATAGATTATGTCTCCGGGCCTGATTTGGCTGATTTTTTGAAGATGACTTAAGGTTGGTGTATTCATAATTTGCTCCTCATCCTCGTAAAGGCCTTCAGCAATAAACCCCAATTTTTCGCCCATCTTTCTCCCTGTACGTTTTTGATAATCCGGGGTATTCGGGCTTTCATTCATTTTCAGAATTTTGTTCCGCGACCAACCCAAGTTGCCTTTTATGTTGTAAAACACTTCTCCTATTTTATTGTTATGGGTCAGAACCAGTTCTAATCCTTGGTTTTCAACCTCACCACCATTAACTGTCCCAGGGTAATTTCCTCCTAAGGATGGTGGGAAAAGACTGCCTCCACTGATTAAAATGTCGCGGGTATGCTTATAGAAATAGTCAAATTCCATTCCAAATATACCTTTATCAAGCATCAACTCGAAACCTACATTATAGGTAGCTGTTTTCTCCCAGGTAATATCTCTGTTTACCTCTCCTGCTGTATATACAGAAATATACTCTTTATCACCAATGTAAATTGTTGCAGGATTTCTTCTCATCATATTCAAGTAGGCAAATTGTCCTACATTCAGGTCATTACCTAATACCCCGGCTGACGCCCGTAGCTTCAAATTTGCTATTTTATCCTTTAAATCACCAAAAAAAGGCTCCTCAGAAATTCTCCAACCGGCTGATGCAGCAGGGAAGAACCCCCATCTGTTTTGCGGGGGGAAACGCGAAGAACCATCATAACGAGCTGCCAACTCAAGTAAATATTTGTTGTCAAAAGCATAATTTATCCTACCTACAAAACCTGCGCGTCTAAAAATACTGCTATTTCCCCATACATTGGGTCTTCCGTTATTATCTTTGATATCATTTCCCATATCAAGTTCGTGAAGTGTAGTCACATCATAATCCACTGCAACTGCTCCCAGGTTTTCACCTTCCTGCAACGCTTCCTCAAATAAGAATAAACCGGAAATATCGTGCTTACCAAAAGTATTCTCATAATTGACTGAAGGTTGCAATGTTCTCCTGTAAAATTGGCTGTTTGCATGCTGAAAAGCCTCTACATTTGTTGCGGTTACTGAAAGATTTGTTAGTACTTCTGTATAAGTATTTGTTGCAATATCATAGCTGTTAACCATTTCCGGAGCAGCCCATGCCCTGCTTGTGGTATAGTCTTTATCGTAACTCATTTTAATCCCAAACTCAAGACCTTTAACCCAGGGCAATTCCCATGCAAATTTCGCAGAGGACTGAAGGATATTCAAAACGGAATTATTATAACCAACATTGTTATAAACCACGGGATTAAACGTGTTATTTTTATTGAAATGCCCCACTGTTGGCAATCCGTCATAAGTGGGAGGCAGGAAGGGAAATACCTTTGATGCCAGCATCACAGGGTTGTTCCAGGCCTGGTTTGACACGCTAAAATATCCGGATTTACGAATTTCTTGCCGGGCAGCCATGTCTAATTCCAAACGAAATCCATGATTTAAGTTCACATCAACATTTGATCGCACGTTGTATCTTTGAAAATCAAAGTTGTCAATGATCCCATCCTGAGAGAGATAACCTGCCGACAAGAAATATTTTACTGATTCATTTCCTCCATTTACATTTATATTGTGATGTGTCGAAAAAGAACCTGGCTTCATGATTTCATCAAACCAATTGGTATTTTGTATTTTCCCTTCCGGATCGCCATTCAATGCCTTTTCATAAAGGCTTTGTGTAAATATTGGCTCTTTACCATCCATTTCAAGTGCTTTATTATACCACTTGATAAAATCAGGGCCATCAAGAAATTCCGGGAAAAGGGTATTTTGATTGTAAGATACCTTTCCTGTGTAAGTTATTTTTGGAGCCTGTATCGTTCCTCTTTTAGTCGTCACAAGTATAACACCACCTGCGCCTTGCACACCATAAACGGCACCAGCAGAGGCATCTTTCAAGATAGATATTTTATCGATGTCGTTCGGATCTAACTGAGCAAAACTACGTTGTACACCATCTACGATTAGTGTTGCCGCACTGTTTCCCAAAGTAGAAAGACCACGTACCCGGATGGATGCTCCATCATATCCTGGTTGTCCTGAAGTTTGAAGTGATGTAAGTCCCGGTAATTTTCCAGCCAACTGAGAAGTGATGTTACCTGAAGGGGCTTGCATTAATTCTTTGCTTTCTATTTGTGATACAGATCCGGTTACACTCACTTTTTTCTGAGTTCCATAACCTACTACAATCACCTCATCAAGTTCTTCTGTATCCTGATGCATTGTAATATTCAGATAGGATCTGCCTTCCAAGGCAACTTCCAATTCAGAATAACCAACGTAGGAAAAAACCAGCGAAGCATCAGGAGAGGGTACTGACACAGAAAATTCACCATTTGAATCAGTAATTGTTCCTTGATGTGTACCTTTTAACAATACATTTACTCCAATAAGAGTCTCTCCTGTTGAATCTACAACTTTTCCCCTAACATTTACTTGTGCAAATGCGACATTTGTCGATAAAAGTAGCAGCACTAAAAACAGATTTCGTAAAAACCTGTCATTCCACATAATTTTTCGTTTGTTACATTCCATTGATTTATTTTTTTTGGTTATAAAAATTAATAAAGTTTCTATACTTCTCTGTGCAGTATCAATATTATCAATTAATTAGATTATAAATAATAATTAATGACATCTAAATTTCAGGTTAAGATTAAGGACCTCTTCCCAATTTCAATAAGACCTTTTTCATTTTTAGTTGAAGCATGATTTCTATGGTTTTATGGTGTTTTAAAACAATAAATCCTTATTTAACTTATCTGTATTGCTATCGAGTTCACTGTTCTATTTTTTTTTTAACCTGATTATAATTTTGTTATTCCTCTCTTCCTGTAATTAGTTTAACAATACGGTAATACAACTTCCGATCTGTATCATCGCCGGATTTCGATAGTTTATAAAGAGCATCACCACCCTGATAATAAGCTACCTTAAGCGAGTCAAAAAATCCATTTTTTTCATAAACATCCAGATAGTCATTCAAGCGGTAACCCCATCCCTGATTCTTCAAGGCCCGATCGTCAAATTCAACTTCCATATGCATCTGAAATTTTTGTGCTCGGCTAACGGCTTCCTCTAAGCGTGAGTATGAAATATCTTCATTAAAAAAATAGTTGGGTTGATAATATGCAACATTAAAGCCTAATGTTTTCCATTCAGAATATCCATCAGAATTGAAATATGGAATCCAGTAAAAATCGTACTTTTTTTCATACAGATAATCAGCTACATCATTTGCCAGGTTCCGGCTGTTTGTAGCTTCTTCAGCGAGCCAGTAAAAACCAACCAGTTCTAAATGATTAAAATTTGCATTTCGGAAAAGCTGTTCAGCATAATCAATATACCACTTACAAGCATCAAGTCGGTCTGCTTTGTTAAAAAATTGGAGAGATCGACCGTTCAATTGCCCCCAATCGGTTTGATTCGGAATTGGTTCGGGAACACTAATTATTATTTTTCTTTTTTTGAATTTTCCCGATAGCCGGTTATTTTCCCTGATGTCATCAATTTGTTCGTTCAGTGCATGTATGGCGTTACCTTTTGCAAAATAGTTTTCAAGCAAATGTTTCCATTCATCCTTACGTGCAGCTAACGCTTGATAACCTGAAGCAAAGCCACGCCCCTGGCCGTTATGAATTTCTAAAAAAAGAAAACCATCAAACAACCATTTTTCTTCTCTGTTAATTTCAGCAGAAACATAAGGGGCAAAATGTTCCTTGTTCCACTGAATTTTACGATGTGCCCCTCCATCATAAATAAGAACAAGGTCGTTTGGCACATCATGATAGTATTTTAATTCTCGTGTAGAGGGTTCCTCCTTAAAAACTAATTTATCTTCATCGCCGTTCAACTGATTTCCGTACGAACATGCTATCATACTAAACATTAAAATTCCCAATAAAACAGACGAAATGAACATTTCCAGAAGGTTTCTCATCATAGCCATTTATTAATTCAAAAAAAATACATTACTGTTGCTAAATAAGACTTGCAATTAATTCCACTGCTGAAAAACAATAAGTTCCCAGAAATCATCAGTAGAAATATTTTCTAAAAAAAATTAATTATATCATCTTTTGGTGTAGTTTTGTATTGCAATTATTTTTACTAAGGCCTGTCCATGAGCTTGCTGGAGCCATGAAGCAGGCTTTTTTGTTACATCACATTTTTTATTTTTACCATATCAATTGATTTTATTTTTTATTATTGACTTTCTAAATAAGATTTTTCCTTCTTAACACCAGAGCACCTGCACCCTGTATGGCAGCATCTGCACCTACAGAACTAAAGGTAAGTTCACAAGAATGAAGAAGCAATGAAAGAGATGTGTGCATCATTCCCGACTTTATTGAGTCCAGTAATATATCTTTAGCTGAAGCAAATTTTCCACCAATAATAATTATTCCCGGATTCAGTAAATTTATGATATTACCCAATGCTTGTCCAAGTTTAAAACCAATATTATGGGTTAATGAAATAGATAAAGCATCACCTTCTCTGGCAGCTTTTAAAATTTTTTTAAAGCTCACTTCGTGATTATTTCTATTTAGTACAAGCAATGAAGTTTCGCCTGCCTCAATATGTTCTTTAAAATTTTCTTCCAAGGCATACCCTGAGACTTCCGTACCCAGACACCCTCTTTTCCCACACAAACACAATTTGCTGGATTCCATAATCTGCATGTGGCCAAATTCACCTGCAAAACCATTCTCACCATCTACAATTTCTCCGTTTGTAATCATTGCCAGCCCTAGACCCTGACTTAAATTGACCACGAAGGCATTTTTTACATTACGGGCTTTGCCAAAAACCTGCTCTGCAAGTCCTATTAAATGAGTATCATTGTCAACGTAAACCGGGAAATGAAAACTTTTTTCAAAATACTCCACCAAAGAATTTTCTAAAAAATTAAAATAATTGTAGGAAGTACCTGTTTTAGAACTTATCCGTCCGGTAATTCCTATTCCCATACCTAAAATTTTATTTTTGTTAATTCCCGATTGATTTATCGATTGATTAATGAAAAAGGAAACTTCTTCCAAACATTTTGGTGTATTCTCAAGAATAAATCCTTCAAATTCAACAGAATATTCTTCCTCCATTGAAAGGTTGTAAATTGAGACCGAAAGGCCTCTCAATAAAATAGTTACACCAATGGAGTATGCGTAATTTTTATCAACCTTATATATGAAAGGACGTCTTCCATTTTCTGTCTCCTTTTTCCCTGACTCAACAATGACTTGTTGGTCAATAAGTTCATTTATCAGTCTTGTACCTGTTGGAACACTTAATCTTACTTTTTTGCATAACTCTGGTATTGTTAAAGCTTGCTCAGCTTTATTAAGAATTGAGACAATCTTTCTCTTTTGAGCAAGTTGTCTGCCTTCATTACTTACATCTGCGATATCTTTAAAAAATAGATCCAAGGACGATAGTTTTATAACAATTGTTCTTTGATGGGTGCAAGTTTATATTTTTTTTTATTAACTACAAATGATTTTAATAAATTTATTTCTTTATTTCACCGTATATTTTTTTGGAAGCAACATAGTAGTTCGGCATGAAATAATTCATAATGAACAATAAAACTGAAAAAAATCCACACTGAATAACTGAAAAATATATTTTCTGTTTCCTGTTTTCATATTCCTGTGTATATTTGAGGTTCTTTTTTTTTATCACTCAAATTGAAAAATGGGCGAAACAGAATTTGTCATTGTATTAACCGAGCATCGTTTCCTGGGAAATGTTTTCCAGCCTTTCCTCATTCATAAAAAAGACAAATTTTATTCAACCGAAAAGGTGGTAAAACCTTTCGACCTCGGGCAGGCCGGTTACCAGCTGAAGCCTTATGAAAAGGAGCTGGTTTTGCTCACCGACAAATATAGCGACGAGCGCCTGATGAAGCGATTTTCGCGCGCCAAAAATGTTACCGATTTTTATTCCTCCCTCGAACCATCCTGGTTTCAGAAAAATGTTGTTCCCTTTATGGAGGAATGTATGTTTGCAGTGGTGCGTATTTTAATGCTGAGCTCCGTGCGCCTGCTGAACAAAGAAGTAAAATATGCCAACCTGTACGATGAAGATGAGATAAAAGTGACCCCGTTTTTTGCCAAACCGGTTTTTCATTTTGAACGCACCCCTGAGGAAACACACTACCGGTTGAAAATACTACAGGAGGGAAAAGAGATTCCGCTGTTAAACCGGAAAATCAGGATAGTTACCAATTGGCCGTGCTCTTATATTTTCCGCGATCAGTTAATTATTTTTGAAAAGCTGGATGCCAAAAAGCTGACACCGTTTTTAACCAGGGAATATGTTTCTGTACCCCGTTCAATGGAAGAGAAGTATTATTCGGGTTTTGTGCGGAAAACCATTCGCGATTTTGATGTGAAAGCCGATGGTTTTTTCCTGAATGCAGGAGATTCGGATAAAAAGGCAGTGTTGTCGCTGGAGAAAAACCTGAGGTTTGAACCCTGTTTTGTTTTGACTTTCCGCTACGGAGATGAGTCATTTCTTCACAATGCCAGCCGCACTGTGGCTGTTCAGTTTCAGAAAAAAAACAATGATTTTTTATTCAGGAAAGTAAAGCGTGATTTCGACTGGGAGAAACGGGTGTTTGAATACCTTTCGGAGCTTGGTTTGCGTGAAAAGGACGGTTATTTTACGCTGAACGGAATCGATTTGCTGGAGTCTGCCGATGCCCTCTATTATTTGGTGAACTGGCTGAACAAGGAACAAAACCGGCTGAACGAAAAGGGAATTCTGGTGGAACAGGGCAGGCTCGAAAAAAACTATTTTACCGGGGAACAGAAAATTGAAGTAAAAACGCGGGCAACCGACGACTGGTTCGATGTATATGCCGTAGTTACGTTCGGACAGTTTAGTTTTCCATTTATTAAACTGAAAAATTATATCCTGAACGATATTCGCGAATTTGAACTACCCAACGGCGAGGTAGCCATAATACCCGAAGAATGGTTTGCACGATACAAGAGCCTCCTGCCTTTTGCCCGCAGCAGGGGTGAAAAAATGCAGTTTGGCAGGTATCACTATTCGTTGTTACAAAATATTCTGCAACCGGGCGATGATTCCATCCTGAATAAGTTTCAGAAACTGTCTGGTGTGAAGGGAGCTGTTCATCTGCCCGAAGGTTTAGACGCTGAACTTAGGAGTTATCAGAAAACCGGTTTCCGGTGGATGTTCGGTCTGCACAAAAATGGGTTTGGCGGTTGCCTGGCCGATGACATGGGGCTGGGCAAAACCCTGCAAACGTTGGCATTATTGCAAAAACTAAAACGACCGGAAAAGTCGTTTACAACCCTGAGTGACCAGACAAACAACGGTCAGCTTGCCCTTTTTTCCGAACCGGAACCGGGTGAAAAGGTACAGTGTGCCAGCCTCATTGTGCTGCCCACTTCTCTGGTACACAACTGGGAAGCCGAGATTCAGAAATTTACCCCGGCATTAAAAGTTTACCGTCATGTGGGGCAGCAGCGAAAAACGAACAGCGAACTGGAGCAGGCAGCCTTGCATTTCGATGTTATTCTTGCCACCTACGGAACTGTGCGAAACGATGTGGATCAACTGGCTAAACTGAAGTTTTTCTATCTGATTCTCGACGAAAGCCAGTATGTGAAAAACCCGACTTCAAAAACCTACAAGGCGGTGATGAAACTGCAAAGTGAAAACCGGCTGGTTTTAACTGGTACGCCGATTGAAAATTCGCTTTCGGACCTTTGGTCGCAAATGAATTTTTTGAACAAAGGTATTCTGGGCAATCTGGCTTTTTTCAGGCGTTATTTTATTACACCCATCGAAAAACACAATAAAGCAGAGGAACAGGAAAAGCTACAGGTTTTAATCAGGCCTTTTGTGTTGCGGCGCACAAAGGAAGAAGTTGCCAAAGACCTTCCCCCGCTTATGGAGCAGACTGTTGTTTGCGAAATGGATGAAGTTCAGTACCGGACATACGAAACGGAAAAATCGATTATCAGGAACTCCATTCTGGCCGGAATTGAGCAGGAAGGTGTGAAAAAATCGGCCATGATTATTTTGCAGGGCCTTACCCGGCTGCGGCAACTGGCAAATCATCCCAAACTGCTACCCGATTTGGAAGCTCAGGAGTCGGGCAAATTCGAAGAAATCTTCAGGATGCTGGAAAACGTGGTTGCCGAAAACCACAAGGTGCTGGTGTTTTCCTCCTTCGTTAAACATCTGGAGCTTATAAAATCGCGCATAGAAAAAGAAAACTGGAAATACACTATTTTAACCGGGAAAACCTCAAACCGGAAAGAAGTTATCCGGCAGTTTCAGGAAGACCCCGAAAACCGCATTTTTCTGATTTCGCTGAAAGCGGGTGGGGTAGGGTTGAACCTCACCAGCGCCGATTATGTATTTATTATCGATCCGTGGTGGAACCCGGCCGCCGAAAACCAGGCCATAAGCCGGGCGCACCGTATCGGGCAAAACAAGCATGTGTTTGTTTACCGGTTTATTACGCAAGGTTCCATCGAAGAAAAAATTCAGCAGTTGCAGAACCGCAAAAGTTCGCTGGCCGATAAATTTATTAATTCCAACAATCCGTTGCAGGAAATTTCGAAAGAGGAACTGATGAGTCTTTTTAAATAGACCTCCCGGTGTATGTTTTTACCATTTTTACCAATTCTTTTTCCTTGAGGGGTTTCACCAGATAGTCGTTGCATCCGGCAGCCAGCACTTTCTCCCAATCGTCGGAAAATCCGTATGCTGTTTCCGCAATAATGGGAATGGTTTTGTTGAATTTTCTGATTTGCCGGGTAGCTTCAAGTCCATCCATTTCAGGCATCTGTATGTCCATAAGAATGAGTGATATTTCCGGGTTTTCACGGGCAATTTCCACAGTTTCAATCCCGTTAACCGCCTGAATAAGTTGAATGTTTTTTCCGTGGAGCAGTTGTTCGAGGTACAAAAAACTTGGAAAATCGTCTTCTGCCACCAAAATGGTAATCTTTTCCGGTTCGTTTTGAGGATGAATCGGGTGAATTTCGTTTTTCGATGTAGTGCCGTCGGCAGGTTTAAACGGGATGGAACAGAAAAATGTACTGCCTTTACCCTGCTCTGATTTTACCCAAAGTTCGCCACCCAATGCTTTGGAATATGCCTTTGCAATGGACAGCCCGAGACCTGATCCTTCGTGGCCTCTCGACGTACTCAAATCGGCCTGCACAAACCGGTGGAAAATTGCATCAATCCGGTCTGCAGGTATCCCTGTTCCGGTATCTTTCACATAAAAAACCATGTGTTCGCCATCGAGGTAATTTCCAATTTCGATGCTTCCTTGCTTTGTAAACTTTATGGCATTTTTAATCAGGTTTGAAAGTATGCTTTCCAGCTTGATTTTATCGGTTACAATAAATACCGCATTTTTGCCGGCTTTTGATGAAAGACTAAATTTCAGTCCTTTTTCCTCTGTCTGGACTTTGAAAAACCGGTGAAAATAATTCAGGGTTTCCCGAATATCAACTTCAGAAAAGGAAAGCTCTGTTTCACCCGATTCAATTTTCGATATTTCTATAATGTCGTTAATGGTATCAAGTAATCTTTGTCCGCTTTTGTTCACAATGTCAAGGAATTCTTTTCTGTTTTTTTCTTCCAGCTCGGGTCGGTTAAGCAGGTTTAAAAAACCGATAATTCCATTCATGGGGGTTCTTATTTCGTGGCTCATATTTGCCAGGAAAGCCGATTTTAAACGGTCGCTTTGTTCTGCTTTTTTCTTAGCTGCTTTCAGGTCCTCAATCATTTTTGTTTTCTGAATAACCAGACTAAGCTCATGCGCAATCATTTCCATTAACTTCATATCGTTTTGGTCATAAGCTGCAGGGTCGCTATAGCTTTGAACCACCATGGCGCCAACCGCTTTATGGGCAGCCATTATGGGCACACCGAGCCAGCATTTGGCAGGAGCACCCAGTAGTTTGTGAGAATATACAGCTGCAAACCTGCCGATTTCTTGCTCGTTCATCAGAATACTTTTCCCAAGTTTTACCACCTGTCCCGACAATGAATTTTGTGCCTTCCAAACCGTAAAATCATCTTCTTCATCTTTATAGATAACTCTTCGCAGGGTGTCTTCACCGGGTTGATAAATGGCAACAAAGAAATTGGTGGCATTCATCACTTTGTTCAACTCGTTTTGTGCCACACCCAAAAGTTTCTCCAGGGTAACATCTCTTAAAGATGTATATGCAATGTTGTACAAAATATCCTGCACCATTAACTGTAACTGAAGCTTTTCGTCTAGTAGTTTCTTCTGAATTACAATTCCTGCCTGTTTTACAAATAATTCAAGAAAATTTTTATCGGTTATATCAGCTTTGTTTTTGGTGAAAATGTGTACAGCCGATAACAGGTCATTCTCTTTGTTTATGCCAATGGTGTAAATTTTATGAATGTTTAATTGTTTTTGAAGATAGGTGGCAATTTTGGCAGGAAACTCTGTCGATGCAAAATCGGCCAAACCGCCTTTGAATTCATGAAAAATCCCCGATTTCCATAATTTCTTGTGCAGCGGGAGGATTTTATATTTTTCGTGAAATGGATTGAACCCTGTAACCTCCAGGGTTTTCTTCAAAAAACTTTTTTCAAGACCTTCCACATGAATTAACCTGGTTTCCCATTTTTGCTCATCTACTGAAACAATGAGCACAACCGAGTCGGGAAGTTGTTTGTGTATGTGCAGGCAGATGTATTTGTAAATGGAATTTACATCGGGAAGATCAATCATCTCAGTAGCAGACTGGCTTAGAAATTCAAAATTTCCGTGGGGTTGCGCCTCTGATATTTCTATTGCTTTTCTTTTGGTCCTTCTGTCTTCTGTTTTCTTTTTACGCATCCTGTTAGTGGTTTGTAACTTACAAACTCAAATATAGGGAAAATTGGAATAACTTCAACCACCTGTGTTTTTTAAGGAGGGGGTTTGAACAAATGAACCATGTGAGAAGGATATTCTGAATTGAAAGAATTTTTCTGATTTCTGACTGGTTTTTATCAATTATATCAATTGTGGAGAACCATTTTCATTGATATGAAAATGATAACCCGGTGCTTTGTACAGCTAATACACTGTTTTTTTTGACAAAGAGGTGTTTACCGTTTTTTGTTTCTCACATAAATCAGCTTGAATTTCCCTTTGTAACTGTCGCGCTGGTCTATTTCATATTTGCCGATGGCGTTTATGAGCGGTGTAAGTTTTTCGAAGCCGTAATTCCGGGAGTCGAAATTGGGTTGTTTTTTTTGCAAAAGACTGCCCACATCGCCCAGAAAAGCCCATCCGTCGTCGTCGGCGAGGTCGGAAATCGTAGAGGAAATGAGTCTGACCACCTTCGGTGTGATTTTGTCCACCTGGCTTTTTCGTGCCGGTTTATCTGTGGAAGTACTGCTTTCACTTTCTTTTCCCCTGCTTTCAAGAATTTCGATGTATATGAATTTATCGCAGGCCACAATAAACGGGTCGGGTGTTTTTTTCTCACCAATTCCGTAAACTTTCATGCCGGCTTCGCGAAGGCGGGTAGCCAGCCTGGTAAAATCGCTGTCGCTTGAAACCAGGCAAAATCCGTTTACCTTTTCGCTGTATAAAATGTCCATAGCGTCGATAATCATGGCCGAGTCGGTAGCATTTTTGCCGGTAGTATAACCATACTGCTGAATGGGAGTAATGGCATTTTCAAGCAACAGGTTTTTCCATTTTGAAAGAAAGGGTTTGGTCCAGTCGCCGTAAATGCGTTTGATGGTAGGATTGCCGTATTTGGCAATTTCTTCCATCATCTCTTTCACATAAGCCGAGGGAATGTTGTCGCCGTCGATCAGAACAGCCAGTTTGATTTCATTTTCCATAATTTGATTTTTTAAATCCTTACAATACACGAATCCGGCAGCCAGCCTACATTCCCGTCGGAAAGCCTGATTTCTTTCCAGGTGTTTACGCTGTCCGAAATTTCCACCTTTACACCCTCGTAAAGCAGAAAAAGGTCGGTGCTGTTTTGTGCCGGTGCGCTCTTAACCGTAATCCGCGGACAAAATACGATGGCATGTTTGCGCTGGTTGATTTTTTCTTTCTGGCGGCCTGCGAAAGAGAAAGTAAATCCGGAAATTACAACGGCCAGAATTCCAAACCAGAATGAAATTCTTTTCAGGGAAGAACTGCGGCTAAAAATAAACAGGCCAAGCAGACCGAGAAAAAAAATAAATGCCCCGATGCTGATCCCAGCCCAGGCATCGGCCGGATAAAGGTTAATAATCCGGTTGCGCCAGCGTACGAAAAAGGGCTGCGGAAGGGCCTCGATTTCGGTTACCACAAACTGATTTGCCAGGCGCAGGTTAAATTCAATGTCTTCGTCCTGAGGCGCCAGCAATTTGGCCCGTTCGTAATTCAGTATGGCATTGTTGATGTCGCCGGCTTTGTAGCAAGCATTTCCCAGGTTAAAATAAAGCTTTGCCGATTCCTGCCCTGAATTTAATATTTGCTCATAAGCCGATACAGCCTTTTGGTATTCTTCGGTAGTGTAATATGCATTGGCTTTTTCCCACAGCACCTGGATTGAATCCTGGGCGGAAACTTGCAGGAATACAAACATTCCAAACAGAAATAAACTGTATTTTTTCACTTTGGCACTTACCATTTTGAATTATCTTTTTATTTGTTTTTCCAGTCTGCTCATTGTGGAAACTGCTTTTTTATACAGTTCACTGCGTGCTTCGGAACCGCCTGAAGGAGCATATTGTGCAAATTCGCATTGTTCTGTTATTTCAACAAAATCGTTGATGAGCTCTTCATTTACATTTCTTTTGCGTAATCCTTCCAAAGCACTTTCCCGGTTAAGATGTGCCACCGGAATGCCCAGTTTGTCGCTCAGATAACCCCAGAAAGCTTTTAAAATGGAATCGTGGAAAGCTTCATTTTCATTCTTTTTCATAAATCCGGCAGCTGCCTTTAACCGCCTGGTGGCCACCCGGTTGGCTTTTTTGTTCCGCATTAACGCCGCATTGGCATTTTCGCGCGCTTTTTTCCTGTAAATCAATATCAGAGCCAGAAACAGGAGCGTGCTTCCACCATAAATGGAATAAAAAAGCGGAGTACCGTAAAAGGTGGTGCCTTTCATACGCAGCATAGGACTTCCCTGACGTATAAACCTGATGTCCTGTCCCAGCAATTGTATGTCTTCTCTTCGCCGCGAACTCATCACGGTTGCCGACTCGTCGCCTGTTCCTTTTGTTACATGCAATGTATATTCGGGAGTGCTGCGTGTTACATACGTTCCGGTTGCCGGATTGAAAAAAGCAAAAGGAATGGAAGGTATGGTATAATCCCCTTCAAACCTTGGCTGAAACAGGTATTCCACTGTTTTGGTCCCGGATACGCCATTGTCGGTTGCCCTGACATTTTCAGTTGAACGGGGATCATATACTTCAAAATCGCTTGGGAGTTTCAATTCAGGATTTCGAATCAGGCGCAGGTTTCCGGTTCCGTTGATGGTTAATTTCAGTGTAACCGCATCGTTGGTCGTAACATCTTCGGAACTCAGCTCGGAATTTATGTTGAAATTTCCAACACCTCCGTAGAAATTTGCCGGCTGGGGAGGAAGGTCATTCACATTAATCCGAACCGGTGAGCTGGTTACGGTTGCCCTTACGGTTTGAATTCCGCTGAAAAAGTCGTCGAAAAAGCTGCGCGGACGCACCCTTTGCTGAACCAGGAGGGTCATGCTGAAGGGATTAATGGTTAGGGTTCCGTTTTGCTGGGGGAAAAGAACGGTTTTTTTCAAAACCCCCACCTGGTAAATACGGTCGTTATAAACTTCGCGTGAAAAATTTATCTGGTTGGGGATTTCAATATCCTGGGTGTAAAATCCTTCGTATGTTGGCAGGTTCACTTCGTCGAATCCGGAGATTGGAATGTTTGGGTCGGCATAAAGTTTAACCGTTGCAATAATCTGTTCGCCCCTGAAAACATTTTGTTTGCTCATTTCCACACGCAGGAAAAGGTTGTCGCCTCCCAAATCAACCGGCTGTGAACTCTGTTCACCTCCGCGAGGGGTTTGCTGCTGTGTTTGGGGTTGCGATTGTGCAGGCACAATCCGGATTTTCAGGGAATTCGATTCTATTACTTTCCCGTCAACCTCGATGGTTCCCGGCCTGATTTCGAATTCTCCTTCACTTTTTGCCCGTAAAATGTAGGTGTAAGAGTAGGTTACTTCTGTGGTTGTTTGTCCGTTTATGGTGCGTATGCTGGTTGACTGGCCAGTACTGGGACCCATCAGTACATCGAAATTGCCGGTTAGTCCCGGAGGCAACTGCAGGTTTGATCCCCTCTCGTTTAATGTAAAAGTGAGCCGGAATTGTTGCCCCATTTCAACGGCACCGGGCGCCGACATCGTAAACTTCGTTTGCTCTGCACGCAAGGTAACCAGAGCTAAAAAAACTAAAATATATGTTAGCGGTAGTTTAATCATTTTTGAATTACCATTCTTTTTCGGTTCTTATTCTTCTGGCTTTTGCTGCCTGTTCTTTTTTTACTCTTTCCTGAATATCGCGTTCGTCATTTTGCAGTGCCTGCAATAATTGTTCGGCATCCTGTGGCGAAATTTTTGTTTGTTGCTGTTGCTGTTGCTGTTGCTGCTGCTGTTGTTGATCCTGGTTTTGCTGCTGGTTTTGCTGGTCCTGGTTCTGTTGTTGATCCTGATTTTGCTGATCCTGATTATTTTGCTGATCCTGATCCTGTTGCTGATCCTGATTTTGCTGTTGGTCTTGTTGCTGCTGTTGCTGTTGCTGTTGCTGTTGCTCTTGCTGGTTTTTCAGCATTTGCGCATAAGCCAGGTTGTATTTGGTGTCCAGGTCGTTTGGGTTTCGGCGCAAAGCCTCCTTGTACGACTCGATGCTTTCATCGATCCGCATTTGCATCAACTGGCTGTTGCCGATGTTGTGAAGGGCACGAGCCTGTTCTTCCGGGGTTTCAAATTTTTCGGCCAGTTCTTCAAATTTTCGTTCTGCTTCTTCAAAACGCATTTGTTTGTACTTTGCGCCTGCCAGGTTAAAATTCCACTGTTCGTGGCCCGGTCTGAGGTTCAGTGCTTTCTGGTATTCTTCTTCGGCCTGGCTAAATTTTACCGTATCGAGCCGGGCGGTGTCTCTCACCGCTTCCATAAACAGTTTATTTCCGCTGCGAACAAACTTTCTTTCGTTTTGCCCGAACGCGATTACCGTAAAAAATCCTGCAATTATCAATAAAATAAACCGCTTCATATCTTCCTCCTATTTTGCTGAAAACAAATTCACCTTCATTAAATACCTGTTTTTACGTTCAAGAATAATAAATTCGAGCAACAATAAAAACAATCCAATGGCAAAAAAGTATTGGAACTGGTCGTCGTATTCCGAATACACCAGGGTTTCCATCTCCTCTTTCTGCATTTTGTTGATTTCGTCGAAAAGGGCATTTAACCCAACCTGGGCGTTGTTTGCCCTCACGTAAATTCCGTTGCCTGAAGCCGCAATTTCTTCCAGGGTGGGTTCGTCGAGTTTGGTTATCACTACATTGCCATCGTTGTCGCGCATATAATCGGTTTGCCCGTTCCGAACAACCGGTATGGGCGAACCCTGTGGCAATCCCATGCCAATGGTATGCACAAAAATTCCGTTATTGGCGGCTTCCTGCGCTGCTGAAACCGGATCGTCCTCGTGGTTTTCCCCATCGGTAATAATTACAATGGCTTTATTGGTTTCCCCGCCGGGTGTAAACGAGCGTATTGCCAGATTAATGGCGGCACCAATGGCTGTTCCCTGCCTGGGAACTATCTGGGTATTCACCGCATCCAGAAACAGTTTGGCCGAATTGTAATCGGTAGTTATGGGCAACTGGGTATAAGCTTCGCCGGCAAATACAATCAACCCGATTTTATCATCTTTCATCCGGTCAACCATCCTCGAAATAGCCCGTTTTGCCCGCTCCAGCCGGTTGGGCTGAATGTCTTCGGCAAGCATACTGTTGGAAACATCGAGTGCAATGATGATTTCAACGCCTTCGCGTGTTAACTTTTTCAGTTTTGAACCAAACTGCGGACGTGCTGCTCCCACAATAAAAAATGCCAAAGCCAGCATAAGCAAAAAGAATTTGAAAAACGGCCTGTTTTTGGAGACAAATGGCATCAGTTCTTTTATGGTTTGCTGATTTCCAAAACGTTTTAATGCCCTTTTTCGTGCAAACCTTGCCCAGATAAAAAACAATGCAAGCAGCGGGATGATTAACAATCCCCATAAGAATTCGATATGTGCAAACCTGAACATTTCCATTTTTTCAACTTTTAAGGTATGCTCCTGAACACGGTTGTCCGTAAAAAGAGGCTTAAAACCAGTAACAAAATTCCTGCCATCGCAAAAGGTAAAAATTCTTCCGACCTGCGGCTGAATTCACGTACTTCGATTTTCGATTTTTCGAGCTGGTCAATTTCCCGGTAAATTTCCTCGAGTTTGGTATTGCTGGTTGCCCTAAAGTACCTTCCGTCAGTTATCGAAGCAATTTCCCTGAGCATTTCTTCGTCAATTTTCACCTCAATATCGCGAAGTTGTGTGCCGTAGGGTGTTTGAACGGGATAGGGAGCAGTGCCAACCGTTCCTACACCAATGGTATAAACCCTGATGCCAAATGTTCGTGCAATTTCGGCTGCGGTAAGCGGGGCAATTTCGCCCATGTTGTTTTCGCCGTCGGTGAGCAGAATTACCACACGGCTGATGGCGTCGCTGTCTTTTAACCGTGCCACGGCCGTTGCCAGCCCGTTACCAATGGCCGTTCCATCCTGAATCATGCCGGTTTGAATATCCTTGAACAGATTGAGCAATACGGCACGATCGGTTGTCAGCGGAACCTGCGTAAACGCTTCACCTGCAAAAACCACCAGTCCGATGCGATCGTACTGCCTGCCCGAAATGAATTCCATGGCCACTTTTTTTGCCGCTTCCAAACGGTCGGGTGTAAAATCTTTGGCCAGCATACTGGTTGAAATATCGAGCGAAATAACAATATCAATCCCTTCGGTAGTCACGTTTTCAAAATCGGCAGATGATTGCGGCCGCGCCAGAACTACCGTAAAGGCCGCAATGGCAATCATCTGCAACAAAAAAACCACATGCCGCAAATAATGCCTGATGGTTTTGGGAGCTTTAATTACCGGTGCTGTGGAAGAAATCCGGATGCTGGCGGTATTTCTTTTCTGCCTGAATACATACCAGGCTGTCATTGGCACAATCACCAGCAACAGGTAGAAAAATTCCGGGTTTTTAAATGTCAGTCCTTCAAACATCCTTCTCTATTTAATTTCAACATCTTCTCCTTCTTCATCTCTTGTTTCATCGGGGGCTTCCGGTTTTTTTTCTTCCGGTTTGGTATCATTTATAAAGAAATAGGCATTCACCAGTGTCATGTTGTCATCGTCGGGCGAGGTTTGGTATTTGGCAAACTTTACCAAATCGGCCAGTTTCAGTATTTGGCTGAGGTTTGCAAAGGTTTTGTCTTTCAGCAACCCTTTTTGTTTTCTGAAACTTTCAATCGTCTCATCCGAAGTTTGTTCCATAGCCGGAATCTCAAAACGATCCTCAATGTATTTTCTGAGCGCTTCGGTAACCTCGCTGTAATATTGTTTTATTTTTCCCTGCTGCCATATTTTTTCCTTTTTTATCCGGTCGAGTTCGCGCAAGGCAATAATATGCGCAGGCTCTTTCGGTTTTTTTGGCAAAACAAAAATGGGCTGGTTGTTTTTCCTTCTTTTAATGGCATAAAAAACAAAAAACAGAATAGCCAGGATGAGGATTGCTCCAAGAATGTATGGTATTACTTCCTTTAAAGTAACCGGTGCATCGTAGGGGTATTTTATGTCAGTAGGCCCGCGTGTGGTATCAATCTCCATGGAATAAACATTCAGGGTTACCCCGTTGGTGGGAATAGAGTCGAGCCTGTCGTCGAGGTCAATTTTGAACCAGAATGGCGGAATGCGGTAAGAACCGCTGTCGAACGAAGTAATTAAAAACGACTGAATCTGTTTCTGAAAGGTTTCGTCGTCCAGTTCGAAGGTGTCGGTTTCCGAACGGCTGAGTACTTCAATATATTCAGCCAGCGTGTCAGGAACATTCGGGAAAATAACATCCACACTTTTCGGGTGGTCGATTTCCAGAAACAGCTTCACCTGGTCGCCCAGCAAAATGTTGGTTGAATCGATGCTTGCAGTAGCTTTAATGCGCTGCGCATTTGCAGTTGCTGCAAGCAGAATCAGTACTAAAAATGAGCCTATTTTGGTTTTTAAATTCATCTTCATCATTGTTTAACAGCCCTCTTTTTAAACAGGGTCATCAACGATTTTACATAGTCTTCGCGGGTGTTAATGGAAACGTAATCCACTCCGCATTTTTTAAACAGTGAATCGAGCCGGTTTATATGATTTTTCCAGAAATCGGCATAAATTTTCCGGATTTTGCGCGAACTGCTGTCCACCAAGACGTATTTTCCGGTTTCGGCGTCTTTCAGTTTAACCATTCCAATGGGTGGAAGCTCCCGCTCGCGGTCGTCATAAATTTTTAGTGCAACCACATCGTGTTTATTGTTGGCAATGGAAAGGGTTAACTCCAACCCGGGATTATCGTCTATAAAATCGGAAATGACAAACGCCGTGCACCGTTTTTTAATGGCATTTGTCAGATATCGAACTGCCTGAGTGATGTCGGTTCCGGTATGTTCCGGTTGGAAATCGATCAATTCACGAATAATACGCAAAATATGGCTTTTCCCTTTTTTGGGCGGAATGAATTTTTCAATGGTGTCGGAAAAGAAAATCACCCCGATTTTATCGTTGTTTTGAATGGCAGAAAAAGAGAGGATGGCAGAAATTTCAGTAATCACGTTTTTTTTCATTTTTTCGAATGTTCCGAAATCACGCGAACCGCTCACATCGATGAGCAGCATTACGGTGAGTTCTCTTTCCTCCTCGAAAATTTTTACGTAGGGATGGTTGTAGCGCGCGGTAACGTTCCAGTCGATGCTGCGAATATCGTCGCCAAACTGGTATTCGCGCACTTCCGAAAATGCCATACCGCGCCCTTTAAAGGCGCTGTGGTATTCACCGGCAAAAATATTCCGCGACAGTCCCCGCGTTTTAATTTCAATTTTCCGAACTTTTTTTAGTAATTCACTCGTCTCCATGGGAAAAGTTTCAAGTTTCGGGTTCCGGGTTCCGGGTTGTTCAAAATGAAACATGCAACCAGTAACCAGCAACCAGCAACCGGATTATGGTACTTCAACCGTATTCAGAATATCTGTAATAATATCTTCCGAAGTAATGTTGTTGGCTTCTGCCTCGTAGCTCAGCCCCAGCCGGTGGCGCAATACATCGCGGCAAACAGCCCGCACATCTTCCGGAATCACGTATCCGCGCCGTTTGATAAAGGCAAAAGCTTTGGCCGCCTGTGCCAGACTGATTCCAGCCCTTGGCGAAGCCCCGTAAGAAATCATTTCCTGGTATTTTTCCAGTTGGTACTGTTGCGGCTCGCGTGTAGCAAACACAATGTCAACGATATAATTCTGAATTTTTTCGTCGATGTAAACATCTTTTACCACCTCGCGGGCTTTTAAAATATCCTGCGGATTTAAAATGGGCGATGTTTCAGGAAACTGTTTCAGCAGGTTTTGGTTAATAATCAATCGTTCCTCTTCTTTGGTTGGGTAGTTTATCACCACTTTCAGCATGAAACGGTCAACCTGTGCCTCGGGCAACGGATAGGTTCCTTCCTGCTCAATGGGGTTTTGTGTGGCCATCACCAAAAAAGGTTCATCCAGTTTAAAGGTTGCATCGCTGATTGTAATCTGTCGTTCCTGCATGGCCTCGAGCAGCGCCGACTGTACTTTTGCCGGCGCCCGGTTAATCTCATCAGCCAAAATAAAATTAGCGAAAATGGGCCCTTTTTTAATGGAAAACTCCTCTTTTTTCTGACTGTAAATCATGGTTCCCAGCAAGTCGGCCGGGAGCAGGTCGGGCGTAAACTGAATGCGCGCGAACTTGGCGCTGATGGTGTTGGCCAGCGATTTAATGGCCAGCGTTTTCGCCAGCCCGGGAACACCTTCCAGCAAAATGTGTCCGTTGGAAAGCAGGCCAATCAGCAAACTTTCCACCAGATGTTTCTGCCCAACAATCACTTTGTTCATCTCCAGGGTAACCATGTCAACAAACGAACTTTCCTGTTGTATCCGTTCGTTCAGTTCTTTAATATCCACCGTCTGATTCATATCAATTTTTTGAATTCTTAATGTTTTCGATTTGTTTTATTTGCGGCAATTTAACGCCATTTTTTGAGTGCACGAATTTAAACGATTGCAAAGTAAAAAACCTTTATATTTTGTTAAAATATATTAAGCCAGTGCAAAGGCGTTTTGTAAAAGCTGATGAAGATATAAAAAGTGGTTAAAATTCCAGATTGCTTACCTGCATGATGAAATGTTTGCCATGGGAAAATTGTTGAAAGATGATAAAAAATCGGGGAGTTTAGCCCAAAATAATGTCAGCGTCGATGCCCAACTCCGTACTGAGGCGGCGGGCAACTTTCAGCGTAGGTTCGCTTTTCCCGCTTAAATACTCACTTATCCGGGAAGGACTTACCTGTAAAATTCCTGCAAGTTTTTTTTGAGATATTCCCAATTCTGCCATTCGTAAACGGATAATCTCTGGCAAAGTCGGCCTGGAAACAGGATGGTATTGTTCTTCATATTCTGCAACCAAATCAGAGAGTAAGTCCAGTTCAACAAAATATTTGTCATCTTTTGGAGTATGATTTCCTACTATTTGCAGTAGATCTTCTATGCGTTCAACTGCCTTATCGTATTGTTTTTCTGTTTTTATTTGAGCCATTTTTACTTCATTTTTAAATGTTTTTGCAGTCAATCCGGTTATATTCTTCATGTGTTCCAATAAACCGGATGTAAACTTTTTGTGAGGCGAAAATAACAATTGCAACCAACCTGTAATTGTTTCCTTTTATGTTGAAAACAAAGCGGTTGTTCCCTACATAATCAACACTGCTGAACGTTTTCTTAATACCTGATAAATCCTGCCAATTTGCTTTTGTTGTTTTAAAATACCAATCCTCTAACGCAGTCCTTGAATCTTTGTGTTTTTCAATAAACTCTTTAATTCTTTTAAAAGTGACAACTCGCATCGGCATATATTTGTTCCAAAATTAGGAATTTTATTCCAAAAAATAAAACATTCTGTCTGTCTGTCTGTCTGTCTGATTTTTATTTAAACTAAATTTTTAAAAAGCCGGGAAATAAAAAAGAGGCTGTCTCAAAACCGAGGCGGCCTTTTTTTTGAAAAAGTTTGCCTG
>CAZLGT010000039.1:0-51667 GCA_964559175.1 uncultured Mariniphaga sp. | reverse complement strand
ACCCTGGAACCTGGCAAGACCTCGCCTGTGTTTTTATCTTTAACATCCACTTTTACATGGAGTTTTCCAAAATTATCTGGTGTATTAAAAAGCCACAGCAGGTTAATTCCAATTGCCTGCTGATATTCTATCTCCTCCTCAACAGCCTTTTTTAACTCTTCATATGACCAGCCGGAATAATCTGAGGGCAGTTCCCAAAGTGTTCCTTTTATTACTGGTCTGGTTTTATGTCCGGGTGCTATACAGGAAGGGACATTCTCATAATATGACTTGTATGAATTGTAAATTTCTTTTCGTTTGGAAAGATTAAACCAATTATCAGAGCCAAATTTACTGTTTTCTGACGGGGTCATAAAAGGATAATACCCCCAATTAACAATCTCCTCACCATATTTAGCTGCGAGATTAAGTTTTTGGGACAGCCAGTCTATTTCAGTGAACTCCCAAACTGTTTGGCCACTTCGTTCCATTTCTATGGCTTCCGACCAGTTGGCAACACTTTTTTGAGCAGACTCAACATTCATCCAAAATTCTGTTCCTGCTTTCCTACATGCATTTGCAAATGCGGTAAAAAAAGGTTTCCTTTCCTCCAGTGTAAAAAATGCCAAATGTTCACCTGAATCCTGAAGCATGAGCACATCTATACCTGTCTCCATTAAAGTAACTGTCCACCATTCCTCATATTCTGATGGTTCAAGATATTCAAAACCACGTAGGCCTTCTTTGTCTAATAAAAAAAAAGGCGAAACAGTAACCTTGCTTTCATTGTGAACTCTGTGGCATTCATCCACAGCTGCCTTCCAAACTTTTCTCCAAAACAAAGATTTTTGTGTCTCGGTATTCTTGATAGGATTAATTTCATTATTTAAGTACCAACCCCAAAAAGATTCATGATGCCCATATCGTGCATAATATTTTCTTATATATTCTCTGTTTTTCTCTTCAAACTCATCAGCACTGATGGTCTTATGCCAAGCACCCCCAATCATAGCTAAATCACTTATAACCCGTAATCCCTTTCTATCGGCAACTGTATATATTATCTCAAGAACATCAGGTTTAGCCTTGATGCTATTTGCGGGATTTTGAGATTGCCTTTCCATACTGCTAACAAAAATGTTCGTCAAAAAAAACACAGTAAGCAAAACAACCATTGATTTGTATGAATACATTGAATTATTAATCCATTTGATTATATTTCTTAGATTAAAATATTAAATAAAAAATAAGAGCCTGTAGCCTTATAACAGGCTCCTATTTATAAGTTTTTAATCCATAATTAATTCTTAATTGCTTTGTAACGTCCAATCTGTTGTTTGTCATTACTAATCACAATCAAATACATACCTGACGGCTGATCATCGATTGACAGAACTTCAAGATTGCTTTGAATTTTCATTTCGCGAACCATTGCTCCGCTGGCATTGAATACCTGAACGCGATTACCTGGTTCAGCACTGCGGATATTCAGTTTACCACTGGTCGGATTCGGGTAAATTTCGATTTGCGATACTCCGGTCAAATCAACTGAAGTCAAATCAAGTTTCAGTTCGTACATAACCACAATTTTCCCATCGGCAGAAGTCACTTTCAGCATATCTCCGTCATCAAGATCACCCATGGTTTTTTCATTTCCATCGGTATCCACCACTACAGCAGTTGCACCTATCGAAGGAGTAATCCTTGCATAGAAATCACTAAGCAGGGTACTGCCAGTTGGTCCGGTAATGGTATAATCCACCTGGTCAACTGCATATACGTTCGATAATACATAAGCCAGATAAGTGGTTTCGGGTATGAATTCAGTACGTAACATCGAGAGGTGATAAACTCTGGTGATCAGTCCGTTTGGAGATGTAACCACCACTTTGTCATCCTCGTAAAGAGAACCTTCTGTTCTTTCAAATCCCATTTTGTCCACCACTTTAACTGTAGCTCCAAGAGACGGCACTACATTGGTCAGGAATGCCTGAACATTGGTACCGCGCGGCACAAAGTTCACCAGGTTTTCACTTTGCAAAACAGCATACACATCCGAAAGGATGAATGCATCATTTTCAGATGATCGCGGCTGCAACTGGTAAACTATACGTGTTACACCGTTTTCTGCCACCACATCAAAATAGGTATTGGCATTAACGGTTACGTTTACATAGGCTGTGTCAAAGTTCAGCCTTCTCAGGGATACATAAGCACCTGAGTCATTAACAATACTAAGAGTTGCTCCATCAGGAACGGTAACGTTGTTCAAAACTGTACGCAACTGAGTGCCGTATTCAAACCCGGTAATGTAACCTGCTCCGTCTTCAGCAATGGCTGATGCGCTTTTAGGCTCGTTTTCTATCACAACATCATATAATGTTGATGTCAGCAGTGCATTGGAACTTAATCCCTCTTCGTTTACATCCAGAATATACTGTGATGTATTGGTGCTGTCGGCTGACAATACAATGAGCACGTCATCCAGGCTGAGTAAGTCGTCCATACCCAGTTGGGCATCACCTGACATCACTGTCAGTGATTGATTTTCGTTTGCTTTGACCAGATTGCTAAGGAATGTTCCTACGGTAGTACCAGGTGTCATACCCCTGATTTCTTCGTCCATGGAATAACCTTCACTCACTTTGTAAACAACCGATGTAACCGTTGATTGGTAGTGCGTTGGTTCGTTCATGTAATGTTGCCCGAGGTCATTCCCAATACTCAGGTATTGATGATAATAATTCATGCCACGTTCTGCCCAATAGGCCATATTCGTCCATGTCCATTCCGAGTCATCTGGATTGGTACCAAATGAACCCTCAAGCACAGTATTGCCTTCATAAATATGAGGTTTTCTCGAAAAATTCATAATCCAGTGTGCTTCTCTTCCCCCAATAACCCATGTGGAAACATCACTCATACCGAAAGCTTCAATAAGTTCAAAATCATTGGGATCATTGGCAGGTTTTGTTCCGTTTAAGATTGAATCGTTTTTAATTTTAAACATAAACCAACATGAATTAGTTAATTTATTAATAGGTGTTCCTCCAACTTGTACTTCTTCATTCCATGGATTTTTATATTCTGCTCCATAATTCCCGATAGTATTAAGAAATTGCACATCCAGGTTTTTGGGAACAGGCCAATCGTAATTAGTAAGATAAGGCGCATGTCCTCCCATACCATTATCATTTCTGATAGCACCAAAACAAAAAACATCGCCTGGCTGTACAATGGGATTTACATTTAAATCAGGTTCAAGTCTTCCAGGATCTATTATCCACCTACCTTCTCCTACCCATTTATAGCCAGGCACATATTTATTATAACGAACAGGCCATTGGTCCTCTCCCATTGTTGATTCTATTATTTCTGCAGGATTTGCATTATATGCTTGTACAATCATATAATTACTTAAATCAAGCGGTTGATTACCTGGATTACAAATTTCACCAAAACTATTCGCATTAATATCCCATTCAATAATTTCAGATAAAAATGGTTCAGCAAAATAGGGTTGAATATTGGCAATATCTTTTTCTTTTTCCAATCGAACATTATAAGTAGCATTTACACTATCATCTTCAGCAGTAACAGTAAACGATATGGTAGCTTCTTCAGGTGGTCCGGAAAGACTAGTTGCTCGTTTTACTTTAATTTTTGAATTCAATTGTTCAGCTTTAGCCACCAATGCCGGAATTCCGGAAAAATCCGCAGGTAACTTAATAGTATAATTAAAAGTTGTGCGGTTAAACCCAGGAATGGTATCACCTTTCCAGCCTAATATTTCAGACATATCTTTGTAGGAATTGGGCATATCTGGCCATGTGATACATGACAAATATGCATTATGACTTGGTTTATAAGGTTGTACTTGAATAAAATATTCCTTTATTTCACCATTTTGTGCCGTTACCTTTAAAATATCTCCGTCTTTTAAATCAGGCCTCATAACGCCATCAACCCATACAATTTCCATAGTTGCATTGGCAGGTTTTTCCACATACTTGAATAATGTATCAACTCTTGTAGCAAAAGCCAATCCAAAATTTTGGCCAGTAATTGTATCAATACCACTTTCATGCTGAGTTATTCTTGGCCAAGTTAAAATCCCATTTTGTTCCCTGTTTGTAACAGGTCCTCTGGGGTTTTTAGAATCAATTGGAACTACAATGTTTGCATCGGCTGTAGGTTCTGCTACTATAATGTCAAACGTAGCAGACTGTAATTCGTTTCCACAAACATATACAGTTAATTTATCTCCGGTGCGAACAGAACGGTACAATGAATCAGCCTGATTTGGATTTAAGTGGTAACGCCAGGCAATACCTGGTTTCTTAACCATATTGTGCATGATACCATCCAACCTGCGGATTCCCCATGGGACAGTCAGTGTCTTATTCGCGAAATCAACATCAATGACATCTGATTCTAAAGTGTTTTCATCCAAAATATAAGGACCGTCATTGCCTACTGTCCACCATGTATCTCGCCATGGATCGCGATTGGGCCTTTGGATTGGAATCCATTCTGAATCTTCGATAGCGACTCCCCTGGCGCTGTTAAAGTCAGGATTACCTGATTTTATCGAGAATTTGCGCACTAATATGGAATTATTAGTTGCACCTTCAACTCCCGCTACTGAATATGCGCCACTAGACCTGTTTCGTCCAGCAACGTCGAAAACACCACCAACTTGGTCAACGACTACTGAATCACCTTCTGCAAAGTGGTGTTCAATAAAATAACATCCGTTTCCGTTCCAAACATTTGTAATATTATAAATATCGCCTCCAGGATAAGTAGTGACACTATCCTTAACATTCGGAAATACATCACTGCGACTCTCCGGAACATGTACCAAAAAATCAGCAATCTCATAGATGTCTTCTTGCTTATAGCGTTCGGTGAAGTCTTCATAACCCAAACGGTACATTCTATTCCAAAAATCATATGCCGTGGTAATAACCCATGATTCCCCTGGTTTAAGCATTACTTCGGGTAACATGATTGTTAAATTTGGATCCATTGACCATGAGCCATATGGATCAAAAATACCGTTACCTGACCACCATTGAAGAAGACCTAACTTATATTCACTCAAATTTATATCTGTGTCACCCCTGTTTGTGAGTTCCAGATACATATCCGGTTGTGTTTCAAACCGGGCTTCAGTAATTATTAGGGAACGATTCGGTTCCTGAGCTTTCAGGATAAAGCTTAAAAGTGTTAGAAAAAGTAAAAAATTTAGTTTCATATTAATTGATTTTTAATTAAATAACCAAATTGATTTTTAAAATTAGAATGAAGGACAAAAATCATTTATAAGTGACCAATTTGGTATAAATTCACTGATAAAAAATCCTTATCTTTTAAAATTGGCATAAAATGCCTTTTTGTTTTTATGTTTTTTACTCTGCATTCACCTACAAAAGCTGTTTTTTTGCTAATTCTAATGTACACCTCCTTTCTTAGTTTAAAAGTTGTTTTGGAAATGGGTTGTGTAATACAGAAAATATAATATTACAAAACATAGGAAAGCAAAATCGTATGAATATCTAACTTTACTAAACCAATCAATGGAGAGAAGGATAATAACAGTTTTTATAACACTTTTTCTGTTCATTGGTAACATCCAACTTTATGTAAGTCAAAATAATTAAGAAATTCACTTTGCTAAACTTCCCAACCTTCAAACATGACGAAACTTTAAATGTAGAAAGCTTTCATTTTTTCCTTATACAAACTTCTTACCTCTCGGTGTCGTACAAATATATTTATTTTTTTTTTTAATTCTCACACTTGAAAGACTTTTTTTTAAAAACTTTTCGACTACCTGATTTAAATTCTTCATTAAAAATAAGTGGCAATATACCATTGCAGAAGTAACCTTTTGTGTTCATTCCCAACATTAGAATAACCGATTAATTTAAAACGCCAACAGGTGAGTTCCCTCAACTGCTAATTCCAACAATTTGGTTAGTTTTGCAAATATTTTAATGCGAAAATGAGGGAAAAAATAACTGACATTTGCTTTGTTTGTAAGTGCCGACTTACCAATGGAAACTACAAAATAAATAAGGAAGTTTATTTGCCTGTTTGCCATAACTGCGAAGGAACAGCCCGGGAGAAAAAATCGGTGGAAGAACAACTGGACAGCCTGGCTGACGGACTTGTTTGCGGGTGCATATAAAAAAAAACCGCGGTTGCCCGCGGTTTCACTCACTCTGCTTATCTATAGCTGTTTAATTTAACAGGTGTGTGTAGTTTTCATTTAATAACTCGGGAAGGTAATTGGCAATCAACCCTAATGCCTGTTCGTCGTCCACCCGGTTAGGTGTAATAATTCCCTGTTTCTTCATCTCATCGGCATTCAACACCACGCTGCAAATCTCACGCGGCACAGAGCTCCATGCCCTTTTAACCGTCTTCACACCAAAACCTTTGGCTGAGTTTGTGTAACAAACCTCAAAAAACGGGTTGTTAACCACATAGGCCACACCATCGGAAGTGTTTCGTTTCACGACGGTAACCGGTTTATCACTGCCGTTATAGGAAAGGTTCCATACTTTGTCGATGTCTTTTCCCAGGTTTACATTTTCAACGGCCTCAATCTGATAATCGTTAAAACCGGTACGATAACCGGATGCAGTTGCAATAACCGACACAAATAAAAAACATACAGATGCTGCAATAATAATTCTCATTTTTCTCATGGCTTCTAATTTTTAATTAAACAATGGTTTCGTTTTCTATAATCTATCTGTATCAGAAAGACGCGCAAGTTACGAACCTGTTACACCAAAATCTCTGTTTAAAAACACATTACACACCTTCAGATTTTCCTTGTCCGTTATAAAAAATAATTTTTCACTGAAAAAATTTGAATATTTGAAATTTAGTATTACTATTCGGATGTGATTTATTTTGAAAAAATCATTTTGCGGTTTCAATTTTAAAAAGAAGAATTATTAAAAATTTTTGATCATGAAATTCAGTCAGCTCGTAAAAATGCGTCATTCGGTAAGAAAATATAAAAACACACCTGTTGAAAAGGAAAAACTGATACAAATTCTGGAAGCCGCACGCCTGGCACCATCGGCAGTTAACTTTCAGCCCTGGCACTTTATCGTGGTAACTCGCCCCGAAAGTCTTTCCATGCTTCACAGTACCTATCAGCGCGACTGGTTTAAAACAGCCCCGGTGGTGATTCTGGCCTGTGCCGACCATTCGGAGTCGTGGAAAAGAAATCACGATGGAAAAGACTCAGCCGATATGGATGTTGCCATTGCAGTGGACCACCTCACCCTGCAGGCTGCTGAAATGGGAATTGGAACCTGCTGGGTTTGCAATTTCAACACGCAAAAATGTGCCGAAATGCTCAAGCTGCCGGGCCACATCGAACCTGTGGTTATGATTCCGGTTGGCTACCCGGAGGAAGATAAAACTCCAGAAAAAAAACGTAAACCCCTGGATGACATCATTCACTGGGAAGAGTTTTAAGATACTTTTCGAGCCTGTTCATCCCTTCCTCAATGTTGCCAATTGAATTCGCGTAGGAAAACCGGAGGAATCCTTCGCCGTTTTCCCCAAAATCGATTCCGGGCGCAACGCCAACATGCGCTTTCTCCAGGATGTCGAAAGCCAGTTTATAGCTGTCTGCAAATATGTGTCTGGCATTTACAAACACATAAAATGCCCCGGTAGGAATTACTTTAATGCTGAATCCCATTTGCTGAAGCCGGCTCACAATGTATTTGCGGCGTTCATTAAAAATGGTTTTCATGTGTTCCACATCGCTGCCTGCCGACCGGAGTGCGGCAATCCCCGCCCGCTGAACAGTGGAGCCTGCACAGATAAAAAGGTTTTGCTGAAACTTCTGCATCGGTCGTACATATTCCTTCGGTGCAATAACATATCCCAGCCGAAGTCCGGTCATGGCAAAAAGTTTGGAGAAGCCGTTAAGAACAAACGCGTTTTTTGTGAATTCCAGCATGGAGTGCGCCCTGCCCTCGTAAACCAGTCCGTGATAAATTTCATCGGAGATAACGGGTACATCAAACCTTGCAAGTTGTTGCATCACCTCTGCCGTCAACAGGTTACCGGTTGGGTTCATGGGGCTGTTAATCAGTATTGCCCGGGTTTTATTGGTAATGCGTTTGCAAATTTCCCCGGGGCGGTACTGAAAACCGTCTTCCTCATATACAGGAACCCTGACCGGATTTGCTCCCACAAACCGCAAAAAATTGGGGTAACAGGCATACCCGGGGTCAGATAATATCACCTCATCGCCCGGGTTACACAAGGCACCCAGCACCAGCAAAATAGCAGGCGAACTGCCGGATGTAACAATGATCTGCTCCGGAGAAACTTCCACACCGTATTTTTTTCGGTGCCATGCAGCAATTTCTTCGCGCAATTCCGGGTCGCCCAAACTGTGCGTGTAATGCGACCGGCCTTCGGTATAAGCCTGCCGAACAGCTTCCGAGACACACCCAGGCACATCAAAATCGGGTTCGCCCACTTCCAGATGCACCACGTCCATTCCCCTGCGTTCCATTTCCGCAGCCTTTTCCAGTACCTCCATCACAATAAACGGAGAAATATGTTTTGCTCTTTCTGACAACATTTTTGGTTTTTTTGATTTTTTATATTTTAGCTTTTTAAGTATTAAACCATTTAAACGCTGACAGGTCTTAAAGACGCTGTCAGGTTTCCGGGACCAGACCATTCAATCCCGATAGCTATCGGAATATAACCTAAAAGTGTCTAATTTAAAAAACAAAAGAAATAACATTGAAATACAATTTTAAATTGTGAAAATATTATTTCAAATAATCTCTTAAGTATACCTCCTACTCCTTGCTCTCTGTTCTCCGCTCTCCGCTCTCCACTATTACGCGTAATCTCTGGCAATTTGCAATGCCTGGCTCCGGTAACCTCCTCCAAACAAATAGTAGTGATTCAGCACATGATAAAGTTGATACAGTCTGTTCCGTTCCCTCCAGTCGGCAGGAAGCGGATGAACTTCGTTATATGCACTGTAAAACCGTTGTGAAAACCCGCCGAACATGGTCATAATGCCCATTTCCATTTCGCAGTCGGCATAATACGATGCCGGATCGATGAGTGCTGGTCCGCTGGTTGCATTCATGTAATTTCCCAACCATAAATCGCCGTGAATAAGCGCCGGCACAGCATTTTTTGGAACTATTTCCTGGATTTTATTGAGCAATCGATCATACACCTGTATTTCGCCTGCCGGAAGCGGCCTTTCTTTCTGTATCAGTTGCAGAAGAAAACCCAGCCGGTTATCTCTGAAAAATTCAGCCCAGTTGATTTTTTCGGAGTTATTCTGGGGTGTTGAACCGCAATAATTGTCGTGGTAAAAACCAAATTTTTCGGAAGAACAGGTATGAATGGTGGCCAGTCCGCGCCCCAGAATTTCATCGGAATTTCCCCTGCCGTAACCCGGTTCAAGATATTCCAGCACCAGAAATCCCGGAGAGGCATCCACTTCTTTTGCCGCAAAAACCTCCGGCACAACCAGTTGCCCAGCGGCGGCTTTCCTTAGCTCTTCCAGACTTTCGGCTTCGCGCAAAAACATATCGGCCAGGCAGTTTTCGTTCCACTTCAGAAAAAAGGTACCTGCGCTGGTTTCAATTTTTGATGCATGATTAATGCACCCTCCGACCAAAAAGTCCGAAGCGTGAATTTTTACCGTACCACCCAACTTTTCTGACAGGTGCGATTCAACTTCTGTTAAAACGGATGTATCTTTTTGAAAAAAATGCATAACTGATGATTTTCAAAAATAAACCTTCAAGAGGTTTAAAGTCCGAAAAAAAATATTGGTTTCATCTTTTATAAAATCTTGATTGTAAACTCTTATTTGTGCAAATCAATCAATTTTATGATTTGATTGTAAACTCAATTCTGAAAAAGCAGGATTTGAGAATGTATCTGCAATCACTAAAGCAGCTCCTAAGGCAGTTGCATTATCAATTTCTGAAACTATTACCTTTTTATTAGGGAATTTTTTTTGCAGCAAGTAAATGAAAATTTCATTTCGGGCAAAGCCGCCTGTTACATATAAGATTTTTGTATTATCCACTTCAGGAATAACAAGTTGAATTGATTCCACGCATACATCCGTCAGGTCAACCATAAATTTCGTATAGGATTCTTCATAACTTTTAAAAATAGCTAAATCAACATTTTGCAGTCCTTCTTCAAAGCTTTCCTTTCCTTTGGGAAAAAACTCTGAGATTTGACCGTATTCATTAACAAGACTTTCAATCAAGTTATCATTTCGTTTTACTGTTTTATAAAAGCTGTTGGCAACTCCAAAGTGCCTGGCCAATTTTTCTGACCAGTTTTCGTGAAAATGCCCCATAAATAATCGGGATGATTTTACCTGCTCTTTTTCAGGGGTCAGGTAGCATAAACAATCGTTTTGAAGTTGTTCAGCTGTTAAAGGCTCCTTGTTGAACGGATTCATATTAATACACCAGGTTCCGGTTGAAACCAATATAAATTCCTCAGAACTTCCTTTTAAATACGGAACCAGCGATGCTGAGCTGTCATGAATACCTGTTCCTACCTTAAAATCGGAAGACATCACATTTACCGGGAAAACACTTTTGTTTGACACAGGTTCAGGCAATGTAATATTTTTATCTTTAAGCCAATCGTGGTAATCCATTTTATCAAAATCCCACATAAAGGTGTGGCACCCGATGGATGTAGGCTCTGAAACTACTTTCCCTGTCAAAACAAATGAAAGGTATTGCGGAAAATGAAGAATTGTTTCAATTTCCCTGTAAATTTCGGGTTTCTCTTTTTGAAGCCACAAGATTTGTATTCCTGAATTTAAAAGTGCACCCAAAGCCGGACTGGCAGTTTTTCGACAAAATTCATTCTTCCCATCATATTCAACAAATAATTCCCCTGAAACAGAAGAGGGTATTTCCTTAAGATAGTTATAAAGTGGGGTCAAACGGTTTTCTTTTTTATCCAAAAACATCAATGAAGCGCCGTAAGTAGAAAAATTTACACCTGCCAAATCATATTTTTTTTGTAAAATTATTTCCTTCAAGCTATTGGATATCCAGGTAGTGATTAGATCAATATCATCACATTCAAAACCATCTTCATCTTTTATAGTATTCATTTTTCTTTCATTTTCATATAAAACCTGAAAATGATTATCAAACAACACGAGTTTTTTATTTGTTTTCCCTATATCAAAAACAGCTATTACTTCTTTCATACTTCACTTATTGAAATCAACTAAATTACAAAAAAGTCCCTGTCAAATGTTTAACAGGGACAATTTTAAGCATATTTTACTTTAAAAACATTTACAATTTATTTGTTATCTCCCTGATAAAACTTCCTTTTCGTATTTTTGAATTTCTGCGATATAACCAGCGCCTTCCGGAACTCCTTCTTTTAAACAGTAAAAATCCCAAACAGCACCAAACGGCATTGTTTTTAATTCTTCCAACATGGCAAGGCGTTCAAATAATTTTCCCTCCTCTTCATACTTCAACAAAACAGAAGTAGGTTCCAGTGCAGCAATTAAAAAAGCTTTTTGGGCAGCGCGTGTGCCAATCACATAAGCTCCTATCCGGTTTATTGAAGCATCGAAAAAGTCGAGACCAACATTCACCCGGCCGAAAAAATTATTCCGAACAATTTCCGAGGCAATTAACTGCACCTCTTCATTCAGGGTTACCACATGATCGGAATCCCATCGGATAGGCCGTGTAACATGCAGCAGAATTTCGTCCACAAACTGAAGTACCGATGATATTTTATCGCCAACTACTTCGGTGGGATGAAAGTGCCCGTTATCCAGACAAATCAACTTGTTGTTTTTAATGGCATATCCCAAATAGTAATCGTGCGAACCAACGGTCATGGCTTCGGCGCCAATGCCAAACAATTTGCTTTCAATGGCATCTTTCATGTACTCTTTCGGATATTCCTTTTCATAACCCTCATTGAGCGATTTGGTTAAAACAGTCCGGTAGCCATTTCTGTCTATCGGGGTATCTTTTGAACCATCAGGAATCCAGGTATTATGAACACACGACTTACCCAGCTGTTTCCCGATTTCTGCAGAAATTTTACGACATCTTTTAAAATGTTCGACCCAAAAACTGCGGACTTTTTCATCTTTGGAAGACAACGTAAAACCTGAATCAGCCAATGGATGTGAAAAATAAGTACCATTAAAATCCATTCCCATGTCGTGCTTTCTGCACCAGTCAATCCAGCTTTGAAAATGTTTTACTTCGATCTGGTTTCGGTCAACAAACTGACCGCCAAAATCTCCGTAGCTGGCATGCAGGTTTAACCGCTGCTTCCCAGGCAACAGGGAAATGACTTTTTCCAAATCTGAACGCATTTCGGCAATGCTTCGGGCTTTACCCGGATAATTTCCAGTTGCCTGAATACCGCCTCCGGACAAGGTGGAGTCCGGCGTTTCGAAACCGCCAACATCATCGGTTTGCCAGCAGTGCAGCGAAATAACCACTTGTTTCATTTTTTCAATAGCAGCATCGGTATCGACGCCAATGGCTGCATACAGTTCTTGGGCTAACTCATAAGCCTCTTTAATTTTAATTGTACTCATAATCTTTTGTATTTAATTTTAAATTTATATCAGAATGAATAACTAAACCGGTATTCACCAGAACCTAATTTCAGAGTTACACCTCCATCAATTTGAGAGGCATTAAAAAAATCGCTTTTCAGCGGCGAAGAATTCAGTAAAATCCTTTCGAGATCGGCTGAAGGGAGGGTAATTGTTGCCGAAGTATTTGCAGGAATGCTCACATCATAAAACATTTGGTTTCCTTCAATTTGCCAATCTGATTTAATTTCACCGTACATCGACTTGTAAACTGCTTTGGCATTGGTGAGACCACCACCAGGATGCGGAGTAAGAAAAAAGTGCTTATAACCGGGATTTTCAGGGTCGATTTGAATGCCGGCCACATAATTGTAGAGCCACTCGCCAATGGCGCCGTAAGCATAATGGTTAAAACTGTTCATTCCTGCATTCTGGAAAGTTCCGTCCGGTTTCTGGCCATCCCAACGTTCCCAAATAGTTGTAGCACCCTGGGTAACGGGGTAAAGCCATGACGGGTATTCTTTCCGGTTCAAAAGCATAAATGCCAGCTCTTCATAGCCGTGGTCGGACAATGTTTTGCAAAGTAGCGGCGTACCGACAAAACCAGTGGTAAGGTGTTTAAATTTCTGCACATCACCGGCCAAAAATTCAGCGGCTTTCGGCACGAGATTTTCGGGAAGCAGATTAAATGCCAAAGCCAGAGAATAAGCGGTTTGTGTGTGCGAAACCAGTCTTCCGGCAGGGGTTACAAATTCTTTAATAAATGCATCTTTTACATTTTCAGAAAGAGTTGAAAGCTTTTCAGCATCTGAACTTTTCCCTAAAATCTGTGCAATTTTCGCCAGCAATCCGCTTGAATAGGAAAAATAGGCAGTTGCAATCAAATCTTTTTCAGTAGTTGCACCAGGATAGTCGGAACGGGTGGTTGCAAAAGCCAGCCAGTCACCGTAATGTGTGTCGCCAATCCAAAGGTAATCGTCGCCGGCCCTGTTTTTCATGTATTCCACCCAACTTTCCATGCTTGCATACTGCTCTTCCAGAATTCGTTTATCGCTATAAGCGAGATAAGTTTGCCAGGGGACAATAATGGCTGCATCGGCCCAGGCAGTTGAACCACCGGCTCCGTTCAGTACATCGGGCACCACATGATTCACTTTACCGTCAGGCCCCTGGTCGGCAGCTACATCTTTCATCCATTTGGTATAAAACGCAGCTACATTAAAATTAAATGCTGCAGTTGGTGCAAACACCTGGGCGTCGCCCGTCCAGCCCAGCCGTTCGTCGCGCTGCGGACAATCGGTCGGCACATCCAGAAAATTCCCCTTTTGTCCCCATTGAATATTGTGTTGCAATTGATTGATGAGCGGTTCGGAGCATGCAAAATTACCGGTGGCTTCCATATCGGAATAAATTACCACACCGGTAATATTTTCCAGTTGCGGTGTACCCGGAAAACCTTCAATTTGTACATACCTGAAACCATGAAAGGTAAAACGGGGCTCATACATTTCTTCACCGTCGCCTTTTAAAATATAAACATCGGTTACTTTGGCGGCGCGCAGGTTTTCAACGTAGAAGTTACCGTCCTTGTCCAGAACTTCGGCAAACTTCAGCGTTACCGTATCACCGCGGTTACCCTGGACTTTTAACCGCACCCAGCCAACCATGTTCTGCCCCATGTCAAAAACCGTTTCTCCCTTGGGCGTGGTAATAATTTCTATGGGATTTATTTCTTCCACAGCTTTTACGGGAACGCCCTGCGGAGCAATCAGAAGATTTTTCGGATGATTCAGTTTCACCACTTTTCCCCAGTTGCTGTCATCAAATGAAGCTGTTGCCCAGCCCGGCATTTCAAGACGTGCATCGTAGGTTTCGCCATTATAAATATCAGAAAAAATGATTGGACCGGTGATTGCTTTCCAGCTTTCATCTGAACCTATCATTTCTGATGTTCCGTCCGTGTATGAAATATGCAATTGCATAATCAGTGCCAGTTTGTCACCATAATAGTTACGCTGATTTCTGAAACCGATATTTCCACGGTACCAGCCATCACCCAAAATCGCACCCAGCGCATTCCTTGATTTAACCATTGATGTTACATCATAGGTCTGATACTGAATTCGGTTTTTGTAGCTAGTCCAGCCGGGCGTAAACAGTTCGTCGCCCACTTTTTCACCGTTCAGGTAAAGTTCATATAAACCCAGTGCAGAAACATAAATCCGTGCCGATTTTACTCTTTTTGAAGCTGTAAATTCCTTTCGTAAAAAGTGACTGGGTTTTGACCCTTCCATTTCCTTTTCGTTCTCCATGGTAATCCACGAAGCCGCCCAAAGTTCAGGCGTGGTGAGTCCCATTTCCCAGTACGCAGGTTCACTCCATTTTGTGGCTTTGTTTTGGTTGTCCCAGATACGTACCTGCCAGTAAACACGCTGCATTGGGGCGAGTTCCGGCCCCTGGTATTCCACATTCAACGACTGATCGCTGTTCACTTTCCCCGTACTCCAAACCAGTCTGTTTTTCCTATTCAAATTCGAAGGTGAATCGGCCACCCTTATTTCATAAGCCGTCTGGAGTACATTTTCCTTGTCGGAAAGAATTTTCCAGCTTAATCGCGGATTTTGAACATCGATACCTACCGGATTGGTATGGTATTCGCAAACCAGTTCGTTTATCCAGGTATTTCCTGAAGCAGAAAAACTTAAACTACTGGATATTAAAACAATAGCAAAAAACCTTACCCTCTGAATTATTCGTTTCATAATTATATTGTTTTAATTAAAATTATTTTATTCCATAAAAAAAACCTCTTGCAATGGCACAGTCACCGGCGAATTATCCGGATTTGTTTCCATTATATCGGACATAAACTTCCACCACTTTTTCACAATTTCCGTCTGCCCCAAATCCTGTGAACCTTCTTCACCGTTCACTTTCTGAAAAGCAAACAGCGTATTTGTTTCCTCATCAAGAAAAATGGAATACTCACTCACTCCTGCTTCTTTCAAAAGCTTTTTCAACTCCGGCCAGATTTCGTTGTGCCGTTTTCTGTATTCTTCCCTTTGCCCCAGATTCAGGTACATTTTAAAAGCCATACGTTTCATTACAATCTTCTTTATCATTCTTTAGTTTAAACTAACTACAAAAGTGGACAGTATTAATACTACAATCCCAACGATTAGTATAACCATTGTTTTTGTTGAAGCTCCTTTCCATTCTTTCAGAAAAATTCCCCAGATATTACTTAATGCAATATTCATGGCCATTAAAATACTCCAGGCAAACACATTCATTTCCGCTGGCAACTGACTTTTACCCATTCCAAAAAAATGAAATTGGAGGAACCATAAAAAACCAGCCAGGAATGTAAAAAAAATATTATTCAGCAATATTCCCGGAGAAACTGAAAGGTAATCCTTTCCTGTATCGTTTTTTATATTAAGATAGACACAATATATTACATTGGTAAAAAAACCTCCAACAAGAATAAAAATCATAGATGGGTTATTCACATATAATGGGTTTGTTCCAAACTGCGCGGCCACTTCTGCTATAGGGGTTGCTGCTTCAATTCCAAAATTCATGCTTGCACTCATTACCCCAGCAAGAACTGCAATCAACAATCCTTTCTTTAATGCAAACTCCTTAATTGCTGATTTTTTTTCTTCTTCTGACAAACCCTTTGTTTTTAATGAACCTGCATAACCTATTATTGCAATACCGGCAATGCAAATTGCTACACCAATCAATGTTAGTATTCCAGCACTTGATGCAAAAAGATTTTCACCTGCAATTATTGGAGGGATAAGTGTACCAAATGCAGCACAGAAGCCAAGTGCTATGCTTTGTCCCAAAGCGACCCCAAGATAACGGATGCTCAAACCAAACGTAAGCCCCCCTATTCCCCATAAAGCACCAAATAGCATGGCCAACCATTTAGCCTTAGCAGGAGATTGCAAAAGAATATCAACCAATGTTCCTCCAGGAACAGTAAAGATAGCAAATACCCAGGGAGCTATTAACCATGCAGCTACTCCCTGAATCAGCCAGTAGGATTCCCAGGACCAGACCTTGACTTTTTTCAAAGGCACATAAAAACTGGCTGCACCAATCGAGCCAATTGCAATTAAAAATATTCCAAACACAGGATTCATAATTTTAAAATATTGGATTAATAAATATCGTTTCTCTTCAAAAATTCAAAATTAAATCCATTTTTTTTTGAAATCAATACACAAAATGGCAAAATATTTATAATATTTGGCATTTAATAATGAAAAATTTCTTTAAATACCTGACAATAAGCGAGGAAGATATAAACTGGGGTTTATATTTAAATGTTGCAGGTACTGCAAAAATATTACCGGATACCCAATACCCTCCAAATGAACATCCTTCTGGATATTTTTTTAAGTGGGAGTCCGGACGGATTTTAAATGAATATCAATTGATTTACATAACAGAAGGTGCCGGAGTATTTGAAAATAATCGCGGGAAAACCGCACTAAAACCGGGGTCAATTATAATTATTCGTCCTGACGAATGGCACCGCTATCGTCCCTTTAACAAAACCGGATGGAAAGAAAACTATATAGGCTTTAATGGAGTAATCGCAAATAAAATATTTACAAATTCTGTCCTTTCATCTTTGTTATCTGTTGTTCAATGTGGAATTAAAGAAGAAATCATTGATTTGTATTTAAAAATATTTGATTTAGTCGAAAAAGAAATACCTGGTTTTCAACAAATTACATCTGGAATGATAATGGAACTATTAGGCTATATCCGGTCGTTTGAAAAACAAAAAGGATTCTCTGGCAATCCGGTTGTAAAAATAATAGAAGAAGTTAGGTTTTCAATGAGACAAAACACTGATAATCAAATAAATTTTGAAAATATTGCAAAACAATACAATATTAGTTATTCTTGTTTCCGGAAAATGTTTAAAAAATATACCGGAGTTTCACCCAGACAATACCATTTACAGTTAAAATTAATCCGTGCCAAAGAACTTTTAGTATCAACAAATAAAAACATTAAAGAAATAAGTATCGAATTGGGATTTCAAACTATCCACTATTTTAGCCTTTTTTTCAAAAAAAAGACAGGTTTAACACCAACAGAATTCAGGAGTCTTAATAACAGAAACGTATTATAAATTTCTTTTCTGGGCAAAACATATCAACTACTATTAAGTGCTGTTAATGTTAAATAAATTCATTTATTAAAACTATATTTGCTCGCCAAACTAGCAAAAACCGGCCGTGGAAGACAGAGCCATTTGGAAAGAAATAAAACAGAACAGTAAAAAAGCCCTGAGGAGGTTGCACGATAAGTACTTCCACCAAATGTACCTGTACGCTTCCAAATCAACCAACGGAAATGAAGGACTGGCCGAAGAACTGGTTTCCGATTGCTTCATCAAACTGTGGGAGGACCGGAAAAAAATTGAAATACACGATTCGGTGAAACACTATCTTTTTCTGATGCTTCACAACCACATCATTGACCACCATCGCAAAAAAAGACCCCTGACCGAACCGCTCGAAAAGGATTTCATAGCTCCCGGCGATGAAAAATTCTTCGACGACCAGAAACAATATGCCCGCTTGTACCTGGCCCTTAAAAAACTGCCCGACCAGTGCCGGAAAGTATTGGAACTGTCCATTTTTGAATCGCTGACTTACCAGGAAATAGCCGATAAACTGCATATCTCGAAAAACACCGTGAAAACCCAGGTGGGCAGAGCCTACAAACATTTACGTGAAATACTCGACCCAAAGGATTTTAATTTCTTTTTGGTGATAAGGAGAAGGAGAGACTAAAACCACCCCCGCCGGGCCTTCTGAACCCAACGGCCCGCCGCCCCCCGTCCGACTGGAGTCATCCGGGCGGGCCTCCTAACAAAGTTATGAGGGGAAAGTTCGTAGCCTGGATTTTTTATCGAATTCAAAATAATTTACCGTAAAATAATATAGTTAGCAGGAATTTCTCCTCCCCGTCCGAACGGTGTTCAAGCCGGGCGGGCTAACCAATTTCTTACCTCTTGGTTAGGAGCCTGCCCGGCTGCGCGGTCAGACGGGGAGTGGCATCGTCGAATGACGATGACGAGGTGGTTTTTTATATTAAATTGACGCTAACAGGTCTGCGACGCTGTCAGGTCGGGCTGGTATGACAATGTCCGTCTAACAAAAATTCACCAAAAATCTCCATTAACCTCTATCAACCTCAACCTAATCACCACAAATCACAACCTACTCACCACAAATCTCTACCAACCCCAACCTAATCACAAATTCCTCACCCTGCAACTCCTAAAATTCAACCCACAACAACTCCACCTTAAACTTTTTTCAAAAAAACTCTCCATTCCTGTCACCCTGCCTCTCCCATTTTTTCGTCATTTAAATGAACGCAACCGATAAAACTTACACCCGGTTGTTCATAGTTTAGGTTAGTTAGTAATAAGACATAAAGAACGGCTGGGATGCCAGTCGTTCTTTATCGCAGCAAAAAAATGGAATGAACGAATCGAATCAAGATAAAATCTGGGAACTCTCCGCTTCAAAAGTTCACGATGAAGCAAATCCAACAGAAAAAACAGAGCTGGAAGAGCTTTTGAAGCATCCCGGAAACCGGAAAATTTACGACGATGTAAACCATTTCCACCGAAAACTCCCAAAAACAGAGCCATTAGCCCAAAGTTCCGCAAGTCGTTCCTGGCAGAGGATAACGCGATACTTCAGTAACAAAAAGGTCAGGCTCTATCTGAACATCACCAAATACGCGGCCATTGTTATTCTGGCTTTCGGTATCGGTACTCTGTTCCACGTCAACTGGAAACCGGTTCCGGAAACTCCGCCGGTTTATACGGAAATCTTTGTACCGCTGGGACAAATGTCGGAAATCACGTTATACGACGGCACACACGTGTGGCTTAACTCGGGAACCACACTGCGCTATGCCGACAACTTCGGAAAACAGGCGCGCAAGGTGGAACTCACGGGCGAAGCATTTTTCAAAGTAAAAAAAGGAGAAATACCTTTTCGCGTGAAAATTAAAAACAACGAGGTGGAGGTGCTCGGAACCACGTTTGCCACCGAAGCCTATTCCGACGAGGATTTCAGCCGGGTAACTCTTGTGGAGGGCGCCGTACAGTTAAATGATACCAATGGCAGATTTTTAAAACAAATATCTCCGAATCAGCAGGTAACCCTGCCCGACGACTCCCGGAAAAAAATAAAAACAGCCGAGGTAAATACGACCTTTTACGAAAGCTGGATAAACGGTGAAATTAAATTCGACGATGAATGTCTGGCCGACGTGGCCCGCCGGATGGAACGCTGGTATAACGTGGAGATCCGGTTTACCAGCGAGGAAGCCCGTAACATAAAATTTACCGGTACCGTGTTGAAAAACAAACCCATCGACCAGTCGATGAAAGCGATATGTGTGCTTTTGCGACTTGAAGCAGAATTTAAAAGCAACCTGGATACCAAAGATGTAATAACCATTTCAAAAAAATAAGTGCCTATGGAGAACTGAAATCTAAACGAAAAGTAAAAGAGATTAAAGTAAGAAACGGCGGATATGCCCCACATACCCACCGTTAAATTTTAAACAATTTGTAAAAATCATTAAAACATGTAAATTTATGGAAAATCTAAAAAACCAGGCCGGTTTTAACCGACTTTTGAAAAAATTGTTACTAAAAATGAAATTAACGTTAACAATCTTTTTGTTCTGCCTGGCGGGAGCTGCTGCTTCCACCTATTCCCAAAACACCCGCCTCGACATTAAACTGGAGAACGGGAACATGGTAGAACTTATCAAACAAATCGAGGCGAATAGCGAGTTCATGTTTTATTACCAAAAGGATGAACTCAGCGAACTGGACGACCTGACAGTGGAAGCCAACAATGCCACCGTGATGGAAATCCTTGACCAGGTGACCAAAGGTACCGGATTCGATTATACCGTCATCGAGCGCTACATTGTGGTTCGTAAAGTAGGTGATGACTTTGGAAACGATTTTCTGGCCACTGCCCGGGAAAATGTAGCTGCCCAGCAACGGGCCGTTTCCGGGAGAGTAACGGATGCATCCAATCAGCCACTTCCCGGTGTTACCGTAGTAGTAAAAGGTACTACCCAAGGTACCGTTACTAATGCCGATGGAGATTATACGCTGACCAATATTACTGAAGATGCCACGCTGGTGTTTTCGTTTGTAGGGATGCGGACGCAGGAGGTTGAAATTGGTGTTCGGACTACAATTAACATTGTGATGGAAGATGAGACCATTGGCATTGAAGAAGTTGTGGCTATTGGGTATGGAACGGTTCGAAAAAGTGATTTGACTGGTTCTGTAGCAAGTGTGACTTCAGAAAGTATTATGGACAAACCCGTTGTTTCTGCTGCAGAGGCAATTGCTGGACAAATTGCTGGTGTACAGATTCAACAATTATCTGGCATGCCAGGTGCTGAGGGATTATCTATTAGAATTCGTGGAACTGGTTCAATTACGCAATCAAATGAGCCACTTTATGTTGTTGACGGTTATCCGATGGAAGGTAATGCATTCAGGCTAATAAGCCCTACTAATATTGAAAGCATCGAGGTCTTAAAAGACGCCTCCTCTACTGCAATTTACGGTTCAAGGGGAGCGAACGGTGTTATTATAATAACCACAAAGAAGGGTGCCGGGACTCCAAGTATTAATTTTAACATTTATGCAGGATTTCAACAACCTGAAAAATATTTTGAAATGATGAATCGTGATCAGTTCATTGAATATTTTATTGACGGAAGAAATCAGGCTTGGCTTGATGCAGGAATTGTTGCTGGTGATCCTGATAAAACACCACATTCAGTTGATGATTCCAACACTAGAAGAAAACTATATCCAAATTCGAATACATTGTATGAAATACCAGATGGACAAGATGGATATAAATATAATTTTCTGGACCCTTCATCAGTGGCTCAAATGCCTGACAATGATTGGCAAAGATTACTTTTCAGAAATGCAATAATGCAGAAATATGAATTAACTCTTTCCGGAGGAACCAGTAATACTCAATATCTTTTTTCAGCAGGTTACATGAAACAAGAAGGAATTGTATTGAATTCAGATTTTGACAGAATAAATCTTAATGCCAACATAAACAGTAAAATAAATGAAAAAATAAAAGTTGGATTAAATATGAATTCATATTTCTCTACAGCAAATGAACAAGTTGAAGGGAAGTACTCTCCAATTCAGATTGCATTACAATTACCTCCTATTTTTCCCGAAACCAATGAGGATGGGACCTACGGCTCAATGGTTCGTAATTATGATATCTTCCCTGGTGATGTAGCCAGCCCTATAGGTATGGCAGAGCAGATTACTACACTTAGAAAAAGGTATGGCTGGTTGGCAATCTTATATGCAGACTGGGAAATTGTAAAAAATTTAAATTACAAAATCAGCATAAATGGGGGTGTTCAAGATAACAATAGAAATTATTATCTGCCATCCTATGTTGACATGGATGCATCCAGAGCACCAAGAATGGCGCAAGGAAGTAACGAAAAACAAACAGACAAAGATTGGGTACTTGAACAGACCTTAACATACCAAAACACCTTTGCTGGGAAACATGCTGTTACTGCACTTGCCGGTTATACCACCCAAAAACATTTTTACGATCGATTGTATGGTGAGGCCAGAGGATTTCCAAACGATAACATCAAAACGATAAATGCAGGTAATATGTATAATTTGACAGGGACAGAATCTGAATACTCAATGATTTCGTATTTGGCTCGATTAAATTATACATATGACAATAAATATTTATTCGCTGCAGCGTTCCGTTCAGATGGATCTTCGCGGTTTGGAAAAAATAATAAATGGGGTTCCTTTCCTTCTTTATCTGCAGGTTGGCGAATTAAGCAAGAAAATTTCATGAAGGATATAGAATTAATTAATGACTTAAAACTGAGGGCTAGCTATGGTATCGCTGGTAATAACAGGATAGGAAACTATTCGGCCATCGGATTATTAAACATCGGTTATTATCCAACTGGTGATGCATTGCAAAATGCTGTAAATCCAAATACAATGCCAAACGATGATTTGGGTTGGGAAAAGACGGAACAAATTAATTTGGGATTTGATTTAAGTCTTTTAAATAATAGACTTAGACTTGAAGGTGACTTTTATAACAGTGAATCGTTAGAGCTTTTGCTGAATGTTCCTGTTCCTAGCATTACTGGTTATTCTTCACAAATACAGAATGTAGGTAAAGTACAAAACAAAGGAATGGAATTTCTACTTTCAACAAGAAATCTAGTGAATGAATTTAGGTGGTCAACCAATTTCAATATTAGTTTTAACAAAAATGAAGTACTCGAACTTGGACCTGATGGAAGACCAATTTTTGCAAGTGCACCAAATGCCTCGAATGCTTTTATTACTCAAATTGGTAGTCCAATAGCAAGTTATTACGGTTATGTATATGAAGGAGTATTTATGTCTCAGGAAGAATTGGACAAATATCCACATTTATCTCAAGATAAAGTTGGCGACGGCAGATACCGTGATATCAATGGCGATGAAAAGATGGATGCAAATGACAGGACAATTTTAGGAGATAATCATCCTTTATTTACAGGTGGTTTATCGAATAATTTTGAATATAAAAATTTTGATTTGGGAGTTCAATTAACAGGTTCGTATGGTGCTGAAGTTTTCAGTATTTATAAGAGAATGATTGCTGTATATCATGGTGACAGAAATGCAATGGTGGAAGTTTTAGATAGGTGGAAATCACCAGAAGAACCAGGAAATGGACAAATTATCAGACCAACAAGAACTCCTACTGGATGGTCCCGTTCTCCATCTTCTCATTGGCTTACAGACGGCTCTTATCTTCGAATAAGAAATGTTACGTTGTCATACAATTTTGACTCTTCCCTTATAAATAAATATAAAATGAAAGGGTTAAGAGTTTATTTAACTGGCCAAAACCTTTACACTTTCACAAAAAATCCTGGATATGATCCTGAAGCTAGCAGTGAAGGTGGTGGATTAACAAAAGGAGGGGATTATACTGGATACCCTTCTGCAAGATCATTTATTTTTGGTGTAAATGTTACATTTTAAGACAATTAATTAGTTTAACAATAAACGAAATTAGACATGAAAAAAATATTAATAATAGTATTGGGAGTATTCTTCAGTATTTCATGTAGCCAAGATTTTATTGACTTGGATCCTCCTTCAAACTTGAGTACTTCTGGATTTTACCAAACACAAGTGGATATTAATCAAGCAGTTTTATCTTCTTATGCTGGATTACGCTCAATTTATAACGGAACCGCCTATCGTCTTGGAGAAATTCGATCAGATAACACAGGATGGGGATGGTTACCTGGAAATCCAGCCTATCAACTTCAGGTTGATGAATTTGCAACTCCGATGCTTGAAGATAATGGATATGTGGAAGATCTATGGGAAGATGGCTACGAAATAATATTACGAGCAAATATTGTAATTGGGAAAGCTGAAAATGCGGAATTTACTAATGAAAATTTAAGGAATCAATATATTGCAGAAGCTAAATTCATTAGAGCATTAACTTATTTTTGGCTTAACCGTGCATTTGGTGGGATTGATTTAAATAATCAATTATCAGGAGTAATAAAAGTTACAACTGAAATTACACCGAAAGAAGCTTACGAGCTTGGCCGTGTCTCAGTTGAGGAGATTTATGAATTAATTATTGAAGATTTGATATATGCAGAACAAAACTTACCTGAAACTTATTCTGCATCAAACGAAGGTCGGGTAACGAAAGGTGGCGCTGCCGGATTATTAGGAAAAGTATATATGACCATGGCAGGTTTCCCTTTAAAAAAAGGTAATGAATATTATAATTTAGCAATTCAAAAATTTGAACAGCTAATTAACAATTCAATGTATTTCTTAGTACCAAGTTATAAGGACTTATTTGATGTAAATAATAAAAATACCGCTGAGTCGTTATTTGAAATTCAATATAAAAAAGGAAGCCCTGGTGGGGAAACAGGTAGCCCTTGGAACAATTCCTTTGCTCCACGTTTTTCTGACAAAGAAGTTGCCCCTGTTGGAAATAAAGGTGGCGCGAATTCTCCAACAGGAGATATGTCAGCAGCCTATGAACTAGGTGATCCAAGGAAATATGTATCGATGCGTGACGGGTATATTAGTGACGCTACCGGTGTTTTTCAAAATGACAGGTATGTCAGTAAATATTTTGATGTAGCAACAAGTGGATCTGACAACGGAAATAACTGGATTGAATTAAGGCTTGCTGATGTTTATTTGCTTTACGCTGAGGCATTAGTGCGAACAGGTGGTTCAAAAGATATTGCGTTGAATTACATAAATAAAATTAGAGAACGTGCCAGAAATACTCCTGGAGACCCAGACATTTCTGCCCCGGATGATCTTTTAAGTGACTTTACAATAAATGATTTTGCAAATGATCAAGAACTTCTTCTTGCTATTGAAAAAGAGAGACGAGTAGAGCTTGCATTTGAAAATCATCGCTGGTTTGATCTTGTTCGAACGGAAAGAGCTAAAGAAGTTATGATTGCAGAACAACAAGCAGACGGGTATCCTTCTTTTCAATGGGATGACAAAATGCTTGTTTATCCAATTCCATTGACCGTTATGCAAACTAATCCTGGTAAAATAGTTCAAAATAAAGGATATACACAATTATGAATTTATACCAGAGGCTAATCTGCTATGATTAGCCTCTGTTTTAAAAATATTGAATCATGAAAAGAATAGTTTTGTTTTTTCTTTTATTGGGTTTAGTAAGTTTCTTATCCGCCCAACAACCCAAATTAAGTTCAAAAGAAAAAAAAGAGGGTTGGATACTACTTTTTGATGGAAAAACTTCAAATGGATGGAAAAAGGCAAATGGTGAAGATTTTCCGGAAAAAGGGTGGAAAATTGATAATGGGATTATTTCTGTTGATCCGGAAACCGGTCGGGGTGGAGATATTATTACTGTCGAAGAATTTTCCAATTTCGAACTTAATTTGGAATTCAAAGTATCCAAAGGTGCGAATAGTGGAATTAAATATTTTGTTTTTAAAAATAGTTCCCTTGGTTGTGAATTTCAAATTTTGGATGACAATAATCATCCAGATGCAAAAATGGGAAAAAATGGAAATAGACTTCAAGCCGCTTTATATGATTTAATTCCTCCTTCAAAAGACAAAAAAGACAAACCAATTGGAAAGTGGAATAAAGCTAAAATAATTTCAAAAGGGAGTCACGTAGAACATTGGTTAAATGGAAAGAAAGTATTGGAATATGAAAGAGGAGGAAAAAAATTTAAGGAACTTGTAGCTGAAAGCAAATATAAAAATAATGCTGGTTTTGGAGAAATTGAGCAATCTCCAATTTTATTGCAAGACCACGGCGATGTGGTTTCTTTCAGAAACATAAAAATTAAAAAACTTTAATTTCGAAAAAAAATGAATAATTCAAGAAGAAAATTTATTAAAAATATAGCCACGACTACCTCAATTATTTCTTTAGGAGGAGTAGCATATGGTTTTTCAGCAAAAAGTTATTCCCGGATCATAGGAGCAAGTGATCGAATTTTGGTAGGAGTCATGGGGACAAATGGTCGTGGAAGAGGTATGGCAAGAAATTTTGCTACTCGGGAAAATACTGAAGTTATCTATATCTGTGATATTGATGATAACGCAATAACAAAGGGAATTAATGCGGTAAAAAGTGTCACCAATTCAGTGCCAAAAGCTGAAAAAGATATAAGAAACGTACTAAACGATAAAGATGTTGATGCAATGTTGTTAGCTCCACCAGATCATTGGCATGCACCTGCCACCGTTATGAGTTGTGCGGCTGGCAAACACGTTTATGTGGAAAAACCTTTAAGTCATAATCCGCACGAGGGAGAATTAGCTATCGAAGCTGCTAGAAAATTTAACAGAGTGGTCCAAATGGGCAGCCAAAGAAGATCCTGGGATGTTTTAACACAGGGAATTTCTGAATTAAAAAATGGTGCTATTGGCCGAGTCTATATGGCCAAAACTTGGTATACAAATAATAGAAAATCCATCGGAATTGGAAATGTTACAAACGTTCCTTCAAATTTAGATTACGAGCTATGGCAAGGACCAGCCCCGCGCCGCCCATATAAAGATAATCTTATACACTATAATTGGCATTGGTTCTGGCATTGGGGAACTGGTGAAGCATTAAATAACGGAACGCATGAAATTGATGTAGCTCGCTGGGGTCTTGGGGTTGATTATCCAACAAAAGTTGCATCGGTTGGTGGTCGCTATCACTTTAAAGATGATTGGGAAACACCAGATACTCAAATTATCACCTTTGAATGTAAAGAGGGTGCTTCAATTGTATGGGAAGGAAGGAGTTGTAATGGAACTTTAGTCGAAGGAGAAGATAGAGGTGTTATTTTTTACGGTGAAAATGGAAGTATGCGCACAGGAGGAAATAGCTTTTCAATATTTGATTTAAATGGTAATTTAGTAAAAGAAACCAAATCAGATATTGTAATTGATGGACGAAACACTTCAAGTCCTAGTGCAGTTTTGGATAATGTGCATATCGATAATTTCTTAAATTGTATAAGAAAAGGCGGAATTCCAAATGCAGATGTTGAAATAGGACACAAAAGTACACTTTGGGTACAATTAGGAAATATATCTCAACGAGTCAACAGGTCACTGGCGATTGATCAAAAAAATGGCCATATTTTGAATGACAATAATGCGATGAAACTTTGGGGGCGTGATTATGAACCAGGCTGGGAACCAAAAGTTTGAGAAGAATTAAAGTATCACATTTAACTAGGTATAAAAGAGAGAGCTCATGTTCTCTCTTTTGTGTAAATAAAATTAGGTTAAAAAACAATTTTTAAAAATTCGACATATGGTTAAAAATTTTATTTTATTAATTATTATTTTCTTGTTTTCTTTTTGTACCCTCCAAAATGAAAAGCAAAACGATAATTACCTGACAAAAAACGAACAAAAGGAAGGATGGAGTCTTTTATGGGATGGAAAATCTTTTAAAGGATGGAGAGGCATAAATAAAGATTATTTTCCAACGAGTGGGTGGATTATTGAAAATGGAGAATTAATATGCATAGGAAGTGAACTTCCTGATTCATCGAGAGGTGGAGATATTATTACAACAGTCAAATATGATGATTTTGAATTGAAATTTGATTTCAAAATTTTAGAAAATGCTAATAGCGGAATAAAGTATTTCGTTGATGAATCACTAAGCGAAAGTAAATACCATGGACTCGGTCTGGAATATGCAATCTTAGATAATAACAACTGGCCATATGATAAACCTGAATACAATCGTACTTGTGGCTCTCTTTATGATTTAGTCCGATCTCCAGATAACGCTAATGTCAATGCATATGGTGAATGGAATCATGGAATGATAAAAGTTGAAAAAAATCATATTCACCATTGGTTGAATGGAGTTAAAACAGTGGATATTATTAAAAATAGCAAAGAATATTTTGACCTGGTAGAACGAAGCAAATATGCGAATATCGAAAAATGGGGGGATTTTAGGGAAGGTCATATCTTAATTCAGGATGAAGGACCAAGAACTGCTTTTAAAAATATTAAGATTAAAAAATTATAGTATCCCTCCTTCCAATCCCAACTTGTTAGATGAACTTTGGGGATTAATTTCTTCCCATGCGAAAAAATCAGAAAGCCTGTTGGCAACTGACGGATACAGCAAAGAGGAGATGTACCTGGCCGTAAAGTTGTGGCAGGAGTGCGAATTATCCCTGAGTAAGTTTTGTACTCGTAAAAACCTATTGGTAAAAACATCCCGTTACTGTTACAGGAAATACAAAAAGGAAAAAGGTTTTTCGGTTGACAATGTTAACCCGTCTTTTTATTTTTCTTAAACTTGCACCACAACAATTCAAAACAATAAAAATGAGAGCCATCTGTTTTTCCGTTACACTGCATCTGCTGGCAATTGCACTTACCTTTTCCTCAGCCCCGGCACAGAATCACCCCAACATCGTTGTCATTTTCGCAGACGACATGGGTTACGGCGATGTGAGCGGCATTAATCCGCTGGCCCGCACGCAGACACCGGCCATCGACCAACTCATTGGTGAAGGAATAACTTTTACTGAGGCCCATGCCAGTGCATCGGTTTGAACGCCGTCGCGGTACGGATTGCTTACGGGTAGATATGCATTCCGCACGGAAGAAGCAGCGCGCGGCATTTGGGGTTTTGCTAAACCGGTGATTGAACCGGAACGGGAAACCCTGGCAATCCTGCTGAAAAATGCAGGTTATACCACCGCCTGTATTGGCAAATGGCATCTTGGCGTGGGCTGGCAAACCAAAGACGGAGGCGAGCCGCGGTTCGATGCTGTAACCGGTTATTCCAATGTGGATTACAGCAAAAAAGTAACCGGCGGCCCCAACGATTACGGATTTGATTACTCGTTCATCCACCCGGCTTCGCTCGATATACCGCCTTACCTGTTTCTGCGGAACCACGAAGCCGTAGATGCGGACATGATTTTAACCACCGACCACTACCCTGCCCTTCTGGAAAACACAGAATTTTCGTGGGACAAAAAGCACAGCAACGACGAGGCCGTTTACTGGAAAAAAGGCGTTTGGTGGCGGCAGGGTGAAATGTCGCGGTCGTTCAGAGTGGAAGATTGCCATTCGGAAATTGTCAAAGAGGGCGTTGCTTTTATAGAAAACCAGGTCACTGAAAACCGGAAGAAACCATTTTTCCTTTACCTGCCGCTAACCGGCCCGCATACGCCCTGGATGCCCACGGAGCAATTTAAAGGAAAATCGTCGGCTGGAGTTTACGGCGATTTTATTTTCGATATTGACGATGCGGTGAAACAAATAAAAGAAGCACTGGTTCGCAATGGGATAGCAGAAAACACTATACTCATTTTTTCAAGCGATAACGGAGCTTACTGGCCGGATGAAGAGATTGAACTTTTTGCCCACGACTCCAACCATGGCCGCAAAGGACAAAAGGGCGATGTGTGGGACGGAGGCCACCGGGTTCCGCTCGTAATTTCGTGGCCGGAAAAAATAAAAAAAGCAGCAACCTGCAATCAGCTCGTAAGCCTTACCGATTTTTTTGCCACCTTTTGCGATCTCACCGGACAAAAATCCAAAGCCGGCCAGGCCGAAGACAGTTTTAGTTTTTGGCATGTTTTAAACGGGAATTCAGAAAAAACTGTTCGCGAATCGATGGTACACCATTCATCAGGAGGATTTTTCGCCATCCGTTTTGGCAACTGGAAATACATCGACGGACTTGGTTCCGGTGGTTTTTCGCATCCTTCAAAACTTGCTCCTGAAAGGAACGGCCCGGTTGGACAACTGTATAATCTGAAAGAAGATGCACTGGAAAGCACCAACCTGTTCTTTCAATATCCCGGAAAAGTGGCTGAATTGAAAGTGTCCATGAAGGAAATAATTAAAAATGGACACCATTAATTCAAGAAATGAACCTGGTAAATATTTAAACCTGATTAAATATTTTGTATTTTCAACAATATATTGAAATGAAATTAAAACCATCCGCATCTCAAACCAAACGAATTCTGAATGGGGTTCAGCAAATTGGAAGGGAATTGTCTGAAGTGCGGTTTTTATTGTAAATCAAATTGTCATGCTAAAATCCAGTATAACCATTCTTATCCTCTCAGCCTTCACATTTGCAATTTCAGCTTCAACAACAGCGCAGAAAATCCAACGTCCCAACGTAGTGCTTATTATCACCGACGACCAGGGTTACGGCGATTTGGGATTCACAGGAAATCCGCACGTTAAAACCCCGGTACTCGATAACTTTGCACGCGAGAGCATCCGGTTCAACCAGTTTTATGTGTCGCCGGTTTGCGCGCCTACACGTGCCAGCCTGATGACCGGCAGATTTTCGCTGCGCACCGGAGTTCGCGACACATACAACGGCGGAGCCATTATGTCGCCCGAAGAAGTTACTATTGCCGAAATGCTGAAAACTGCCGGATATACCACAGGAGCGTATGGAAAGTGGCACCTTGGCGACAACTACCCTTCGCGGCCAAACGATCAGGGTTTCGACGAATCGCTCATTCACCTCGCCGGCGGAATGGGCCAGCCGGGTGATTTTACCACATTTTTCAAAAACGACAGCAGTTATTTCGATCCGGTGCTTTGGTACAACGGGAAACAGAAAGCGTATGAAGGTTACTGCTCCGACATTTTTGCCGATGAGGCGGTAACATTCATTGAAAAGAATCATGAGAAACCGTTTTTCTGTTACCTCTCGTTTAATGCACCTCACACACCGCTGCAGGTTCCGGAAGAATATTACAACCTTTACAAAAACATCGATCCTTCTTCCGGTTTTCCCAATGATGACCGGCCTTTTCCGCAAATGAGCGAAAAGGACAAGGAAGATGCCCGGAAAATCTATGCCATGGTTTCCAACATCGACGACAATGTGGGCAAAGTTCTGCAAAAACTGGAAGAGCTGAAGATTGCAGATAACACTCTTGTTATTTTCATGACCGACAACGGCCCCCAGCAACCCCGCTATGTAGCAGGAATGAGAGGACGGAAAGGCAGTGTTTATTGCGGCGGTGTTCGGGTGCCCTTCTTTTTAAAATTCCCTGTATTGTTTCATGGAAACCGCGATATTGAAAACACCACAGCCCATATTGACATCCTTCCCACGCTGGCAGAAATATGTAGTGCCAGGATACCAACTGACAGACAAATTGATGGAAAAAGCCTGCTGCCTCTGCTCAAAGAAGAAAATATTGCTGATTTTGATAATCGGCCTCTCTTTTTTTACTGGACCCGCAGGCTGCCTGAACTTTACCAAAATATCGCCCTGCAAAAAGGCCCGTACAAGCTGGTAGGACATACAAATTTTGATGCGCCTTTGGAAAACTTTGAGCTGTTCAATATTCGGAAAGATGAATTCGAACTGAAAAACATTTTACCCGAAAACAGCTCTTTGGCTTATGAGATGAAAACCGAACTCGACCAGATGATTCAGGAACTTTCCAAATCTCCGCATCTGCAAAATTCGCCACGGATTGTTATTGGGAGTGAACAGGAAAACCCGGTTTACCTTAACCGCAACGATGCCGGTGGCGCCCGCGGAATATGGACACAGGAAGAAGTTTTTGGTTTCTGGAGGGTGAAAATTCAGAAAGGAAAATACAACATTCGTTTCAAATTTATTCAACCGCTGGAATCAAAAGGAACATTGTTCCTGGAAACAAATTCACTGATTTACAGACAGGAAAATAAAAATACCCCGACGGATGTCATTGAAATGAAAGATGTTTATTTTTCTGAAATGGAGTGCGACCTGACACCTTTTTACGCTACCGAAGGAAGAAATATTTTCCCGCTTTGGGTGGAATTGGAAAAAATTAAATAAAACCTATGCTGGTTAACATGAGTCAAAGAACTATTATGAAAAAAAATTAAAATGCACAAAATTTTATTTGCAATCATTGGACTATTTTTCCTGTTTTCCTGTACCTCTGAACCGGAAATAAAAGATGAATTCAATGCCGTACAGTATGCCAATCCGCAGATTGGCTCGGTGCACGGACGGTGGTTTTTTTATACGCCTGCAGCACTTCCTTTCGGCATGGCCAAACTGGCGCCCCATACCAATGCATACGAAAGTGCGGGAAGCTGGCTGCCCGGTGGCTACGACGACAGGCACACGTCCATCGAAGGGTTCGGTCATTTTCATGAATTCCAGATTGGAGGCGTGGTGGTAATGCCAACAGTTGGCAAACTCAAAACCATTCCCGGTACGCTTGAAAACCCAGACGAAGGTTACCGTTCGCGGTTCGATAAAAAGGACGAACGCGCCGGCCCCGGTTATTATTCGGTTTTTCTGAAAGATTATAATATAAAAGCCGAACTCACGGCTACGGAGCGGGTGGGATTTCACCGCTATACTTTCCCGGAATCGAAAGAATCGCGGTTGATTTTCGACATCGGCCACAAACAGGGAGAAAGCTCCGATGTAATTGAAGCATTTGCCCATTTGGTAAATGAAAATGAAATTGAAGGTTTTGTGGAAACCTATCCCGAATACGCCAAATTCTGCGACCCGGGGAACAACGTAAAAATGTATTTTGTAGCCCGGTTTAGCAAAAAACCCGGCGAGGTTGGAACTTTTGTGGATTCGGATGTTCAGGAAAATAATTCCTCAACCAAAGGAGTGCGAAACGGTATTTTTATCGTTTTCGAAACCGAAGAAAATGAGGTGGTGGAAATGCAGGTAGGCCTCTCCTACACCAGCATCGAAAATGCCCGGCTGAACCTCGTCACCGAAGCTACCGGCAAATCGTTCGACGAAGTTCGCAACGCTGCAACCCGGCGATGGAACGAAATGCTGGGGCGAATTCGGGTAGAAGACAGTAATGAAGAAAACAAAACGAAATTTTATACCGGTCTGTACCACGCACTTTTGGGTCGTGGCATTGCCAGCGATGTGAACGGGCAGTATAAGTTGAATGGAGAAGGCATTGGGCAAATTACGTTGGATGAAAACGGGAAACCACGGCACAACCACATCAACACCGACGGCATGTGGGGTGGTTTCTGGAATCTCAGCCAGTTGTGGGCGATGGCCTATCCTGAGATTTTCAGCCAGTATTTGCAGTCGAACATCGATTTTTACAAGGAAACTGGCTGGCTGCACGACGGCGCAGCGGCCGGAGTTTACACCAACGGCGTGCAAACCAACTTTCAGGGGTTGCTCATTGCTTCGGCCTACAACTGCGGTTTTCGGGATTTCGATTGGGAAACCGGCTACGATGCCGCTGTGAAAAACGAACTGGAATACCGGGGCAGAAACCTCGGCAACGGCAAATACGACCTGCACTACTTTGTAAAGAACGGATTTGTGCCCTACCAGGATACCATTATTTCCAACGGCTGGGTGTTCAATTTCGGAGCATCCCACACGCTCGAATATGCGTTTAGCTCTTACGCCGTTGCGCAGATGGCTAAAAGCAAAGGCAACGAAAAAGATTACCGCAGGTTAATGGACCAGGCCGGTTACTGGAAAAACCTTTTCGATAGCGAAACCAGATTTATCCGGCCCAAACTTCCTGATGGCGAATTCATAAAAGATTTCGACCCCATGAAAGCATGGGACGGATTTCAGGAAGGAAATGCCTACCAGTTTACATGGTTTGTGCCACACGACATTGCCGGACTGATGAAAAATATCGGGAAAGACCTGTTTAACGAACGACTGGAAAAAACGTTTGAGGAAAGCCGAAAATCGTTGTTTGGCGGAGGAGAGGAAATCGACAGTTTTTCCGGCGTTGAAATGTTGTACAATCAGGGGAACCAGCCCTGTTTGCATCAGTCGTGGTTGTTTAACTACTCCGGCAAACCGTGGCTCACCCAAAAATGGACACGCACCATTTGCAACGAGTTTTACGGCACTGAACCTCTGCATGGCTATGGTTTTGGCCAGGATGAAGACCAGGGACAACTGGGCGCCTGGTATGTGATGGCTGCGCTTGGTTTGTTCGATGTGCAGGGACATGCCAATGCTGAACCTACCTTTCAGTTTGGCAGTCCGCTGTTTAAAAAAGTAACCATTCAACTTTCTGAGGAGCCGGATCACCAGCTTATTATCGAAACAAAAAACAATGGCCCGGAAAATTTTTATGTACAAAGCCTGAAATTCAATGGAAAAACCATCGAAAATTCCTGGCTGGAACGGGAAAAACTGATGCAGGGCGGCACACTGGTTTTTGAAATGGACTCAATACCGAATGAAAACCGTGGAGTAAAAACTCCCCCGCCATCCATGAGTGATGAATTGAGATAATTTTGATTGACATGAAGAAGCTGTTTTTTTCTGCCATCGCAACCGTAATTCTGGCTTGCACGCCGCAACCTTCACAAAATGAAGACCTCATGAACCAGATTCAAACCAACGAATATTTTGCGTTTGTAAAGGAAAAAGCGCTGGAAGTGGTGAAAACCGGATTTAATGCCGGCGACGGGTACGGCGAAGTGTGTATTCGCGATTACAATACGTTTATCGAACTTTCGGCAGAGGTTTTCCCGGAAGAAACACTGAAAGAAAACCTGATGGTATTTTTCAGGATGCAGGGTGACGACGGCAACATCATCGACGGGTTTATTCCCGCTGAAAAAGCCGGCAGAGGATACAATTACATTTATAATGAACGACAGCGCAGTTATGTTTTATCCTGAAGAAATTAAAACCGATGCGCCCATATTTAGCATCGATGAAAAATAAAACATGACAAATCAAAAAATCCATTACGAAATCAAATGAAAGCAACAATTTTAACGGCATGTATTCTTCTGTGCCAAACTTTGGCTGCGCAGAATAAAACAGATGTAAGTTTGTTTTTAAGAAGTGACAGCACCACGTATCTGAATGAGGTTTCATCGGAATCGGGCGATTTATTTAATGCTCTGGGGCACCACGGACCGGCCCTTGAAAACGAATGGCTGGGGCTTCGGCTGTATTTTGACCGGAAAGCTGCCATCGACGTCTATTCAAAAATCAAACCCGGCAAATATATAAGTTGCTGGATTTCCTCGGCCAATGCCAGGGAACAGGAAATAAATACACTGGAGAAATTCATAGATTTTCCTGAAAACAAAACACAAGTCAGGTAATTGGTTAAATAATAATTTGAGGAGCTATGAATTTTAGCTAATTTTATTCCACGCAAAATTCGCAAAATAAAAGAAACGCTAATCCCGAAAGCTTTCGGGACGCAAAGAAAAATCAAATGACCGAGAATGATATATCATACAAAGTAATAGGTGCAGCAATAGAAATACATAAAAGTATTGGGCCAGGGTTACTGGAATCTGTATATGAAAATGCTCTTGCTTATGATTTAAAGGAGTTAGGATTTAATGTTCGGCAACAAGTTTCCATGCCATTTATTTATAAAGAAGTAAAACAAGAAGTTGGTTACCGGATTGATCTTCTGGTTAACAGTAAAGTGATAATAGAAGTTAAAGCTGTGGAAACTGTTGCGCCTGTTCATTTTGCCCAGTTGCTCACCTATCTGAAGTTATCAGGAATAAAACTGGGACTGCTAATAAACTTTAACTCCAAAACTTTAAAGAATAACATTCACCGGGTGGTCAATAATCTTTAACCTTTGCGCTTTTTGCGCAAATAATTTTGCGAATCTTTGCGTGGAAGGCTTTATCAGCAACTCAAAATAAAGTCAGGTAATTGGAATTTGAATTAAAACAACATGAAACGACTGGCGTTTAAGATGCACCTCACACCGGGGCAAAAGGAAGAGTACAAAAAACGGCACCACAACATCTGGCCGGAGCTGAAAAAGCTTTTAAAAGAATCCGGAGTCAGCGCGTATTCCATTTTTCTGGATGAAGAAACCAACACCCTTTTCGCATTTCAGAAAGTAACCGGTGATGGCGGTTCGCAGGATTTGGGACAAACTGAAATCGTTCAGAAGTGGTGGAAGTACATGGCAGATATTATGGTAACGAATCCGGATAACTCTCCCGTTTCAGTGCCGCTGGAAGAGGTTTTTTATATGGAATAAAAATATTTCGTTTCAAATATTGAATGCGCGGTTAACCCGCAGGGATGAACCATCGGTATTCTAAGTAGGAGTCCTACGGACCTTCGGAACCCTCGGCAAAAACCACGCGACCCGGAAATCAGCTGCCAAAGTCGTCGAAGTCCACGTTTTCGTCAGGAACGCCCAGATTGTAAAGCATTTTCTGAACGGCGTCGTTCATCATTGGCGGGCCGCACAGGTAGTAATCGATTTCCTCAGGCTCCTCATGTTTACTCAGGTAGTTGTCGTAAATTACCTGGTGAATGAAACCGGTAGGACCTTCCCATTTGTCCTCTGGCAGGGGCTCCGAAAGGGCAAGGTGAAACTCGAAGTTGTCGAAATTCTTTTCAATGTCGCGAAACTGGTCGTAGTAGAATACCTCTTTCCACGAGCGGGCGCCGTACCAGAAAGTTACTTTTTTCTTTTGTTCCTTTACCGTATGGAACAGATGAAACAGGTGCGAGCGCATGGGGGCCATACCTGCACCGCCGCCGATAAACATCATTTCGTTGTCGTTGTCTTTCAGGAAAAATTCTCCGTAAGGCCCCGAAATGGTGACTTTATCGCCGGGTTTGCGTGAGAAAATGTACGACGAACAAATACCGGGGTTTACTTTTTTAAATGCGTTGTTTGCACGGTCCCATGGCGGTGTGGCAATACGAATATTCAGCATAATGATGTTTCCTTCGGCCGGGTGGTTGGCCATGGAGTAGGCGCGGAAAGTAGGTTCCGGGTTCTTCATTTTCAAATCGAACATGCCGAATTTTTCCCATTCGTCGCGAAATTTTTCTTCTACGTGTATGTCTTTAAAATCAACTTCAATTTTGGGAACATCGATTTGGATGTATCCTCCCGATTTGAAGTTGAGGCTTTCGCCCTCGGGCAGTCGAACCACAAATTCTTTAATAAACGTAGCCACGTTTTTATTGGAAACCACTTCACATTCCCATTTTTTCACGCCCAACACTTCCTGTGGAATCTGGATTTTCAGGTCTTCTTTCACCTTCACCTGGCATGCCAGCCGCCATTTTTCATTCTGCTCCTTCCGGGTAAAAAAGTCGGTTTCGGTGGGTAATATCGAACCGCCGCCTTCCAGAATCTGACACCGGCACATGGCACATGTTCCGCCACCGCCACAAGCCGATGGGAGCAAAATTTTATTGTTGCTCAACGTGGAAAGCAGTGTGTTGCCCGGTTCAGTTATAATCTCTCGTTCACCTTCGTTAATCTTTATCTGAACTTCTCCCGAGGGAGTTAGTTTTTTCTTGGCATACAGCAAAATAGCCACCAGCAGTACGATAACTCCCAGAAAAACTACCACACTGGCGATAATAACAGTCGTTTGTGTTGAAAGCAAAAGCATTGAAAATGTTTTTATATTTTACAATTTAATTCCCATAAAACCCATAAAAGCCAGTCCCATCAGGCCTGTCACTATAAAGGTGATGCCAAGTCCGCGCAAAGGTGCCGGAACGTTGGAATACTGTATTTTTTCACGAATGGCGGCAATGCCCACGATGGCCAGAAACCAGCCAACCCCCGACCCAAGTCCGTAAACCGTAGCTTCGCCGATGTTCAGGAAAGCCTTTTGCTGCATAAACAGCGATCCACCTAAAATGGCACAGTTTACTGCAATCAACGGAAGAAAAATACCCAACTGCGTGTAAAGCACCGGTGCAAATTTTTCAACAACCATTTCAACCAGCTGCACCATAGATGCAATTACAGCGATAAACATGATAAAGGAGAGAAAGCTGAGATCGACATCGGCAAATGCCGGGCTAATCCATGTAAGCGCTCCCTCTTTCAGCACAAAGTTCTCGAGCAGGTAATCCACCGGGACCGTAATTCCAAGCACAAAAATAACTGCAATCCCCAATCCGGTGGCCGTTTTCACTGTTTTGGAAACAGCCAGGTACGAACACATGCCCAGGAAGTAGGCAAAAACCATGTTCTCGATAAAAATCGACTTGACAAATATATTAATCAGGTTTTCCATAACCAATTCAATTTAAGCGGTTAATCTTCAATTAACTTGCGGTTTTTACTGCGCTGTACCCAAATTATAATTCCCACGGTAATGAGTGCCATGGGCGGCAGAATCATCATCCCGTTGTTTTCGTAAAACCCACCATTGGCAATATACCAGCTGTCGGGAATGATCTGGTATCCGTAAACAGACCCCGATCCGAATAGTTCGCGCACAAAACCTACAATGATAAGGATAACACCGTAACCGGCGGCGTTCCCTACCCCATCGAGAAAGGAGGGCCACGGGCGGTTCCCCAGTGCAAAAGCCTCTAACCTTCCCATAATGATGCAGTTGGTAATGATCAGTCCCACAAACACGGAAAGCTGTTTGCTTACATCGTAAACGAAAGCTTTCAGCACTTGGTCAACCAGGATAACCAGCGAGGCGATAACCACCAGCTGAACAATGATGCGGATGCGGTTGGGAATGGTATTTCGCAGAAGTGAAACAATAACGTTGGCCAGCCCCATAACCGCCACAACCGAAATGGCCATTACCACCGAAGGTTTGAGCTGTGCGGTAACTGCAAGTGCCGAACAAATACCCAGCACCTGCACGGTAATGGGGTTGCTGTTGTTCATCGGGTCGCTCAGCAGCTTTAAATTTTTCTTTGAAAAAAGTGGTTCGCTCATTGTATGTTATTTTTTCTTCATTAAGAATTCCTGATAACTGTTTAAATCTTCCAGAAGCATCTGTTCCAAACCTTTACTGGTAATGGTACCTCCCGAAATGCCATCCACACTGTGGGCTTCAGGCGCTTCCTGACCAACTTTGGTAACGGTAATGGAAACCAGCCGGCCCGACTCGTCGAAAAGCTTTTTGCCCTTAAACTCCTCCTGAAACCAATCGGTTGAAATTTCGGCTCCCAAACCCGGTGTTTCAGATTGGTGATCGAAATTGGCGCCGTAAATGGTGTTCATGTCGTCGTTTAGCGAAACAAACCCCCAGATAGGCCCCCACAAACCTGCCCCCCGCAGCGGAAAGATGTATTTCAGTCCGCTTTCGGTTTCACATTCAAAAACAGGCAGCAGTCTTTCTTCCGGCGATTTTGCCTTCTCCCTTCTCAAATCTATTTCAAAAGCATCGGCGCCTTCCACCATTTCGCCTTTTGAATTTACCACATACTGTGTCTTAATTTTTTCAGCGTAAATCTCTTCGGTATTATCAACTGTTGTTGAGATATTTACTGAAGCCAGGATATTTTGTTTTTTTTCGATTTCAATGTTCCTGGACTGGCGGGGCCTGAGGGCCATTGCCACCGAGGCCAGGATAGCGGCCACAAGGATTACCATCACTGCCGCGTAAATAAATGTATAGGTATTACTGTTCCTGTCCATAATCATCAATTTTTTCGGTTATGCAGAAATTTTCGCCCTTTTCATGCGGCGTTTAATGTGCCCCTGCACCACGTAATGGTCGATGAGCGGTGCAAACGTATTCATAATCAAAATGGCAAGCATCATTCCCTCGGGGTAGGCAGGGTTCACCACACGGAACAAAACAGCCAGAACACCGATAAGGAACCCGTAAATCCATTTTCCCTTTCCGGTTTGTGCGGCCGAAACCGGGTCGGTAGCCATAAACACAGCGCCAAAGGCAAAACCACCAATGATTAAGTGGTGCCAAAACGGCATGGAAAAATAGGCAGCCACCTCGGGCGAGAGTGCAGCACTTCCGGAGAAAATATTCAGAATAACACCCATTACCACACCGCCGGCAACCGTGGAAACCATAATCCTCCAGCTGCCAATGCCGGTAATAATGAGCAAAACGGCGCCGAGCAGAATGGCCAGGGTTGAAGTTTCACCAATTGAACCGGGAATGAACCCGAAGAAAGCATCGGCAACACTGAAGTTGATGTTTCCGGCAGCTGCATCGGCCAGCGGGGTTGCGCCGGTAAAGCCGTCGATGGCCGTATCGTTTTTTCCCAGGGCCACCCAAACCGAGTTCCCCGACATTTGTGCCGGGTAAGCAAAGAACAGGAAGGCCCGGGCTACCAGCGCCGGGTTCCAGATGTTCATGCCGGTACCGCCAAATACTTCCTTGCCAAAAATGACGGCAAATGCAGTAGCCACCGCCACCATCCACAAGGGAGTTTCTATGGGCATAATCAACGGTATCAACATTCCCGAAACCAGAAAGCCTTCGTTAATTTCATGGCCGCGCATCTGGGCAAAAGCAAACTCAATTCCGAGGCCTACAACATACGACACAATAACCACCGGCAGCACTTTTAGCAGCCCGTAAAGAAACAAATCGAAAAACCCGGCTGTTGCCAGCTCACCTATGGTTTTGTAATGCTGCAGACCCACATTGTACATCCCGAAAAGCAGCGAAGGAACAAGTGCAAGCACTACAATACCCATCGTACGTTTCAAATCGATGTAGTCGTGAATGTGAGTACCCGATTTTGAAGTATTCTTCGGGACAAAGAACATAGTAAAAAAACCGTCGTGAAAAGAGTGAAGCCAGTGGAATTTAGCTCCCTTCTGAACATGAGGTTGTGTTTTCAGGAATATGTCTTTTATGAATTTCATCTTAAACTTTAAATAACGGTTTCAATTTAAGAAAATATTATCCGAGTTCTTTTATCATGGTGTTGATTCCGGTACGCAAAATGTCCTGCACTTTTATTTTCGAAGTGCATACATATTCACACAGCGCCAAATCTTCTTCAATCACTTCGTAAATTCCGAGCTGCTCCATTTTGTCGATATCGTTGGCCAAAACGGCTTTCAGCAAAAACACCGGAAGTAGGTCCATCGGAACCACTTTTTCGTATTGGTCCGACAACACAAAAGCACGTTCGCCTCCATGCAGGTTGGCATCCAGTACATACTCTTTTTTGGGAAACAGTTTGGAGAAAAAAGCTTTGGAGGCGCTGAATTTTTCAATACCCGGTTTAGCCCAGCCAAAAAATTCGTAATCGTCGCCCTCGGGAATCACGGTAACTTGCGAATCGTAAAAGCCCAGGTAATTTTCGGGTTTCACACGTGTTCCGGTAAGCACGTTGCCGCTGATGATACGCTGTTTGTAACCGGCCTTTTTCAACCGGCCACCGGTAACCAGCGAAACCGGGGCTCCAACAATGGTCTGAAAATATTTGGGTTTCTCTGCTTCGGAACCTGTAAGGGCGAAAACTTTGGAAAAATCAACCCTGCCGGTTTCAAAAAGTTTACCTATAAACAATACATCCTGAGGTTGAATGGTCCACACCACATCACCTTTTCCGATGGGAGAAATGTGGTTAATTTGCACTCCCACGTTTCCTGCCGGATGCGGCCCGCTGAACTGACGGATTTCGGCATTTTTAATATTACCGAACACCGACTTTTGGCCAATGCCCAGAAAGACCTTTCCGTCGGTGAGTTTTGCCAGCGCATCGATTCCCGCCTGGAAACTTCCCAATTGTCCTTCCATAATGAAGTTGCAGTCGGGAGCCAGTGGTGCGGTGTCGAATGTGGAAACAAAGATCGCCAGTGGTTTCTCATCGGGTGAGGCCAAAATGCCGTACGGACGGCGTTTAATGAAGGGCCATAATCCGCTTTTCAACAGTTGACCCTTTATTTCTTCGGCTGAAAGACTTTCCGGGTTGCCTTTTTTGAATTCAGCTGATCCGGCATTCGGGTCGGTTTCAACCACAACCTCCAAAATCCGGCGTCGTTCGCCCCGGTTTACCGAAGCAACCTTCCCGCCCCAGGGCGCTGTGAAAACCACTTCCGGATGGTATTTGCTGTAAAACAAGGCATCGCCGGCCTTTACCACGTCGCCGGGTTTTACACTCAGCTTGGGGGTAAGCCCCGGGAAATCGGTTGGCTTCAACGCCACGGTGGCAGGGAGAGAAAGTGTTTCGAGCACCGGTTCTGCACTGCCTTTTAGTTTGATGTTGAGCCCTTTCCTTAACTTAATGACTTCAGACATTTTAATCAAGAATAGTATTGTTTATCAGGCTGGCAAAAGTAATTAATTAATTCGCTTCTGCCAACGGTCACTGTTTAAAAATGGAAGGTTCAAAATATGCTAATAAGTAAATATGTTTAATGATAAATATCAACTTTTGAAAAATCGATCGTTTGCTGTTTGACAAAAAAAAGCCGGGTGACAGAAGAAAACCTGAAAATCTTCGTTAATAGCTTGTAATGAAAGGTGTTTGAAAAAGCATCCTTTTCAAAATTTTAAATTGAGGATTAAAGAAATATCTTTGTGGAAATGAAAAACCTTTTTATTACCGGTACACTTTAAATTTTTGTTAATGAATAAGTATCTTTTGGGAAGCCTGATCTTCATTTTCGGTTTGTTTCTGAGCGCCAGGGCACAGGAGGAAAATTTTTATTACGAAAATGCGGTTTTCAGAGAGGAGATAAAAACCATGCTCATGTACCGCGACGGGTTTGAATTATCGAACCCGGTTTATGAAATGGGCGAAGAAACACCGCTGGTTTTTAAGTTCGACGACCTTTCAGGTGAGGTGAAGGATTATTATTACACGGTTATTCATTGCGATGCCGACTGGAACGAAAGTTTTATTCCACAAAGCGATTACATCGACGGGTTTTCGGAATATCCGGCAGATGATTTTGCGCGATCGTTCAACACAACCTTCGATTACATCAATTACCGCATTTACCTTCCCAACGAGAACATGGACTTTAAAATTTCGGGGAATTACGCCCTGGTGGTTTACGAAAACGGAAACAAGGAAGACATTGTGCTGAGCAAACGGTTTTACGTGGCAGAGCCCTTGGTTAATGTGGAAGGTACCGTGCGCAGGGCTACCCTCGATGCATTCAGGGGTGAAAACCAGGAAGTGGATTTCACCATCTTTCACGAAAACCTGCCCATCAACAATCCGCAGCATGAAGTAAAAGTGGTTGTGATGCAAAACAATCGCTGGGACAATGCCATTCGCGATTTAAAGCCGCTTTTTATTCGCGACCGCGCGCTTATTTACGACTACAACCGCGAAAACGTGTTTGTGGCAGGAAACGAGTTCAGGTATTTCGACAACCGCACCAACCGGGTGAACGGAGAGAATGTGCTGGCTACCGATTTTCACCGGCCTTACTTCCATAAAACACTGATGACCGACGAGGTGCGGGCAAACCGCCGGTATTTTGAGTACGAAGAAATGAACGGCAAATATGTTGTGGAAAGTCAGGACCGCGAGGTGGAAGATTACGATACGGAATGTGACTACAACTTTGTGCATTTTTCCCTGCCGCTTGAATCGATTTTGCTGGGGGGTTCGGTAAACGTTTTTGGCGCCCTGAATTACTGGAATGCCAACAAAAGCAACGAAATGACCTGGAATTTCGATACCAGTGCCTATGAGCTCACTCTGTTGCTCAAACAGGGCTATTACAACTACATGTATGTGTATGTGCCGCAGGGCTCTGCCGTTGCCGACCACAAGAACCTGGAAGGCAGTTTCTGGCAAACCGAAAACGACTACCAGATATTTGTGTATTACCGCGAAATGGCCGGCCGCTACGACCGGTTGGTGGGCTACCGGCAGTTAAACTCAAAATTCAACCGGTAAAGCCAGGTGTTTCATTTTTAAATGTACGCTGACAAATTTGAAGATCAACCATCAGCATCGGCGACCTAATCGCCTTCATTCTGCATAAAATCGGGGAATCCGCTTTCGGTCCAGCGAACGACACGCGCACGTGTTGCCCGGTTCGGGTCGGAGAGCTCGTGCCCCTCGATATCTCTGTAATCGCGGGCATGGTAAATCATAATAACTGTTTCTCCGTCTTCTGCTGTGGTAAAAGAGTTGTGCCCCGGTCCGTACCGGTTTACCTCCGGGTTGGAGTAAAACACCGGCCCGGGCGATTTGTGCCAGTTGGAAACGTCCATCAAATCAGCATCTTCGTCAATCCACAGCAAACCCATGCAGTAGTTATGGTTGGTGGCGCTGGCCGAGTAGGTCACAAATATTTTTCCGTTTCGTTTGATCACTGCCGCTCCCTCGTTCACATTGTATTTCATTCTTTCCCAGTTGAACGCGGGTTCGGTTAAAATCACCTCCGGCCCGGTAAGCGTGGTAGGGTTTTTCATTTCCGACATGACCAGCGCCGTGCCATGATTCCCTCCCCTAACATTTTGCGCCCAAATCAGGTACCGTTTGCCCCTGTGCTCAAATGTTGTGGCGTCGAGCGAAAAGGATTCCCGTTGGGTCTTTATCTGCCCCTCTTCTTTCCACTCCCCTTCCATCGGGTCATCCGCCGGGTTCGACAATACCCACATCCGGATGTTCCAGATGTTTTCGGCTTCGCCGGCGGCAAAATGAATGTACCACTTCCCGTCGATGCGGTGCAGTTCCGGCGCCCAGATGTGGTGGCCCATCACCCCTGTTTCATGTTTACGCCAAACCACTTTTTCTTCGGCATTTTTCAGCCCGTTAATGCTGGTTGCTTTTCCAATTACAATTCTGTCGTATTCAGGAACAGTGGCAATCAGGTAATAAGTGCCGTCGTCTGCTTTGTGCACCCACGGGTCGGCCCGCTGCTCTGCAATGGGGTTATTGAATTCAAGCGTTTGAGAAAACCCCGGAGAGGGAAAAACAAGAACGGAGGTAATTGCAATTAAAATCTGAAAATATTTCATAACAAAACGATTTAAAAATTATAAAAACATCACAGGAATCTGTAGGATGCCAAATATAATGACATTCTATATAAACAGAATACATCCCGGATTATTTGCACATAACCGTTCTGTTTGGGAGACCGAATCCTCAGAAGGCACTAAAGTTCATCTATTTCCACAACCGGTTCCCTGAATTTATTTTCCTTTTTTTCTTTTGGAGGGTTATCGGACTTATGGTTATACAATGGATTTGCCGGTTTGAATTCGGGAGTAATCTCCATCATTTCTTCCACCAACCTGCATTTGTCTTTTTTATCGATGTCATTCAGCAGCCTGTTTATTTTGCGGTTTACTGCTTTAAGTTTATGTGGCCTGACTTTTCCTATCAAAATTTTATCGTTGTGAGTTGGCAACAATTCCTCCCTGTTGTCCAGCAATTCTTCAAAAAGTTTTTCTCCCGGTCTCAAGCCGGAAACTTCAATTTTTATGTCTTTGTGAGGAACGAAACCCGACAAGGAGATCATTTTCTCTGCCAGATCGTAAATCCGGACCGGTTCTCCCATATCGAATACAAATATTTCGCCGCCTTGTCCCAGAAAACCTGCTTCGAGCACTAACTGACAAGCTTCGGGGATGGTCATGAAATAGCGTGTAATATCCTTATGGGTAACTGTGACCGGTCCTCCCGATTCAATTTGCTTTTTAAACAGTGGCACAACCGATCCGTTCGACCCCAGAACATTTCCGAAGCGGGTGGTAATAAAGCGGGTTGAGAATTTCCCGGATTGGGCAAGCGACTGGATATAAATTTCACTGATGCGTTTGGAAGCTCCCATCACATTGGTTGGGTTCACAGCTTTATCGGTAGATATGAAAACAAATTTTTCCACTCCGAATTCCACTGCCAAATCGGCCAGCAACCGGGTTCCCCCAACATTAACCCGTATGGCTTCGCAGGGATACTCTTCCATAAGCGGGACATGTTTATAGGCGGCGGCGTTAAATACCACAGAGGGTCTGTAATCAGAAAAGATTCTTTCCATCTTTTCGCGGTTGGTAACATCACCCACAATGGCCTTGAAGCGGGCATTCCTGTACGTCGATTTAATTTCATTGATGATGTGAAACAGATCGGACTCGGCTTTATCAATCATGATAACCTGTTCTACGTTAAAAGAAACAAGTTGCCTGACAATTTCGGAACCAATAGAGCCTGCTGCCCCGGTAACCAGCACAACCGACGCTTTTAATCCCTCGCTAATTCTTTTCCTGTCAAGCTGTATGGCATCCCTGCCCAGTAAATCCTCGATTTTGATTCGCTGAATGGATCGGGCACTAAACTCCCTGTTTATCCATTTTTTCATCGGCGGAACCTCTTTTATATCGATTTTATGCTGAATGCACAGATCAGCTATTTCTCTTTTTCGCTTATGGGAGATTCGTTTCGGATCAACGGAAAAAATAAGTTCAGCAACCTCTTTGCGGGGAATAATTTCATGGAAAACCTTTTCAACCGAATGAACGGGAATCCCTGCAATAAACTTATTCTGCAGCGAAACGTTATCGTCGATAAATGCAACCACGTGGAAATTGGTGGATGAATCTCTTTTCAGCACGTCATAAGTAATTTGTCCCAGTTCACCGGCGCCGAACAGAACCACATGTTTTACTGCCAGATGGTTGGTACTGAACTGCTCAAAAAAAAGTTTGGCCAAGAGACGGGAAAAAATCAACAGGGTGGCTGCCAAAAATACCATAATGAGAATCACGGAAGCAGGAATAACCAGTGACGGCAACATTCCTGCATACCTCAAACCCAGTGACATTGCAATAAGTAAAATTCCTGTGCATGTCATGGCAGAAATAATCCGGAAAATATCTTTGGTGGTGCTGAGTCGTAAAATGCCGGAATAGGACTTCGATTTCCAAAAGCAAAAAATTACTGCCGGGAGGATAATCAGAAGCTGGGAGAATTCAAAACTGGCTTTAATAGAGGTCAATTCAAAATTAAAACGCAGAAAATAGGACAGCACCCAGGAGATAATAACAATAAACAGATCGAACAACAACACCAGCCACCGGGGTAAAAATCGTTTTGTGAAGTAGGCTAAAATTTGTTTCATCTTTAAAGCATCTGGTAAAACAATGGGAAAAACGCTTAATTGAACTATTTGTATTTCATCACGATTGATTTAATAGTGAATACAAAGATATATAATTTTTAACATTTTTTTTTGAAATAAGCCAAGGTTTTTTTTTGTCTAAACAAACAAGTGTTAAAAATGAGTTCCTGGTTTTAAGGAAGAAGCAGGGGAAATTGTTTTTAACCACCCCTGAATTGTCCAATGAAAAATGGATGATATCCAATGGGGGAATTGAAGGAGGATTCAGAACAATCATTTCTGAATTTCCAATCTTCCTAACCCCTCCAAATACCACAATATGCTTATTTCCAGAAGTTAAACCTCTTTGAAAGGAACCTCACGGCTGGTTTTTATACCAGTCGTACATTTTTTTTATTCCTTCCCCGATTTCAATTTTGTGTTGCCAGCCCAGATTGTGCAATTTGGTAACATCGGTTAGTTTACGCATCGTTCCGTCGGGTTTCGAGGAATCGAAAACCAATGTGCCGCCAAAACCCACCGTCCGTTTAATTTGTTCAGCCAGTGCTTTAATGGAAATCTCTTTCCCTGTGCCAATGTTGATATGGGTATTTCTGACTTCCTTCTGCCGTTTTGCATCGGGAACAATATCGGCGAAATTAATTTGCTCCATCAGAAAAACACAGGCATCTGCCATTTCTTCGCTCCACAGGAATTCACGCAGAGGCTTTCCTGTGCCCCATATTTCAACCGAAACAGGAGTTAAGTGATTAGAATCGGAGAGGTTAGATTGAGCAACGCCGTATTTGGAAAGCATTTGCAGAATTTCATTGTTTGATGCTTTACCGTCGGTTCCTTCAACAGGGCGTTTGTCCAGGTCTTCCCGAATAGCCTCCCAATGGTTGTTTTCGAGGCATTTGCCCAGATGGATTTTTCGCAGAAGGGCCGGCAAAACATGCGACTTTTCCAGGTCGAAATTATCGTTGGGGCCATACAGATTGGTGGGCATAACCGAAAGGAAGTTGGTGCTGTACTGCAGGTTGTAGCTTTCGCACAACTTGATGCCGGCAATTTTTGCAATGGCATAAGGTTCATTGGTATATTCCAGTGGCGAGGTAAGCAAATATTCCTCTTTCATAGGCTGCGGCGCTTCTTTGGGATAAATGCAGGTACTACCCAAAAACAGTAATTTTTTTACGCCGTACTTCCAGGCGTTATGGATGATGTTGTTTTGAATGGTGAGGTTTTCGTAGATGAATTCGCCCCGGTAGGTGTTGTTGGCCACAATGCCGCCCACTTTGGCTGCTGCCAGAAAAACATATTCCGGTTTCTCTGTGGCAAAAAATGCTTCGGTGGCATTCTGGTCCAGCAGGTTAAGCTCATCGATGCGTTTTCCAGTCAGGTTGGTGTACCCTTTGCTTTTCAGGTTATTCCAAATTGCCGATCCCACCAGTCCGCGATGTCCGGCCACATATATTCTGGCGTTTTTTTCCATCTCTTCTTATTCGAAATAATTTAAGGTACGATACCCTCCGTTGCGGAGCCAGGCATCTTTTTGCATGAGTTTAATGTCAGACTGCATCATGTCGCTGATAAGGTTTTGCAGATCGTATTCCGGCTGCCATCCCAGTTGCTCTCTTGCTTTGGTGTTGTCGCCAATGAGCAAATCTACTTCCGTGGGTCGGAAGTACTGCGGATCTACTTCAACCACGGCAGTCCCCCGGCCTTTGTTTACCGAAGAGGGATGTTGGATGCGTTTTTTCAACGAAGGGAGACAGGATTCGCCCACTTTCTCAGCAAACCGGCTTTCGTCAATGGCGTTTAAATAACCTTTTTCTTCGGAACCTTCGCCATCAAAGACAATTTCGAGTCCGATTTCGGCAGCGGCCATTTTAATAAAATCACGTATGGTGGTGGTAATTCCGGTAGCAATTACATAGTCGTCGGGTTGGTCTTGTTGCAGAATGAGGTACATTGCACGGATGTAGTCTTTGGCATGGCCCCAGTCGCGTTTGCTGTTCATGTTACCCATATACACGGTTTCCTGCATGCCCAGGGCAATGCGCGAAAGGGCGCGGGTAATTTTTCGGGTGACAAAGGTTTCACCGCGGATGGGACTTTCGTGGTTGAACAGGATGCCGTTACTGGCATGAATATGATAGGCCTCGCGGTAGTTTACCGTAATCCAGTAGGCATACATTTTGGCCACGGCATAAGGCGACCGCGGGTAAAAGGGCGTTTTTTCGGTTTGAGGAACTTCCTGCACCAGGCCATACAATTCGCTGGTAGAGGCCTGGTAAATGCGGGTTTTTCCGGTAAGCCCGAGCAAACGTACGGCTTCCAGAATGCGGAGGGTACCAATTCCATCGGCATTGGCGGTGTATTCAGGTGTTTCAAAACTAACAGCCACATGACTCATGGCTGCCAGGTTGTATATTTCGTCGGGCTGCACTTCCTGAATGATACGGGTGAGGTTCATGCTGTCGGTCATATCGCCGTAATGCAGAATCAGGTTGCGGTTTTCCTCGTGCGGGTCCTGATAGAGGTGGTCGATGCGGTCGGTGTTAAAAAGCGATGCACGCCGTTTGATTCCGTGTACGGTGTATCCCTTTTTTATTAGGAATTCGGCCAGATAGGCTCCATCCTGTCCGGTAATTCCGGTAATCAATGCTGTTTTATTCATGTTCATGTGTTAATCAATGATGTTTCAAAAGTATTTATTTGCTGCATTGATACCAAAATTAAACCAGTGTTTTTTTGTCGTAACTCAGCCGCGGTGAAATAAACAGGTGAGATTTGAGCCACCTGCTGAAAAACAGCAGTATTGTTTTCAACTACAATTCCAATACGGTAATTACCCGCCCGAACTCTGAAGGCTGATTTGCATCCCGCATTTTTTTTATATTGCTGATTTGATAAACAGATGAAGCTTCTATAACTCTTTGAGTACATTCAACAGCAAGGATTTCTTTTGCCAGGTTTTTCTTTTACTTTTCTAAAATCCCGAACAAAAGATTTTTCAAACCTGAATGCCATTATTCTGCCAATTTTTCAGGTTCGTCAAGAAAGGCTGCTTGTTCTTCTTCGGAAAGTAAATCTGATTGATGATTTTCTTTTAATCTTTCCCAACAGATCATGGTCATCTTCAAAAATATCAATTCCCTGGTATTTCATTGCCATGACCCGAGCCGTTTCAATATAACAGTGCTTTTCCTGCTTTTGGTTACAAAAGGATGGCATCCTTTGGTGTAGGCATGTTGTTTTTCACCACCCCGGCTTCGTCCAATGAATTTTACTGTGAAGATTTTATTTGGTGCCAGGGACTTCAGCCACCAGATGAACGAGGTGGTTTCTGAAACAGAACCCTTAGGGAGCTTCGCCGACCCTAAGGATGGGGCTAGAATCTTCAAAAATAGACACTTGATATTCGGAACCCTAAGGGAACTACGTAACCCTCAGGGATTTTGCAACAGGTGAAGTTTAAAGTATTTTCGTTTAAAAAGGATATACCCGATTCCCAATAGTGCCAGCACAGCGGCGGTGTAGTGCCACCGGAAGGCGGACTGAACCAGCAAATAACCGGCAACGGTAACGGCTTGCAGCAACATATAAATAGCAGAAACAACCACATGCGGAATTTTCAGCTCGTTGGCCATAAGCTGATAGGCGTGTTTGCGGTGGGCCTCAAATATGTTTTCCCGAAGAATGATTCGATGAACAATGGTTAAGATACTGTCCACGCCATAAACACCCAGCAGCAAAATGTAACTTAAGTCTCCTGTTTTAAGCATCAGCAGTCCCAGAAGGAAGACGATTGTAAATGCAATGGAGATCGCCCCGACATCGCCGGCAAAGCATTTGGCCCGCTTGCGGAAATTGAAAAAATTGAAAACCAGCAAGGATAACAAGAGTGTATATAGAAGCCGATTATCGGTAAACTCCGTTTGAAAGGTGTTGATGTACCACAGGGCACCCAATACAACCAGACTGTAACCACCGGTAATACCGTTTATCCCGTCCATGAAATTGTAGGCATTGATAATCCCGGTACTAATGATGAGAGCAAATAGAGTGTAGTACCACGGCATGTGAAAAAGATCCCACTGGTAAAACATCAGCAGCATAGCCAGGAAGTGCAATGAAAGGCGAAGTTTGGAAGGTTGTGGTTTTACATCGTCGGCAAAACTGATAAAAGCAATGAGGGTGAGGCCGGCAAAAAACCAGGGATAGGCAAAACCAGACCAAAAGAACCAAAGCAGCACCCCAAAGTAAAACACAACTCCACCACCACGCAGGGTAATCCGCGAATGGGAACTCCGCTGGTTAGGCTTATCGATGATGTTGAAACGGTCGGCTATCCGGAAATAGACCAGGATGAGTGCAAAAAGTGCTATGAATGTAAGTAGATAAGTTAAAATGGCCATTCAAACAAAATTTTTTCCAGTTGATTTTTTTTCGTGCTCATGGTACAAATATAGGAATGTATTTAAACCATTGTGCTTGCGTTGGCATGTATGTGAAAGGGATGTGACGGTTTGTGGCGGGCTGCCCCGTCCGAACGGTGTTCCATCCGGGCTGCCCCGTCCGAACGGAGTCATCCGGGCGGGCCCGTCCGAACGGAGTCATCCGGGCG
>CAZLGT010000038.1:0-51683 GCA_964559175.1 uncultured Mariniphaga sp. | reverse complement strand
AATCGAAACTGGTCTGGAACCAGATTCAGCACATTGCCGAAGTGCTTAACCGCCATGATCAGTTTGCCTGGGGGATTCAATGCATAGGGTCGGATTACGACGGAATGATTAATCCGCTGAACGGATTTTGGAGCGCTGAAGAAATGCCGCTTTTCGACAGTTACCTGGAAAAACATGCCTATAATTTTTTGGAATCGAGTCAGTCTGATTCTCTGAAAGATTTTAACAAACTGAAGGCATCCGACATTGTAGAGCGTTTTATGCGAACCAATGCATGGGAATTCCTGAAAAAGAATTTTTAAGGAAAGAGGGACGACCAGCGCCCCTCTTTTGAAGACAATACCGAATTGATGGTAAAAAGTGGACTAATGCATGTCTTCATGAATCCAAAACGAAAGCTGTTATTTTTTATTATTTCCCGACAGAAAAAATCAGAAATGGATACCAAGAGAAATATAAAAATTTCTTCCCGGCGCCACTAATCCCGAAGAGTATGTGCGGTAGCGCTTGTCTAAAATATTCTCAATTCCTCCTGAAAAAGTGAAAAGCTCACTGAAAACATAATTACCCTTCAGGTTTAAGGTCCACCAGCCGGGAGACCACGAATTTCCATTTTCATCGGAGGCATAAAGATGCGGCTTGTCCTGCTCTTCGGGTGCCAGTTGCGCAAAATCCAATTTGCTGCTGTAATCAATATGCAGGTCTGCAAATAGTTTATTTTCATGTAATTGCATATGAAAACTGCCAAAGGCAGGCGGAACATGGCGAAGGGGAAAATCTTCAGAATCACTGCCGTAAGTCAGCGTCAATTCATTAACAGCACGAAACGCCTTTGTTAACATGAATTCAAGCAAAACATGACCTCCTGAGATGTGGGCCGATTCGGCATTTACCAAGGCTTCCACTTTGCTTAAAATTCCGTCGTACATTATGGAATCCCGGCCTTCCAACTGAAAATCCCGCCGAACCATGGCATCTTTTAAGTGAGTATAAAACAGGGTCATTTCAACCCTCCCTTTTCCCGGGAAATTTCGAATGATACCAACCTCAATGTTTCTTGCATACTCCGGATTCAAACCAGAATTTGGTACTACCACATTGCCCGGTTCAGAATCGAAAACTTTCGCTACATCATCAATATTTGGCGAACGAAATCCGGTTGAAGCGCTAAGGTTTATTTGCAATTCTTTGGTTGGATGCCAAACCATTCCCGCATTTCCGTTAAGTGCAGAGTTTTTCATTTTAAAATTATCAAAAGGAAAAGCGTAAAAATTGTGATCAAATTCTCCGCGAAGAAAGGATTGAGTTAACCGTCCCCCGGCCTGAAAAATGATTTTTTCGTTTATCCTGAATTTCCAGGAAAGATATCCTGCCAGGCTTGAATATTCTGAGCCATCAGGATATCGGGGCGAAATATTTATTGACGCGCCGGTAGAAATACTATCAGATTTTCCGGTTGATCCCACATGATTATAAAAGGCCTCTGCACCGTAAAAAAAATCATTCTTGTGGTCAACAGTTTTTTTAAAATCAAAATTAACTGAATATACCTGAAGCTTTTCTTTTCGTTGGTTTAGAACGGCATCAAATAGCTTTCTGTCGTTCCGGCTTTCGGCATAGTTCTGAAATCCGGCAAGCAGATTAAACGTATCAAAAAGAAGATGTTCCCTACTGTATTTGAGCTGACCTGAAAACAGCGACCATTGTTGCGGACCATAGTACCAGCGGGCATATTGCAATGTTTCGTTACGGTAAACCACCAACCTGTCGTAACGCGGAATATCGGATGTTTGCGAATGGTGGATGCCCAGTGTAAGGTCGAGAAAATCGGTTGGCCGGTACCTTAATTTCCCCATAAGGTTAACCTGATTGTATTGTGTTGGAGTCTGAATCTTGTTATTTTCATTTTTTATAACCTGGTCTTCCTCCGGCTTTTTCCCCGGCAAAATATATTCTGGCCGAAGGTATTCATCCGGTCCGTGACTGCCCATTCGCAGGTCGCCGAAATCAGAAAATGTAGCACTGAGCATTGCCGCCCACTTTTTATCTCCCAAAGAAAAATGTCCGTGTACCATTTTTTCGCTGTTCACAAAAGAGTAGCGTGTTAATATTTTTCCCTTTTGGATTGTTTTTTCTGAGGTGGACAAACGTGGTGTAAGTGTGGAAAAGCTCATAACTCCGCCTAATGCATCGCTCCCGTAAATTACCATTCCCGGCCCGAAAATGACTTCAGTTTGTTCCAGGCTGTTGGCATCAAGCGAAATAACGTTATGCAGATTTCCGCTGCGGTAAATGGCATTGTTCATGCGAATTCCATCCACCACCATTAAAAGCCTGTTGGCCGAAAATCCCCGAATCATGGGACTGCCGCCGCCCATCTGGCTTTTCTGAATAAAAACGCCACCTTTGCTACCCAGCATATCTGCCGTAGTTTGTGGCTGAGCATGTAAAATATCAGTTGAACTTATATTTTGAATTTGAAACGGAATTTCTGTTCGTATTTGTTCCCACCTGTTTGCAGAAATCACTATTTCGTCAATTCTGATGGGTGCTTCGGTGAGTTCAACAATATTCCCTGCGGCTTCAATTTTTTCGAGCGTAGTAGTAATTTTTAAAAACGATGAATGTTGGAACAACAACGGTTCATTTTTACCAATATTTTCAGGGTTCACCCATCCATCAGCATTGGTTTGGGTTGTGAAACTTTTTGAAATAACGAGCACATTTTCAACGGGTTCTCTGGTTGAAGCATTTACAACCCGAATGTTTTGTGCATTGGAATTAAATGTAACTACCGAAAGCAGAAATAATAGAATCGAGTATTTCACAAAGCAATTTTTAAAAGCTGTTTTTCCGCGCCGGAATATACAAAAATTATGCCCTGTAGTTTTAGAGTGGAGGGTTTTAACAAAAAAATATCCCGGCAAAAACTGCCGGGATATTTTTCCAAAATTCGGATGATTTTACACCAGGCCTTGTGCCATCATGGCATTGGCCACTTTCACAAACCCGGCAATGTTGGCTCCTTTCACATAGTTTACAAATTCATTTTGATCTTTACCGTGCTTCACACACATCGAATGGATGTCTTTCATAATTGTTTTCAGTTTTTCATCCACTTCTTCGCGTGTCCAACTCAGGCGCATGCTGTTTTGTGTCATTTCGAGTCCCGAAACAGCAACACCGCCTGCATTGGCAGCTTTCCCCGGTGCATATAAAATTTTGGCGCCAAGAAATTTATGCTCAGCTTCGTAGGTTGAGGGCATGTTTGCACCTTCAGCCACCAAAATGCAGCCATTTTTCAACAATGTTTCAGCTTCTTCACCACTAATTTCATTTTGGGTTGCACAGGGCATGGCCACATCACATTTTATACTCCAGGGTCGTTTATTCTCAAAGTAAGAAACATCATACTCGTCGGCATATTCTTTTATTCTTCCTCGGTAAACGTTCTTCAGCATTTTTACATACTCCAGTTTTTCCCGGTCGATGCCGTCGGGATCATAAATGGTACCGTTCGAGTCGGAAAGACTTACAGGTTTTCCACCCAGGTCAAGCACTTTTTCTACTGCATACTGGGCAACATTTCCGGAACCTGAAATAACGACCGTTTTCCCTTTGATGCTGTCGTCACGGGTTTTCAGCATCTCTTCAGCAAAATAAACCGTTCCGTATCCGGTAGCTTCGGGCCTTATGAGCGAGCCGCCCCACCCAATTCCTTTTCCGGTGAACACACCGGTGAACTCATTGCGTAACCGTTTGTACTGCCCGAACATAAAACCGATTTCGCGGCCACCCACGCCAATGTCTCCGGCAGGAATGTCGGTTTCAGCACCAATGTGGCGCGAAAGTTCAGTCATAAAGCTCTGGCAGAAACGCATCACTTCATTGTCCGATTTTCCCTTGGGATCGAAGTCGGAACCACCTTTCCCACCACCCATTGGAAGCGAGGTGAGACTGTTTTTCAATACCTGCTCAAAAGCCAGAAACTTAAAAATGTTCAGGTTAACGGTTGGGTGAAATCGCAATCCGCCTTTGTATGGTCCAATGGCGCTGTTCATTTCAACACGGTAACCGCGGTTGATGTGAATGTTCCCACCGTCGTCCATCCACGGCACCCTGAACTGTATTACCCGCTCGGGCTCTACCATCCGTTCAAGTATTTTCGACTGAATATACCGTGGGTTTTTGATTAAAAATTCTGAAAGGGTTTCAACCACTTCCAGCACCGCCTGGTGAAATTCAGATTCTCCCGGATTTTTTGCCTTTACATAGGCCATAAAATCCTCAGTAAATTGTTTTGGATCTTTAAAATTCATAAAATATCTGTATTAGTCTGTTGCTGTCGCTGCCGTTATCCTGGTTTGCATGTGCGATTTTGGAACTAATGTTTGTTTGTTTGTGAATGGCAATTCAGGATTACACAAATGTAAAATAAATCCGTTTTTTATTACAGTTTGAAGACGGTTATGTATAAAAAGTTACGTTTTTTTAATTTTCCGAATATTTGCCTGTTTTTTTTGAAAAACGAATAACTGTATCTTGAAGGGTGAGAGTTATAAAAACTGAAAATTTTCTTCTGAACTTCTGGAAATGGTCCATGGTTCTTTTAAATTCAGTATAAAACATTTGCTGTTTTGGGGGTACACTTTCTCAAAAATAGTTTTATCTTTAAATGCGAAAATTAAATTTTTTATTATGATTAACGACTTATTGCACACAATTAAAGGGGAGCTAACCAATCAGTTGGCAAGAAAAACCGATTTGAATCAGGAAAAAGTTAACAGTGCTTCCACTGTTGTTACCGAAACATTTAAAGATGGACTTGCTGAAAGAGCAAAGCAGGGAAAGCTTGATGATATTCTCGGGCTTTTAAGTAAAGACGGAGCAACATCCGGTTTTGCAAATAGCCTTATAAGCAGTACGATATCCAATCTGGTGGCTAAAGTTGGTCTTCCCCAGAATGTTGCAAATCAGATTGCGTCTTTTGCAGTTCCTTTTATAGTCAATAAATTGGGAAATTTTGCATCAGCAAAGGGTCAGGACAATAAAGAGGGAGTTCAGGATTTACTGGGAGATTTACTGAAAGGTTCAGTGAAAGATAAACTTCTGGGCGGTTTAGGAAAGAAATTTGGCTTTTAGCCTTTAATTAATCATTTAATATAAATATTATGGCAAAAAAAATCACAGACATTGAGGGAATTGGACCAGTCTTTGAAGAAAAATTGGCTGGTGCAGGAGTTAAAACAGTTGAAGGCTTACTTGAAGCCGGCGCCACCAAAGCCGGTAGAAAAAAACTGGCAGCCGATTCTGGCATCGACGAAGGTAAAATTCTCGATTGGGTAAATATGGCCGATCTTTTCCGCATTAAAGGAATTGCTTCACAGTTTGCAGAATTGCTGAAAGCTGCCGGGGTTGATACAGTTAAAGAGTTGAGAAACCGTAATGCTGAAAACCTGCATGCCAAATTGGTTGAGGTTCAGGAAGAAAAGAAAATTACACGCACTGTTCCTGCATTAAGCCAGGTAACCGATTTTGTTGAACAGGCAAAAGCGCTTGATCCAATTGTGACGTACTAAAAAATTTCAAAACAAATGAAGGCGCTTTTCGGAGCGCTTTTTTTTGCACTTTATTTTTCCCCTTCCCCACCAATCATTTTTTTATCTTTGCGCCTTCAAACCGGAATTTTAAGTAACATCAAAAAAATGGAATACAATTTCGCGGAAATAGAACCCAGGTGGCAGAAATACTGGGAAGAAAACAAAACGTTTAAAACCCCTGACGATTTTTCAAAACCCAAATATTACATTCTCGACATGTTCCCTTATCCATCAGGAGCCGGGCTGCATGTAGGGCATCCCGAAGGATATACGGCAACTGACATAATGAGCCGCTACAAGCGCATGAAAGGCTTCAACGTGCTTCACCCCATGGGCTACGATGCGTTTGGACTGCCCGCCGAACAGTATGCCATGCAAACCGGAACACACCCGGCTGTTACCACCAACAAAAACTGCGACAATTTTCGCCGGCAGATTAAAGCCATTGGCCTGAGTTACGACTGGGACCGCGAAATCAACACAACCGATCCACACTATTTTAGATGGACACAGTGGATTTTTAAACAACTGTACAATACATGGTTCGACAAAGAACAGCAAAAAGGAAGACCCATTTCGGAATTGCCAATTCCTGAAGAAATAAAAAAAGAAGGTGACGAAGAAGTAAAAAATTACATCAGCGAAAAACGGCTGGCTTATTACGATAACGCCCAGGTTTGGTGGTGCAACTCCTGTAAAACGGTTTGCGCCAACGAAGAAGTTTTAACTGATGGTTCGCACGAAAAATGCGGCAACCAGGTGGTACGTAAAAACCTGAAACAGTGGCTGCTGCGTATTCCGCACTATGCCGAACGATTGCTGCAGGGTTTGGAAGGACTCGACTGGCCTGCCGGAGTAATCGACATGCAAAAAAACTGGATTGGCAAATCAACTGGTGCCGAAATCGATTTTCAGGTTGAAGAACTGAACAAAAATCTGCGTGTTTACACAACCCGCCCCGATACTTTGTTTGGCGCAACTTATATGGTGATTGCACCTGAACATGAACTGGCAGAAGAAATTACCATTCCTGATAAAAAAACGGAAGTTGAAAAATACATCAAAGCTGCGGCATTGAAATCGGATTTGGACCGCACCGACCTGGCTAAAGAAAAAACCGGCGTGTTTACAGGGCGCTATGCCATTAATCCGGTGAACAACAAACCTATCCCAATCTGGATTGCCGACTACGTTTTGATGGGATACGGAACCGGCGCCATCATGGCCGTTCCGGCGCACGACACCCGCGACTTTGAGTTTGCCAAAGAATTTGATATTCCGATTGTTTGCATTCTCGACCCAAAAGATGCAGAAGGCCGCGAAGAAATTCTGACAGGCGATAAATGCTGGACCGAAGACGGTGAGTACATCAATTCGTCGGATAAGGAGACAGGTTTGGATATTAACGGATTGAACAAAGAGGCTGGAATCAGAAAAACCATTGAATGGCTTGAAAAGAACAATTTGGGAAAAGCGACGGTAAACTTTAAAATGCGCGACTGGCTGTTTAGCCGCCAGCGGTACTGGGGCGAACCATTTCCGGTTATTCACTGGGAAGACGGCGAGGTTTCGCTGCTCGATGACGAGGATTTGCCTTTGTTGTTGCCCGAACTCGAAAAATATACTCCCGGTGACTCGGGCGAATCGCCGCTGGCCAATGCCAAAGAATGGCTGCACGTAACCGACAAAAACGGACGCAAAGGCCGCCGTGAAACCAACACCATGCCACAGTGGGCCGGCTCCTGCTGGTACTACCTGCGTTACATCGACCCGCACAATAACGACCGCATTTTCGACCCCGAAAAAGAAAAATACTGGATGCCGGTTGACCTTTACATTGGTGGTGCCGAACATGCCGTCCTGCACCTGCTCTATTCACGTTTCTGGCACAAAGTACTGTTCGATTTGGGCATTGTTTCCACCGACGAACCATTTCAGAAACTGTTCAACCAGGGAATGATTCTGGCATTTGCTTACGAAACTTCAACCGGCGCAAAGGTTTCTTCCGATTTGGTGGAAGAACGCGACGGAAAATATTTTCACACTGAAACCGGCGATGAACTGAAACAGATTGTGGCCAAAATGTCGAAGTCGCTGAAAAACGTGGTGAATCCTGACGATGTAATTGAACGCTATGGCGCCGACTCGCTGCGGTTATACGAAATGTTTATGGGACCGCTGGACGAACGCAAACCGTGGGCCGAAAACGGGGTGAAAGGTGTGTTCAACTTCCTGAACCGCGCCCACCGCTTTTTTGCTGATACAAATAATATTTTTGAAGGCGAAGAAGACAAGGAGGTGGCCAAATTGCTGCATCAGACCATCCAAAAAGTGGCGAATGACATTGAAAATCTGAAGTTCAACACAGCCATTTCGGCATTGATGGTTTTTAACAACCTGGCCATTAAAAAAGGAAAGGTAACCAAACAAACTGCAGAAACATTTGCAAAAATTTTGTCACCGGTTGCACCGCATTTGGGCGAGGAACTGTGGTCGATTTACGGAAACTCTGAAACGCTGTCTTACGAGCCCTGGCCTAAGGTGGACGAAAACCTTCTGCAGGAAGACAGTTTTGAATATCCGGTTTCATTCAACGGAAAAATGCGGTTTAAGATTGAAATTTCTGTGGATATGCCACAACCGGAAATAGAAAAAGCTGTTTTGGCTGACCCTAAAGCACAGAAGTGGCTGGAAGGCAAAACCGTTCGCAAGTTCATCTTTGTGCCGAAGAAAATTATCAATGTGGTGGTAGGCTGAAAGTAGAAATGCTCATTTCGGCCCGCGCCGGAGTTTTCCAGATTACCGAACCCTATTCCACTAAGGTCGCCGGCTACGGAATTCACAACACCAGTTCGGCGCGAAAAAATATTAAGGTGACGGTTTCGGCAGAATTTATTCTGAAATAAAGCGGACTTTTTATTTATTATCAATCCAATTTTCAATTTTGATTTTTTCCATCCTCTTAAACTCACGAGTATTTTGAGTTACTAAAGTCATTTCATTAAATATGGCTGTAGCACCAATAAATAAATCCAAATCACTGATTATTGTTCCCTTGGTTTTCAATCTTGCTTTTTCCTTCCCATAAATCTTTAACGATTCGAAAATAGGAATTATCGTAACTTTTTCTAAAAAATCCTCAACAACTGCAATATTTTTATCCCTCTTTTGGCTTTTCTCAGCACCATAAATCAATTCAGCAAGAGTTATCTCTGATATCGCAAATTTTTCATATCCAATTTGCTCAATCTTTTCTTTAACCTTGAACTGCCCTTTGAAATAGTAAATGCAAATATTTGTATCTAACAAGTAGTCCATCAAAAATCTTCTATTTCCCGGTTATTTACTCTGGAATTTCGGATATCATCAATAATCTCCTCTGCACTCCGTTCGTCCTCCCAGGCCCCAAAACAAGAAGAAAAATCATATTTGGCTTCAGCCTTGTCATTGATTGATTTAGTCAATTTTATTATTAAATCTTTTTTTGACTCCGTATCCCAGTTTTTCATTAATCTGAAATAACTGTTTATTTTTCTATTTCTGTAAGCTATACTCATTCAAAATCATTTTTCCAAAGATACAATTTTTCAAAATGGGTTAAATTATCTGATAATTACTTTTTCGCATCTCATCTCATGCTATCTTTAAATTGTTAGTTCTTTTCATCAATCAGGAGAACTATTCTCACTAGAATATGTTATTTTCATGTTTTTATAATTGCTAATTTTCAGTGGTCCGCCAGTTGGCGGATGGAACTCGCCATTATAAAGATACTGCTGTGAATAAAAATTTTACTCATGGCTCGTTTCAACCAAATAGAAATTCTTGCAAGAAAAAGAAAATCAATATGGAAACCAGCAACTATAATTTTACTCCGCTAAACGGCTACGAAAATTTTGAAGCCACTACGCAAATCATTATTGCAGAAGTTTTGCACCGCAAATTGCCTTTTGAAATTATTGATGCAAATAATAATCTGATTGCGGTTACATTCAACAATAAGGAATATATTATTCTTGAAGGCACCATTTCAGATGCCAACAGCCTGATTGCCTATTGGATTTCCAACGACAAATGGATGACCCGGCAATTCCTTCAGCGAAGCGGCATCAGCCATGCAAAAGGGATTTTACTTGAAAGCGGTTATAAACCAGGCATTCTCGATTCAGTTCAGTTACCCGCGGTTGTAAAACCTGTAAATACAGACCACGGAATTGCTGTGAGCACCAACATAAAATCCCGGGAGGAACTTCTTTCTGCCATTGAAAATGCTTTTAATTTTGCCAAAAAAGTTATTGTGGAAGAATATTTTCCCGGACAGGAATACCGGTTTCTGGTAATTGATTATGTAGTCCGGGCCATCGCCTTTCGCGAACCAGCCAACGTTACCGGCGACGGACATTCGACCATACAGCAGCTCATCGGTAAAAAAAATGAGGGACGTGGAAATGATTACAGGCATCCACTGTTAAAAATTGTGGTTGACGAAGAAGTTAAAAGGCATTTGAACGGTTTGTCGTTAACGGCAGATTCCGTATTAAAAAAGGGAGAAAAAGTATATCTACGAAAAAATTCAAATTTGAGCACCGGGGGCGACAGTATCGATGTAACCGATGATATTAATGGTTTTTATAAAGAAATTGCCATTCAGGCAGCCAGGGCGGCTGGGTTAAAAATTGCCGGAATTGATATCATTATAAAAGACCCCGATGCTGAACCATCGCCTGAAAATTACATTGTGGTTGAGCTGAATGCCCCGGCCATGTTGTCGATGCACAATTATCCCTACATGGGGAAGAATCGCCATGTAGAAAAATATGTTCTGGACGCTATTCTGAACTCCAAATAATGAGATTCTAATTCCAGAAAAATTAAATAACGAATGACAGCAACAGAAGATAAAATAGCGATTGAGCACAAAGCACAGCTGGTTGAATACTTTGAGAAGGGAAACAAACCGCGCGAAAAGTGGGGCATTGGCACCGAGCACGAAAAATTTATGTTCCGGAAAAATAACTTTAAAAGGCTGGTTTACGGACCCGACCGCGGAATAAACACCATTTTAACTCAAATGCAACTTATTGGCTGGCAGCCTGTTTTGGAAGGAGAAAAAACCATTGGTCTTAAAAAAGGCGGTGCCTCGATAACACTGGAACCGGGCGGGCAATTTGAGCTTTCGGGCGAGAACTTTAAAACGGTTCATGAAACATTTCGGGAAACCCGGAAACATTTTGATGAGTTGAACACGATATGCAATGCATACGGTTTTTTTAGCCTCCCCATGGGCGTTGACCCGCTTACCCGCCTTGATGATGTGCCCTGGATGCCAAAAGAACGCTATCGCTGGATGAAAAAACACATGCCCACAAAAGGTGATCTGGGACTGGAGATGATGACCAACACGGCATCTATTCAGGTTAATCTGGACTATGCAAGCGAAGCCGATATGGTTAAAAAAATGCGGGTGGCCCAGGCATTGCAGCCGGTGGCCACTGCCATTTTCGCCAACTCCCCTTTTTCTAACGGAAAACCAAACGGTTTTTTAAGCTACCGGGCCCACATCTGGGACCATACCGACCCTGACCGCTGCGGTTTTCTCCCTTTCATTTTCGACGAAAGTTTTGGATTTGAGCGCTGGGTGGATTACCTGCTGGATGTTCCTATGTATTTTATTTATCGAGAAGGAAATTATCTGCCGGCAAACAAAATCACTTTCAGGGAATTTTTAACGGGAAAACATTCACAAAAACCGACCATGGAAGACTGGAACATTCACGTTTCAACCGTCTTTCCCGATGTGCGGTTGAAACAGTTTATTGAAATGCGTGGAGCCGATGCCGGGTGTGCATCGCATATTGCATCGCTCTCTGCGCTATGGGTTGGTTTGCTGTATGACAACCAAAGTCTGGATGAAGCTCATGAACTCATTTCCGGCTGGGATGTTAAAACCATGCAGGAACTGCGTTCGGAAGTGCCAAAAAAAGGATTGAACGCAGAAGTCAGTCCGTTACACGCCGGAGTAATTTCCAAAGAAATGTACCGGATTGCAGCAGAAGGACTTGCAAGGCGCGCTGTATTCCAGGAAATTGAAAATGAAGCCCGCTTTTTGGAGCCCGTTCGTAAAATTACCGAAACCGGAGTTACTCAGGCCGAAAAGCTATTGAAACTGTACATGAGCAACAAGGACAATAATTTGTCGGAAATTGTTTACAACTGGCAAAGGGAACAGATGGAAAATTGTCCGAAAGAATAAAATGTAAACAGCACACCGAAATATGTTTTCGAAATTCAAATTTTTACTGAAATACATGCACCGGTACCGTTGGTGGTACACGGGAGGCATTGTTTTTCTGATACTTACGGTGTGGGTTTCGGTGACCATTCCCGGGTTCATTCAAAAAACCATCGACCTGATTACATTGGGTCGTGAAGGGAATATGCCTGAATTTCAAAAAAATGTGCTGATTATTGTCGGTTTGGCTTTGGGGCTGATTCTGATTCGAACTCTTTCGAGGGTACTGATTTTTTTCCCGGCCCGGCTGATTGAACGGCAACTCAAAGGAGAGATGTTTAAAAAACTTTCGTCGTTCGGTAAAGATTATTACGACGAGAACTCCACGGGAAACATCATTTCGCGCGTTAATAATGACATTAACGGGGTGCGAATGATAACCGGCTTTGGATTTCTGCAAATCGGAAACATTTTGTTATCGCTGTCGCTTACGCCTTACAAAATGTGGCAACTTTCGCCTATGCTCACACTTTACTGTGTAATTCCAATGGTTATTGTATTTATAATTGTTCGCTTTGGCATGGTGGTGATGGTGAGAAACACGCGGCTCAGAATGAACACACTGCAAAAACTTTCAGGTAAAATCATCTCTTTCCTTTCGGGAAACAGCGTGATAAAAAGCTACAATATTTACGAACACGCCGAAAATGAAGTTCAAAAAGAGAACCTTTCGTATTACCGGGCAAACCTGAAAATTGCATGGATTCGGTCTTTTGTAATGCCGCTGCTTGCCAATCTCGGCCAGATTTTAAAGATAGTGGTTCTTTTTGTGGGCGGCATGTACGTAATCAACGGAACATTTACTATTGGCGAACTTACCGAATACATTGCCTATGCCGCACTCTTAAGTCAGCCGATTATGGGACTTGGTTGGGTACTCACCGTTTTTCAGGAAGGTTTTGTGGGAATCAGCAGCATACAAACCATTATGGACCGAAAGGGAACCGATGACGACAAAAAACCGCTTCCCAAAAACGAAAAAGAAAAACTGTTTAAAAACGGAATCGAAATAAAAAACCTGAACTTCACCTACCACAATGGCGATAAACCGGTGTTGCAGGATATTTCCTTTTCAATAAAACCGGGCCAGGTTGTAGGAATTACCGGGAAAGTGGGTTCCGGGAAAACTACGTTGGTTAACTGTTTGAATGGCTGGCTGCGACCGGAACAGGGGCAGGTTTTCTTTGGCGAAAAAGATGCAGCTAATTTGAAAAGTGAGGATATCCGGAACGTTGTAAAAACGGTAAGCCAGGAAGTTTTCCTCTTTTCCGACACCATTGAAAACAATGTGGCGTTCGGGTCGGAAAATGGAATTGAAACAGATCGTTTTAAAGATGTGATTTACAAAAGTGCCTTTGCTGATGAATTACAGCGTTTTCCCATACACGAAAAAACAATGGTGGGCGAAAAAGGCATCATGCTCTCTGGCGGACAAAAACAAAGGATTAGTTTGGCCCGTGCACTTTACTCACCGGGCAAATTGCTGATTCTCGACGATGTTTTTTCCGCGGTTGATACCGACACCGAACGCTTTTTGATAAAACAAATTTTTGATAACCAAGCGGTTAAAAGTGTGGTTGTTATTTCGAACCGGATAAGCGTGCTGGAAAAAACCGACTTTACCATTGTGTTGGAAGACGGACGGATTGCAACCAAAGGAAGTCATCAGGAGTTGATTAGGCAATCGGAATTTTACCGGGATATTCTGGAACTTCAGCAGGAAAATTATCAAAAGGAAAAGTAGCGTAAATGAGAGGAATCAAAAAAATATTGGAATCGGAAGACTGGCAACTGCTCAGGAAGTATGCCGGCTATTTCAGGCCGCACAAGAAATGGTTTTTCTTCAGCATTGCCTCTATTCCGGTAACAACTGCGGCTGGCATTTATTTCCTTTGGCTGGTTGAAAACATTGTGGATAATTACATCATACCCGGAAATGTTGACGGGTTAATCCGGCAGATTGTTTTTCTGGCGCTGGCATTGCTTCTGAACATTCTTTTCGACGGATTTTACAGCTACTCCTTTTCCAAAGCCGGGAACCTGGCCATTGTCGATCTCCGGAAAAAGTTATTTGGTAAATCACTGCGTTTCCCGTTAAGTTATTTCGATAAAAAACCGATTGGTGTAACCTTATCGCGCCTCACCAGCGATATGGAATCGGTTTCTGAATCGTTTGCCGCAGGAATTCTTGGTTTACTGGCCGACAGCATCAAAACCCTTGCGTTGGTAGGTTACCTGTTTTACCTGAACTGGCGGCTGACACTGGTGCTGCTCCTTGTTGTTCCGCTCATTATTCTGGCCATCAGTTACCTGCGAAAAAAAATCAGGAAAGCCTACAATATTTCGCGTACAAGTCTGGCCAAATCGGCAGCATACCTGCAGGAATCGCTGAACGGAATGAAAACGGTGCAGTTGTATTCAGCGGAAGAAAAAGTGTTCAACAAGTACGATGGGCTGAACAAGGAGTTTTCCGACGCGCAAAACAAATCGAACATTTACGATTCTTTCCTTTATTCCATCGTGGAGGGAATTACATCTGTGGCTACGGCACTGGTCATCTGGTACGGGGCCATTCAGATTTGGGATTACGGTTACACGATGGGAGTGCTCATTGTTTTTGTTACCACGCTGGAACGGCTGTTCGTTCCGGTGAAGCAGTTTGCCCAGCAAATATCCACCATTCAGCGGGCATTGTCGGCGCTTGAGCACATCAGCGAATTGTTTCACCAAAAAGTGGAAGACCCCACTGTCAAACCGGAAGATTCTGTACCTGAACCCATTGGTCTTCAGGAAATTGAGTTTAAAAATGTCTGTTTCAGTTATTCCAAAGATGGTCCTGATGTTTTGAAAAATGTGTCTTTCAAGCTAAAAAAAGGCGATCGTTTGGCGCTGGTAGGAACCACGGGCTCCGGTAAATCGACCATCATCAGGCTGCTGGCAAAAACCTACACCGGCTACCGCGGTTCCATTAAAATAAACGGAACTGAACTTTCTGAACTGCCCATTGCGCATATCAGGGAAACCATTTCGGTAATGCACCAGGATATTTACATGTTTAACGACACGGTGGAATTTAACATTTCGCTGGGACGCAAAACGGTTTCCATAACCGATGTGGAGCAGGCTGCCTCCTTTGTTTATGCCAGTCGTTTTATAGACCAATTGGGCGGCCGTTACCAGTTTGTGATTCAGGACAATGGCGATAATCTTTCGAAAGGGCAGGCCCAGTTGATCTCTTTTGCCCGGGCCATTGCCGGCAACAGCGAGCTGATAATTCTCGATGAAGCAACCAGCGCGGTCGATTCAATTACCGAGCAATACATTCAGCAGGCCATTGCCAATATTTTTTCACTGAAAACCGTTATTGCCGTAGCTCACCGGCTTAGCACCATAAAAAACTCTGATATGATTCTGGTATTGGAAGACGGACAAATTATTGAACGGGGAACCCACACCGAATTGCTGAAACATGGTGGAAAATATGCCCGGTTGCTGCATCAGATTGAGGAGGAACACAAGCCGGCTTAATTCGGATCTTTATCCGGAATATAAAAATTGCAATAACAGATGACTTGTTTTTTTCTTTTAGATTTGCATTCAAAATGGAAGCAAATGGAAGATTTAATCCAAAGCGTTATTGAACGGGAGGCGCAAGCCATAAAAACCATACCTGTAAACGCGGCTTTTTCAGAGGCTGTGGAGTTGATTTACAGGCAGGTGCACCAAAAGAGTGGAAAACTGGTGGCCAGTGGAATGGGCAAGGCGGGGCAGATTGCCGAAAATATAGCCACTACGTTCAGCTCAACAGGAACACCGGCTGTTTTTCTGCACCCCAGCGACTCGCAGCACGGCGATTTGGGCGTGATTCAGAAAAACGATGTATTGCTGTTGATTTCCAATTCGGGGAAAACCCGCGAGATTCTGGAGTTGGTTGGGCTGGCCGGCGAATTACATCCCGGTTTGTCGTTGATTGTGATTTCGGGAAATCCCGAAAGTGTGCTGGCAAAAAGTGCCGACGTGTTCCTGTTTACCGGAAACCCGGAGGAGGTCTGTCCGCTGGGACTAACCCCAACAACCTCCACCACGGTTATGACCGTTATTGGCGATGCACTGGTGGTGGGGATGATGACAAAAATAAATTTCACAAGTAATGACTACGCCAAACGACACCACGGCGGCTATCTGGGAGACAAATCCCGGCTACAGGCAAGGATCAAAGGACAAACTTTAAACTTTGAACTTTGAACCCGGAACCCCGATGGAATTTTCTCCTACGTCGAATTCCACGGGGCAGACCCGGAACTCGAAACTCGAAACTCAAAACAATTCAATATGCGAATTACAAAAGAAAACACCACCGGGTTGGTTATCGACATTCAGGAACGCCTGTTTCCGGTAATGTGGGAGAAAGAGAAATTACTGAAGAACTGCCAGACATTGATTCAGGGATTAAACGAACTGGGTTTGCCGGTTTTGGTTACCCAGCAATATACCAAAGGTTTGGGCGAAACAGTGGAAGGTATAAAATCTGTACTGTCCGATTTTCAGTTCATCGAAAAACGGGAATTTAGTTGCTGCGACGAACCGGCGGTTAATTTGAAACTGGCCGAACTTCAAACCAAAAATGTGATTATATGCGGCATTGAATCGCACGTGTGCGTATTGCAAACCGCCATCGATTTAAAAGAAGCAGGTTATCATCCTGTGGTAGTTATGGATTGCGTTTCGTCGCGTGTGCCCGAGAGCATCGAAATAGCCAAAGAACGTTTCCGTTTTGAAGGAATCATGATGACCTCTGTTGAATCCATTCTTTTTGAACTGACCCGGTCGTCGGCAGCGCCCGAATTTAAAGCCATTTCGAAACTGGTGAAATAGTTGTTTGCAGTTTGTTAAAAAAGAAATTTTTCCAGCACCGGCATATAGAATAAAAAGCCCTATTTTTCGGGCCTTATCGAAACGAAAAACCAACAGCAAATGAGTGGATTTTTTGGCGTAATTTCTAAAACCGACTGTGTTTCCCCTGTATTCTACGGAACCGATTACCATTCTCACCTCGGAACAAAACGGGCAGGACTGGCATTTTTTAATCAGAAACAAGGTTTCCAGCGGGCCATTCACAGTCTGGAGGATGGATATTTTCGGACAAAATTTGAAGATGATCTGGTAAATTTCAACGGGAACTCCGGAATTGGTGTTATCAGCGATAACGAGGCACAACCTCTGGTTACCAACTCGCATCTGGGTAAATTTGCCATTTCTACTGTAAGCAAAATTGTAAATGCCGACGAGCTGGAAGAGGCATTTCTGCAAAGGCACCGCACGTTTTCCGAAACCAGTCAGGGCAACGTAAACCCAACCGAACTTACGGCCATGCTTATTGCCGATGGTGATGATTTTGTTTCGGGAATAGAAAAAGTGTTCGACAAAGTGAAAGGTTCCTGTTCCATGTTGATCATGACTGAGAATATGCTGATTGCCGCCCGCGACAATCTGGGACGGACACCGGTAATCATTGGAAAAAACGGTGATGGCTTTGCCGTTGGCTCCGAAACCAGTGCGTTTCCAAACCTTAATTATGAAATAGAGAAATTTTTAGGCCCCGGAGAAATTGTACGTATAACGGCTGAGGGTTATGAGCAGATTCGGAAACCCAACTCAAAAATGCAGATATGTGCATTCCTGTGGGTTTATTACGGGTATCCGCCCTCGTATTACGAAGGAATAAACGTGGATGAAGTGCGTTACCGGTGCGGTGCTGCTTTGGCAAGAAGAGACCCGGTGGATGCCGATTTTGTAGCCGGAATTCCCGACTCGGGCCTCGGTCATGCCATTGGTTATGCCAACCAACGAAAAATTCCATACATGCGTCCCTATGCGAAATATACACCCACCTGGCCGCGCAGTTTTATGCCGCAAAACCAACTCACACGCGAACTGGTGGCCAAAATGAAACTTATACCCAATCCAGCCATCATAAAGGGCAAACGGGGAATTTTTCTGGATGATTCCATCGTACGCGGAACACAGCTGAAGGACAACACGCGCGATTTGCATAACGAAGGAATAAAGGAAGTACACATGCGCATTGCCTGTCCCCCATTGACTTATCCGTGCGAATTTCTGAATTTCAGCCGGTCGAGAAAACCGATGGAGCTGGCCACCCGGAAAGCCATCAGCCAGCTGGAGGGAAAAGGGGAGGTGGACATGAAAAAATACTCCGACCCGGAAATGGATGAGTATAAGGCGATGGTGGAACGAATCCGGAAAAACCTTGGGTTGACTACATTGCAGTTTCAAACCCTGTCCGATTTGGTGGATGCCATCGGGTTACCCAAAGAAAAACTGTGCACCCATTGCTGGGACGGAAGCAGTTACTATAAAAATTCAAAATAATTCTCAGGAGTAATTAGCTGAAAAACAGCATCAGGATAGGCTTTTTGAAAAGTTTTCGGTACAGATATTTTTTTTGTTGTACTCCATTTAAATTCAAATGCCGAGATTTTATCGTCGTATTCTTCAATGTAGTCAATTTCCTGTTGTCTGGTGGTTCGCCAAAAATATGTATTTCGGTGCAGCCGCTCATATTCAATCTTTTTTCTTCTTTCCGATATTAAATAATTTTCCCATAAAGAACCGGTGTCTTCCCGTAATGAAAGAGGAGAAAATCTGTTAATCAGTGCATTTCGCAGACCTGTGTCAATAAAATAGATTTTTTGCGAATATTTCAGTTCATTTCTCAGATTTTTAGAGTAGGAACCTAATCTGAAAATAATATATGCTTCTTCCAGTAAATAAATGTATTTATCTACCGTTTCCTTGTCAATTCCAACAATTTGCGACAATTCCCTGTTGGAAACCTGGTTGCCAATCTGAAAAGCAAGTGCTTTGGTTAATTTATCGAGTGCATCGGGTTTTCTGACATCTTTTAACGCGAAAATATCTTTATAAAGGTAGTCTGAAATGAGTTCATTCAAAACTTCTTTTTCGTTACCGGGGGAATTAATTACTTCCGGATAGGAACCGAAAAGGATGCGTGTTTCAAGGGCCCGGTTAAGTTCCGGTATGTTGCTTGAATACAATAATTCTCTGAATGAGAGGGGAAAAAGCTTGAGCGTCCATTTTCTGCCGGTCAGGGATTCTTTAATTTTGTCCGTCAGTTCAAATGAACTTGAACCTGTGGCGAGTAATTGAATTTCTTCACAATTGTCATGAATAACTTTTAGCGTTATTCCAGTATTTTCAAGCCGCTGGGCTTCATCGATAAAAATTATTGAACCATTGGGAAACATTGCTTTCGCCCTGGTCCCGTTCATTTGATTCAACAGGGTTCGGTCTTCAGGATTATCACCGTTTAGCCAGATTATCTCTTTTTGTAATGATTTGGCTATCTGTTTCAGTAAAGTTGTTTTTCCCACCTGGCGTGCACCCACAAGCAGAATACTTTTTCCTGAAAACAGTTTGGAAATAATTGTCTTTTCCAGTTCTCTTTTTAGCATTTTTGTCGATTATATTCGCCAAATATACGTATTTTTGTCGATTATATTCGCCAGAATTACATTTTTGTTCATGGAGCCCAATTTGTGAAAAAGTTTCCTACTTTTGAACAGAAAATTGAAACTATGAAACGTTCAGTCCTTTTATTTTTGGTTGTATTTTGTACATTGGTAACCGGCGCTCAACATCATATTGCACCAACCGGCTTGACCACCGACTTGCTCCGGGCGCCTCACCAGGCTGTGGTTACAAATCCAAATCCTGCATTCGGATGGATTTTTCCACAGGAAGGTATTTCACAAACCGGCTATCAGGTTTTGGTGGCCTCTTCACCCGATTTACTGCATCCGGGAAAGGCTGATTTGTGGGACAGCGGTAAAATGGAAACGGCACAATCCGTCAACGTGGATTACGGAGGGAAAGCCCTACTGCCTAATTCTTCTTACTGGTGGAACGTGAAAGTGTGGGGCGAAAACCAATTTGAAAGTGTGTTCAGCGAACCGCAGCAGTTTTATACCGGAACGTTTGACCGTCCGGCAGAGGAATGGCCGGGACAAAGCAACTGGGTGGAGATTGAACCCGAAAACTGGGTGGCCGAAGACCGTCAAATGGCAACTTTTTTCCGGATTGAGCCGGTTGTTTTTGAAACTTCCGGCAGCCAACGCTGGTTTGCCGATTTTGGAAAAGCAGCCTTTGCCACGCTTGAATTAACCGTTACTGCAGCAAATTCAGATGAAAATCTGGAATTGTTTCTGGGAGAACGAAAAAATGACGACCAAACGGTCAATAAAAATCCCGGGGTTTCCAATATCGGATTCTTTCAATACAACCTGGAACTGAAAAAAGGTACGCACACCTACCAGGTGGAAATACCGCGCCACGATGCTCGTTATCCGCACAGCCAGAAACTGGCGCCGTTTTATCCCGAAGTTTTGCCGTTTCGCTACGTTGAAGTCAATGGCAACGGAGGTATAACAATAAATGAATTAACACAACTGGCTCTGTTGTACTATTTTGAGGATGATGCATCCTCATTCAGCAGTTCATCGGAAAACCTGAACCAGGTTTGGAATTTGTGTAAATACACGCTAAAGGCCACACCGTTTCTGGGCGTTTACTGCGACGGCAACCGCGAACGAATGCCTTACGAAGCCGATGCCTATATTCAGCAACTGGGGCACTACTCGGTTGACCGTGAATATTCCGCTGCCCGTTACACCACCGCATTTCTTTTGTCGCACGCAAGCTGGCCTACCGAATGGCAAATGCATGCCGTGATGATGGCGCGCGAACATTACATGTACACCGGCGATACGCGGTTTCTGGAAATGGTGTACGACGACCTGAAAAAGAAAACGCTCATCGACCTGGCCCACGATAATGGCCTCATAAGCACCCGCACCGGAAAAGTAACTCCGGAATTTCTGGAAAGTATTAATTTGAACCGGAACATAGCCGACATTGTGGACTGGCCTGCCGGAACATCGGAAGGGAAAAAGCAGGCTTCCAATGCCGGGCCCACGCCTGAAGGGGAACGCGATGGGTATGTGTTCACCGATTTCAACACCGTGGTGAATGCCTTTCATTTCTATTCCCTGAAATGTATGGAAGAAATTGCCGCAGCGTTGGGGAAAACCGCCGATGGGGAGTTTTACAAAAACCGGGCTGAAAAAGTGCGTCGCAGCCTTATGGAGAATATGTTTGATGCCGACCGTAGTGTTTTTATTGACGGAATTGGTACCGACCACGCCAGCCTGCATGCCAACATGATTCCGCTGGCTTTTAACCTCGTTCCGCAGGAAAACATCAAAACTGTGGCTGAGTATATTAAGTCAAAAGGAATGGCATGCAGCGTTTACGGCGCCCAGTATTTGCTGGAAGCGCTTTACAATGCCGGCGAAGCAGAACACGCACTGAACCTGATGACTTCGGAAAGTAAACGAAGCTGGATGAACATGCTGTATATGGGCTCCACCATGACCACCGAAGCCTGGGACGAATATTACAAACCGAACCTCACATGGAACCATGCCTGGGGCGCAGCGCCGGCCAACATTATTCCGCGAAGGCTGATGGGCATTCAGCCTTTGGAGCCGGGTTTTAAATTGTTTACGGTAAATCCGCAGCCAGACGGATTGAATAACATTGAACTGGATGTTCCAACCATCCACGGCACCATCAACTGTAGTCTTGCGGCTGATGATAAAGAATGGCAGATGGAACTGTCGGTGCCTGGAAATTCAGAGGCAATGGTTTTATTTCCTTCCGAATTGCCGAACCTGACTGTGAATGGTGAAAAAGTGAAGCCGGTTACACAAATTCATTACCTGAAAAAAACCCGGAATATGTTGAGGTTAAAAAGTGGCAATCACCGGATTTCAGCAACGAAATAGCTATTTTTGTCTGAAAATTGAAAAGGAATGCTTGAAATTTGTGCGCTTGCCTCGGGCAGCAATGGGAATTGTTACTACATTGGAAATGAAAAAGATGCAGTGTTAATCGACGCGGGAGTCTCCTGCAAACAGATTCTGAAACGGATGGCTGAAAAGGAACTTAATCCGCAGAAAATAAAAGCCGTTTTCATTTCACACGAACACAGCGACCATATTCGCGGGGCAAGGGTTTTTGAAAAAAAACTGAAAATCCCGGTTTACCTTACCGCAAAAACGTATCTGGCTGCTTATAAAAATATGCAGCCTGCTTATCCGCGATTTTTTGAACCGGGAACGTTTGTTGCTGTTGGCGATTTTCGGGTTCACTCTTTCCTGAAAAACCACGATGCCTCCGAGCCCTGTTCGTTCAGGGTGGAGTATGCCGGAAAAAATGTGGGTGTGTTTACCGACATTGGCGAGCCGTGTGAAAACGTAGTTTCTCATTTGGGGTTGTGTGATGTAGTTTTTTTGGAATCGAATTACGACGAAGATATGCTGAGAACAGGGCGTTATCCTGTATTTCTGAAACAACGGGTAGCTTCTGCCAATGGCCATTTATCAAACATGCAGGCAATGCAGCTGCTCGAAAAAAACGGAGGCGCGCAGTTAAAATGCGTTTTTCTGAGCCACATTTCTGCTGAAAACAATACTCCCGAACTGGCACTGGCTGCGCACCACCCGCTCACTTCGCGGTTCGAAGTCCGGCTCACTTCACGGTATGCCCCTGCCGATATTTTTAAGATTGAATCCTAAGTTATTCCATCAGATAATTCAGTTCGAAATTTCTATTGCGAAAAGGCAGATAAAATTTATATGTAAAAATTTTTCTTGCTTCCTGTTAAATCCTATTTTTGCCCGAATTTTTATTTTGAAGCTGAATATCAGCAGGCAAAGAAGAAAAAAGTAACGGTTTCTGTTGAATCTGGCCGGGAGCCGTTCAATGTTGAATATAACTGAATAATTTTGCAAAACAGCATCGACTTATCAGAGAAAAGCGAACCGGTTAACCTCAGAGGTGAACGGGCAACATACGTTGATGAAGCTTACGGAGAACACCCCCGGAATACTTTTGATTTGTGGATGGCATCCTCTGATGTACCCACACCTTTGGTGATTTACATACACGGTGGCGGGTTCATCGGTGGCGACAAATCGAAGTATTATGACTCGGAAGATTTGATACGCTTTCTCGATGCCGGTGTTTCAGTGGCAACCATTAACTACCGGTTTATGACAGAGCCGCCGTTTGGCATTATGGGAAGTTTTAACGATGCCAAAAGATGCCTGCAATACATCAGGTTTCATGCCCCAAAATATAACATCGATAAAAACCGCATTGCCTGCTCTGGTGGTTCAGCAGGTGCCGGTACGGCCTTGTGGCTTGCCTTTTCAGATGAAATGGCCGATAAACAGAATGCCGATCCCGTTCTGCATGAATCGACGCGATTAACCTGCGCAGGCGCTTTTGCCACCCAGTCAACCTACGATATTTTTCAGTGGGAACGGATATTGGGAATTCCAATGGCAGAAACCCGGAAACAGTTGCAGGCCATTGCTGCTGCCTTTGGAGTTCCCTTTCACAAAAAAGCCGATTTGTTTGGTATGAAAGAAATCAGAAACAGCCTCGATTTTCTAAGCCGAATGGATAAAAACGACCCGCCGGTTTTTGTGTACAACAAAAACAAAAACGGTTTTCCAGCCAGCGAAGACGAAATAAACCACCACCCGTTGCATGCAAAGGCAATTCAGGAGAAAGCCAATAAAGTTGGGCTCGAGGCCATTGTGTATGCACCTGAAATTGGAATTGTTGATCCTTCAGGAAAGGATTTGGTGGATTTTTTTCTTGAAAAATTTGCACTGCATGAATAATTATTCATCATTTCTGGATAAAAACACAATATTCTTTACAAAAAAATAAGAGACGGGAAGCATTGGATTTGTGATTTTATTTATTGATTTTCAGTATTTTATTGATGAATTTGGAATGTTCATACGCATTTAAAATAATTTTTAGCGCGGTTCAATTTCACTTTGTGCAAAAAAAATACATCTTTGCGTGCGAAGAAACAGATTAAAAGCAATTTAACATGAAGGTTTTAAAATTTGGCGGAACATCGGTTGGATCCCCTGAAAATATGCGTTCGGTAATGAAAATTATCACCGACGGCGAACAGAAAATTGTGGTTCTTTCGGCCATGTCGGGAACCACCAACAGCCTGGTTGAGATTTCCGGGTATCTCTGGAAGAAGAACCGTGAAACTGCCGGGATTGTCATTGGCAGGCTTCAGTCGGGGTACCGGAGAGTAGTGATGGAACTTTTTAAAACAGAAGAGAATAAGAAAGAGGGGCTGAAAATTGTCAAAGCAGCTTTCAATACCATCAAATCCTTTACTTCCGGCAGGTTTTCAAAGGTAGGCGAAAACACCATCCTGGCTCAGGGGGAATTGATTTCTACCCAGCTTTTTACGCTGTTGATGAAGGAAAACGGGCACGATGTAAAATTGGTTCCTGCGCTTGATTTTATGCGCATCGACGAAGAAAAAATGGCCGATACTAACTATATTGGTAATCATACTGACAGGGTAATCAAAGAAGTGGGGCCGGCAAGGTATTACATTACACAGGGCTATATCTGCCGGAATGCGCAGGGCGAAATTGACAACCTGCAGCGGGGTGGCAGCGATTACACAGCATCACTGATTGGCGCTGCCATCGATGCCGATGAAATACAAATTTGGACCGACATCGACGGGTTTCACAACAACGACCCGCGTTTTGTGGAGAATACCAAAAAAATTGAACAGCTTTCGTTCAACGAAGCAGCCGAGCTGGCCTATTTCGGTGCGAAAATTTTACATCCGCAAACCGTTTTTCCGGCCAGGGTACAGGATATCCCTGTGAGGCTCAAAAATACACTTAACCCTACCGACAGCGGGACACTGATTACCTCTGAAACTTCGGGTGCAGGTATAAAAGCAGTGGCTGCAAAAGACGGCATTACGGCCATAAAAATCCGGTCCGACAGGATGTTAATGGCCTATGGTTTTCTGAAAAGCGTTTTCAGGATTTTTGAAAAATACAAAACGCCGATCGATATGATTTCCACATCGGAGGTTGCCGTTTCGCTGACCATTGATAATACCGAGCAACTGAAAAAAATAAGGAATGAACTGGATAAATTTGGTACGGTGGAGGTGGATGAGAACCTGACCATTATTTGCATTGTTGGCGACATTATTGCCGAAGAACGCGGTTTTGCTTCTAAAGTTTTCCATGCGCTCGACGGAATTCCAATCCGTATGATTTCTTACGGCGGAAGTCGGTACAATATTTCTGTGCTGGTGCCCAATTCGCATAAAAAAAATACTTTGCAGGCATTGAGCGAAAATCTTTTAGGTAACGGGAATTAGTTCTGTAAAGGGTTTTTTGCGGTTTGGTAGTAATTGGAATACCTTGCCTTAAAAAGTTCTCAAGGAAATTTTTTTCAGGGCAGGGCGCAACCAATAGTTCAAAACCATAAAGAACCAGTCGTATCCGTATTTAACTTATGTTTATACTGTTGTCCGACAGGAATTGGACCGAACTTCCATGGCTTTTAAAGTTTATGAAGCCCTTCAGACTAAAGGTGGAAAACGGATAATTGAAAAAAGCGGGTACATTGCGAACTGAAAGGGGATTTCTTCAAAATGTATGATCCATGCTGAATTTAATAAAATAGAAAGAGGCTGCTTTTCAGGCAGCCTCTGGTTTTTTTGGGTGGTAGACCGGACTTGAACCGGCGACCTCTGGAACCACAATCCAGCGTTCTAACCAACTGAACTACAACCACCATTTATTTGAGGCTGCAAATATAATATTTTATTCGTTTTTGTTTCCCAAAAAAAGGAAAAAATTCTGATCCAAAATGTGCCTGAAAAACCTATTTTTATCGGAAACTAAAAGGGAAATGGATAATAAAGGTTTGCAAACGGTTGTTTGTTTTGGAGAGGTTTTGTGGGACATGTTGCCCGGTGGGGCCAAACCCGGCGGTGCTCCTATGAATGTAGGTATTCATTTGAAAAGGCAGGGCATACATCCCTGGCTTGTGAGCAGAATTGGAAACGACAGGGAAGGGGAGAAACTTCGCCGGTTTTTGCAGGAGTCGAAAATGGATTTGCGCTTTTTACAAACCGATGACACTTTGCCCACCAGCCAGGTTTTGGTGCATCTCGATGAGGATAAAAATGCGACCTATGAAATTTGCGAGCCGGTAGCATGGGACAACATTCAGCCTGAAAAAGAGTTGAATAACCTGGCGAAAAAGGCCGATCTTGTGGTGTTTGGTTCGCTCGCTTCGCGAAATGAAACAACCCGGAACACCCTGATGCAATTTCTGGAAAACTCTCCGGCAATCCGCTTGCTTGACGTAAATCTGCGTCCGCCGTTCGATTCCCGTGAAGTGGTTGAAAAGTTGCTTTCCCTGGCCGATTTTGTAAAGCTGAACGACGACGAATTGGTTGAAATTGCCCGTTGGAATGGCTTAAAAGGTTCCGAGTCAGAGTTGATTGCCTGGCTGTCGGGTTTTTTCAATTGCCCCACGGTTTGCGTTACGCGGGGCGCTGACGGTGCTGCACTGTTCATTGAAAACCGGTTGATCGAACACCCCGGTTTTAAAGTAAAAGCCGTTGATACGGTTGGCGCCGGCGATTCCTTTCTGGCCGGTCTGATTGCCCGGCTTGTTACCGGTGGGCCTGTTGAAAATGCGTTGAAATTTGCCTGCGCCACCGGTGCTTTTGTGGCCTCACAGCCTGGAGCAGTTCCTGAATATTCCATGCACGACATTGAATCGTTAACCGGTTGACATTTTTTTCGCTTTTTTACTTTTTCATTTGATAGAGTTTCCACCAGGGGGTTGTGGGCGATTCGTGGTGTTCCCAGTGGTACCCGAAAAAGTAGCACGAAAGCATGGCGATGAAGTGGTTTTTTGGAAGTGTGCGTGAATTGTGCGGTTTCATTTGTTCAGATACCGGCCGTTTGTGGGGTAAATAAGTACCAAAAAAGAAAAGCTGGAAGGTGGCAAGAATGGCTGGAACAACCCAGAATGCAATCAGCTGAAACTCAGAAAACCAAAGGAGTAAAACATTGAACATGACCGCCATAAGCAAAATCTGCCACCAGGTGGTGTAGGTTTTCATAAAAATAAACCACCATACAAAAAAGTTGTTGCTGCGGGGCGAAAAGTCGGGGTCTTTTTCTGTGCCCGGGTAAAGGTGGTGCTGGTAGTGTTTCTTTGCCAGTACACTGAAGGATAGAAATGCAAAAAGGGTAGTGGCCACATGCCCGAAAAAATGGTTCAGTTTCCGGTTTTTAGCAACTGTTCCGTGCATGGCATCGTGCCCGGTGATAAATAAGCCGGTATATAAATAGGCCTGAATGAGTATATGCAGGTAAAAACCAGACGATAAAAAATCGGGTTCAACATAGAACAAAGCGTAGAGCAAATGCCCCAGCCACAAAACGATAACGGTGATTGCCATAAAAATTCCCATGCCTGCAAATTGTTTGCGGCAAGGTAACTGTTTTTTCAGAAATTCAGAATGTCTTTCAGGTTTTTATATCCGGTTTTGCTCACTTTCAGTTTGGTCTTGTCGTGCAGGATTACAATGTACGATTCTTTTTCGTATTGCTGAATTTCGTTGATTTCCTCCACTTTAACAATGTATGACCTGTGAATGCGGACGAAATTCTTCGGGTCGAGCGCCCCCTCCAGGTATTTCATGGTTTTTTGTTTCATGTGGCGGCCCTCGTGGGTGTAAATCATCACATAATCGTCCATCGATTCGATGTATCGTACCTGGTCAACCGGAATGATGTGGATTTTATGCCGGTCTTTCACCACAATCCGGTCGAGGTATTCGTCGCGCGGATAGTCACTCACTTTTTCGGCCATATCCGAATCGGGACCTTCGATGCTGATGCGTTCGGCCACTTTTTCAATGGCTTCAAGTAACCGTTCTTTCGAGTAGGGTTTCAGCAGGTAGTCGGAGGCATTGTATTCGAATGCCTTTAGTGCGTACTGGTCGTAAGCCGTGGCAAAAATGATGTGCGGTTTATGGTCGAGAAGTTCAAGCATCTCAAAACCAGTAATTTTAGGCATTTGAATATCGAGAAAGATAAGATCGGGTTTCAGTTCGTTAATTGTTTTCACCCCTTCAAATCCGTTTTCGCATTCGGCAATCAACTCAATATTTTCAGCTTCACTCAGAAACGATTTCAGCAGCTTGCGCGCCAGCTCTTCGTCTTCAACAATAATTGTACGTATTTTTTCGGTCATAGCAGTTTATTTTTGCGGAATAGCTAAAGTTACTTTAAATTCTTTTTTGTTGTCCTCTACTTTCATTAGCATTGGGTTGCCGTAAATAATCTGAAGCCGGTCGCGGATGTTGCGCAGCCCAATGCCTTCGCCTCTTTTGCTCATGGAGTTGGGGTCGTAATTGTTGGTGATGGTAATTTCCAGTACATCTTTGATGCAGGTGCTTCTGGTAACAATCTCAATCGGTTCGGTTGCTTCGTAAACACCGTATTTAATGGCATTTTCGTAAAGCGGTTGCAAAATCATGTTGGGAATGAGCGTGTCAAGGCAGTTTTCATCAATATCGAACACCGGGTTCAGTTTTTTGCCAAACCTTACTTTTTCAATCTGAAGGTATAATTTGTTGTTGTTTAATTCCTCACTAAAAGGCACTTTGTCAATCTGGTCGTGCTTCAGGGAATACCGCATGAGCGACGAAAGGTTTATCACCATTTCCTGTGCCTTGGCAGGGTCGGTCATGGTGAGCGACGAAATGCTGTTCAGGCTGTTAAACAGGAAATGCGGATTGATTTGCGATTTCAGGGCATGAAGTTCGGCCTCTTTTACCAGCGATTTCAGTTTGCCTTCGTTTTTCAGTTTTTCTTTAAATCCCTGGTAGTAGCTAACCGCATAAAAGAAAATGACGTAGGTAAGGTAAAACATGTATCCGCCAAAAATGTTTATTGCCAGGTTATTATCAATCCATTGTTCGGCAAAAGGGTGGAGCAGTTTAATGAGTACTACCCCGATATAAAGCCAGATAAAAACAATGATGGTGGCCGCAATTATATGAGAGATAAGCACCCGGGCTGGAGTATGATTCTCGAGCGAACTGTATTTGATGACATACCAGATGGCAGAACCGATGATGGCAAACGTAAACGGGAAAGCCAGCCCCTCGGCCACTGCAATTCCGGGGTTGAACCCGTATGCCAGCCATTTCAGCAATACGCTGCCGGTTAATATGGCCAGCCAAACCAGAATGTAATAAACTCCGAGCCGGGGACTGGAGATAAACGGATGCTTAAAATCCATAATCAGATGAATTTAACTTCCACTCCTCCAAAGGCGCTGAATCCCTTAATAACCAGTGTTTTTGCCGGATCGCAACTGACATCGTGCACCGAAGCTCCACGTTTGTCGGTGAAAGCGCCAAAAATGGTGGTTACTTCGTTTTTTATGGTCCAGTCGGGCGGAACTTTAAACCCACTTCCTCCAAAAATGCAAACACAGTCAACCACTGCGCCGTTTTCTGAAAGTTGTGCCTGCCTTAAATCGTATTCGGCACCCCCGAAAATGGAGGTAATTCTTCCGCCCAAAAAGCTTTTGGAATTGATGAAAATTTCCCTTCCACCGAAGATGACAAAATCGTCGAAATAGTCCATGCCTTGCGACGACGGTTCAAGAACAGGAGGTTGATTGCGGCTTCGGTGGGTAAGCAGCAATGCCACTCCAACACCAATAATCAAAATCGGCCAGCCAATTTGCCGCAGCTGGTAAGGAATAACCAGCAATTCATCAACCAGGAAGAACCCGCCAATAATCATTAAGATGGTTCCTGCCGTTCGGTTTCCGGCAATGAATGAAAAAATCCCAATGGCAATGAGCAGCATCTGCCACGAAATCAACACGTCAGTCCAAACGTTTGGAATGACATCCAATTTAACCAGTATCCAGAAAACCCCTAAAATAATCAGGAATAACCCGAATAACACCCTTCTGTTCGATATCTCTTTTTTATCCATTTTTTGGAATTCTAAGTTTATTTGCAATTACACCAGTCGCGCAATCAGAGCAATTCCGGCTGCGATTAAAATAACAGGAAACATGAGTGAAAGCGAAATGGTAAATGGGAAAAACACAAAAATTTTGGGTACAAGAAAAAGACCTCCCAAAACAATTAGCACCATTCCTGCCGAACGTTTGCCGGCCAGTAAAATCAGTCCCACCAGAATTAAAACTACCTGCCACGAAAATAAAAAACTGCCCCATTGGGCAAAAAGTTGCCTGAACGGGAAAAACAGGTTTTTCAACTGAAGTCCAAACGGATATATGAATGGGGCTGCTTTATGCATTAACCAGATAACCCCCAGTGCAATAAGCACAATGGCCAGTATCAGCCGGGAATTATCTTTTTGTGGTTCTTTTTCCATTTTTTCGTCCTTTTTTAATTTGACGCGAGCAAATATAGAAATAACCATGAATGCACAGTTTTAACATTCGGTTAACACAGGGTATGAATCGGTAAATGCAGTATATGAGTTTAAAAAGGGACTGTTCTTCTCAGAAAAACAGTCCTTTTTCTTATAGGGTTGATTTACTTGCTGTTTTGCGCTTTCACCCATGAGTCGCGCAACGGAACAGTGCGGTTAAATACCGGCTTTTCAGTTGTGGAATCGTAATCGAGGCTAAAGTATCCCAGCCGTTCAAATTGAAAATGGTCGAGCAGTTTTGCCCCTTTTACAAATGGTTCCAGGTAACATTCCGGCAAAATTTTTAGCGAATCCGGGTTTAGGAATTCTTTGAAATCAACGTCTTTATGTCCTGCCGGGTCTTCGTCGTTAAATAGGCGGTCGTACAAACGAACTTCCGATTTCACCGCATGTTTTGCCGATACCCAGTGGAGCGTGGCTTTTACTTTACGGCCGTCGGGCGAATTGCCGCCTTTCGATGCCGGATCGTACGTGCAATGCAGTTCGGTAATTTCACCGGTTTCATTTTTGATTATATCGGTGCAGGTTACAAAATAGGCATAACGCAACCTTACTTCGCGACCGGGCGCCAGACGGAAAAATTTCCGGGGCGGGTCTTCCATAAAATCGTCGCGTTCGATATAAAGTTCGCGTGAAAACGGAACTTTTCGTGTTCCCATTGTTTCGTCTTCGGGATTGTTAATGGCCTCCAGTTCTTCTTCCTGATTTTCGGGGTAGTTGGTAATAACCACTTTCAGCGGATTAAGAACACCCATTACACGCTGGGCGGTTTTATTCAGGTGCTCGCGAACGCTGTATTCCAGCAGCGAAACATCAATCATTCCGTCAACCTTGGTAACTCCAATGCGGTCTGAGAAGTTGCGAATGGACTCCGGCGTGTAACCCCTTCTGCGCAATCCGGTGATGGTTGGCATCCGCGGGTCGTCCCAGCCGTTTACATGGCCTTCTTTCACCAACTCCAGCAGCCGGCGCTTGCTCATAATGGTGTACGTGAGGTTCAGCCGGGCAAACTCAATCTGGCGCGGACGGTAATTTGAATCCATCAACTGGTCGATGAACCAGTCGTAAAGCGGGCGGTGTACCTCAAACTCGAGCGTGCAAATGGAGTGGGTAATTCCCTCCCAGTAGTCGCTTTGGCCGTGGGCGAAATCGTACATCGGGTAAACACACCATTTGTCGCCGGTACGGTGGTGGTGCGCTTTTAAAATGCGATAGATGATGGGGTCGCGCATGTGCATGTTGGGCGATGCCATATCTATTTTGGCCCGCAATACCCGCGAACCTTCATCAAATTCACCGGCTGTCATCCGGTGAAACAAATCAAGATTTTCTTCGGGTGTGCGGTTCCTGTAAGGACTTTCGGTTCCCGGGCGTGTAGGCGTTCCTTTTTGTTCGCTGATGGTTTCTGAATTCTGATCGTCAACGTAAGCTTTTCCTTCTTTGATCAGCTTCACAGCAAAATCATGGAGTTTTTGAAAATAATCGGAGGCATAGAACAACCGCTCTTCCCAGTCGAATCCGAGCCAGCGGACATCTTTCATGATGGATTCCACATATTCCATCTCCTCTTTGGTAGGGTTGGTATCGTCGAACCGCAGGTTGCATTTGCCACCAAATTTTTCGGCAATGCCAAAGTTCAGGCAAATCGACTTGGCATGTCCAATATGCAGGTATCCATTGGGTTCCGGGGGGAAGCGTGTAATCACCTGTCCGTTGTTTTTGCCCTCTGCCAGGTCTTTTTCAATCTGTAAGTGAATGAAATTCGATTTTTTTGCCGGTTCTTTGTTTTCGGTGTTGTTTGCCATTTTATTTATTTCAACTGGTTTTCAATGTGCACAAAATTAAAAAAAGGTTTCTCAGTACGATTAGCACCTAAGAATTTTCTTTGCATTCATCACTAATTCTTAATTTCGCAAAAAAAAGAGCATGGGAATTATTGAAATTGAAGGGATGCACTTTTATGCATACCACGGCCATTTTGAGGCAGAAAGAGTGGTAGGCAATGAGTTTCAGGTGGATGTGGCCCTTGATACAGATTGTTTGAAAGCAGCGGCTTCCGACGATTTGGAAGATGCATTGAATTACCAGGCGGTTTACGATTTGATTAAACGGGAAATGCAGGTGAAATCGCATCTTTTGGAGCATGTTGCAGGGCGTATTCTTGATGCACTTTTTAACGAATTTCCGTCCATACAAACAGCAAAAATCAAGGTTTCAAAGCTTAATCCTCCCATGGGCGGGCAAATTGAAAAGGCCAGTGTGACGTTGATTCGGTGAAAATGTTTGAGTTGAATGTATGGTATTCATTGCAAATTTTTCTACATTTGCAATCCGAAATAAAAAATGGTTCCTTGGCCGAGTGGCTAGGCGGCGGTCTGCAAAACCGTATACGGCGGTTCGAATCCGCCAGGAACCTCAACCAAAGAGTGGTTTTTCCACTCTTTTTTATTTTGCAAAACTTAGTACAGCGGACTGTGTGAAATAAGTATAAATTACACCAGATTCAGCCAAGATTAAAAGACGGGAAGTTTTTGGCCTGGGATATAAGGTTAACAATCGATTAATTTTTAAAATATGAATAAGTTATTCTTAAAAACAATGCAGAATGCAAATACGAATTTTGCGCTGCTACTCCTTCGTTCGGGTGCAGCATTAATGATGCTGACTCACGGATATCCAAAACTAATGCAGTTTTTTTCAGGCGAACCCATTACTTTTGCAAGTATATTCGGACTGAGCATGACAATATCTCTGTTACTTGCTGTATTTGCAGAAGTGATTTGTTCAATTTTTGTTTTGCTCGGACTGGGAACCCGATTGGCTGCAATTCCACTAATTTTTACTATGCTAATAGCTGCTTTTTACATTCATGCAGATGATCCATTTGCCAGCAAGGAAAAGGCATTTCTTTTTGCATTGATTTTTATTGTTTTGTTCATATCAGGAGGGGGAAAATATTCTTTTGACAATCTCTTTGTCAGAAAATTAAAAAAAGCAAAGTAGCATGCTAATTTAATAGAAGGATTCCGATTCATTTGCACACCTAAAGTTATAACTGAGGGTGAGGTTTACAGAGTTGGTGCTGTACCCGTTTATTTTTTCGGTAACGGCACAAATTCGGTTTCACCCGGAATTTTTGGAAAATTCTGTTCTTCCCATTCCTTTTTTGCTTTTTCTATCTGGCCTTTTTCAGAGTGCACAAAGTTCCAGTAAATGAACCGTTCTTCGGGGAAAGGTTCGCCGCCAAGCAGGTAAACAGTGGAGTTTTTGCCTAAAATGAACCTGCACAGGGAGCTCTTTTGGGCTACCAGCAATTGGTTGGGTCCGAAAATCTTCCCTTCCGTTTTGATGCTTCCTTCCAGAATATAGAGGGCGCTTTCACCAAATAACTGACTGCCAACGTTCAGCTCCGTTTCTTCTTCGTTTTTAATTTCAAGCAGGTAAAGCGGACTGTAAACCGGCACCGGCGACTTTCTCCCAAAAGCTTTCCCTGCAATTAGTTTCATTTTTACGCCACCCTGCTCCCAGCAGGGCAATTCACTGGCAGGAATGTGGGTAAAGGTGGGTTCAGTCTGTTCCATGTTTCTAGGTAGAGCTACCCAAATTTGAAGTCCGTGGAAGGTTTTCTCTTTATCCCGAAGGTGTTCTGGCGTTCTTTCCGAATGAACCACACCTTTACCCGCAGTCATCCAGTTTACAGCGCCCGGCTTTACTTCCTGCACCGAGCCAAGACTGTCACGGTGCATCAGGGCTCCCTCAAAAAGGTAAGTGAGCGTTGATAGCCCGATATGTGGGTGTGGCAGCACATCCAAATTTTCAGAACTGCTGAGTTTTGCCGGCCCCATGTGGTCGAGAAAGATAAAAGGACCAACAGTCCTTTTCTGGCGGAATGGAAGCAACCGCCCAACCATAAAGTTGCCAATGTCTGCCGCCCGTTTTTCGATGATAAGTTTTATATTCGACATATTGGGATTTTGATGTTAATAAGTCTCTGTTATTCAATTTTTTTTATCCTGTTGATGCTGTTTTTCATTTTTCCGTTTAACAGTTTTTCAATTTTGTCGGCCAGGGTCTCTGCAGTTTCGTCTTTTCCAATTTCAAGGGTTTCGAGCAAACCAGCCAGTTCATCCATTTTCACGTTAAGGAAATCCATTTTTTTCTTCAGAAGGTCTGCATCACCGGTTTCCCAGTAGCTGCCTTCGTCGGTAACTTTCAGGTTTTCAATATATTTTTGCTGAAGATATTTCAGCAGTTTGATGACAGCAATATGGACATCAATGGGCGCAAATTGCGTTTTGGTGTGGTTGTACCAGGTTAAATCCGGTTCTTCACCTAAAAATTGCAGCATAAAGGCATTTTGTAAATTGCCTTCGGGGTCGAAAGTAAAAACCAGTGGCTCCGACTTTTCGTGTGGCGAAATGATAATGCCTTTTACCGGAAATGGTTTCGAATCCGGCTCGTCATTTATCACGTTGTATTTCCAGTCCATCGTCCTGGCAATGTCCTCCAACTCTTCGCAAAACTCATCAGCCATATCCGGCCGGTTCAGTTTTCCCTGGTAATGAATGGAAATGCCCATAATTTTTTAGTTTTCATTTAAAGGCCAATATTCTTATAGAAATTCTGGCATAAATTTATAGTATTATTTGTTCAAAAAAAAGAGACCAGCGTTTTCAACAGGTGTCTGCCAGCAGGCGGATTACCTGCTGAAAATTCTTTACAGGAAGTTCCTGGTTTCGGGAAAGGTATCCCTGTGGTACGCAATGTGGATACTACGGGCTAAACGAATGTTTTATTTAGAAATTAAATCGTATCTTTAACTGAATATTTTATAAGTTATAACATATTTATTATGAGCAATATAATTATTAACAGACTGGATTACGCACGGATAAAAAGATGCATTAATGATGCCAAACAAATTAAATCAATCAGCAATGCGGAGGCTGAAAAACTAATGAAAGAACTGGATTCTGCCAAAATTGTTACGCCTGAAGACATACCGTCCAATGTTGTTACAATGAATTCAATTGTAAGGTTGAGTTTTTTAAACAGTAATAAGCAAGTGCAATTTCAGATAGTGTATCCGGACCAGGCAAATTTTAAAGAGAATAAAATTTCAATATTTTCACCCATCGCAACAGCATTGATTGGATATAAAGTTGCTGATGAAATAGAATGGCTTGTTCCGGCAGGTCCTACAAATGTCAGGATTGACGAAATCATTTATCAGCCGGAAGCAGCAGGTGATTATTCTTTATAAATTCGTAATTTAGGGTAGAACAATAGAATAGAAAGGAATAAGGATTTTCATGTAGTTGAAATATGTAGCTGAATTCAAATCAAAAAGTGAATTATTATCAGATAGGTATATTCCTTGCACAAGGAACATTAGTTTCACTATTGATTCTTGTGCTTTTTTATCTTCGTAAAAAACTGGGAATAGGAATCCTGTTTGCATGTTTGGGTTTATTCCAGTTTATGCAAGTGTTTCTTTCCAGCACCGTTTATGTGGAAATAGCTAAAAACCTGCTTGTTTCGCCTGGTTCATCGGTTTTATTTACGGCCACACTTTTTGCTGTTTTAATTATATACATTAAAGAAGATGCAAGCGAAACCCGGAAAATAATTTATGCCCTGTTGATTGCAAATATTGTGATGGCATTTCTCATTCATTCCTTTGGCTGGAATATAAAAGAATCATCAACCTACAACCCTTTTAATGTCTCAACCAATCTTTTTGATAATAATGCCTGGGTATTATTAACAGGCACAGTTGTACTTTTTCTCAATGCCTTATTAATTATTGTGATTTATGAATTTACATCCAGATACCTGTCGAACCTGTTTTTGCAAATTTGTTTAACCATGCTGATAGTAGTGAGTTTCGACACTATCTTCTTTTCATATATTGCATTTAATAATTATGAAAATTTAAGCACTATTGTAACATCAGGTTTAATTTCAAAAGGGTTTTTTGCCGTCTTTTACAGCATCATCTTCTCTGTTTATTTGAAATATTTTGATACAAAGGATTTTAACACCAGGTACTTTAAGATAAAAGATGTTTTTAAGCCATTAACTTACCGGCAGAAGTTTGAAATTGCCAGAAATGATGCCATCAAAACTTCGGAAGAAGTTAAACTGAAAGAAATTAAGTATCAAACACTGACAAATATTTCTCCCGTTGGTATTTTTCACACACGTGCCGACGGATACACCACTTTTGTAAACCCAAAATGGTGCGATATTTCCGGTCTGACGATGGATGAAGCACTTGGATATGGATGGATGAAAGCAGTTCATGCCGATGACATTGAGCAAGTTAAGAGTGAGTGGAAATTAGCCACAGTGCAAAAAAGAATATCAGAAACAGAATATCGGTTTTTATTAAATGATGGCTCAATTAAATGGGTATTGGGCCGGGCTGTGCCCGAATTTGACAATCAAAACCAAATAATTGGATATGTGGGCACCATTACTGACATCACCAATTTGAAACTATACCAGCAAGAACAAATTACGCTGAAGAATAAAGCAGAAGAAAGCAACCGGTTAAAATCTGCATTTCTTGCAAATATGAGCCACGAAATCCGCACACCCATGAATGGTATTCTGGGATTTGCAAATTTGTTGAAAAACCCGAAATTAACCGGAGCAGAAAAACAAAAGTATATTCAGATTATCGAAAAAAGTGGGGCCCGAATGCTTAATATTATAAGTGATATTGTGAGTATTTCCAAAATAGAATCAGGTGTAACAGATATTTATCTTTCAGAAATGAGTATAAATAGCCAGTTGCAGTTTGTTTACGATTCTTTAAGATTAGATGCTGATATTAAAAAAATCAAGCTGTCCTATAAATGTACATTACCTGAAAAAGAGGCAATTATTAAAACTGACAGTGAAAAGTTTTATGGAATTCTTTCCAATCTCGTTAAAAATGCCATAAAATACACTGATACGGGAACGGTAGAATTTGGTTATTCCAACAGAGGAGAAGAATTTGAGTTTTATGTGAAAGATACCGGAATAGGAATACCAAAAGAAAGACAGGAAGCCATTTTCGAGCGTTTTATTCAGGCTGATATTGCCGATAAAATGGCAAAGCAGGGTGCAGGCCTCGGATTGGCCATTTCAAAAGCCTATGTTGAAATGCTGGGGGGTAGGATTTGGCTGGTAAGCGAAGAGGCTAAAGGCTCAACTTTCTATTTTACCCTGCCTCACAATGACGTTTTGTAAATGTCTATCCGGGTCGAACGTAAATACCAGCGGTTCCGTCTTTTTCATAGGGTGAGATGATGACTCCCATCAGCAGCACCGGCTTTTCATCCAGCCCTTCGTTTATCAACATATTTCCACTTCATGGAATTGGAAATATCCTCCATCTCTTCGCAAAATGTCTCAGCCAATTCCGTCCGGTTCAGTTTTCCCTGGTAATGAATGATAATGCCCATAATGATTTTCATTTCAGGGACTAAACATAATAGAACGCAATTAAAATTTTCCTTTGGCAATCCATTAAAATCAACTTAATCTTTGTGTTGGTTGTTGAAGTATTAAACCTGAATTCAAACCCTCTATCCGTAGAAAAACAATACTAAAAAAGTATTCAAGAAAAATTTTGTCGTTCCGGGATGAACATAATGTATTTGATAAACGTTTATTTCAGCAAATTCGAAATTTATGGAAAGAGATCAAGTTTAAAAGCAGGTTAAGCATATTGCAGTGGTAGAGAATATTGAAAATACTTCATATTTGATATTCCTGTAAAACTTAATTTAACAACTAAATATTAAATGAATACCATTATGAAAAAGACAATTTTTACTGTAACAACTACTTTTCTCCTTTTTGTAAAAGTTATTGCCCAAACCGGTATTATCGATCCTGATTTTAACGTGGGAACAGGCTTTGGCCCTGACCAGTGGACAGGAAAATGTGAAACTATTGTACAGCAACCCGATGGCAAACTTTTGGTGGGCGGCCAGTTTGAAACCTTTAACGAAGAGGAGGAAATATACATAACCCGATTAAATTTAGATGGAACACGAGATTTGAGTTTTTCAAGCCCTTTAGAAGATGGCTGGGGTAACTCAGTAAATGTTATTGCATTACAAACTGACGGAAAAATAATAATTGGTGGAAATTTTAGACAAACAGGAGGGCAATCGCAACTCGGTATTGCCCGATTGAATGCAGATGGATCATTCGACCAAAATTTTATTCCGCCGGCAGGTATTCAAAATGTTTCAGCGCTTGCCATACAACCTGACGGAAAAATTGTATTGGGAAACCTAATGAGACTACATGCTGATGGTTCTATCGATAGTTCATTTAATGCCGGAACAGGGATTTCAGGAGGCACAGGTATTGGCGGTGTAAGGGTGAACAGCATAGCAGTTCAATCGGATGGGAAAGTATTAATTGGAGGGCATTACAGCAGTTATAACGATAATTCCAGTGTGCTGCTAACACGCTTAAACAGCGATGGAACTATGGATAATACATTCAACGCCAATGCAAATTTTTCGCAGGCAATAGATGGTTTTTACGGTCAGGTTTATGCCATAAAGCTTTTGCCTGATGGTAAAATAATGATAGGTGGAAATTACGGAAACACCAACAGTACTGCGTTTGGAGTGGACAGGCTTAATTCTGACGGAAGTCTTGATACAACCTTTCAAATTACGCATTCAACTGAAATCAGAAATTATACCCTCGATATTCAGCCAGACGGAAAGGTACTTGCAGCAAATGTCAACTTTGGAGCACCCAGCGAAGCCTTTGTTGTAGAACGCTATCATACAGATGGTTCTCTTGACACTACTTTTTCCAAAAAATATGTGAACAGAGATGTGAAAGACCTTATCGTTCAAAACGACGGAAATATCACTTTTGTCGGGTATTTTAACTATAACCCCACAGGTATTATGCGATTGACTGGAGATTCGCCAGTAAGTACAATCGTTTCGGAAAAGCCTGCTTTCGATATTAATGTTTATCCCAATCCTGCCGGAAAAATCATAACTGTTGCCAATGTGCCTGCAGCTTCATCACTTATTATTTCTGATGTTACAGGAAAGGTTGTTTATTATTCTCAAACTCAAAACGAACAAATACAAACCATAAATGTCAGTAATTTTCCAAACGGAATATACCTGGTTCGCGTTATTAAAAATGGAACAGCAACTACTAAAAAACTTGTGGTAAAAAATTGACAGAATCAGTTTTTCATAAAGAAAGGCAGCAGGTTCGCACGGTCTGCTGCCTTTTTTATGCATTCAGAATTTTTCTGAATTCCACTTTTTGTTTTAGACCAAATCATTTGCTTATCGAAATTCCTTTGTAGTTCTAAAATTATATTTTGAATAAAAATAAATATTTATTGAAAAACAATAAATATTTATTATATTTGTGTCATCAAATTAATTCATTTAAGAAATGTCAAAAAGAAACAACGTCGTATTTAAAGGTTTAAATATAGTGGCCTGGCTTATCTTTATCGGTTTGTGCATTGAAGCCGGCGGCTTGATTGTAAATTTCATTTTCAGTCTGTTCAGACCTGAATCTGTCCAAAATCTTTATCAAAAATTAGACTTAACGGAAATGTATAAAGACAGCAAATTGGCTTTTTTCGGAATATATAGCTTTATTCTGTCTATTTCAATTTTGAAAGTATTTCTATTCTACATAGTTATCAGACTAATGCACAAAATGGATTTAACAAAACCATTCAACACTTTTGTTTCTAACCAAATTTTGCAAATTAGCTATTTTACGCTTTCAATTGGGCTTTTTAGTTTCATTGCCAGACAGACTGCTGAAAATTTAATGCATCACGGTTTTGTTACCGACAACTTAAACCAATTTTGGGCAGACAGTCAGGCATTCATTTTGATGGGAGCTGTAATCTACATCATTGGGACTATTTTCAAAAAGGGAGTAGAAATTCAAAACGAAAATGATTTAACTGTGTAAACTATGGCAATCATTGTAAATTTAGATGTAATGATGGCAAAGCGGAAAATGTCACTGAATGAACTTTCAGACAAAGTTGGTTTGACCTTATCGAACCTTTCTATATTAAAGACAGGAAAAGCAAAGGCAATTAGATTTAGCACTTTGGATACGATTTGTAATGTTTTAGAATGCCAACCCGGTGATATTTTAGAATATGTTAATGACGAACAATAAACATCGGACTGCTAAAATTTCAGAAATTAAGCACGGTTGAACAAAAAAGGCAGCAGTTTTACAAACCTGCTGCCTTTTTTCATGCGCGGTTCAAAACCGCGCCACCCTAAATTCCCCTGGCATTTCTGTCCAGTTGTTCTTCTTCTGTAAAATCGTTTTCCGGGGTGTGGCCGGGAAGCGGCAGCATACGTTCGTGAATGGCATCCACAATCCACTCCGGCTGCGGGAAGAAGTAGTCTTCCAGTTCGTGGGCCGGCGTAATCCAGTTGCGCGAACCCACCACCACCGGCGGCGCATCCAGGTAATCGAATGCCAGTTCGGTAATGTTCGAAGCCAAATCGCGCATAAACGACCCGCGCCCCGATGCATCGCCGGTAATAACAATCCGCCCCGTTTTTTTTAGAGATTCAATCACCAAATCGTAATTAAACGGCACCAGCGAGCGGGCGTCAATTACTTCTGCGGAAAGGTTGTATTTTTCTTCAAGGATTTTTGCGGCATCCAGCGCCCGGTAAAGTGTGGCGCCAATGGAAAGAATGGTCACGTCGCCGCCCTCTCTTTTTATGTCGGGTTCGCCCAGCGGAATTTCATAATATCCTTCAGGAACCCCCTCTTTGTGAAACATTTCGCCGATGTCGTAAATGCGCTGACTTTCGAAAAACACCACCGGGTCGGTTCCCTGCAACGCGGCGTTCATCAACCCTTTGGCATCGTATGGCGTGGCCGGGAACACCACTTTCAGTCCGGGAATGTGGGCTGCCAGTGCCGTCCAGTCCTGCGAGTGCTGGGCGCCGTATTTCGAACCTACCGAAACGCGGATAACCACGGGCATTTTCAGCACGTTGCCGCTCATGGCCTGCCATTTGGGCAACTGATTGAACACCTCGTCGCCGGCACGACCCAGAAAATCGCAGTACATGATTTCAGGAATCACCCGTCCGCCGCACATGGCGTAACCAATGGCCGTTCCTACAATAGCGCCTTCGGAAATAGGCGAGTTGAACAGACGGTGGTAAGGCAGTGCTTCAGTCAGTCCGCGGTAAACGGCAAACGCACCGCCCCAGTCGCGGTTTTCTTCGCCATAGGCAATCAGCGTAGGGTCTTTGTAAAACCGGTCGATGATGGCTTCAAAAATGCCGTCGCGCAAAGCATAGGTTTTTATTTTGGAATGTGGTTTTCCGTTTTCATCGAACATAAACCGTTCCTTGTTGGCCAACTGCTTCACCCTCGGGTTTTCTTCCATCGGGTGATTCACCTCCGGCTCGCGGTCTTCCATTTTATCCACACTCTGATCGCTGAACATCATTTCGCCAATCAGGTTCGGATACTTTTTCATATCCATGTGGGGCGAAACTTCATCGTCGATGGCCAGTTTCAGCGTGGAACTTACAATGCTTTCGGTTTCATTTTTAATTTGTTCCAACTCTTCTTTGGTGGCAATTCCGGCTTTTACCAGCTCGTTACCAAACCAAACGATGGAATCCTGGCTTTCCCAGGCTTCCACTTCCTCTTTCGAACGATACGATGAAGCATCGGAAGGAGAATGGCCGCTATACCGGTAGGTGAGCACATCGAGCAGCACCGGACCGCGTTTTTCTTCCAGAATTTTCTTTTTGCGGCGGTAGGCATCAATAACCGCCAGCGGATTGTAGCCATCTACCCGCTCGGCGTGCATCTGGTCTTTGTTCAGTCCGGCGCCAACGCGGGCTGCCACTTCGTATCCCATGGTTTCGCCACAGGTTTGGCCGCCCATGCCGTACTGGTTGTTCATGATATTGATGATGAGCGGAAGTCCGCCTTTCATGTCGCCTTCCCACAATTCGGAAAACTGGTCCATGGTGGCAAAAGTTAACCCTTCCCAAACGGGACCACAGGCCATGGACGCATCTCCGATGTTAGCCACCACAATTCCCTTTTTGCGGTTCACCTTTTTGTAAAGTGCCGCACCCACCGAAATGTCGCCCGAGCCACCCACAATGGCATTGTTCGGGTAAACGCCAAACGGCGTAAAAAACGCGTGCATGGAACCGCCCAGTCCTTTGTTGAAACCGGTTTCGCGGGCAAAAATCTCGGCCAGTGTTCCGTAAAGTAAAAATTTAACCGCCAGTTCTTTGGTGGTTCCGGTGTGGCCCGCTTTTACAGGCGCCAGTGTAACTCCGTCGAAATGGCTTTCCATAATTTTCTCCAGCGTTTCATCATCGAGTTTGGCAATGGCCGAAAGCCCTTTGGCCAGAATTTCACCATGACTGCGGTGCGAACCAAAGATGAAATCTTCCACATCCAGGTTGTAGGCCATTCCCACCGCCGCTGCTTCCTGCCCAATGGAAAGGTGGGCCGGGCCGGGATGGTTGTATGGAATACCATTATATTCACCGCGGGTTTTAATCAGATTTAGCATGGTTTCGAACTCGCGAATAACTACCATGTCGTTAAAAATGCGCAGAAAATCTTCTTTGGAGAAATTTTCTTTTTCGTCTTCAATCGTTTTGTTGTACTGATTGATTGGAACCGGTTTAAATTCCAGTTGTCTGGGTTTCCTGACTTCGTCGGGATTTATGAATTGTACTTTTGGCATTTCTTTAAACTTTAAACTTTAAACTGAAAGTCCCTCTACCTGGTTTTTCACCTCTGCCAGGAACCGGGTGGCTTCGCCGCCGTCAAGAGCCTGGTGGTTGTAAGTGAGCGACAGGCCAATTACGGGCACAAAACCGTAAACACCTTCCTCAATTTCCATTGGGCGTGGAAAGATGGTACAAACGCCCAGAATAGCTGTTTGCGGCAGGTTAATAACCGGCGTAAACATTTCCACGCCGTAGTTTCCGAGGTTGGAAACGGTAAACGACGCAGCCTCCGGGTTCAGCAAGTCGGGATTTACATTTCCGTTGCGAGCATGTGTGGCCAGTTGTTGTAACTGGTACGAAAGTCCGGTGACTGAGAGGTCGTCGGCATTTTGCAGGGCAGGAACCATAAGTCCGCGGTCGGTGTCAACAGCAAGTCCCAGGTGCACTTTTTTGAACCACTTCATTTTATCGCCCAAATAGTGGGTATTTACCTGAGGAAATTTTTCCAGCGCCCGGATAACGGCGTAACAAACCAAATCGTTGATGGTCACGTTTTGCTGAATTTTTCCTTCGGAATATTCCGCTTTGTATTTTTTGCGCAGTTTCAGCAACTGTCGTGCATCGGCACTGAGGTGGTGGGTAAGCTGTGCCGAGTTTTGCAGCGACTGATGCATGGCAGTGGCAATTAGTTTACGGATGTTCGGAATGGATTTTATTTCGAAATCAGCGCCGGTTTGTAACACCTGAACTTTTTGAACAGGTGCAGGTTTTGCTGCTGTTTCTGTTTTTGCAACCGGTTTCTGAACCGTTTTTGCAGCTTCCTCCACATCGCGGGCAATAATTCTGCCACGCGGTCCCGAGCCTTTCACCGACTGAACATCCACTCCCATTTTTTCGGCCATATTTTTGGCCAGCGGCGAAATGCGGATGCGCTTTCCGGATTCATCTTCTTCCACATCAAACTCAATCACCTTGGGCGATTCTTCCTCTTTTTCTTCCGGTTCCGGCTCTTTTCCAACAGAAGAAGAAGTTTCACTTCCGGGAGCAAATTCATCCACCGGTTCGCCTTTGCTGCCAATTACAGCTACGTTGGTAAGTACCGGCACTTCGTCGCCTTCGTCAAAAAAGACAGCCAACAGAATGCCGTCGGCCTTGGCTTCTTCCTCGAAAGAAGCCTTGTCGGTTTCGTAGGAGAAAAGCAGGTCGCCCTCTTTTACTTCGTCGCCCACCGACTTGTACCATTGTCCTATGATGCAGGATTCAACAGACTGGCCCTGGCGGGGCATCATTACAGGTATTGCCATTTTTTCTTTTTAATTATTTTGTTCAACTTGTTATAACAAATTTACATCTTCATTTTATGGTCTTATCCTTATTATCAAAGATAATCTTAATTTTTCGGTGTAAAAATAAAAAGAATAACTTGTAAATACAAGTTGCAGTTATTAATTAAATTATTTTTTAACTTTGGGGCATGACGGAAAACGTACCACAATACCGGAAACTGTACGAATTACTCCGGAAACATATTGTTTCAGGTGTTTATGAAGAAGGCGCTTTGCTGCCGTCGGAAAACGAGCTGTGCGCTTTACATGGCATGACACGACCGACAGTGCGCCATGCATTGGATACTTTGGTTAAAGACGGCCTCATTCTGAAAAAACAAGGGAAAGGCAGCATTGTACGAAAACCGCCGCAAAACATCGGTATTTTATCCATTTCCGGAACTGCGTCGGCTGTTGGGGTGCGCTACCTGAAAACCGATATTTTGCAAAAACCGGAAATCAGAAAATGGCCCGAAACTTTTGTGTTTGAACTTTCGGAACTGGAAAAAGAGTCGGGCTGCATTTACATGGAACGACTGCGCTATGTGGACGACAAACCGGTATTTTACGACATCAATCACCTGCCAAACCTGAATTTGCCCCGTTTTACCAGTCGCTCGTTTGAAAACAAATCGTTGTTTGAAGTGCTTCGGAAAAATTACCAGATGAATATTCTGGGTGGCGAACAGCAATTGAAAGCCATTGTTCCCGACGAAAAAATAAAAAAGCTGCTTCAGTTAAAGAAAGGTCAGCCGGTGCTTTACATTGAACGAAAGCTCACCACAAACAAAGAAGGATTCAGTATTTATTCCACCATTTACTTCAATTCGGAAAAGCACACCATTTTTGGGAGTTTTTAGTTTCTCTTAATCCCTGCTGGCCAGTTTCGACAACAACCTCAAAATTTCGAGGTACAGCCACACCAGTGTAACCATTAAACCAAAAGCACCATACCATTCCATGTATTTGGGTGCGCCCTGTTCTGCAGCCCGTTCAATAAAGTTAAAGTCGAGGACCAGGTTCAGCGCCGCTACGGCCACCACAACCAGACTGATGCCGATGCTCAGGTTGCTGTTTCCGTGAAGAAAACCAAGTTGGGCGCCAAACATTCCGGCAACGAAACTGATTAAATAAACAACTGCAATTCCGGCAGTGGCGGCAAATACGCCCATCATAAATTTTTTGGTTACTTTGATGATGCCCGAACGGTAAAAGAAAAGCATGGCCGCAAAAACAGCCAGGGTAAGTGCAACGGCGCGCATTACAATTCCGCTGTATGAAGCTTCGAGAATGGCAGATAAACCACCCAGCAACATTCCTTCCAAAACCGCATAGATGGGTGTTGAAATGCCTGCACTTTTTGGGCGGAAAACGGTTACCAGCGCCGTAATAAAACCGCCGATTCCGCCAATGGCCATCCACGGCATCACTGCCGACATGCCGGCTTCGGGAGAAAACGCATTAAAAAATTTGTTCCAGGTAAACAGGGCGGCGGCAATTACCAGCAGCAACGATAAAGCTGTTTTGTTAATTGTGCCGTTTACGGTCATCACTTCTGATGAGGCAGTTGTATATTCTTTTTGAAAAACCTTTTCGCTTAACGCGGGGTTCGAACTTTTTGTCAAATTCATCATGGCGATAAAAATTATATTTTAAATTTTCAGGCAGTACAATAACAAAAAATCTGCCACGCCGGAAAAGTATGACAGATTTTCGGTTTATCTGTTATTTTAAAAACAGAAAACGTAAGGTAAATTACATGAATCCCTATATAAAAAAATCGAAAAAAAAAATAATTTGTTGGTTTTTAACCTATGATTAACAATTTTTAACTATTTTTGGTTGGAATCTGGTTCATATTTCGGTAAACTTTGAAAAAATAAAACTTTAAAATCAACCAATCATGAAAAAATTTTATTTTTTGTTCATGTTTTGTGCAATTACGGGTATTTCATTTGCACAGCTAAAAGTTGCCAATACCGGTAAAGTAGGAATCAATATTGGCGCAAGTACCCCGGTTTCCAACTTATCTGTTAATTCTGTGGGCAATTCAAATTCTGCATTATTTGTTAAAGGCGCAACTAACGGAATATGGGCGGAACGTTCTGGTAACACTGGTAGTTCATGGGTTCATGCCATTGTCGGAAATGCTTCTGTTTCATCTGGCCGTTATAATATTGGTTTAAGAGGTCAATCATACCTGACCACTCCTTTAGGATTGGGCGCATGGGGCGTATTGGGTATTGGAGGAAACGCAACATCAGGATATAATTATGGTGTTTTTGGAACAACATACGGCTCTCAAAATGGCGCCGGGATAATAGGGACAACCGGTAACAACGTGGATGTTAACATTGACGGTGTTTATGCCGGGTATTTTGTCGGGAATGTAGAAGTTACAGAATTAATAAACGGAGTTACAGAACTCGATTCCGATAAAAGGCTGAAAGAAAATATAGCCGAACTTGGAACTGGTATTCCTACTTCGAAAGGAGTAAATGTTCTGAATACTGTTTTGCAGATGACGCCGGTTGAGTATAACCTGAAACAGCAATACCAGGAGTCGAAAGGCGATTCCGCTACTGTTAAACAGGCGCTTTACGATGAAAAATCACAACTTTTTCAAAAAAAGCATTACGGGTTAATTGCACAGGATTTGCAGGAACTCTATCCCGATTTGGTTTATGAAGGCGATGACGGGCATTTAAGTATTAATTATACAGGGATTATCCCTTTACTGATACAATCCATTAAAGAATTGAAAGCTGAAGTGGACGAATTAAAAAGTTCAGACTAATCTGTAAAGGAAGCTGCTTAATCTGCTAAATGTTTGAGACGGTAATTATTATTTAACTATATAAAATCAATCAACCATGAAAAAATTTTATTTTTTGTTCATGTTTTGTGCAATTACGGGTGTTTCATTTGCACAGCTAAAAGTTGCCAATACCGGTAAAGTAGGAATTAATATTGGTACAAATACCCCGGTCTCTAATTTATCTGTAAATTCTGTGGGCAATTCAAATTCTGCATTATTTGTTACGGGAGTAACGATTGGTATATGGGCGGAACGTTCAGGCACCACTGGTAGTTCGTGGATTCATTCCGTTGTCGGAAATGCTCCTGTTGCGTCTGGTCGTTATAATGTTGGATTAAAAGGCCAATCTTACCTGACCAGTCCTTTAGGATCAGGAAGGTCCTGGGGTGTAATGGGTATTGGAGGAAACTCAACATCAGGATATAATTATGGTATTTTTGGAACAACATACGGCTCTCAAAATGGCGCCGGGATAGTAGGGACAATTAATAACCAGCAGGATATTCCTGTTGATGGAATTTATGCAGGGTATTTTGTTGGTAATGTAAAAGTTACGGGGTTAATTAATGGAGTTATTGTAGGTGACTCCGATGAAAGACTGAAACAAAATATAGCTGAACTGGGAACTGCTATTCCTGCTTCGAAAGGAGTAAGTACCCTGAATACTGTTTTGCAGATGACGCCGGTTGAGTATAACCTGAAACAGCAATACCAGGAGTCGAAAGGCGATTCCGCTACTGTTAAACAGGCGCTTTACGACGAAAAATCGCAACTGTTCCAAAAAAAACATTACGGGTTAATTGCACAGGATTTGCAGGAACTCTACCCCGATTTGGTATATGAAGGCGACGACGGATATTTAAGTATCAACTATACCGGCATTATTCCTTTGCTGATACAATCCCTCAAAGAACTGAAAACCGAAATTGATGAATTGAAAAGTTCGGGTTCGCCTGAAACAAAATCCGCTCATGTTGCTACTGCTCTTTTACCTGGTGGAACTGGGACAGCCGTATTGTATCAAAACGCCCCTAATCCATTCAGTGTTCAAACCAACATTCGGTTTGAATTACCCAATACTGTGCAAAATGCCGAGTTACATATTTGCAACATGACCGGCACACTTTTAAAAACAATAAAGGTTAACCAAAGAGGCGAAGGTAATGTTACAATAAGCGCTAACGAATTTGCTGCCGGAATGTATTTATATAGTTTGGTTATTGATGGGAGGATTGTGGATACAAAACAGATGTTGCTAACGGAATAAATTTGGTTTTGCTATGAAAAAAATATTATTAATCAGTACATTTTTTATTTGCTTTTATTCATATGGTCAAATAAGTATTGGGGGGAAACCTTATAGTTTCAAAAATCAAATAAAAGCTGTAAAAATAGTTGAAAATCAAACTCCAAGAATCGAGTTTCAAAAACTCGATTTTGAAAAGCTGATAAATGAAGATGAACGTAGGGAATCATTAGGGCCATATCGTTACGGGAAAGTAATGAAAGTTTCTTATGATTGGAATAATTGCGGGAAATGGATTGAACTTGAAAATGGAGACAGGATATGGAAGCTTGAAATCTATTGCCCTATGGCGAAATCTATTAATTTGTCTTATGATAGATTTTTCTTGCCTGAAGGAGGAGTGCTGTATATATATGACAAGGATAAATCTAAAATAATTGGTGGTTTTACCAACAAAAATAGTCAAGGAACTGAGGGAAAACCTTCGGGGTATGCAACAGGTGTATTGTTCAGTGATAAAATTATTTTAGAATATTATGAACCTTCCGAGGTTAGAGACATAGGAATTATTTCTGTATCTAAAGTTGTTTATGGTTATAAGAAGATAAATTCTACTCTCGCCACAAGTACGGGGAGTAGCCTATGTACAGTTGACATTAATTGTAGTCCCGAAGGAGATGCGTGGCAGAAAGAAAAATCTTCAGTTGCTTTGGTACTTTCGAATGGTGGTGTATTTACTGGCTCATTAATAAATAATACAAGTGAAGATGGTACTCCTTATTTTTTAACAGCCCATCATGCATTAGTTCCTAATGGACATGATGCCATTACCAACCCTGATGCTTTCGATTATGTTTTTTGGTGGGAATATGAGACAACAACATGTGGTGGATCAAACTATTCACATAAAGAAACAGTAGGTGCAACAGTAATAGCTAATGATTCACCTTCAGATTTTGCCTTACTGAAGTTAAAAGAGACTCCATATGATTTATCACCGCCAATAAATGCCTTTTTTAATGGTTGGGATCGGCAAGTTCCCTATGGATCGGGTGTTAGCATACATCATCCACAATGGAATCCAAAAAAAATTTCAACAGATAATACTGGACCAACATCTTCTGGTAATTATTGGAAAGTGAACTGGAATGAAACTTTTAACGGAACTTCTATCCAATATAATGGCTCATCTGGTGCTCCATTATATAATACTTTTCGAAATAAAAGATTAGTTGGCCAATTATATGGTACCATTACTTCTTCATGTGAATACCAAAATTCTTATTTTGGAAAATTGAGTCTTTCCTGGAACAATAACACAACAGAACCCAGACGAAGGTTAAAAGATTGGCTGGATTCAAATAATATTGGTGATTTAGGCATAGACGGTACATTTTGCGAAGGAACTAATACCAAATACATTAATAATACTATGTTTAATGCTAATGCTGATATTTTTGGATGTTCAATTCAAATGCAAAATATTTATATCTATAATGGAGCTGATGTTTATTTTCATGCGGCAGATGATATAGAAATCGTAAGCGAGTTTGAGGTTACATTTGGTTCAAGTGTGCAAATTGGTCAAACACATTAATAGTAATGACTATGAAGAAGCTAATGTTATTCCTGATTTTTAAAGTGATATTTTTACATGCATATTCTCAATTAATAGTAAATGCCGGGAATGATATAATTGTTTGTTCTTTTCCGGTAGAAGAATATGTTTTAGGTGGTTTCCCTTCAGCTTCCGGTGGTGTGGAACCATATACCTATACCTGGAGCGGAAAACATTTCGCTTTTAAATACCCTACTGGTAATCCATCCTGGATTTACGCTTCCGATATTCTGGACGATACCACGAAAAGCAATCCGGTTATAACAGAATGGAGAAATGTACCTGATGAGTGGACAACTTACTATCTGAAGGTGGAAGATGCAGAAGGAAATATACAGGTTGATTCTGTAAGTATTATTGCTTCTGTTTTTATGACTGGCGGACCTTACATGTCTCCCGTAACAATTTATAAAGGTGACAGTGTTCAGTTTTTCGGCAACATTTCGCTTTTTAGTAATTTTGAGCCTTTGACAGAATACAAATTTAGTCCAGCACATGGATTATCGGATTCAGTCGACATTTATGGCTGGGCAAAACCCGATACAAGTATCACTTATTACCTGGAGGCTGTAAATTCGGCAGGGTGCCGTTCAGGTAAGATAGAGTATTGGCATATTGAAGTAATTGATACAACCACTGTTTCTAATGCGATTTTCAAAAACCAAAAAGACATTGAAATCTTTCCCAACCCGGCAAAAGATAAAATCACCCTTTATTCGCAAAGCAGCAGAATTTTAAAGTTGGAAATTTATGATTTAACCGGAACCTGTGTTTACCAAAATTTAAATGTCGGTTCAAATCGGGTTGAGTTGAAAACAGACAAATTATCAAAAGGGATGTATATTTTGAAAGTCAGGGATGAACGGAAAAAGATTTCACAAAAGATGGTAATTCAGTAAAACGGCATAGAACATTCATTAAAAACCATGTACCATGAAAACAAAAATTTTTATCTCCCTCGTTTTTGTCATTTTTTTAGCTTTTGCTTCATGCATTACAGATGATCCTGTGGAAGCACCCTTAACAAAAGAAACCTTTAGCGGTTATGTGCAAAAAGGTCCTTTTATCAGCGGCTCTTCAGTGCTTATATCCGAACTGGATGAAGGATTAAACCAGACCGGACGCAGCTATTTCACTACCATAACCGGTAATTCGGGCAGTTTCGAGCAAAAACAGGTGGAGCTTATCTCCAATTATGTGCAACTGAAAGCTGACGGTTATTATTTTAACGAAGTAAGCGGCCAATCATCGCCGGGACAGTTGACGCTTTATGCATTGGCGGATATTTCGCAGGTTAATTCGGCAAATGTAAATGTACTTACACACCTGGAAAGAAGCCGGGTGGAATACCTGGTACAGCAACAGGAGCTTTCATTTAATGCTGCAAAAACACAGGCGCAGCAGGAAGTATTGGCCCTGTTCGACCTGGAGTTGCCTCAGCAGGCAACTTCCGAATCGTTAAACCTCACAAACAATGGCATCCTGCTGGCGGTTTCGTGCATTCTGCAAGGGCACTTGTCCACCGGCGACATGTCTGAATTAATGGCCAATATCAT
>CAZLGT010000037.1:0-53260 GCA_964559175.1 uncultured Mariniphaga sp. | reverse complement strand
AGGCCGGGCGATCAGGTAGAGGTTTTTGGAGAAAAAATTCAAATCAGGTCTGTGGAGTGAATTTTAAAACCGGGTTACCATGTTGTCGCGAACCACATTTTCAACCAGCATATTTTGCTTCGATATTTCAATGGCATTCAACAGAGTATTGTCAATTTTACGAATGATGGGATAAAACCCTTCTTCCCCAATGATATTTCGTGCAATGTAGGCTTTCACCTGTGCATTTATAATTTCACCCGACCGGCGCAACCCGTCGGCATCCCTGCTTATCCCTTTTTCGTGAGCATAGGCAACGAATTCATTCAGCACATTTTGTTCATCGAGGTAAACGTCGAACTCTTCGGCTGATTTCAATTGGGAAAGAACCTCCCGGTGATTGTCGGCCCAGGTGTATGCAAAAGTGTAAATTAAACCCCGGCGGTATATGCGGTCGAAATAGGCTGAATTGCCGGTGGTATCCATGGGCACAAACACATCGGGCATAATGCCTCCTCCGCCGTAAACTGTCCGGCCCGACCGGGTGTAGTATTTCAGCGAATCGTTAAACTGAATGCTGTCGGCAGACAACTGCTCGTGATGGCTGAAACGCGAGTAGAGGTCCTGAAAATATTCATCGTTGCCGTCTTCATACGATTTCTGGATACAGCGCCCGCTTGGCGTATAAAAACGGGCAACAGTAAGCCGCAGGGCCGAGCCGTCCATCAGCGGAATCTGCTCCTGAACGAGTCCTTTTCCAAACGAACGGCGGCCAATTACCAGTCCGCGATCGTTGTCTTGCATGGCGCCGGCAAAAATTTCGCTGGCCGAAGCCGAAAATTCGTCGATTAATACAAAAACCTTTATGTCTTTCCACCGGTTTCTCGATGATGCATTGTAGGTTTTCCGGGGTTGGTTGCGCCCCTCGGTGTATAAAATCGGTTCACCTTTTTCCAGAAATTCATCCACAATTTGCAGTACCGAAGGGAGCGAACCGCCGGGATTTTGCCGCAGGTCCACAATTACCTTTTCGGCTCCCGCCTGCTGAAGCTTCTGCATTCCCTGTGTAAATTCGTCGTATGTTTTTTCTGAAAAACGGGTTACTTTGATGAAGCCGGTCTCATCGTCGATCATATATGAAACATCTACACTGATAAGTGGAATGTCGTCGCGGGTAATTTCGAATTCAAGCCTGTCGTTGTATCCTTTCCGGATAACCCCCACATTCACTTTGGTGTTTTTTTCGCCGCGCAACAGGTTAAGCACGGTATTGTTTTGCACATCAACGCCGGCAATCAGCGAGTCGTTAACGGTTACAATGCGGTCGCCGGGTAAAATGCCCACCTGGCTCGATGGTCCGCCGGGAATGACTTCAATAACTCGTACCGTGTCTTCCTGAATGGAAAACTGAACCCCGATTCCGGAGAAATTTCCCTGCATTTCTTCCTGAACTTCTTTCATATTGCGCGCCGGAATGTAAGCCGTATGGGGGTCGAGGTTTTCAAGGATGGCCGGAATGGTATTTTCAATAACTTCGCCGGTATTCAGGCTGTCCACATACCCGTTTTCGATTAACTGAAAAATGGTGGTCAGCTTGTTGGGTTTTCCGTACCCCATGGGACTGAAAACCGGCTGGCTGTTTTGATTCAGCAGGTTTCCGATGATGATGCCCGCAGCTACTGAAAGAGCTACAAGCAATGGTAGTATAACAATTGCTCTTCTGTCCATTTAATCGTTTTCTAATGTTTCCAGTTCAACTTGTTTTACTTCAATGCCAGCCCTTTTCAGCAGGTGAATGCCGTCGTCGAGCCGGTAGCTTTCGGTAAAAACCACCCGCCTGATGCCTGCCTGAATGATGAGCTTCGAGCACTCGAGGCAGGGAGACGAAGTGACATAAAGTGTGGCGCCGTCGCTGCTGTTGCCCGATTTGGCCACTTTTGTAATGGCGTTGGCCTCGGCATGTAGAACGTAGGGTTTGGTTTTGTCATTTTCATCTTCACAAACGTTTTCAAACCCGGATGGTGTGCCGTTATATCCGTCAGAAATTATCATTTTGTTTTTTACAAGCAAAGCTCCAACCTGCCTGCGTTTACAGTACGAATTTTGAGACCAGATCATGGCCATTTTCAGATACCGCTGGTCCAGTAATTTCTGTTTTTTTTCCTTGTTCATCTTTTCTGTCATATTACATGGGTAACCCATCTTTTAAAAGGGTTACAAATGTAATACTCATTTCCTAAAAATTGTTCATTTTGAATGAATTCATAAAACAGGTGGTTTACAACCTTTGCGTGTAATTGCAAATACAAAAATCATTCGGGTAAGGTTTTCCTGTGTTTGCAGCTAAACGGAAGGCCAAAAAAAAGGCCGCAATTTAGCGGCCTGAATATTTTCCTTTGTTTCAGAATCAGTCTTTTATCAACAGCCAGACATCCGAATATTCGGGATACGTTTGCCTGATTTGCGCAACGCGTGTGCGCGCATCGGATTCGTTTTGGTACGAGTTGACGCAAACCCGGTAGTATCCGGTTTCGCTGTGAAGAATGATTGGGGTAAATCCTTTGTTCAAAAGGGTTTCACGGTAGTTTTTGGCATTGTCGAGTTGTCCGAACGATCCCAGAATAACAAAAAAGTTATTGGTTTCATTTTCCGATTTGTCTTCCTGCCGTGTGAATGACACCTGTTCCCTGCGCATGGCAACGGGTTCGGTGGTGGTAGTTGCCGGTTCTTCCCTGACCTGCGGTTGTGCCTGTGTTTGCGTATCGCTTGCCGGCACGGTAAAAACTTTAGGTTGGGTAGCCGGGTCGGTAGTGTAAGGCGACTGGGCCAGTTCTTTTTTCGACTTACAGGCTGTAAAAGCCATGCCCAAAACAACGACAAATAAAATTATCCGGTTCATACTTTCAATTTTTTTCTTGTTTTATCAGGCAAATATATGCAAAACCTTTCCTTTCCAACCGCTTTTTTCCGGTAAGTTTTGCACAGGCAGTTGTTTGCAACCTGCGTGAAAAGTTCAGAAATTTTACCTTCTGGCTCCTGCTCCGCTACCGCCAAAAAAGAACATTACACCCAAAAGAAAACCGAAATCGTACCATCCGCCGGCGTTGGGGAATGCGTAAATCTTGTAGTCGGTGAACAAGCTGACAATGAAGCTAAACAAGACAATAAAACCATGCAGCAAGCCCTTGAAAAAACCGGGTGGATCCATCATTTGTCCCGGGGAATGGGTGGCGCAACCTGTGGCTAAAATGGCAGCCACTACAAAGAGCACGAGGTAAACGAGGCGAAATTTTGTTTTCATAAGAATCTGTTTTTTTCAAAATTAGTGAATTTTTTTATCCCTTGTTTCACAAGTGATTATTTAGACATGATTTGCTATCTTTACTTGAAAAATGAGCTTCCGGAGTTGAACGGATGTGGAAAAATGTTCGTATGAACGATTATGGAGTTGCAAAGAAAAGATGATTTGAAACCAAATAGCATTTAAATGACGAATAAGGCTGACGAACAGAAAATAGATAAACCACTGGTTTTAATTGTTGACGATAATCCGAAGAACCTGCAGGTGCTGGGAACTTTGCTGCGTAAAACCGATTGTAATCTGGCAGCTGCGCTTAGTGGAAAACAGGCACTGAACACCATTGAAAAAGTGAAACCCGATTTGATTTTACTGGACGTGATGATGCCCGAAATGGATGGGCATGAGGTGTGCCGCAGGATAAAATCAAACAAGGAAACCAGCCATATCCCGGTTATATTTTTATCGGCAAAATCGGAAACCGAAGACGTGGTATCCGGATTTGAGTTGGGGGCTGTGGATTACATTTCAAAACCTTTTATTGGAAGTGAGCTGCTTGCCAGGGTAAATACCCAGCTGTATCTGAAAAAAATAAAAGACAATCACGCAGAAGAGATAAAATTCAAAGGAAAATTTTTTTCCATCATTGCCCACGACCTCCGCGAATCTTTCGGGATGGTTTTTACCACTGTGCAACTGCTTAAAAATGAACGCGAAATTCTTTCAGATGAAGAAACCAATGATTTGCTCGGCAATATGGAGAGCACAACCAAAAACACCCTCGATTTGCTCGAAAATCTTCTGGAATGGGCAAAGTCTCAAACGGGAAATATCCGCTACAGTCCGGGCAAAGTGAAACTGAATGGCGCTGTGTCAGAGGTATTAAAAAGTACAGCCGATTTGGCTCACCGGAAGAATATTGAAATAAACTCTTCCTTGAGCCCGGTTGCTGTTTTTGCCGACCGGAACATGCTGTTGCTTATATTGCGAAATCTTTTATCCAATGCATTGAAATTCACTCCTGTAGGGGGGGCTATTTCGTTGAGTTCAGTTTCCTTAAACGGCAAAATAAAAATTCAGGTTTCAGATAACGGTGTCGGTATGTCTCCCGGAAAAATAGAAAAACTGTTCAAAATTGAGAACAGGGTTACTACTCCGGGAACTGAGAATGAACCGGGAAACGGGCTGGGGCTTATTCTTTGCAGGGAATTTACACAACAGCATGGCGGCGAAATGGGTATTGAAAGTACACCGGGCGGGGGAACCAGTGTATGGTTTACGGTGCCACTTAACGAAAGCGAAAGTGTGAATGTTCAACCTGAATAAAATGATTAAGTATGAGCAAACCTGGTTTTTCTAAACAGGAAAAAAGAGAACCTGCCTTTGCCGGAAAATTTTACCCGGGAACAGAAAGTGCCCTGAGGAAGCAACTGAAGGAATTTTTCGCAGAAGCAAAACAACCCGGGGAACTTCAAAAATCTCCGCAAGCTCTGATTTCTCCGCATGCCGGGTATGTTTTCAGCGGAAAGGTGGCTGCCTCTGCATTCAATCAAATTCCGGAAAATACAGTTTACGAACGGGTTTTTGTGCTGGCATCGAGCCACCAGTATCTTTTTGGCGGGGCTGCCATATTCGATTCGGGCAATTACGAAACCCCGCTTGGCGAAATACAGGTAGATACAGAACTTGCCCGCAACCTCACAGAGTCAAACGACCTGTTCAGGCATTACCCTGAAGCGCATGAATACGAACACAGTCTGGAAGTGCAACTGCCCTTTCTTCAATACAAACTGAAAAACGATTTTGTGCTGGTTCCGATTATTCTGGGAACGAACAATCAGGCCGACTGTGAGAAAATAGCAAAAACACTTGCGCCCTATTTTATACCCGAAAACCTGTTTGTTATCAGCACCGATTTTTCGCATTACCCGGAGTATAACGATGCTGTGGACAACGACCTGGCTACGGCAAAAGCTATATGCAGCAACAATCCTAAAAAACTTCTGCAGGTTTTGGAAGAAAGTAAACAAAAGAAAATCAGTCACCTGGCCACCTCGCTTTGTGGCTGGACGTCGGTTTTAACGCTGCTGTATTTAACGCAAAGTAAAAATCCGGGATACAAGCTGATTGACTATCGAAACTCGGGCGATGCTGAAATTTACGGCGATAAAGAACGGGTTGTGGGGTACTGGGCCATTGCAGTTTATATGGATGAAAATTCCTTTCAGATTTCAGAAGAAGAACAAAAAGAATTGCTCGAAAAAGCGAGAAAATCAATCGTGAAATTTTTGGAAACAGGAAAACGCTTCAGGCCCGAACCTCCCGTATTGGGTGGAATTTTAAACGAACAGGCCGGCGTTTTTGTGAGTGTTTACGTGAATAGCGAACTGCGCGGCTGCATCGGCAACTTTGCCAAAGACGAAACACTGAACGATTTGGTTCAGCGTATGGCTGTTTCGTCAGCTTGCGATTACCGGTTTGAAAATCTGCAGCCAAATGAACTGGACGATTTGGAACTGGAAATATCCGTTTTGTCTCCGCTAAAGAAAATCAAATCAATCGACGAAATTGAACTGGGTAAACATGGCATATACATCAAAAAAGGTATAAATTCCGGTACATTCCTGCCTCAGGTAGCAAAAAAAACCGGCTGGAATCTTGAGGAATTCTTAGGGCATTGCTCGCGAGACAAAGCCGGGCTGGGCTGGGACGGATGGAGAGATGCCGAACTGTTCATTTACGAAGCATTTATATTCAGAGGCTGAACACCTCGTGCAAAACCTTCAGCGATTTAATTTCACCCAGGTGCTCAAAATGCAACTGGTAATATTCCACCAGTTTTGATGTAAGATACGTACGCAGGTGTTTTGGGATTTTATAATGAGCCAGTTCCCGGATTTTTAAGGTAGCGAGCGAACACAGAATTTCGGTAGCCTCTTTGTGCATGAAAAAGGGGTGTGGCGGTTCAAAAGGAACTACAGCTCCCTTTCGCATATCGAACCAGCCTTCAAACCCGGTTTTTTTTGTGTCGGGCAAAAACCCCAGATATTCGGTGAGCCGGAATAAAAACCACAGATGGAAGTTGGCCACCCCATCTTCTGCCAAATCGAAAAAGAGCAGGGTATTCTGGATAAACCCGAACATCTCCGGCGCACTTTCCTGCTCTCGCAGGGTTTTCCCAAGTATTTCGGCCAGAAAAATGGCCTGGGTCGATTTAACCACATCAAACGGAATATTCTGGTAAACCGGCTGGTTTTTTATCTCTTTAATGCGCTGAACTTCACGGGTGTCTTTTTGGTAAGCTACCAAATCAACCAGAAAAAGCGGCTGTATAATACCTGCTTTGTTTTTCGATTTTTTGCTTCGGGAAATATTCAGCATATAGGCCTGCCGGCCAAACTCTTTGGTATATACGTTTACAATTACAGAGTTTTCACCATATTTCACGTAATGCAAAATTATTCCTTCGGTAGCAACAAGCATTCTCAGTTTACAGTTTAAAGTTTCGAATTTCGGGTTTTGCCGATGGCATACCTGCGGCAAAAGTTTCGGGTTTAAGGTTGTTAATTTATGAACAGCAGTTTTTCAATGTGGGTTTCCTCACCGTATTTATCGTTGCAGAAGATGAGGTAAACGCCGGTTTTCACGCGGTTGCCGTTCAGGTTTTCGCCGTTCCACACCGCCTGGCCGCCCAGCGATGTTCCCTGGTAAACCAGGTTTCCGCTGATGTCGGTAATTTTTACGTCGGTATTTTCAATCAGCCCGGTAATGGTAACCGGTCCGTCCCAGGTTTCGCGCACCGGATTGGGATAAACATACACTTCTGCATACGATTCTTTCCCGGCAATGGCTTCGCCCTGGTAGGAAATCAATCCTTCGGTGGTGCCAAAAAATACTTCGCCCGTCTGCTGATTTATGGCAATATCGGTTATGGTATTGGAGAGCAGCGGACTGTTTTCGGTCGTAAAATGCATTACCTCCTGTTCGCCGTTTTTCGATACCAGATAAACACCCGAATTGCGTGTTCCCAGCCATTTACGGTTGGCGCCGTCCACAGCAATGGCTGTTACGGTTTCGGTTTCAAGCAGCGGGTGAAAAAGTCCGTCGTTCAGGTCCAGGCTGGGGCGGATGGCGTAAAAACTGTCACTATCCCATATCCGGTTGGGATTGTTGTAAACAGCTACACCCATAGAAGTACCAATCCATACAGCACCTTCCAAATCCTCAGCAATGCAGAATAAATCGTTCATCCGCTTGTATTCTTCAATTACACCGTTGTTGAAATAAGAAGTTACCAGCAGCCGTTTTTTCCGGGTTCCGTTTTTATCAACCACATAAGCATCATTTCCTCCTAAAACAATAACCCATTTATCATCGTTTTTCGTAACAATTACATCCCCGATGTTGTAGTTATTGGCTACTTCGGGTAGTGTTATCGGTTCCCACTCACCGGCAGGCGAAAGCCTGAGCAGGTTTCTGGCTACAGTTGAATTGGTTACCCACAGATTTCCTTCCGAATCGAACTCCATGCCGCCAACCCGAACATAAGGCTCATCGGGACGGCTGGGCAGAGAAGTTTCCAGCGGGCTGTTGTTGTTTGAATAGCGTTTAACAAATTCATCATTCCGGTATTCGAGCAGTCCGCTGCCCCAACTGGCCACGTAAAAATGGGCAGGGTCGGAAGGATTTACAGCAACCGATGTAATGTTAAAGAGTCCGTCCAGTTCAGGGTGATTATCTTTTTTATAATGCGTCCACTGGTTGTTGCCAAATCGCTGAAAACGTGCATGTTGCCAGCCGGTTCTGTCTCCGGGTGTTGTCCACAGTTCTTTACCGGACTGGTGCAGCGAAAAAATTACGTTGTCGATTGGTCCTGGCAGACTGATGGATTCCGCATTGCCGCCTGAAATTTTTAACAGGGACTGGTCCGAGTCGGCAACCCACAACGAACCGTTGGCTGCGATGCCTGCGCTGCGGGGTTTTATGGAAGAAACCTGACGGTCGCTGAATTTGTAGGAGTCGATTCTTTCTGCAACAGTGTGATTTTCGTCGATGATAAAAATTGCATCCCGGCTTGCAATGGTCAGGTAATTTCCGTTTTTCTGCATATCAAAGGCAAACCTGATTTGAGTCAGGTAGGGCTGCCATGTATCGTTGTTCAGTATAAACATTTCGTCGGAATACCATTCTTCGGGTGTGTAATTTGCAATGACTCTTCCGGCATGGGTCACCAGATGGTTGAACTTATTGTGGGTGCGCGGAATATTTTGAATGCGCGACCAGTTGTTGTAATCGAGCAAATTTACACCGGTGCGTTCGGCCCTGAAAATCCCGATATCGGTGGCCGCATATAAATAATTGGCATCAGCTTCGGTGTCGTTCACATTCAGGTAGGTTCCTCCCTGGCCAATAATGTAGGTGTCTTTTACCTCCTGTTTTTCAAGGTTTAAAACCACAATTCCAAAACTGCACGACAGGTAAGCCTCTGTTCCGCTGAAAGAGATGTTGTTGATGTTTTTTCCGGCAATCTGTTTTCGTTTAATGTCGGAAATGTTCATGACACGGTCTTCATATACCAAATCGATGTTGCTGTTGTTGTATGCTACCACCAAAACGTTGCTTTCATCGCTCCAGGCAATGGTTTTGATACCAAAGTCAGACAATTGCGAAATTCCGGAGAATTTATTTACGCTGTTGTCCTGAAGGTCGTAATACATCAGTCCGCCGCCCGTTGCACAATAAACCTTCCCTGGCGCCATGGCAATTTTATTTGCCTCCGAAAACGACAAATAGTCTTTCCAGGTCCCTTTTTCCCGCTGTGCAAAAGTGAAGGTGGCCACTGCAACGGCGATAACAGTGAGAAGAAATTTAGGTAAACAACTTTTACTCATATTCAATTGGTATGATTAAAAATAACGCTAAAAGTTTTCTATTATTTTGAACAATCCGGCATTCAAATTTAAGGGTAAAAATTAACTTCAATATCATCGACCCTGAAAGCTGCCCGGTTTGGATTCCAAAAATAGACAGATATCACATCTTCTTCTTTCAAATCATAAATATTTCTGAAATAAATCACTTTGTTCCACCGATAAGGTTTCTCAATTTGTTTTTCAAGTCTGGAAGCATGCCATCCAACAGGAGTTCTTTCGGGTGAAATATCGCTGACAATAAACGCTTTGGAATAACCTTCGGGATAAATTTTTGCTGTTACAACCAAAGTTCCTTTTTTAAGTTTCCCACTTTCGTTTGTAATACGGACAACGTTAAAATACTCATCTTCCGGGTTTATTTTTATGCCTTTATCACCGGAAGACACGAAGGAATTATCATTCTGAATTTCATTTTCATACTGCCGGTAATGAAAAAGACTGTTTTTTTCTGCCTGGCGTTGGGCATAAATTTCATGAATGGTTAAATCCGGGTCGGTGTATGTTAGTCGTTTTGCAAGGAAAAACAAGGTTGCTAATAAAATGGCAAGCGGAATGTAAATGAAACTTTTTCCCGGCAAATTGGCTTTTTTTAGGGAATAACCAGCAAGAAACAAAACAGTTAAAAAGAAAAGAATATTTGATAGTACGTAGAGTATTAAAATTTTTGTGTTTTTATACTCATAGCGAATGATGTGTTTTCCTTTGGGCAGAAAAATGGTTCTGTAATTGAAATTGGAGGTGTAAATGGGTGTTGCTTCGTTGTCAATATAAGCTTTCCATCCCTTAAAACTGGTTTGAAGCATGGTAAGGAACTGGTCATTACTGGTTTCTGCCGATACTACCACCCTGTTAGGCGAAAACTCCAGGATGGAAGTTTTGTCTTCAGGATGATTTTTTGCTTGTTTATCAGATAGTTGAACAAAGTCTTCCTCCGAAAAATATAAAACCTTAGTGTCGTTTTCAGTATCAATTTTTGCATCGTCAAAATATTTCAACGAACGAATTTCTTCAGAAAAGTAGAACAAGTGATTGTTTAATGCCGCATCTCTCAGGTTGTGGTATTCATCATCCAGTTTACTGTACGATTTCAACTCAAACGACGAAAAAGACTTAAATGAAATCTGTTTGGAAAAAACATAGGTGTTTCTCCAAAAAGGTGGAAAAGAAACATGTTTTTGGTCGTTAAATATGATTTTCCCGTCAACAGGAACAGGAAATTTTTTCGGGTATAACGCCAAATCTCTGTTCATACGGGAGGGGTTGTGCGTGTGGTCTCCAACGGTAAAAGCCATATTCAGTTGCGTGGCGATAAACATTTCGGCAATAACGGTTAGTAAAATCAAAAGCGCAGGGTATTTCAGTTTCTTCCAGAAAAAAACAATTAGCAAAAATGCCGTGCAGACAAAAACCTGAATTATTGCCTGCAACAAAACATGCTGATAAAAAGACATTTGCTGCAAAATGCCAATTATACTGTTTTGTTCTTTTAATGCAATAAAATCCTGATTGTTGACTTTGGTTGTTGAATAGATGACAAGAAAAGCCAGAGCCAGCAGAACGAAACTACCCAGAGCCAACACTTTTTTCTGTTCCTTCTCTGTATTTTTCTGAAAATAAGCAAAATAGTTTGCCGAAATAAGAATAAATGCCAGCACCCCGAATATTCTGATAAACGCTGCATATTTGAAAAGATTCATAAAAGGAACATATTTGAACAGCAGTTCTCTGACAGGCAGAGCAGAAAACGAAGCAGCAAAAATAGCCAGTCCGAATCCAAGAATCAGATATTCGGTTGTTCTGCGTTTTTGAAGCAAAGCAGCACCCAAAAGAACTAAAGGTATCAGTCCGAAAAAATGGTTGCGCATGGATACATCCACATTGCCAAAAAACTCGCCGTATTTCAGGGTGGAAAATGGCAGCAAAAATGAAAGAACTGATTTTACACTTTGTCCGTATCCCGCCGTTTGGCTAAGGGTTATTCCGCTTTCAAGACGATCGACAGAAGTGAGTATTTCCAGTGTTGCAACAACAAGCGGCAGCGAAAAGGCAACAACAATCAGAAAAAGCCAAAAATTGACTTTTAAAAATTCTTTAATGATGCTGTAGTTTTTTTTGGCTGATTCTTTTAGAATGAAATGAACAAAAAGCAAAATTAGAAGGTAAAACAGGGTGAAAGATAACGCCTGGTATGCCCCTGAAATCATCAAAAAAATAAAGACAGCCGTTTTAAGTGTCTGGATGAGACTCCTGTTTTCCTGCAGTTTCAGATAGTTTACAATAATAAAAGGAATCCAGGCAGCACCCACCAGCAGGAAAAAGTGTTGACCGTGCCCGACAAGATAGCCGCTTAAGGCATAGGTCACACCGGCAATCAGCGAAGCTTCCCTGCTTTTGTTAAAATGAAAGGAAAGCTGATACATTCCTGTTGCTGCAAGTGCCAGATAAAGCACAAACAAAATGTGCATGGTGTAAATTCCATATCCGGTAAAAAGACTTGTAAACAGCAGTTCAGGATAGAAAGTGGGCGCCTGTAAATCTGCAAAAAATGGCGTTCCCGTTTGCTGGTAAGGATTCCAAAACGGGAAATAGCCCGATTGAATGGATTCTGAAAAGTAAAAACGGAACGGAAACACCACGTCAATGACATCCCACTTAAGTGCAAAATTGAAAAATGAAATTTGCCAATACCCAAAAACAACAACAATCAGGAGAATTACATAGGGATTGATTTTTTTCAGAAATCTGAACATGTTTTATTAGATTGACTTTAGATATTCCACCAGGTTTTGCACTGCCCGCGCCCGGTGACTAATCTGGTTTTTATCAGCCAGACTCATTTCCGCAAAAGTTTTATTGTAACCTACGGGCAAAAAAACGGGGTCGTAGCCAAATCCCGAATCACCTCGTTTTTCACGAATAATTTCACCCTCCACAATGCCTTCAAACTGTTTCTCTTCACCATCTAAAACCAGTGAAATGACAGTACGAAAACGTGCTTTGCGGTTGTCTTCATTTTTCAGCTTTGTCAAAACTTTATCCATGTTGGCCTGCGGGTCCTTGGCTTCACCGGCATACCGGGCCGAATAAACTCCCGGCTCGCTGTTCAGTGCTTCAATTTCCAAGCCTGTATCATCGGCAAAGCAGGAATAGCCAAACTTTTCATAAACGTAAAACGCTTTTTGCCGGGCATTGCCTTCCAGTGTGGGTTGTTCTTCGGGAATTTCTTCAAAACAGCCAATGTCTTCTAAACTCAGCAATTCAAAATGATCGCCCAGAATGGCCTGTAGTTCATTTAATTTATGTTGGTTGTTTGTTGCAAATACGAATTTCATTTAAAATATTTTTGTGGTAAAAATAGGAAAAAGCTTTTTGAAAGCTGGTTAATTGAAATGGTTTCATTTACGAATAATTGGGTTTTAAAGAAAATAAACATAGTTTTTTTTATACAAACCATAAAAAATTCGCGATTTGCGATTTGTTTATATTCTTTATTGGAATATGGAATATTGTGCTGTAAAATTTTGTTTTTCAACAAATAAACAATTAATATTGCATATCGGAATATGGAATATTGAAAAAAATGAAAGCACAACAACCCACAATGAGTCCGCTGGATGTGGTGGTTTTACTAAAAATCATCAGTTTAGGCAGCAGCTCGTGGAATCAAAAACCTTTGGCCGAATCGTTGTCTATGAGCCAGTCGGAAATCAGTAAATCGGTTGCGCGTTCGCGTTATGCCGGTTTGCTCGATTCTTCAGGTAAAAATGTTCGTAAACTCGCATTATTTGATTTTCTGAAGTATGGAATTGCAGTAGTTTTTCCGCAGCAGCCGGGTGCGGTGGTTCGTGGAATTCCTACTGCTCATTCAGCACCCCCGCTGAATAAAATCATCCAGAGTACAGAGCATTATGTCTGGCCGTCGGGAAAAGGTACCCTGCGCGGGCAAAGCATCGTTCCGCTCTATCCTTCGGTTGTTGAAGCGGTGCAAAAAGATAAGGAGCTGCACGAACTGCTTGCCATGGTTGATGCCATCCGGGTAGGTAAAGCACGCGAAAAAGAACTGGCCATAAACGAACTCCAAAACAGAATACTATATGGAAAACAGAACCATTAATATTGCTGTTGTTGCCGAGGTAGCACAGGGGCTCAAAGAATTAAAAAACAAAATGGTTTTTGTTGGCGGCGCCGTGGTAAGTCTTTATGCCGACGATCCGATAGCCGATGAAATTCGACCAACCAGTGATATCGACATGACTATTAATCTGATGAATTTCAGCAACTGGACAAAAATGCAGGAACGTTTGGCCGAACTTGGTTTTTACCCCGATCCATTTGGTCATAACATTTGCAGTTACAAATACAGGGATATTCCTGTAGATATAATGCCGGCAGAAGACAGTCTGCTCGGACCATCAAACAAATGGTATAAAACAGGATTCGAAAATTTGTGGAAAGGACACGCAAAAGAAGAAGAAATTCACATTCTTCCGGCGCCTGCATATCTTGCTGCAAAGTTTGAAGCATTTAACAGCAGAGGCGGCGATTACCGCACAAGTCATGATTTTGAGGATATTATTTATATTCTGGATAACCGGTTAACCATTGTCCATGAAATTGAAACTGCACACGTTGAAATAAAAGAATTTCTAAAATCCGAGTTTAATCAAATTCTTCACAGCAGGTTTTTGGAAGAAATATTAAATTCACATATTCATCCATTAATGCAGGAAGAAAGAACTCCGATTATTTTAGAAAAATTAAACCAAATAATAAACAGTTAATCCATGCTCTACAGTGAACTAATCTCATTTGAACATCTTATTTTCCTTAATAAAGTGAGCAAACCATCCTGATTTAAATAGTACAGAGTTTGTTATTCACATTCTGTTGTGCATAAATTTATCATGCGAACGCGTGAAACAGGAATTCAAAATGCCTAACTTCGCACAACGTTTAAAATGTAAATTATGCCGTATCGCCGATTGCCTACCACCGACAAAGCACGGCTCCGCGCTCTGGAGGCCGCACTAAGTATTGCATCTGACAGGGATGCCGGGAAACTTGCCTTTTCGAAAGCGAGTTTGATTGAGCTGAAAGAAATGAAAATCCGGTTTGAAAACCATCTGAAGCATTATGAGTTCGATTTAAAAGTGGAGTCGGAAAAAAGTGCGGAGTACAAAGCTGCTTTTGAAAAAGGCCGGTTGTATGTTTCCCATTTTATTCAGGTGCTGTTTATGAATATCGAGCGCGGAGAGCTGAAAGAAGAGGCGTTTACATTTTATGGCCTGCAGGATACCGATGGCAAAATTCCGCCACTGAACAACGAGCAGGAAATTCTGGAATGGGGAAAAAAAGTGATTGATGGCGAACAAAAACGGATGCAGCGTGGTGGCAGCCCCATTTACAACCCGTCCATTGCACTGGTAAAAGTGAATGTGGAAAATTTTTACGAGGCGGCGGTTTTTCAGCAAAACCTGAAACGAAATACCCTTCGTTCCTACGAAAAAATGCAGGAACTTCGAAAAACAACCAACGAGTTTATCAGCAAACTGTGGACAGAAGTTGAAGAAAATGTGGGCAATGTAACGCCCAAAGAGAGGCGGCAACGCGCCCAGGAATATGGTGTGGTGTATGTTTTCAGGCGCAACGAAAAGAAAAAATTGCGCTCGGAAGGGTTGCAGGTGGATTTATTGTTTGAATTTAATTGAATTTTGTAGTTTAAACAATAACTGTCCGGTCGTTTTTTGTATTTTTGCAGGTATATGACCATAAGCCTGTAAAAATGAAGAAATTTTGGTTTTTCTTTTCTATCGCTATTCTCTTTTATTCCTGTAATCAAAATAGGGAGCAAAATCCCCGTGAACGCATTCGTTTTACCAAAGAGTGGAAATTTGCACTGAATGATTCCGAAGACTTTTCAGCGGCCGGCATCGATGATTCTGGCTGGCGTGTTTTGAACCTGCCACACGACTGGAGCATTGAAGGAAATTTCAGCCAGGACCATCCGGCAACTCCCGGTGGCGGAGCACTGCCCGGCGGAATTGGCTGGTACCGCAAAACTTTCAAACTTCCGGCCTCCGACGAAGGAAAACTTATTTTCATCGATTTCGACGGTATTTACCAGAAGGGCGAAGTGTGGATTAACGGCCATCGGCTGGGGATGAGGCCTTTCGGCTACAGCTCCGTGCGTTACGAACTCACCCCGTACCTCAATTTTGGCGAAGAAGATAACGTACTGGCGGTAAAAGTCGATAACTCCGAACAGCCCAATTCGCGTTGGTATTCAGGCTCGGGAATTTACAGAAATGTGTGGATGGTGAAAACAAACCGCATTTTTGTCAGTCACTGGGGAACGTACATAACTACTCCCGATGTAAGCCACGAAAACGCCACCGTTTCGGTGGAAACCACCCTGGAAAACCGCTTGCCAGATGCCACTAATTTGACGTTAAAAACACTGATTTATAATCCGGATAATAATTTGGTTGCCGAAACTGAAACAACGCAACCTTTGGGAACCGGCGAGAAAAATGTTTATCAGCAAAATCTGAAAGTGGAAAATCCCGACTTGTGGAGCATCGAAAATCCGGCGCTCTACAAAGCGGTTTCCGAAGTTTATAACGACGGCGAACTCACCGACAGCTACGAAACCACCTTTGGAATCCGCTATTTTCATTTCGACCCGCTGGAAGGTTTTTTTCTGAACGGCGAACATGTGAAACTGCTGGGCGTTTGCCAGCACCACGATTTGGGTTGTCTGGGTGCAGCAATCAATACCCGTGCATTGGAAAGGCAACTCGAAATTCTGAAAGAGATGGGCTGCAATTCCATTCGAACTGCCCACAATCCGCCGGCCCCCGAGTTGCTGGAACTGTGCGACCGTATGGGATTTGTGGTGCAGAACGAAACCTTCGATATGTGGCGGAAACGAAAAACACAATACGATTATTCGCGCTATTTCCCGGAATGGCACGAACGCGATTTGACCGACCATATTCTGCGCGACCGCAATCACGCTTCCGTTATGATGTGGAGCATTGGCAACGAAGTGCTCGAGCAGTGGGAACACGTGGAAGCCGACACCCTTAGCATCCAGCAGGCCAACCACCTGCTGAACTTTCAGAAGAATGTGGATGAAAGCGTTATTGAGTCGGGCGATATGTCGGTGAACTCGCTGCTGACCGCCAAACTGGCCAACATTGTGAAAGAGCTCGACCCAACTCGTCCGCTAACTGCCGGCAGCAACGAGGTGAATCCCTGGAACAACCTGTTCAAATCGGACGCACTCGACCTGTATGGGTTCAATTATCACCATGAAAACTTTGCTGATTTTCCGGAAAACTATCCCGGAAAACCTTTTCTGGTGAGCGAATCCACCTCCGGGCTGATGACCCGTGGGTTTTACCAGATGCCATCCGACAGTATGTTCATTTGGCCCGACAGTTATCCGCCTACCGGCAAACCCTATGGAAACGATGAGCTTCAGTGTTCGTCATACGACAACTGCCATGTTCCGTGGGGCTCTACGCACGAGGAGAGCTGGAAAATTGTGAAAAAATACGACCATATTGCCGGAACTTACATCTGGACCGGCTTCGATTACCTGGGCGAACCCACACCTTACTGGTGGCCGGCGCGCAGTTCATACTTCGGAATCATCGACCTGGCCGGGTTCCCCAAAGATATTTATTACATGTACCAAAGCGAATGGACCGACAAAGATGTACTGCACGTCTTTCCGCACTGGAACTGGGAGCCGGGTCAAACGGTGGACATCTGGACCTATTCCAGCGCACCGGAAGTGGAACTTTTCCTGAACGGCGAATCGCTTGGCGCAAAAACCAAAGGACCGGAAGACCTGCACCTGATGTGGCGCGTTCCGTTTGAGCCGGGAACATTAAAAGCCGTTTCCCGCGAAAACGGTAAAGTGGTGATGGAAAAGGAAATCAAAACTGCCAGTGAACCTGTACAACTCAAAGCCACTGCCGACCGCAGCACCATTTCGGCTGATAGTTACGATCTGTCGTACATTACTGTTGAAGTTTTGGATGCAGACGGAAATATTGTTCCTGATGCAGTTAATCTCGTTCAGTTTTCAGTTGAAGGAGATGCCGAAATTTTTGGTGTGGACAACGGAAACCCGTTAGGGCATCAAACGCTAAAAGGTGCTGAAATAGATGCATTCAACGGGAAATGCCTTGTTGTGCTGAAAGCCGGTGAAAATCCCGGAAATGTTACGCTAACTGCTTCAGCTGATGGACTGAATTCAGTTGAAATAACGATTAAAATGAATTAAAATAATAATTAAATACCATTGAAAATGAAAATAAAAATAATTATGGGTTTTGTGCTGGCTGCTGTGTTGTTTGCAGCCTGTTCCGAAAAAATTACCCAAACAGAAATTTCTTCTCCGGAGAAGAAAAACACCATTCGGTTTGAACTGGTTGACGGCGTTCCGTACTATTCTGTAAAACATGGAGATGCAGATGTGATAAACCCGTCAAAAATGGGATTTGTGTTTAAAAACCAGGAAGAACTCACTTCCGGTTTTGAAATAATTGAATCCGAAATTTCCTCGTTCGACCAAACCTGGGAGCAGGTGTGGGGCGAAAAGCGGTTTATCCGGAATAATTACAACCAGCTTGCGGTAACGCTTCAGGAAACAGCAGGCAAAAAGCGACTGCTTGAAATTCATTTCCGTGCCTTCGACGATGGGGTGGCGTTCCGCTACCTTTTACCCGAACAGGGCATAACCGACAGCCTGTTTATTATGGATGAGGTTACTGAATTTAATCTGGCCCATGGTGGCGATGCCTGGTGGATTCCGGCCTACCACGAGCAGCGGTACGAAAACCTGTTCACCAAATCGCCGGTTTCGGAACTGGATGTGGTGCACACACCGCTCACCATCGAAAGTGAAAGTGGGTTGTACCTTTCGTTTCATGAAGCGAACCTGGTTGATTTTGCATCGATGGTGCTGGAGCAAACCGAAGGGAATTCACTGAAATGCGACCTGGTTCCGTGGTCCGATGGCACGAAAGTGAAAACCACAGCCCCGTTCAAAACACCCTGGCGGACTATCCAGATTGGCGAAACGCCGGGCGACCTGATTACTTCCTATCTCATTCTGAACCTCAACGAACCCAACAAACTGGAGGATACTTCGTGGATTCAGCCGCACAAATACCTGGGAATCTGGTGGGGCATGCACATTGGCAAATATACCTTCTGGGAAAGTCCGACGCACGGTGCCAGTACCGAAAACTCGAAAATGTACATTGATTACTGTGCGGAACTTGGCGTGAGCCATCTGCTCATCGAGGGTTGGAACAAAGGCTGGACGCCGGCCTGGTACGAAAACGCCATGCACATGTTCAGCTTTACCGAAAGTACACCTGATTTCGATTATGATGAAGTGGTTCGCTATGCAGATTCAAAAGGGGTGAAAATAATCGGTTATCACGAGACCGGTTCCAATATCATCAATTACCTGAAACAGATTGACGACGGCATGGCCCTCTACCGTGATTTGGGCATCAACGACATCAAAATTGGTCAGGTAGGTTCCATGCTCAACATGAAAGAGTGGCACCACGGGCAGTTTGGCGTAAATTACTACCGTTTTGTGATGGATAAAGCTGCTCATTACAATCTGGCCATCAATTTTCATGAACCCATAAAAGATACCGGTGAACGCCGAACTTATCCGCACATGCTGTCGCGTGAGGGAGCCCGCGGCATGGAATACGATGCCTGGAGCGAAGGCAATCCGCCCGGACACGGTGTAATACTGCCGTTCACGCGCATGCTGGCCGGTCCGTTCGATTTTACACCGGGAATTTTTGACGTGCAGGTAGAGCAGGGCTACGAGGGACGAAGAACGCATACCACGCTGGCCAAGCAACTGGCCTATTACGTGACCATTTATTCGCCCATTCAGATGCTGGCCGACCTGCCCGAGTATTATGTGGGCAACCCGGCGTTTCAGTTTTTAAAAGATGTGCCGGTTGACTGGGAAGACACCAAAGTGCTAAATGGCGAAATTGGCGAGTACATTACTACTGTGCGTAAAGACCGCCACAGCGACGACTGGTACCTCGGAAGCACAACCAATGAAAAAGCCCGTGAATTTGAGGTGGAACTGGATTTTCTGGAAGAAGGCGCAACATACGAAGCGCAGATTTATGCCGATGCACAGGGAATTTCGTATCTGGAAAATCCTGAAAAAGTGGAAATTTCCACCCTTGAAGTTACCCGCAATACGATTCTGCCTATCCGGTTGGCCGAAGGCGGCGGTATGGCTGTTCGTTTTAAAAAATTATAGTAAACTTAGCCCCCCTGCCTCAGGCGGGGGAGGTTTTTATTTGAATCAAACCAAAATAAAAAACCATGAAGAAACCTAATCAGTTGTCAATCGTCTTTTTAATCATTCTTTTGAATATGAGTGCTTTTGGGCAGGGATACAAAAATTTTGAAACCGCCGTTTACTGCCGCGCCTATGAAGTGGAAAAAATGGGACAGCCGGGCTGGCTCGAATCGGTGTGGGATACACTGTCGAAACAGGTGCATGTGGATAAAATTTATTTAGAAACCCACCGCGACCTGCTGATTGTGAGCGACGAAACCCTGGAGTTTGCCAAGAAATTCTTCCTTGAAAGAGGAATTGAGGTGGGCGGGGGAATCACTTACACCATTGACGAAAGCAACAACTTTGAAACGTTTTGCTACACCAATCCTGAACACCGGCAAAAGGTGCAGGAGATTGCCGAGCACACCGCAAAACATTTCGACGAGTTTATTCTCGACGATTTCTTTTTTACCAGTTGCAAGTGCGATTTATGCATTGCGGCCAAAGGCGAAAAAAGCTGGACGGATTACCGGCTGGACCTGATGAAAAATGCTGCGGTTGACCTGGTTATCCATCCGGCAAAAGCGGTAAATCCCAATACTGAAGTGGTGATTAAGTACCCCAACTGGTACGAACATTTTCAGGGGCTGGGATTTAATCTGGAAGATGAGCCGGCCCTTTTCGACGGCCTCTACACCGGCACCGAAACCCGCGACCGCAGCGGGAATCAGCATCTGCAGCAATACCTCGGTTATGCTATTTTCAGGTATTTTGAAAACCTGAAACCCGGCGAAAACCGCGGCGGTTGGGTGGACACCGGCGGTCTGCGTTACATGGACCGTTATGCAGAACAACTGTGGCTCACCCTGTTTGCCAAAGCGCCTGAAATTACGCTGTTCGACATCCGGCAAATGCAGTACCCGCTGCGCGAAAACCTGCGACCGGGATGGCAGGGCATTTTCAATTTCGACGAAATGAAAAAACCGGTTGAGCTGGAAGATGGCAGTTTTTTCACTCCGACCAAATTGGCCCGCGCCGCCGGTTATTCCCTCGAAATCGTGGATAAAGTGGTGGGCGAACTGGGAAATCCTGTGGGCGTAAAAAGTTACAAACCATTTCATTCTGTGGGCGAAGATTTCCTGCAAAATTATTTCGGAATGATTGGAATTCCCATTGACATTGTACCTGAATTTCCTGAAAATGAGCCGGTAGTTTTGCTCACCGAAACGGCCTCATTCGACCCGGAGATTGTGGAAAAGATAAAAGCACAACTTCAGCATGGTGGAAATGTTGTCGTAACTTCTGGTTTTTACAAAGCCATGCAGGGCAATGGAATTGAGCACATTGCAGAGTTGCGCGTAACCGGCCGCAAAGCCAGTGTGAAGGAGTTTGCAGCCGGCTGGGGACCGTCCTCTTTTTCCGAAAAGGAGATGATTATTCCGCAGATGCATTACCTGACGAACGACTCATGGGAAATCATTTCGGCGCTCGACGACACCAACGGCTGGCCCATCCTTCATTCGGCCGATTACTCCAAAGGGAAATTTTTTGTGTGGACCATCCCCGACAATTTTATCGATTTATACCAGTTGCCTGCGCCGGTGCTGAACCGTTTGCGACAAACCGTTGCGGGGCATTTAAATGTGAAGCTGGAAGGTCCGGGCGAAGTGAGCCTGTTTGTGTACGACAACAACTCGTTTGTGGTGCATTCGTTTTTAGATGAAGAAGTTACGGTTAATGTTCTGCTGGATAAAACTGCTGCTGAAATTACCGACATTGCTTCGGGAGAAAAAATTGAGGGAACCCTGCGTAAAGCTCCCGTTTTCAGAAACCGGAAGTTGGGCGAAGATGCCATTGTGTTTGAAGTGAAAATTAAACCGCATTCGTTCAGGGCGTTTAAGTAAAACAGGCCATTTAAAAAACAACAGACATGATTTTTTTTGATTGTCAAAAGTTTGTACCTTTAATCCAAAATTTTGAATCATGATAACCCGGCCAATTTTACTTTTACTTCTTTGTGTACTGTCATTCAGTACTTTTTCCCAGATAAAACATTTTCCTGTAACAAACTACGACCTGGATGGTGACGGGAAAGAAGATTTCATTTTTGAAGATAAATATGAGACATACTACGATATGGGCGTTGCCTGGAAAATTGTTACACCATTGAACGGAGCGGAGTTAGCTACCGAAAAAATCAAGGGGAGTAACTATGTTCAGTATTTTGAATTTGGTGATACCATTGACAGCAATTTGATTTGGAGTTCCGAAACACAAATCCTTACTCAAAATTATGACAGATTGCCGGATGCCTGGTATGTTGCGAATGACTATTTTATAGGCATCAGGCTGAAAAAAGATGAGGGGTACCAGTATGGCTGGATAAGGTTCAGGCCTTCTTACTATAATTATTCCAGAGATGCTGCTGTTCAGTTAATTCCCGATGTGCAAATAAAAGCAGGTGAGGGAATTACGTCAATTGCACCTGTTGCCGGACCGGTTACCATTGAAAACAACAACCATGCCTGGAGCGACATTCATGTTGAGTTTTATTCTTCCTTGTTTGGTTCTTATGTTCAGGAATACAGGGTGTTTGTGGTAAAAACCAGCAATGCTGAAGCTGTTACAGCAGAAAGGTTACTTGAGGCTTCAGCTTTAAATTACCAGAATATTGCTTCGGGAGATTATTCCTATAGTTTTAACCTGAACGACAGTTTGCTCGATCTCGACAATGAAGGAATAAAACTGGGAGAAAACTACCGGATTTGCCTGCTTTCTGTTTCAAAAAACACCGATTCCTTTCCGCATGCTTTTACACTTACCCAATCTTTCATTTTGAATACGGAATTGCCTCCGGTAAATTCCCCTGCTGTTTTTGATGTGGCTGATAACGAAAACAGCACCGACATTCAGGTGGTGTTTTCCAAAAGCGAAAAGGAAGAATTTGTGGAGGAATACCGGATTATGATTTTGCCAAACGATTCTGCCGCAGCTTTTAACCTGGAAAAGGCTGCCGAAGTGGCCGAAGGGAACTTTTATGTTATTCCGCCCGGTGGGGATTCGGTTTATACAATTCAGAACATTGAAATGACGGATATTTACGGCGACCCCATAGAGCAGAAACAAAAATACAATGCTTTTATATGGTCGGTTCCCGACCAGGAAAATGCCAATATCGCATCGTTGTCCGAACCATCGAATGTTTTTGCACTGAGTGTTCCAGATTATATTTATGCAGGGCAATCAACAGGTAAAAATATTGCGTTTAACGAAGGAAATCTGGTTGTTACCAGTGACTCCTGCTTTCTGGATATTGAAAATGACGGTAAAAACGATTTGGTTATCAGCGGACTGGATGTTACAGATACCAACCACCGGCGATTTAATATTGTGGCACATCCGCGGGAAAATATGGAGGTGATTTTTTCGGAACAAAATCTGGCAAAAAATTTAACGGAAAATACTCCGGTTTACGAAAACTTCAGTTGGTCATCAAATCCTTTAACGTTGAGATATATTCAAACCGATTTTGAAGTTGGACCTGTTTACGGCGAGTTTACAGAATGGCGTGATGGATATTTAGGATTCCGGAAAATATCAGAAAAGGACACTATTTATGGTTGGGCACTGGTTAATACAGGCAGAATTAAAGATTACGCCTGGCAAAAAAGAGTAACCCAGTCGGTTATCGAAATTCCCGATTCCGGCGAAAATCTGTTCGTGGCTTATCCCAATCCAACCCGCGATAGGGTTTTAAACATTGCAATAAAAAATTTCGGAGGTGAAAAAGATTCTTTCCTCGATGTTTTCAATTCTTCAGGATTAAAAATGAAACGTATTCTTGTAACTGAACCGCTTTTTCAAATTAACCTGAACGGAATGCCCGGCGGACTGTATTATGTGCAGTTAACCACTCCGGAAAAGCAGGAAACGCAAAAGGTATTGATGCAATAACTACTCAAAATCAAGCATTTATGAAGTATCTCTACAAATTTTCAGCTTTTTGTTTGAAAACACTTTTTAAAGAATTTAAGTGGTTCGTTATTTTTCTGATGGTTTTGATTTCGTCAACGGCGAGTGCCCAGACTAAATATTTTACCGGTGAGAGTAATGATATTGATGGAAACGGAACAGCAGATTTTGATATTGCGTATTCGGATTTCAGTTATTACGGAAGTGATTATTTTATGTATATGTATATGGGGACTTTTTCTCCCCAGGATGAACTGCAGATACAATTTGGTACACAAACTGTTGGCGTATATAGTTTAGTTGAGTTTAATAATTTTGGAGATACCATTGGCACAAGCCGGCAATGGTCATCCGAACCCAAAACGATTTATTTTTATGAAAACACAAATTATGTAGAAAACTGGCAAGATGAAAGTTTTGCTTTTATTGGTATTCGAATAAAAAATGGTGATTTGTTCCGATATGGCTGGCTGAGAATAACAACTACTTTTGATTGTCACGTACTTGATGGTGCGATTCAGGAAACAGCGGGAATCCCAATTCTTGCAGGTGAAGGAATAAATACAATCAAACCTTTGGATATGAAAGTTTCTGATTTGCGAAATAATGGAAACTGGAGCGATATTTCCGTCGATTTTTTCTCTCCTTATTTTAATTCTTATGTTGAGGAATTCCGTGTTTTTGCAGTTAAAGCCGATGATGCTCAGAATCTTTCAGTTGAAGATTTTATGGCTTTACCTGAATCCAGATACCTGGTTGTTGAAAATGAAGAAGTGGAATACAATGTCGTTTTAAATTCTGTTTTTTTAGATGTGGATGGCGACAAAATGGATATCACTGAAGAATACAGAATCTGTGTGGTGTCAGTTTCAGACAGCGTCGAAATATTTCCGCACGGTTTTAGTCTCTCGCCGGTTTTTCAAATAAATACTGTTTTACCTGAAGTTTCAACCCTAACTGCTGAAGACTTTGGCGATGAAGGGACAAGTGAGGATTTGAAAGTCACGTTTGCTAAAAACACCCGGGAGGACATGATGAAGGAGTATCGTTTGCTGATTGTTCCAAAAGATTCGGCAAAATTCTTCACACTCGAAAAAGCTATTCAGATTCCGGAAGAGTATAGTTTTGGCGTTGAACCGGTGGGTGATTCTGTTTATTCAGTTGAAAATAAACTATTGAAGGACATTTTTGGGAATCCGGTTCATCAAGACCAATTATATCAGGTATTTATACTTTCTGTACCCGACGGTGTAAACTCAAATATTGCATCTCTGTCATCCGTCTCAAATACTTTTAGTTTGGGTACGCCTGATTATCTTTATGCCGGGCAAAAAGAAGGCATCGGAATAAATTATTATGATTTTGAACCTGATTTAGAGGAGGATACGATACGGTTTGATTTTGACCAGGACGGAAAAAGTGAGCTTGTCTTTACAAATTATTCGAACTGGAAGCCTTCAGTGATTTTTGATTACTGGGAAGTTACAACTGAAGACAGTACCCAGATAATTATCACCGACAATGATATTGCAACAAATCTTTCGCTTCATTCTTCAATTAATCATTTGGGAAACTGGGGCAGTGGCACATTTTATCTGAATTTTGAATATTCGGCCGGTTGGGGCCCGGCCACAAAAAAAGGTGAGTTTTTATATGAAGGAATTGTCGGGTTTCGGAAAAATTCAGTCAACGATACCATTTACGGATGGATACATGTTCATTGTCAATATCCCACAAAAATTTACGATTACGCCTGGCAAAAAAGAGTAACCCAATCGGTAATTAAAATTCCCGATTCCGGCGAAAATCTGTTCGTGGCTTATCCCAATCCAAACCGCGATAGGGTTTTAAACATTGCAATAAAAAATTTCGGAGGTGAAAAAGATTCTTTCCTCGATGTTTTCAATTCATCGGGAATAAAAATGAAGCGTATTGTTGTTACCGAACAGCTTTCTCAAATTAACCTGAACGGAATGCCCGGCGGATTGTATTATGTGCAGTTAGTCACTCCGGAAAAGCAGGAAACGCAAAAGATTTTGGTACAGTGAATTAAAAACAGACTATTCAGAAGCGATTTCTGCAGGTTTCAGTTCTTTCCCCCGGTTCTCTTTTTTAATCAGATACATGAGCAGAAAAACCAAAGCCAGACTGAGAATGGCTGCATACTGACTTCCTGAGGTGGCTCCGATTTCTTCCACCGAGGGATTTAAAACATTTTTATCGATGAGATACATGGCCACTACTGCAAAGCCGTTGTTGAAAAAGTGGGCCATAATGGGCAGCCACATGGATCCGCTCCAAACCAGCAGGTAGCCGAACAAAACACCCAGCAGCATACGCGGCACAAACCCGTAAAACTGAATGTGCAGGGCGCTGAACAAAATGGCCGAAATCCAGATTCCCCAGTGATGACTGCGGGTCCAGTTAGTAAAAATACGCTGTATTACCCCGCGGAACAGCAGTTCTTCGCCAATGGCCGGTAAAACGGCAATCATAACCAAATTGAGCAGCAGTCCGCCGGTGGTTTCTACTTTTAAAAAAGCTTCGGTGAGTTCGGCAGCGTTTTCCTCGGCATTTTTCATCCAGCGCTCCATTCCTGCCAGAAATTCAGGGAACTCCATCCGGGTGTTCCATTCGCCGATAAAGTTGATGAGCGGCAGTGCAAAAATTACCAGAACAGCCACCAGAAAGATGGAGGTGGAAGTTGCGTTTCGTTTCAAATAAAGGTATTCGGCAATTTTTCCGTGAAACAACCAGGCCAGAATAACCGGCGGTACTATAAACAGCCCGATGGACTGAATCACCTGGAAATATTTCAGTATGCGAATGCTTTCGGGGTCGCTCAAATCATTTAAGGTGGGGATGCTCATCATGGAATCAAGACCAAATAGCGGAATGGCCAAAAGCATGGAAATCAGCAAAAAAGCCAGAAAACTGACAATAATCACAAACGCCGAAAACATCAGTTGCGGAAACGGTTTCATTCCCTGAAAAGCAGTAAAACCCATGGTAAACTATTTTGAGGCAAATATAATGGAATTGCGGGATTAGGGAGGAAGGGGATGGAAAGAGATTTATGGGGAGTTGTGGAGTATGGTTGTGATTTATGGGGATTTATTGAGATTTGTAGAGATTTGTTGTGATTTATAGAGAAAAGGTTGAGATTTATTGTTAAATAAAATCACTACTTAATCACCACTTAATCACCACCTAATCACCACTTAATCACTTTCTTTTCACTACCTAATCACCCTCTCCTTCTTCCAACTCCCTGATTTTCATATTCCTGAACATGGTCAGTCCGCCGTGGTCCTGCAAACCGATGTGGCCGGACTTTGCAGCGCCGTAGTGGGGCATATCTTTCCATTTGCTGCTGGCTTTCAGTTCATTCCATTCATCGCTCAAGAGTTCGTATTCCACCACTTTTTTGCCGTTCAGCCAGTGTTCTACATGCGGTCCGTTCACAATCAGCCGGGTTTTGTTCCATTCCTCCAGCGGAACCACCTTTGCACCTTTGGGTGCGTGCATGTCGTAGTTGGCGCCAGAGTACTGACTCTCTTTCAGTTGCGTTGGCCAGCCGTTGTCGTCAATAAGCTGGTATTCCGGCCCGGATTCATAAATGGCGTTTGTAATTCCTTCCTCCACACGGAAGAAGATTCCTGAGTTACTTTCCGGGGCAATTTTCCATTCCAGGTACAATTCAAAATTCCGGTACTCTTTTTTTGTGATGATGTCGCCGCCATGGTCGGAACCCACACCAGAGTTATGCAACACTCCGTCCACAATTTTCCAGCCGGTTACTGCGCCGCCGTTAAAGGTTTTCCAGTTTTCGAGCGATTTCCCGTCGAAAAGCAGGTCCCAACCCTGTTCCATTTCTCTTTTTGAGAGGGTATTTATTTCTGAATTATTTGGTAAACAGGATGTTGTGCCAAACAGAAAAACAGCCAGTATGGAATAAAGCAGGTTTTTCATTTTGCTTTTTTTATGAGTTTGATTTTCATGCAAAATTAAGTATTTGGGGGGAGATGGTAAAGCAAGTTGTTAAAAATCGAAATCGAATATTTTGGATGACGGCACTGCCTTAATTTTTTCGTTGAGTGAAAATTCCCTTTGTCCTTTGTAAATGAGAAACAGATGATCCAGTTTTAAATCATCCAGCGCCGATATCATGGAGCGGGTAATTTTGGGCGTATCAGAAAATTTTACCTCAAACCCTATTTTTTTCCCGCCTTTTAAAACCATCAGGTCAAGTTCTACTCCGGTATGAGTTCTCCAGTAATAGAAGTCTCGTGATTTAAGCTTGTAAAGAAGTTGTTCAATTATAAAACCTTCCCATGAAGCACCCGACTTAATATGAGTGTAAATGTCGTTGTTTTCAATTCCCAAAAGGGCATGTAAAATACCGCTGTCGCGAATGTAAATTTTCGGTGCTTTTACCTGCCTTTTTTTAATGTTTTCGAACCATGGCTGAAGTTGTCGGATCATATAAGTCCCGGTTAGAATGTCAAAGTATCTTTTTACGGTTGGCTCAGAAACGCCCAATGAACGCGCAAACTCAGCGCCATTCCATATTTGACCGTGATAATGTGCCAGCATCAGCCAAAATCGCCGGAGTGTTACCGGAGGAATGTTGAATCCGTAATTCGAAATATCCCTTTCCAAAAAAGTCTGGATGAAATTTTCTCTCCACGAAAAACTCTGTGGCTCATCCTGTGCAAGGTACGACCGGGGAAATCCACCACGCTGCCAAAGCTTTTCAAGGTTTTCAAAACCCACTTCATTTAACTTAAATCCTGTGAGGTTAATAAAACCAATTCTTCCTGCCAGACTTTCTGACGATTTTTGAACTAATTCGGGGGAAGCGCTGCCAAGAATCAAAAACTTTCTGGGTGAATCTGGTTCATCTGCCAAAACCCGAAGCAGGGGAAACAATTCGGGAATACGCTGAATTTCATCCAGAATAACCAGTCCTTTTTGTTGCTGCAGAATGATTTTCGGTGTTGTACTGAGCAGATCAAAATCTGCCGGGTCTTCCAAATCGAAAATGGTACTTTCTGTTGATTGGGCAATGGCACGTGCCAGCGTTGTTTTTCCGCACTGCCGCGGTCCCATTATCGCGGTTACCGGATTATTCCTGATTGAAACTTCAATCTCTTTTATAAACTCAGGCCTGTTAATTTCCATATCATTTTATCTTTTGAAACAAAAGTAGGCAAAATTTATGAAATTCTAATGTTCAACTTTAGATTTTCATAGTTTAAAACAAAAAAGAACCCTGAAATTCTAAAGTTTGATTTTAGATTTTCAAGGTAAAACTGTAATAATTACTTTTTGTTTTGAGCCTTCATTTGATTTATAAAACAATTTTTGGCCACATTTTCTTTCCCTCCCCGCCAGCTGGCGGGAGACGGAGGGGGCTTTACTTGTAATTCAAATTGGAAGGCAGGAATTTTTCGATGAACTCCACCGGTTTTCCTTTGCGGCGGGCATAATCGGCCACCTGGTCGCGTCCCACTTTTTCGAGACTGAAATAACGTGACTCGGGGTGCGCAAAAAACTCGCCCGAAACAGATGCATTGGGATACATGGCAAAATGTTCTGTTAATATAATACCCGCTTCTTCAGCTTTTAAAAGATTGAAAAGGTTTTCCTTCTCTGAATGCTCGGGGCAGGCCGGGTAACCCAGCGCAGGACGGATGCCCTGGTATTTTACCTTCAGCAAACCGTTGTGCGACAGATTTTCGTCGGGCGCGTAACCCCAGAATTCTTTCCTGACGCGTAAATGAAGCAGTTCGGCAAAAGCTTCGCTGAGGCGGTCAGCCAGGGCTTCCAGCATAATAGCCTTGTAGTCGTTGTGGTCTTTTCGGAATCCATCTTTCCAGGGTTCAATACCAATACCGGCGGTAGTTGCAAAGCCACCCACGTAATCGGCTTTTCCCGATTCCACCGGCGCCACAAAATCAGACAAACAAAGATTACCCACCTCGCCTTTTTTCTTTTCCTGCTGACGAAGATGGTAAAAACGACCGATTTCCGTTTGACGGGTTTCATCATTAAAAAGAACAACATCGTCGCCATCGGCATTTGCCGGCCAGATTCCGAAGATGGCATTGGCCTGAAGCATCTTTTTTTCAATAATTTCGTCGAGCAGTTCGTTGGCTTCGGCATACAATTTTTTGGCTTCCTCTCCCTGCTTTTCGTCGTTCAAAATCTGCGGGTAATGGCCTTTCATTCCCCAGGTGAGGAAAAAGAAGGTCCAGTCGATGTACTTCCGCAACTCTTCCAGCGGATAATCGATGAGGTGTTTTACACCGGTAAAATTGGGTTTGTAAAGCGGGGTGTTGTTCCAGTCGATCAGAAATTTGCTGGCACGCGCATCTTCCAGTCGCAGGTATTCTTTTGGTTTGCGTTGCCCCTGAAACTGCCTGATTTGTTCGTATTCGTCTTTTACTGCCTGAATGTATTTTTCGTTTTTTGCGATGAGGTTCGATACCACATTCACTGCCAGCGATGCATCTTTTACATGAACAACCGGGTGTGAGTATTCCGGCTCAATTTTCACCGCCGTATGAATTTTTGATGTGGTTGCGCCGCCAATCAATAATGGCAGGTTCATTTTTCGCCGTTCCATTTCTTTGGCGATGTCCGCCATCATTTCCAAAGAAGGCGTAATCAGACCGCTAAGCCCAATAATGTCCACTTCCTCTTTTACAGCAGTATCCAGAATTTTTTCGGTAGGAACCATTACACCCAGGTCTATAATTCCGTAGTTGTTACAACCCAGCACCACGCCTACAATGTTTTTGCCTATGTCGTGCACATCGCCTTTTACAGTCGCCAGCAGCACTTTTTTCTGCTTGCTTACATCTTTCATTTTAGCTTTGTCGGCCTCGATATAAGGAAGGAGGATGGCTACCGCCTTTTTCATGACACGGGCCGACTTAATCACCTGCGGCAGGAACATTTTTCCGGAACCAAACAGGTCGCCAACCACATTCATTCCGTCCATCAGCGGGCCTTCGATGATATTCAGAGTTGGCTGGTATTTTTCCAGCGCTTCGGCCATGTCTTCGTCCACAAAATCGGGAATACCTTTCACAAGTGCATGTTCCAGCCGTTTTTCCAAAGGAAGTTCGCGCCATTCATCTTTTTTTACCTCTTTTTTATCTCCCTGCTTCACCTGTTCGGCAAATTCCAGCAAACGCTCGGTAGCATCGGGCCGGCGGTTGAGGACCAGGTCTTCGGTTTTTTCCAGCAGGTCTTTGGGAATTTCATCGTAAATCTGCAACATTCCCGGATTTACAATGCCCATATCGAGACCGGCGCGGATGGCGTGAAACAGAAATACCGAATGCATGGATTCACGCACCACATCGTTTCCGCGGAAAGAAAACGAAACGTTGCTGATGCCACCGCTGGTTTTGGCGTGCGGCAGGTTCCTTTTAATCCATTTGATGGTTTTGATAAAATCCACTGCATAGTTGTTGTGCTCTTCCAGACCGGTTCCTATGGTCAGCACATTGGGATCAAAGATGATGTCTTGCGGCGGAAAGTTCACTTTTTCGGTCAGAATTTTATAGGCCTTTTCGCAGATTTCAATTCTTCGCTCGTACGAGTCTGCCTGGCCGGTTTCATCAAAAGCCATCACAACCACCGCAGCGCCAAACCGTTTGATGGTTTTAGCCTGTTCAATAAATTTTTCTTCGCCTTCTTTTAAACTGATGGAATTCACAATAGCTTTCCCCTGCAGGCATTTCAGTCCGGCTTCAATCACATTCCATTTGGATGAATCGACCATCACCGGCAGTTTGGCAATGTCGGGTTCGGTCATCATGAGGTTCAGAAAGGTGACCATCTCTTTTTCGGCATCGAGCATGGCATCGTCCAGGTTCACATCAATTACCTGTGCGCCATTTTCTGCCTGGTCGCGGGCAACGGCTAATGCTTCTTCGTATTTTTTATCACGGATGAGGCGCGCGAACTTGCGTGAACCGGAAACGTTGCACCGCTCGCCGATATTCATGAAGTTGGCTTCGGGCGTGAGCGTCACCGGTTCGAGGCCGCTGAGCCGGGTATTTTTATCTTTCGGATGGATGTGATGTGGGTTGGCTTTTTCAGCCAGTTTGGCAAATTCCCGAATGTGGTCGGGCGTTGTTCCACAGCAGCCGCCAATAATGTTCACAAAACTATTGTCGAGGTAATCTTTGAGGTACCCGGCCATTATTTCCGGAGTTTCGTCATAACCGCCAAACTGATTTGGTAACCCGGCATTTGGGTGCGCGCTGATGTGAAACGGCGCTTTTTGTGAGAGTTCTTTCACATAAGGTCGCAAATCGGTGGCGCCCAGTGAGCAATTCAACCCGATGCTCAGCAGGTCGATATGTGAAACGGAGTTTAGAAAAGCTTCCAGTGTTTGACCTGAAAGCGTACGTCCGCTGGCATCAGTGATGGTTCCGGAAATCATGAGCGGCAATCGCAGGTTTCGTTCTTCCAGTGCTTCTTCAATGCCGAAAATGGCTGCTTTGCCATTTAGCGTATCAAAAATGGTTTCGATAAGCAGCAGGTCAACACCGCCATCAATGAGGCCTTCCACCTGTTTGCGGTAGGCTGTTTTCACCTCGTCGAATGTAACGGCCCGATAACCGGGGTCGTTCACATCGGGTGAAAGCGACAGTGTTTTATTGGTCGGTCCCAGCGTTCCGGCCACAAACCGGGGTTTTTCCGGATTTTGTTCCGTGTATTTGTCTGCTGCTTTCCGGGCAATTTCAGCCGATGATTTGTTCATTTCGTAAACCAGGTGCTGGGTGTTGTAGTCAGCCTGCGAAATGCGGTTGGCGTTAAACGTGTTTGTGAGCAAAATGTCGGCTCCGGCTTCGAGGTATTTACAGTGTATTTCGGAAATTACCTCCGGATGGGTAAGCGAAAGAATGTCGTTGTTTCCCTTTTGGTCGTATGTTGTATCTTTCAACAATTCGCCCCGGTAATCTTCTTCTGTGAATTTGTAATCCTGCAATAGCGAACCCATTGCCCCGTCCATTACCAACACGCGCGATTTCAGTTCGGTACGAATATCTTTTTTGTTTTGCATATCATCTATTTTGCTTTGCCTCTTTTCCCTCCCCGCCAGCTGGCGGAATGTTAGGAGGGGCTTTATTTCAATATTTTTATTTCAAACTCCCCCCGAATCCCGATTTTGTCTTCACAAATAATGAGCAATGCAAGAATTTCGGGATGCTTTTCTGCCTGGTTGATGACCTTTTCCACATCATCCGGCGATTTGACCTTGTTGCCAAACGCTGTGGCAAATGCATCTGCAACCAACACATTTTGGGACACTACCACAACCGCATCGGCTTTGCCGTAGCTTAGCGACGGGCCTACGGTTCCTGCCGATGTGCAAATTCCCAGCGGACTGGTTTGCGGAGTTATTTCGAGTCCGATTCTTTCTGATAACGAAGAATCACCTGCAAACACGGAAAGAACAAGTCCATTTTTTAACAAGGCAAAAATATCTCCGCCGTTCTCTATAACCAACTCCTCAACCGAAAAGTTCTGAATAATTTCATAGCCGGTTTCGCGTGCAAACAATCCGGCTACCGTTGCCATGGGGCCAATGCCGGCTTTTTCGGCTGCCTTTGCCATTTCAATGGCTTCCTCCGGTGCGTTTTCAGTCGGCTGAAATGGTTTCAGGCTTTTTTTAAAAAAGGGTTCGGATTGAATGTAGTTGTCGAGTTTTTCGCGCAGCAATTCAATTTTTTTTAGAGCCACTTCCTTCATTTCTGGTTTGAAAGATGCCGGATCGACGCCAATCCATAAATCAGTTTCCCGGTGTTTTAATTCGAATCCGGTAAACCGGGAAGTGTTGAACTGGTTGCGATAAGTCCGTTGTTCAAACTTTTGTTGAAAAAGTTTATTTAGTTCGTACTTCATCTGAAATCAATTTCGAACAAATGGAGCGGGCAGGCCGGAATGCATAATTCGCAAACCACGCATTTGTTTTTGTCGAATTGCAGCTTCCAGGTTTCGCGGTTCATGGTGAGTGCGCCGGCAAAACACACGGCAGTACAATTACCGCAGTCGATGCACTTTTCTTCCTGAAAATGAAGGCGTTTGTCCAGTGGTTCACAAATCACCTGGTGGTCGGTGAGGTATTTTACCCCTTTTTCAATGTTTTCCTTTTTTCCCTGCAATTCGAGCAGTAAACTGCCCCGCTTGCCGGGATAAACTTCAGCTTTCAGAATGTTAATGCGGATGTCGTAATCGCGTACCAGATGGTAACTCAGGGGTTTGTCGCCGCTTTCGGGCGGGAAGTTCAATACATATCGTTTTTTAATCATTGTCCGCCTCCGTTTCTTTTAAACTGTTTAACGATGTATTTTGCGGGAAAAGCTGCACCGGCTGTGTGATTTCGAACCGGCCGTTTTGAAGCCACTCTTTCAGTTCTGCGGCAATTTTCCGGGCTTTTGAAAGGCTCGAAACCGGTGCTGTGCGCACCTTTTGCCCTTTAACTTTAATAAACCCTGATTGCAGTTCTTCGTAAGTTACCTGCCCCAGTTTAGGCGTTCCTTCCGTTCCGTAGTCCAGCACCGAAGTTTCAATCTGGCTGTTTGAGATGGAAACTCTTCGGGCCATTTCTTCATCGAGAATGGGAATAGGAATACCTATGCCGACAAACATGCTCACGCCGTATTTTTCGTAATACACCGCCTGCAGGTATTCCGGCGACATCTCTTTCAGGTTACCGATAACTGCAATGGTAGCCGCGTTGGTAACCGGAACTCCGAATTCATTTTTAGGTTTGGTTGTATGAAACTGCGTGCCGTTCCATATCACAAAACCCTGTGCGCCACCCAGAAAAATGCGGGTGCCAATGCCAATTATTCGTAATTCGGGGTCGTTCAGCAGCGGACTGAGCTCGCCGGAAGTGGAGTAGGTGGCGTTACGCATGCCTGCCAGCAAAGTCCCCATATAGGTGTGAATCATTTTTTGGGTGGTGTTCACCGCCACGTTGTAATTTTGATAAGCATTCCGCGGATTGAACAGCGTAAACTCGTTGATGGTGTTGATGTTGATTGTTGTTTTGATGTATTTTCGCGGATAGCAGTCGGTGCCTTTGCCCCAGGCTTCCAAAACCACATCTTTCCCTTCCAGCAAATCCTGAATAACATGCGCGCCGCCGTAAGCAGGATTTTCCGAATCACAGGCAGTGGCGCCAATGTAACTGTCAACGGCAGCCAGTCCTTCGTAACAGGGAACTCCGTTCAATCTGATTTTCTCCATACGGATGGGCGGGCTGGCATGCCCAAAATTGATGATGGCGCCGGAGGAGCACATGGCGCCAAAAGTAGCTGTGGTTACCACATCCACCTTTTCGGCAATTTCGGCCGGGCTGGCATGCTGCGCCATTTTAGTGACTTCTTCGGCAGTGAGCACAACGGCTTTTCCCTGCTTCAGTTTTTGGTTAATTTCTTCGTAGGTTTTTATTTTCGGCATAATTCAATGTGGAAAGATTTATCAATGGTGCAAAATTAACTGAATTTTGCGGGAAATAGAATGCTTTTCCATTTGAATGTTTTTCAGCAAAGGGGTGAACAGTCATTTGAGTTTTTCAGTTGCTCTGATTACAAACTCCATTGCATGTTCTTCGTTTTTCACAGACTGAATTTCAACCAACCCTTCTCCTTTGTAATTTGAAAGCCAGGTTGAAAGGATTTCAATAACTCCCGGATAAAATACGAGCAGTTCTTCCAGTGAACAGACTGAGGCAAAGTGAGAACCCAAGGGTACGGCAATCAGTTTATCGTCCTGTTCGCCTTTGTCCAGCATTTTTATTACGGCAATGATTCTGGATGTAATTACCTCACCACGTTCAAGAGCAGCGCCAAGTAAAAAAACATCCAGCGGATCTCCGTCGCCACCTGATTCTTTGGAAAGCATAGTTTGGGGCACAAATCCATAATTGGCCGGATAAGGCAGGTAATTGATTGTTCGGAGCGAATCAACATTTACCCTTTCCCATTCCAAATATCCCGAAGATTTATTCACTTCCCATTTTTGATTTGTTCCGGCAGGAATTTCCACCACCACATTTACTAAACTGTCGGCTGTAAAAGTTGGAAAATCGCGTAAAAAATTATAGTCGTCAATTATTTCAGTCTGTTGTTTAATGGTGGTTTGGCAGGAGGACAGAAGAAGCAATGCAGTTATTAGAATTGTAATTTTCATCATTTTGAACTGAAATTATTTATCACTGGGATTACTTGTCCTTATTCTACCGCATCAGTAAACAGTGAATGTATAAAATCGATTGAAGCCATTTTAAAATCATTCATTGTTCGGTGTGCATATTTATGTTTGCTGGCCGGAAGTGTTGTGGTTAGTGCAACCACTTTTGCGCCGGCCTGCCACGCAGCTTTGGTTCCTGAAAGGCTGTCTTCGAAAACAACGCAATTCCCCGGACTTGAATTTAATCTTTTGGCTGCTTCAAGATAGATATCAGGTGCGGGTTTGCCATTCAATACCATTGAATCGTCGATGATTGTTTGAAAAAAATCTCCGATTTCCAATCCCTGAATAACAAATTCCACATTTTCCGGGGGAGCGGAAGTAGCGACTCCAACCGGAATATTTTCTTTTTTTAGTTCACGCAGTAAATTGAGTAACCCATCTACCGGCTGCATGTGTGGTTTGTATATTTCGCGGTAGATTTTTTCTTTCTCTTCTCCAAACGATTTTATTTCCCTGCCCGATAATTCATACCCAAACAGTTCGGGTAAAACTTCTTCGTTTGTCCTTCCGAAGAATTTATTTTTGAAAGTATCTTCTGAAAATGAAATCTGGTATTTATCGCAGAATTTTTTCCAGGCCCGGTAATGAAATTCGCCGTTATTAACTATAACTCCGTCCATGTCGAAAATGACTGAAATTTGCATGTTTTATGATTTTCTTCAAAGTTAATCAAAGATAGCAGGCTTGATCAGACGATGCACAAAAAAACCGCCCCTTTAACCAGGAACGGCTTAATTTTTTTTGCGAAAGGTAGTATAAACAGCTAATTCGAATTTTCGAGTTTAATTTTTACCTGGTTTTCTTTTCCATTTAATTGTAAAGTTTCTACCGAACTTTTATAAGAAATGTAGTTGGTAACCAGTTTGTATTCTCCGGGAGTTATGCTTTTAAAAGTAAAATTACCATCAAAATCGGTGTATGTTTTTGTTTCGGTACCTTCTATTTTTACTTCAACGCCTACTAACAGTTCTCCCGATGTGGAATCGAAAACGGTTCCTGAAAGAGCAACGGCTGCTGCGTTATCTGTATCTGCGGCTGTTTTTCCTTCTTTTTCATTTGCAGTAACTGCTACTGCAAGCATAATTGATATAAAGCCAATTAGTATTTTTTTCATTTTACAGGAATTTAAAATAATTCAGTGTAAAAGTACGTTGGTGACGTTACAGCGCAGTTAAAGAAATATTACAGTTTTGTTACATTTTAAGGGGTCAGTATTTTCGTTCGTTAATCAGGTTTCCTGCGCCATCGTAACTTTTCCAGGTGCCTGTTTTTTGGCCTTTGGTGTATTGGAGTTCATACAACAGTTTTCCCTGGTCGTTCCAGATAATCCACTTGCCGTGCTTTTGGCCATTTTTATACCGGGCCACTGATACCAAAACATTATCGCTGTTGTACATTTCCCATTTGCCGTGCATCAGGTTATTTTTGTAGGAGCGGATTTCGTTTAACTGCCCGTTTTCGAAGTAAATTTTTATCTTCCCGTGCTTTTTCCCACCCCTAACTTTCATCTCCAATTTTAGCTGGCCATTTTCGTAATAAGTGGCATATTCACCGGAATAGAGCTTGTTGTTTTCATAATAAAGGCCATCGGCTTCTTTTATGTCTTGTGCATTAAGTCTTGTGAAAAATAGGAAAATGATTCCTGTAATAAATAAAAAGTTTTTCATTTTTTTCATGTTAAATATCGGTTATTAAAAGGAGTAACCCACTTTAAACTGGAATGTTGTTCCGGGGCTTAGACTCTCAAAATACTGGTCGCTTGCCTGGTATGATCTGAATACCGATTCTTTTTTATCGTTTAACAGGTTATCAACCTTAAAGCCCAGTTGAAAACGTTCATCTTTCCCCATGTTTTTATTTGCATTAAAATTAAGGCTGTTAAATGGTTTGACAAAGATATCCGGTTTGTCGGAAATACCAACATATTGCAAAGTCGGTCCCTGGATGTTGTAGTATAATCCGGCCCCCAGTCCCTTCCAAAATCCATTTTCACCACCATCGTACGAGAGTCCGCTGTTTACAATGTATGGCGCCTGACCTGCCATGTCGCGGTAGTCGTCAATTGTTTGTCCTGTACGGGCATATCTCACCCTGGAATCATATTCTGTTTTGCTTAACTTAATACGCGATTTGGCGAGTGTTATATTTGAGGAAAGGCTTAAATTTTTAAAAGTTTCGCTGATGATACTTAAATTCAGGCGGAATTCAGTTTCTACTCCATAAACATCTCCATCTCCCACATTACGTGGTTGAAAAGCCCCTGTTTGAGTAAAGTATTGCACCATTTCGATTGGATTCTTAAACTTTTTGTAGAACCCGCTTAACGAAATCATTTGGCCTTTTTGTTCAAACAACTCCCAGCGAAGGTCAAAGTTGCGAATATTTGTACTAACCAAATTTCCGTCCCAGTATTCAATACCGGCAACTTCATCAACATCGTTAAATAATCCTCCAATGAATGTCCGGTCGCTAAGCGGATCAAAAATTTCGGCATAAGAGAGTTCCTTAAATGAAGGACGTGCAATGGTACTTGAATAGGACAACCTTAAATTCTGTTTTTCTGTCAGGCTGTAGATAAAATTAATGTTTGGAAAAAAACCTAAATCATCCAAAACCTTTTCATTATCCAGCACTTTATCACCATACTGGTTCTGTCCGGTATAACGCAGTGTATAATTTTCAATACGAACTCCAAAATCAGCCTTCAGGTTCTCAAAAATCTGTAGGTTTGCCGACACATAACCGGCGATATAGTTAACATTTGCATTAAACTGGTTTGAATTATCCGGAAAAAAATCAGTCTCAAAGGCTGTACCTGTTCCCACCCGGCCTTGATACGGCCATAAATTATCAGGATTTAACAGTTCGTTCGGATTACCTGTTAATGGCACATTGCCACGAATGTTGAGCAAAAATTTACGGATCATGTAATCTCGTTCCTTGTAAGTATATGCGCCCCCAAACTTTAATTTAGCCTTTCTTTGCCGAAAGTTAAAATCTTTTGCTACATGAAATAATCCCGCGGTATTAATTTCGTCCAGTTCACGCCATATTCTTTCAGGAAAGCCCACTTCCGTGCCAATGGCGTACGAAGCGCCATCATTTCTGACCTCATATCGGGTAAAGCGTGAATCAGGGTCGTCAATTCTCGAGTAGGAAGGCGATAGTTTCCATTCTAAATTCCATGTTGAGCTGAACCTGTGTTTCCCGTCGATAAGCAAGTTGGAAAGCGAGCGCTGACTATAATCCAGGTTATGCTGCAATGCGTCGAAGTTGGAACCTTTGTCGGAACCGGTGTAATCAAAAATACCAGCTTTTGACTCTCCGTTTTGCAGGTGAAGAATTGTAATACCGTATTTTGAATTAAATGTTTTTAAGGAGAAACCTGCCAGCCCGCTCAAAAGAATGTTGTTCACGCCAAAGTCGCCCTTCCTGTGTTCCCTGACATCCATTTCGTAAATATCGGGATCGGAAAGGCCGTAACGGCCATATTCGGCATTTTTATAAAATTCAGTATCGTTTTTATAGGACAAAGCAACATTATACCCCAGGGTTACTTTTGGACGAGCAAACTGGTTTCCGAAAGACATGCCGATACTATAGTCCATAAAACTTTTTTGCATCCTGGCCGCCATAACAGGATTAAAACTTTCCAATATTTCCCGGTATCGTTGACCTCTTTCGCCATCAGGATTACCAACAGCTTCTGTAAAAAACGGGATATCGGTGGTTACAGGAATTTTCCGTGTCCCGTCATCAAAACCGAGAAAATCAGTTTTACTTCCTTCATAGCTCAGATAGTCCGGATTGAAGTGATAATCCGGATTATATCCGGCGCCCAAAGAAATATTGCCTTGTTTTTCTTCAGGGAAATCTTTGAGAGTAATATCGATGACGCCACCGGTAAAATCGGCCGGAAGGTCTGCCGTAAATGATTTATGAACAATAATATTATCAATAACATTGGTCGGGAATATGTCCATTTGTAACGTGTTGCGGTCGGGGTCAAGGCCGGGAACGTCGATCCCGTTCAGGATTGTTTTGGTGTAACGGTCGCCTAACCCCCTCACAAAAACATATTTGCCTCCATCGATCGATACGCCAGGAACCCGTTTCATTGAGGAGGCAGCATCGGAGTCGCCTGTTTTCCTGAACGCCACTGAAGATATGCCATCCAAAAGGTTGGCTGATTGCCGTTTAATGGCTACCATGGCTGCCTCTGTATTTCTGATGAAATTTGCAGTAACTACTGCTTCTCCGAGTTCGATGGTAGCCTCGTTCAATTGAAGGTTATCAAACAGAACAGTTTTTCCGGCCTGAACAATAACCTCTTTAATATGAAGGGTTTCATAGGATATAAATGAAACCCTCATCTGGTAAGTACCGGGTTTAATGCTTAAATTAAATTCACCATCCAGATCGGTGATGGTACCCATGGTGGTCTCCTCTATATATATGGTTACACCGGGTAAAGTCTCACCGGTCTTTCCATCGTAAACGGTGCCTCTAATTACCCCGTTTTGTCCAAACACCAAAGAGGAGAAGATTAAAAATAGTATTGTGGAGGCGAGTCTCTTTACTTGCATAATCGTTTTTGTATTTCATTATTGAAAATGCCAAAACTCACAGGCTTTAAAGCCTGTGAGTTTTCCAATATTTCCAATATTTGTAATTCTTCTAATATATGTATTATTGAGTCTGTGGTTCTTAGAAGCCAGCTAATTCGCCTGCAGCAGAGACCCAGGTCCAATCTTCAAATTTTGAAGCATCGGCGCCAACTGTATTAGCCCCAGGATCAACACTTGCTGCATGCGCATCGGTGCCATGTTTAAAAACGGAGGAAAGTGAAACCCCGCTGGCTAAAGTAACCTGCAGGTTATTAAATACTAAATTCCCACCACTGAAGCTGGTTAAGGTTTTATCGCCGCTAAGGGAAAAGTCGCCACGGCCATCGGTTGCAGGGTCGGGGAAATCAAAAAAGTAAATATTTTCAAATGTTCCTCTTGCCCCATCACGGAAATCACCCAATTCGGAGGCAGGATGCCCTTTTACTGACCCATTTTTCACTGTATGGGCATCAAGATAAGAACCTTCCGGTCCGTCAATTTCCAAAGCATGGTCGGTTGTCGGGCCGCAAATAATTACAAAATTGTCCATTGTACCTGCCCAGGCCTGGTCTGTGTCGAGAGCATCATCACCCGCATTCCAGATAATTGCATTTGTTACACTTACAGTACCTCCAAACCATTCAATACCATCGTCCTGGTTGGCTACTACTTCAACATTTTCTATAACAGTTCCCGAGCCTACTCCGCCAAGGGTAAGACCGTTAATTTCATTGCCTTCGCCAATATTGGATCCGCCATGACGGATAGATATATACTTAATGACACCTGAGTTATCATTTGAAACATCACCTCCGTACAAACCATTCGTATCGGAAGGAGGGATACCTTCAATCTGGAAAGATGTAGCATCTCCAGGGGCAGAAATAGGGGCTTTCCCCAGAACAATCACACCACCCCAAAGGCCATCTATATCCGGATCAAGGTTGGGGCTGGCAATTTCGCCCGGCATAATTTCATCGGCAACAGAAGTAAAGATAATGGGCGCTTCGGCAGTTCCTTCAGCCATCAACTTACCACCACGTGCCACGATCAGGGCGGTTGCATTAGCCCCGGTACCGGCTTGTCCTTTAACAATCACACCCGGTTCAATCGTCAGGGTAACTCCGTCTAAAATAAAAATACGTCCTCCAAGAATATATACTTTACCGGTTTCCCAGGTTACGTCCTCACTGATGTTTTGGCTCACTAAAACTTCAGTTTCTTCAACATCGATCGACAAAACCGCTGTGGCATTGTCCGACTTTTGATTTTGGTCGGTAACCGTCAATGTAACCGAAGCTGCTCCTTCGGTCTGGCCCGCTGTAAAGCTGATTACTACGGTTCCGGATGTAGCTCCCGCATCGGGTTCGCCTGAAACCACCGCATTTCCTCCCTGGGCCGAGGCGTTGGATGAAGCATATCCACCTGGAACATTAACCGTAAAGGAGACATCAACCGATTGCCCAGCTCCAACATTAGCGGTAGTAGAAGGAGCGCTTACTGCAGGTGCATCCGGAATTACATCTGCCGGATCGTCTTTACAAGAATTAAAAATAGCCGCTCCAAAAATGAGCGACAATACCAAAATCAAATTAAATTTTTTCATAGTAATAAATTATTAAATCGTATTAAATCATTTCATTCTTCTGACAATGAAGTAAGAACTATACATTGTTTTTTTTTAATATGCATTTTCATCGGCGAAACAATACCAATAATGTTACACGGTGATTAATATTGATTTAAGCATTTATTACATTTTATTAATCGAATTGTAATATTTTCCAAAACGGCCTGTTGTAGGCGTTTTTAACTGATTATGGGGCAGAAAGAGGTTTTACACAAGTAGCTTCAGGGTAATATTTAGTTAAGACTGGGTTCAAAATTAAGGTTAATTTTACTTTATGTGAATTTGCCTTTTGCAAAGAAAATAGATTGTAGCGGAAAAAATAAACTACTTTTTAGCCAGCGAAAATAGAAATTCGATTCCACCTTTAGGAAGGCTCCGAACCGAAATTTCGCCTTTGTGCAACTGAACAGCGTTTTTAACAATGGCCAGTCCAAGGCCCGTGCCTCCTGTATCGCGGGTACGTCCGTGGTCAACGCGGTAAAAGCGCTCGAAAATGCGGGGCAGGTGTTCTCCAGGAATTCCAGAACCGGTGTCGGAATAGGAAAAGTAGTAGTATTTGTCGTCTATGTGGTAATTCCGGATGGAAATTCTGATGCCATCGCCCCCGTAGTTGATGGAGTTTTCCACGAAATTCTGAAAAACGGAAAACAGCAACGAGTCATTTCCGTTAATAATGGTTTTCGGTTTCACCTCGCATATAAAAACAATATTTTTCGCGTTGATGCGATTGGCAAAGTTTTCATAAACTTCGTCGATAATGGATTTGATGTCGATGGGTTTGAATTTGAAAAGCTCGCCGGCATCTTCAATATTGGTCAGCAGCGAAACATCATTGATTAAATCGGTCAGCCGTTCCGCCTGCAAATAGGCTTTCTCCAGAAAATATTTTTGTTTCTCTTCGGGCACGGGCCAGTTGTCGATCATGGTTTCCAGATACCCTTTGATGGAGGCCAGAGGTGTTTTCAGTTCGTGGGCAATGTTCGATGTGAGCTGCTGTTTCATCAGCCGCCTTTTTTCCAGCCGGGTGATGTCGGAAATCATTACCTCGAAGCTTTTGTCGGGGAAAACAATGCTTTGAACCTTATAGAACTTCTCTCCCACAGATATGAGGTAATTGAGCTGTGGCAAAGAGTCAGGGTTCAGTTGCTTCGTTTTTTTTTGGTATTTCTTTAAAAATTTGTTCAGCTTCTTAAAATCGTCCATCATAAAAATACATTCAACCGACTGGACCGTTTTTTTTGAAATGATATTGACATACTGAATGAAATGCCTGTTCGACAATGTTTTTTCTTTTTCGGGTGAAAAAAAAGCAATTCCTTCGTTCAATGCATTCAGGTGGTTGAAAAGTTTCTCTTTTTCGTTTGAAAGCTCGTCTTTGGCGTTTTTTAGTTTGTGATAAATCCGGATAATCTGTCCGCCAATCACCCCAAGCTCGTTTTCGGGAAAAACAGTATCGGGTTCCACCAGTTCGTTTTTCCCGGCTTTTATCGAGAAATCCTTCAGTTTGGTTATAGCATCTGAAAGTTTTCCTGTAACCAGATAAAGAATTATACCAATATTGGTAAACACGGCAATAATGAAAAAAATGTAGGCTTTTTCTGCCTCCAGGAAGTTTTTTATCTGAACGTTGTAAACTACCGCTGTGCGTATAAAATAGCCGGGGTATTTTTTGGCGTAGTAATAATAATCTTCCTGCGTGGTTTCCGAATGCCTGATGTTGGCGCCTTTCCGGTACTGAAGCGCTTTTTCTATCTCGGGCCTGAGCAAATGATTTTCCATCCGGGCAAAATCTTCTACCGAGCTGTCGAAAAGCACCTCGCCGTTTCGGGCAATTAGGGTGATTCGGATATTTGGCTGCGGAATAATGGCCTGTATTTCTGAAATCCGGCTTGTTTCACGGTTTTCAATCAACTGGTTTTGTTCTGTAAACCGGTGGGTAATTTCAGTAATGTTGTCGAGCGTGTTTTCCAGCTGGGCAATGCGGTATTTTTTTTCGCGCTGATACTGGAAGGAGAGAATAGCAACCGTAAAAAGCACAAATACGATGATAAAATAGAAGAATATCTCGCCTCTGAATGATTTTCGAATCACAGTTTGTATTTGTTAAATTATATTAGAATAACGTTTTCTGTTTTGGTTGGGTTTTCATTTTTTAACTTAATTGTGAGGTGAATGTATGAGTAGAATAACCCTGAAGCATGGTTCAGCAGATTTTTGGTTTCTGAAATAATATTTAAAAACAGGATGGAATTCCGGGTGTTTACCTGATTCGATTTAATTCTTTTTATCTGAGCCACTTCCATATTGTTTAGCATTTCGAAAAGGTTTTGCTGAACTTCAGTCAGTTTTTCCTTTTCATATCCTTTGGGATTAATTATGATTTCAGTTGCTAAACTCAAAAAGTTCTCTGTTTCCTTTTCAAGCTTGTTTAACTCTTCAGCCTGTGCTGTTAAAAATGGTTTATGACTATTGCTCAAATGTTCAAAAAGCGGATGCAGTATGAGGGAAAGAGAATTAATCAATCTTGCCTGATAATCTTTTAAATCAATTAAATAATGACCAGAGTGTAAACTGTTTTCAAACCTGGTGGCAATGCTGAAGATGTTTTCTTTAGAATTTTCAATTTTGTTACTGATGTTGTTCCTCTCGGTTAATATATTTTTCAATGCGGTTAAATCCTCATGGAGAAAACTATCAATTCCCAAAGTGTAAATTGAACTGGTTTTGTCAAGAAAATGAATCAGCTGGTTTCGGCATTTTCTTAATATCTTTTCAATACCGTCGTTTTCAGAAATATTTTCTTCGGGATTTTGTAACTGATTTTTTTTGATGTAGCCGTTTCGTGCACGGAAAAATATTAATCCTGAAAAGCCCAATAATGCAACCAGGGCAAGTATTCCGCCGGTTGAAAAAAACCAGGTAACAATTTTCGATACAATAAACAATGGAAGGAACAGACTTGAAAAGGCGAAAATCGAATATTCCATTTTAGTTGTTTCTAATTGGTCTTTTTTTAAAATTCAGGGTCAAATCGCCAATCTACTTATTTTTAAAGCAATAGCCGTAACCCGACTTTCCTTTGATGTTGGTGCCGTAAACACCTATTTTTTTTCTTAGCCGGGCAATGTTTACATCCACATTGCGCTCGGTAACAATCACATCATCTTGCCAAATACGTTTTAAAATCTCATCGCGGCTAATGTACTGGTCCACATTTTTCATCAGCAAAACCAGTATTTCAAATTCTTTTCGCGTCAGGTTAGCAGTCTGACCTGCTGTCTGAACTTCCTTTTTCTTTAAATCAACAGTCAGCTCCTTAAAAATAATCTTTTGGTCTTCATCGTCCGGTTTGGTTCCTCTTTTCAGGATGGCTTTGGTACGTGCAATGACTTCTTTAATTGAGAAAGGCTTTGAAATGTAATCGTCGCCTCCCACGTTAAATCCGGTTAAAATATCGTTTTCCTCGCCTTTGGCCGTTAAAAAGATGACAGGCACATTCAGTTTTTTCTCTTTGCGAATGATATTGGCTACTTTAAAGCCCGTAATTCCGCCCATCATTACGTCCAGTAAAATCAAATCAAAAGTCTCCAGCGGTTTTTTTAAAGCTTCTTCGCCCGACCAGGCCACATCTGTTTCAAATCCTTCGCTTTCGAGGTTGAACTGAAGGATTTCGCACAAATCTTTTTCGTCGTCAACAATCAGAATCTTATGTTTTTCTCCCATCTTTCTTAACATTCTGCTTTTCAAGTGCAAAGTTACGGCTAAAAAGCTAACAGGAATACAAAAATGTTACAAAACGATTACGAAAACATTAAATCTGTTTAATAATTAATCTTTTATATTTGCCCAAATTTTGAATGTAACGAGTTGGAATGAGAACAAAACTATTGATTTCCTTTTTCCTGATTTTTTCGATCAGGGTTTTTTCTCAGGAAGAGTTTGAGCCTTCCGGAAAGCCTTTTGCAACCCTCTATGCCAATTTCCACAGGGGGTTTACCGGAAGTGCAGTTGACGAGGCTGCTTTTGAACTGGTTCGTGGTTATTTGGGGTACGAGTATTTTTTCTCTCCTGAATTTTATGCCAAAATCAATCTCGATGTGGGAAGCCCCGATGATTTGTCGCCCATTTCAAGAATCAGAAGGTACGCCTATTTTAAAAATGCTTTTTTGCGCTATAGCCAGGATCAGCTTCAGATTGAATTCGGGTTAATCAGTTTGAAACAGTTTAAACTTCAGGAAGATATTTGGGAACGCAGGTATTTGATGAAAACCATTGCCGATGAACACCGGCTGGGGTCTTCTGCCGATTTGGGTGTGAATTTTCATTATAAGTTCCATCAGCTCATCGATGCCGATTTTACCATAATGAACGGCGAAGGTTACAGCAGCCTGCAAATGGACGATGTTTTTAAATACAGCCTGGGCTCCACATTCAGGCTTCCGCGCAATTTTACCTCGCGGGTAGTTTACGATATTTCACACAAGGAAATTTCGGAAACCACCTGGCTGGTTTTTACCTCATACGATTTTCGTGAAAAGTGGAATCTGGCAGCCGAGTTTGTTTACCGGCAGAACAACGCATGGAAAGCCGGCAATGATATTTACGCCTGGTCGTTTTTCGGAAAATACAACCTGAATGAAAAATACCAGCTTTTTGCCCGTTACGATAAAATTGAATCGAACATTATGGAAGGCGAAACATTGCCCTGGCGGCTGGCAAACGACGGCACTGCTTTGGTGGCTGGCATTCAGTTCAGGCCACTCTCCAAAATTACCATGGCTTTAAATTACCACGACTGGTATCCGTGGGCAGCCAATATGGCGGGCGGTGGATTTATTTTTCTCGACCTGGAAGTAAAAATGTAGAAAGCAGAAAAATGACAAACAGAATAGTTGCCTGGATTATTTTAATCGTTCTTTTTGCGGGTTGCCGCAAGAGCGATTATTATGTGGATGAAGGCAATAATTATTTTCGCGACTACGGTGAAGGCATAGGAACGGTTACCTGGACCAAAAACAACGAATACATACTGGAAGGATTGGTTTTTGTGAATGACAATCAGGTGCTTACCATTGAGCCCGGAACGGTGGTGCGGTTTCGCAGCGGGCAGGCCGAAAATGCCAGCGCACTGATTGTGGCCCGCGGCGGAAAAATTATTGCCAACGGCACTAAAGATGAGCCCATTATTTTTACTTCGGAGAATGATGATTTGCAAGGCTCGGTACCAAAAGATGCCCGAGGCCATTGGGGTGGCCTTATAATACTCGGAAACGCCCCCATTAATGTGAGGGGAGGAGAGACCAAAGTAGAAGGAATTCCTTATTTTGAAGAGCGTGCTGTTTTTGGCGGTAGCGACGAGGATGATGATTCGGGAATTTTGCGCTATGTGTCCATCCGCCATGGAGGAACCAACATTGGAGAAGGAAATGAGATAAACGGACTTACCCTGGGCGGGGTTGGAAATAAAACGGTAATTGAATTTGTGGAAGTGATTTCCAATGCCGACGATGGCGTGGAAATATTTGGCGGAACAGTAAATCTGAGAAATATTGTGGTTTCTGGTTGCAGCGACGATGCTTTTGATTACGACCTCGGCTGGAATGGAAATGGCCAGTTCTGGCTCGGTATTGAAACCGATTTTGTGGGTGATAATTTGATTGAAGCCGGAGGCGGGGAAAATCCGGTTATCGGGTTTCCGCACTCGTTGCCTAACATTTACAATGCAACGCTTATTGGAAACGGCCTTACCGGAAACGGTTCGCTGGCCGTTTTCGAGCGGTTTGCCGGCGGGGTTATTGCCAATTCCATTTTAATGAACGATCATAACGGTATAGTGCTGGAAGTAACCGACGGACGGAACGACAGCTTCAGCCAGTGGAAAAACGGAAGGCTGGATATTCGCAACAACCTGTTTTACAATGTGGCTGCGGGAGAAAACAGGCCACCATTTAAGCTAAAAGGAGTCTATTCTTCTGAAATGGAAAACCAATGGGCCGCGTGGTTTTCTGCGGCTCAAAATGAAACCGGAGACCCGGGAATCGATATAAATTCCGGGAGTTTTGTGCCTATTCCAAAAATTACCGGCAATTTAAGCGAATATCCCAACACCTGGTTCAGGCGCGTGGATTTTAAAGGCGCTTTTGGCGAAGATAACTGGATTGAGGGGTGGACACTGCTGGCTGAATAGTGTTGTTTTTTTCTTTAAGAGTTTTTGATTTTCAGATGTTTAGAAGGAATGTTGTTAATAAAACTCCACAGTTACTTCATTGTAATAAATGGTGGTAGTGGTTTCAAATCCCGAGTCGGTGCCGATAATTATCCATAACTCACCGTTGTCGCCTGTGGTCACATGAAAAGGCTTTTCATTGGATATGGTTTTCAGCGCATAAACGGCCTGAGTGGTTCCGTTGGCAAAATTCCCGACAACCACCATGTCGTCGCCGTCTTCATTTTGGTTGCCTTTGTCGATGTTCAGGTGGTACATGTTTTCGCTGTCACTATTTTTCGCCGGCTCTGCGTTGGCGGCTCCGGCTTTCACATGAATCGACTCGCCCAGCAAACGCCCTGCAACTAAGGTTTCGTCGGCCACATCCGATGCAAATTCAATGGTAAAGGTAATATAGTAGGTGGTGTTGGGCTGCAGGCCTGTCACTTTTCTTTTTGCAAACATAAACAGGTTGTTTCCGTGGTTGTTCCCCGACAATTTAAGCGCAAACTGATTTTGGGGCAGCGGTTCAGGGAGTGTGTCGTGCTCAAAAGCCAGTTCGTATAGCTCCTCGTCTTCCATCGGGTAACCGGCAAAATCACCAGCCCAGCCTTCTGCCCCGCCATTAAAATCCCAGGCAAATTCCACAGGGTCGGGGTGCTCGCGGTTTTTATCGTTACACGAAAACAGGGCCAGTAAAAGCAAAAAAGTGATCAATTTTTCCATAAAAACAATCTTTTGGTTCATCAGGCATTCTTCTGCACCTGGTAAAAACGGGTTTGACAATCAACAGGGCCAAAAGTAGAAAAAAAAGCTGATTTGCAGCTTTCTGTTTCAAAAGCAACGCCTAAAATATTTTTTGCGGAGCGATTTTTTCCAGCTAATGCTTGTTCCATCATGCTTTAGGTCTTTTGCCCTGATAATTATCTGTAAAAGTTTGATTTTTTGCGTTGAATTTTTTATCTTTACAACATCTTAAAAAGATGACCCATATTTTTTTATCTTCCCGATGAAAAAATAACCCCGGCAAAACCTTTTGCCGGGGTTTCTTTTTAAATTAGTTTTCTATTTTTGCGGCCATTAAAAATTCTAAAACCAAAAATATGAAACGTATTCTGATTTCTGTCGTTTTTGTTACCACACTCCTTTCTGTAAATGCCCAAAACATTCAGTTGCACTACGATTTTGGCGAAGGAAGAAAACTGTTTACTTCCACCGTTGAAATGTTCCGGCCCGACAGCTGGGGAAGTACTTTTTTCTTTATCGACATGGATTACAGCTCCGATGCCCGTGATGTCGATAATGGCGTATCGCTGGCCTACTGGGAAATTGCCCGTAGTTTTAAATGGAATGAAAACCAGAAGTTTCAGCCTCGCGTGGAATACAATGGCGGGGTTTTAAAGCTCGATGGCGAAGGAACACCGTTTATTCCCATCGAGAATTGCTACCTGGCCGGTGTGGAAAGAACTTTTGCCTCAGCCGATTTTTCAAAAATTTTAACTCTGCAGGCCAACTTCAAACACATTAAAAACAAAGAAGATGCTTCGTTTCAGTTAACAGCGGTATGGACCATCCAAATGCTGGAAGGAAAGCTGACCTTTACCGGTTTTGCCGATTTCTGGAAAGAAGAAATGTTTTGGGGAACAGACTACCGTTTCCTGTCAGAACCCCAGTTGTGGTTTAATGCTACTCAAAATTTATCGTTGGGTACCGAAATAGAATTAAGCAATAATTTTGTAACCGACGCATTCAAAGTTATGCCTACCCTCGGTGTTAAATATACCTTCTAAAAAATCTGAACCATGATTGAAAAATTTTTCAAGCTAAAAGAAAACAAAACTTCGGTTCGTACCGAAGTGCTGGCCGGTTTAACCACGTTTATGACCATGGCCTACATCCTTGCAGTGAACCCCGATATTTTAAGTGCCACCGGGATGGACAAAAATGCGCTGTTTACAGCAACTGCCCTTTCTGCCATGGTGGCTACCCTGGTAATGGCCCTGGTTGCTAAACTGCCTTTTGCCCTTGCGCCGGGTATGGGACTGAATGCATTCTTTGCCTTCACTGTGGTTTTGGGAATGGGCCATTCCTGGCAATTTGCTCTTACTGCCGTTTTTCTCGAAGGGATTCTTTTCCTTATTTTAACGGCATTCAACATTCGCGAACTCATTGTGAATTCCATCCCAATGTCGGTAAAGCACGCTGTTTCGGCAGGTATTGGGTTGTTTATAGCTTTTATCGGGCTGCAAAATGCCGGGGTAATTGTTGGAAATGAAGCCACACTGGTTAGCCTTGGAAATATGGGATCTCCTTCGGTTTTGATTGCCCTGGGCGGGATTGTGGTAACAGCAGTCTTGCTGGCACTGAAAGTGAAAGGGGCGTTGCTTATCGGTATTTTTGTTGCCACCGTTGCCGGGCTTCCGCTGGGCGTTACCAACATGCCCGAAGGCCATTTGGTTGGCGCACCGCCATCGCTTTCACCCATTTTCTTTAAGTTTGAATTTTCCGAAATTTTCACCTTCGACATGCTGATTGTGCTGTTCACCTTCCTTTTTGTGGATATGTTCGACACCGTAGGAACACTGGTAGGTGTTTCAGACAAAGCCGGGATGCTCGACAAGGATGGACGCATTCCGCGCGTTAAACAGGCTCTGTTTGCAGATTCAATCGGAACCACTGTTGGCGCCATGCTGGGAACCAGCACCGTTACCACTTATGTTGAAAGTGCCTCGGGTGTGGCCGAAGGCGGAAAAACCGGGCTAACCGCGCTTACCACAGCAGGTCTGTTCCTGATTGCCCTGTTTTTTGCACCGCTGTTTACCATGGTGCCGGCGGCAGCTACTGCAGCCGCTTTGGTTTTAGTGGGCTTTTTTATGATGTCGCCCATCCTGAAAATCAATTTCGAAGATTTTACCGAGGCCATTCCGGCATTCATCACCATCATTGTAATGCCGCTAACCTACAGCATTGCCGAAGGTATTGTTTTCGGTATGTTGTCTTACGTACTGCTGAAACTGTTTACCGGAAAAGTGAAAGACATTTCAGTGGTTATGATTGTGCTGGCTGTTCTTTTTGTACTGAAGTTTTTTATATAAATATTTTCTGAAGAAATTAAAAAACGGGACCGGCAAAAGTTATTCAATTTGCCGGCCCCGTTTTTTTGAACTCATAAACTGTTTCATTTCATTCGTTCAAAATGGTAATTAAACCTGTCGCAACACGCTGAACTTATATGCAGGGTATCGTTTCCGGTTTAATGTACGTGGATTACTTAAAAATGTTACTCAACATTCTTAATTTCAGTGATTTCGCAGTCGATATATGGCGGACAAAACTCATTTATACCCAGTTCTTTGTATTTAACTTCTACGCGGTCATCGGTTTTAAAGGAGATAATTTCTTCGATTGAAACGATTAAGGTATCGCCGTTGTCGAGGTGAATTTGTTCGGCACAATAAGCCAAACCACCGCTTAACCATACTTTTCCATTTCCTTGTTTCATGCCATCGTCACCATCATTTTTTTTATTACAGGAAAAAAGAAGCATTAAAGTGAATCCGAGCAAAGCAACTTTTTTCATTGTTCTAAGATTTTCAGTTACTTTTTGATGATGTTTATAAAACACAAAGGGTTGCGTTGAAATTGATACAGTCAAAACCACCGGTAAGAAGTACCTTCCAATGGATTTTTATTTTCCCAGTCTTTATCTTTAAGGTTATTCCACCAATCTTTATAAAAGTCCCTGACGATAAGTATTTCATTACCGTTTAACCCCTTGTATCTTTCACTTTCATTTTTTGTTGTATCAATCAAAAATGGGTCAAGTGAACCATATCCGGCACCATTTCTAATTCCTTCCACCGTCCACAATAAACACTCACCCAAAATGAAATATTCCCGTCCTCCGGGAAAGGGTCTGCGTGACGAGATTGGATTAATTGGGAATGCCACAATGTGAGTGGTGTCTTTTGAAAAACTGATAAGCGATTGAATATGATTTTCAGAAAAATTTGGCATCAAAAGCCATAAATTCTCACCTTCATTTCCTTTCTCATATTTTTCGTATTTTCCACTTTTGAGTTGATTAACAAAAATCTCAACATCAGGGTCGTTCAAATCAAAGTTATCTTTCCCGCACCCAATGGCTAAAAAGAGGCAGGCAGAAATAATTAAAAAAGCAATTTTTTTCATCATCTAAAGATTTTCAGTTTCTTCTGCAAGATGCTTTTAAAACACAATTGGTTGCGTTCATTTTAGGTTTTTTATTTTCAGTTTGCTATTTTTTAATAAAATCTGCTCTAATCCCAATGATCCTCATGCACATTTACATATTTCAGCACATCATCATCATCGGGAGTTAAAATATCAATAACCCGTTTAACTTCAATTCCGGAAGAATCGGTCGAAAGAATAATTTCTGACTGAGGCGGGTAGGTCAATATACAAGCATAACACCACAAAACCGCAGTAACATTGGTACATTTTGCGTTTAGGCGTTCAATCAGTAAATCAACGTTTTCCCGATGTCCCCACTGGTCATTTTCTTTTTTCTCCGGATGTAAATCATTTGTAAGTTCATCGATTACATTTTTTATTGAATCTGTTCTGTAATAAACCAAAGCTTCTGCAAAAGATACACAATCCGGACTTTCGTGTTCTTCATCCTTGCTGCAGGAGATAAAGATTACCAGAATAGTGAAAAATAATATCAGGTTTTTTGTTTTCATGATCCTGTTTGCCGGAAGATGCAAATATATAATAATGGGTTGCGTTAAAATGTGAACAACAGCTTTAACACACATCTTTGTTTACAATCCAAATATTTAATGCACCTGTATCATCTTTTATTTTTACCCAACCTAACTCTTTAATAATCTCAATATTATTATCACAATCTTCGTTTACAATTGCAATTTTCACAAATTCATTTTGCTGCTCCATTATTTTAAGGGCACCTCTAAAAACTGCTTTTTTCTTAATCCATTATTCATAGAAATCTT
>CAZLGT010000036.1:0-54865 GCA_964559175.1 uncultured Mariniphaga sp. | reverse complement strand
ACGGTTTTTCCGCAGTCGATTACCATTGCCGGCTCGTGGGACAAAGATTTGATGTACCGGGTAGCAACCGTTATTTCCGACGAGGCGCGTGCCAAGCACCACGATTTCGTGCGTCGCGGAAAACGGGGCATTTATCAGGGGCTCACTTTCTGGTCGCCCAACATCAATATTTTCAGAGATCCCCGGTGGGGAAGGGGCCACGAAACGTATGGCGAGGATCCTTATCTTACCGGACAAATGGGACTTCAGTTTGTGAAAGGATTGCAGGGCAACGATTCCCGTTATTTGAAAACTGTAGCCACGGCCAAGCATTACGCGGTTCACTCGGGCCCCGAGCCGGTAAGGCACGAATTTAACGCCATTGTGGATGAGCGCGATTTGCGGGAAACTTACCTGCCGGCTTTTCGCACGCTGGTGAAAGACGGTGGGGTTTATTCCATCATGTGTGCCTATAATCAGTACAAAGGATTGCCTTGCTGTGCCCATCCGTATTTCGATGGTATTCTTCGGAAAGAATGGGGGTTCAGCGGGTATGTGGTTTCCGACTGCTGGGCTGTTTCCGATTTTTTCATGTTTCAGGATTTTTCGGCCAATGCAGCCGAAGCCTCGGCAGCAGCAGTGAAAGGAGGTACCGACCTTAATTGCGGAAGTTCATATCCCCATCTTGTAACTGCTGTAGAACAAAATTTAATAGAAGAAAAGGAAATCGATGTGGCAGTTAGAAGGCTGATGACTGCGCGCTTTAAATTAGGCATGTTCGACCCCGACGAGGTGGTTCCCTACGCCCAAATTCCGTTTTCGGTGAATACTTCCGGTGAACATGCAGAACTGGCCCTGGAGGCCGCCCGAAAAAGCATTGTTATGCTGAAAAATGACCAAACACTCCCGCTTTCAAAAGAGATCAAGAAACTGGCCGTTATCGGTCCGAATGCCGACAATTTTGAAGCCTTGCTGGGCAATTACAACGGCATTCCCAAAAATCCGGTAACTGTTCTCGAAGGATTAAAGCACAAACTTAAGAATACCGAAATTCTTTATGCCGAAGGTAGTCATCTGGCCGAAGGAGTTTCCAATCTGCATCCGGTTTCCAATGAATTTTTGATGACTGCATCCGGTGAAAACGGTGTGGTTGGAGAATATTTCGATAATGCCCAACTGGAAGGCGAGCCGGTGTTTACCCGCATCGATAAAAACATCGATTTTTACTGGGAATCCCACGCGCCATCACCCGTGTTGCCCGACGACGATTTCAGCATTCGCTGGACGGGTTATCTGGCGCCACCGGTTACCGGAACTTACCGCATGGGTTTTTGGGGAATGCCCACCCTCGATATATGGCTCGAAGGTGAAAAAATCCTTCAGTTTAACAGCGAGCACCATGCTGCCCACCACGAAAAAGCGGTGGAACTGGAAGCCGGCAAAAAGTATAAGTTCGTATTTGAATACAAAAACTGGCACGGCGATGGCGATGTACGGTTTTTATGGGCCATGCCCAATCCTGATATGCTTCAGGAAGCGGTGGATGTGGCCGGACAGGCCGATGCGGTAGTGTTGGTTTTGGGACTTTCACAACGGTTGGAAGGCGAAGAAATGCCCATTGAAGTGGATGGCTTCAAAGGAGGCGACCGCACCCACCTGATGCTTCCCAAAACCCAGCGCGAACTGATGACTGCCATCAAAAAAACAGGGAAACCGGTAGTGCTTGTTCTGCTGAATGGCAGCGCTCTGGCTGTGAACCGGGCTAACGAAAATCTGGATGCCATTATTACTGCCGGCTATCCGGGACAGGAAGGCGGACATGCCGTGGCCGATGTGCTGTTCGGCGATTACAATCCGGCCGGACGGTTGCCGGTAACTTACTACAAATCGGTGGAACAGTTGCCGCCTTTCGAAGAATACGACATGACCAACCGCACTTACCGCTATTTCAATGGAGAACCGCTTTATCCGTTCGGTTACGGATTGAGTTATACCACTTTTGAGTACGGCAACCTGCAGGTTCCTGCCGAAGCTAAAACCGGGGAACCGGTAAAGGTGAAGGTGGATGTTACCAACACAGGCAAGCTGGCCGGTGACGAAGTAGTGCAGCTTTACCTGAAAGACGAAGAGGCCTCTACACCCCGCCCGAAAATCCAGATGGAAGGTTTTGAACGCATTCATCTTCAGCCCGGTGAAACAAAAACAGTGGAATTTGAATTGCAGCCCCGTCAGTTTTCAATGATTGGACCCGACGAAACCCGGATTATCGAACCCGGCTGGTTCACCGTTTCTGTTGGTGGCGGACAACCCGGCGCAAAAGGTGCAGTTTGGGTTTCCGGAAGAATAAATCTGACCGGTGGAGTGGTGGAAGTAGATTAACCGGTTAAAATTGTTGGATTTATAGTTTTAAGGTAAAATTGATGGAAAGGGAACCGTTCTCTTTTTGAAAGAACGGTTCCTTTTATTTTTTCGGAAGCCTCCGTAAGTTTGTGAAGATTGTTTTGAAGATGTTGCCTGAATTATAAGTTTTAATAGCTTAAAAATGAATTTGGGAGGCTTTTTTCCGGGCTTTTAGTAGTCCATTAATGGATAAATCTTCATCCAATTGCCGCCAGTGGATTCCATATCCGGACGGAGAAATTCTATAATCATTCCGTTGGTGTTCTGTTGCAAACTTTAATTTCCTTGAAATATTTTCTAGCTTTAGTCTAATGGTTTGGTTATCTACAATAAGAATAAGACTATCGTTTTCAAACCTGATTTCTGATATGTTATATGCTTTTTTCATGACATTTTTTATTTAAAAAAACGATACCATTCCGAAATGATATAATCAAAATGCTCGTAAATTATTTTTTTGATTTCACGCCTTGCCTGTGGTGTAAGATTGTATTCTAAGGCAGGCTTTACATCAAAATTATCTTCATCCAACCAAAACTTACATTCCATATCACCTTTTTCAGCATGAATATGGATGGGTTCATTGTTTTCATTTGCCCAGAAATATAGCCTCTATCCCTTTATTAACAAAATTGTTGGCATTTTTTTTTCAAAGTTAAAAAAATTTAATGGCAATGGAATTTTTATCTGTGGCATTCTATGTAAACCGTGCTTTTTGGAAGAATCCCGACGGTAGAAGCCGTGGTGTATAAACCGGCAATTTCAAACGATAGAGCCAACCGATTCCTTTTTGCACCGACGCTTCTCCCCAACGGATCCCAATGGGTTGGCACAATGCACCTTCAATTTATATCAATAGCATTTTTTCTGTAAATATTATGAAGCTGCCTCAAAAGGTTGAATCAGCCTCTTTTTATTCGTATCCCTATACGAGAGTAGTTTTAAATATTCAATTTTCATTCATGTAAATTGACTTTTGATACATCCTCTTTAGCTTTAATAATAGAGTAGGATTAAAACCACACTAAATGAAACTGCCCGGGAGCAAATCCCGGGCAGTTTCATTTTAATTCATCAAAATTATTTATTTCACAAACGGAGCGTTGTTCAGGTAGTCGAAACACAGTTTCACTCCCTCGAACTGTGTTACGCCCTCGCGGATGTTTTCCAGTTCTACATAAAATTCATCCAGTCCGTTTTCGTAGGCTTTGTTGAAGATGTTTTCAAAATTCATCATGCCCGAACGGCCTAAGATAGAACGGTCTTTAATGTGCAACACCGGGAACCGTCCGGGATATTTTTCAAAATATTCCAGCGGGTCGTTTTGTCCCATCACGGTCCAGTAAACATCCATTTCGAAAAATACAAGCGAGGGATCGGTACCGTTCAACATCAAATCATAAATTACATCGCCCACCGGCATCCATGGGTTGGCTTGCCTTCCTTTGTCCTCTTCCTTTACCACGCGGCCAAATTCCATGTGGTGGTTGTGGTACCCCCATTTTATGCCGGCCGATTTTGCAATTTCGCCCGCTTTGTTGAACGATTCACAAACAACGGCAACATCGTCGTGGTTATCGATGCCAGGCATCATTGGCTGCACCAGTGTTTTTGTGCCAAACTTTACATGATCTTCCACAGCCTGTTTCCAGAAATCGGTTACTTCGCCCAGGTTTTCTTTGGTGATTTTTCTCACGGGAGGGTTCACATGTGAGCCGGTAATCTTCAACCCGGCATCATCGGCCAGTTTGCGATATTCAGTTACGGAATATTCTCCCATTTTCCGGTCGCGGTAACCTGCCAGTTCAATGGTGGTGTATCCAATGTCAGCAATTTTTTTCAGTCCGTTGGGAACATCCTGAGTCAGTTCGCGGCCCAGCGAATAGATTTGCAAACCGATTTCTTTTTTCGAAGCAAACACACGACCAGCCGATACCGATGCAGCAGCCGGTTTAAAAGAACCGCCTACCAATCCTCCTGCGGTAAGTAGTCCCATCTTTTTCAAAAAATCTCTTTTTTCCATTTCAATATTTTATTGGTTTGAATTATACAAGTGAATAAGGCCTCCGGTATTCGTAATGATATAAACGATGACCGGCTGCTTCTTTGTCGTCGCCGAAACTCAGCGTTGCAGGATCCCATTTTACAGTACGTTGCAGTTCGGTGGCAATGTTTCCGAGGCAGCACAAGGTATTGGTACTGCATCCCACTTCAATTGGAGCAATGGGGTTTTTACGCGAACGAACGGCATCGATGAAGTCCTGCATGTGCGGTGAGCTTATCTCAAACTCCAGGCCATCGCGCTGCTGCTGTTGTTCTCTCTCTTCCCTTCTTTTGGCCCATTCCTTCATCATGGCTTCACGTTCTTCTGCTGTCATCTGGCGTGGCCTTCTGCCTGCCAGCTCTTCGGGAACCAGCGACGGATCGGAGCTTCCCAAATAACCGCGGGCTACTTCTATCCAGCCATTGGTGCCAATGAATTTGATTCCCTGCGCACCCGGCATGTCTTCCAGGTAGGGTTGTTCGGTCATCACAATACCGTTCAGGTATTTAAAAGTGAGGTATTCCGTTCCGTTGTAACCTTTGGGAATAATTTCTGCCGGACCTGATCCGTCCATTCCAATGGCTGACTGTGCAATATCGAACATGTGGGCGCCCCAGTCGGCGGTAAAGCCGTTTCCGGTTTCGAGGTACCAGCGCCATGCACCCCAGAGTTTTTCATCTTCCTGCGGATCGAGCGAAATGGGTGGACAAAGGTCGGGGTGGTAATGGATATTCGGATCGTTCAGCGGTCCCATCCAAAGGTTGAAATTCAGGTTTCCGGGAACGGATTCTTTGGGCAAATCCAGTGGTTTTGGCGGATCGCCCACTTTGGCATAAATTTTTTCGATGTGGCCGATTTTGCCGGCACGAACCAGTTCTATGGCTTTCTGAAATTCGCCGCTGGAACGCTGCTGGCTACCCACCTGCACCACTGCTTTGTTTGCGCGTGCAATTTTTGTCATCACCAGGCCTTCCTTAATGGTAAAGGCAAGCGGTTTTTGCACATACACATCTTTGCCGGCCTGAATGGCGTGAATGGTTTGCAACGCATGCCAGTGGTCGGGTGTTACCACTTCAACGGCATCGATATCGGTTCGGTTGAGAATTTTTTCGTACTGCTCGTACATGTCGCAACGCTGGGCAACGCCCTGTTTTTCCTGCCAGGCTTCCACCCGTTTTTTGAAACGGATTTGTTTCATGGTGTCCACATCGCAAACAGCGGCCACCTGTACGCCCGGCACACTGCTGAAGCTGGTGAAATCGGACAACGCCTGGCGGCCTGCACCAATAAAGCCAAGCACTACGCGATCGCTGGGTGCAATCTTTATTCCATTGATCGTCCAGCTGGGCAAAACAGTAAGACCGGTTAACCCCAGGGCCGACAAGCCCAAAAATTTCCGGCGGTTTAATTGATTTTTTGTTGATTTTTCCATCTGTAAATTATTTATTGAATTTAAAATTGTTTTAAATACAAAATCGCGTGAAAAATACAAAAGATTACCTTTTTATCGTCACAAAATTGAAATAAAATGCCTGTAAAAACTATTTTGTGTTATTCAGACACAATAAAAACCATGAAATACTGCATTTGAAGCTTTTTGCAATTGTGCCAAAGTAGAATTACATTTGTCCGAAGTAAAAACTGAAGCCCATGCAGCTTTTTTATGTTCCGCATATTACAAAAAATGAAATTGTGCTGGATGAAACCGAATCGAAACATGCCATCCGGGTTTTACGGTTAAATGCCGGCGACAAGGTGCAGGTTGTGGATGGAACCGGAGGTTTTTATACAGCCGAAATAACCGACCCGCATCCCAAAAAGTGCAGGCTCGTCCTGATTGAGTCAATCAGGGAATACGGAAAGCGGGATTTCAGATTGCACATTGCCATTGCACCAACCAAAAACAACGACCGGTTTGAATGGTTTCTGGAAAAAGCCACTGAAATTGGTATCGATGAAATTACGCCACTGCTTTGTGAACGCAGCGAACGAAAAACAATTAAACAGGAACGGCTCGAAAAGGTATTGATTTCGGCCATGAAACAGTCGGTTAAGGCTTACCTGCCCAAATTAAATCCCATGACTCCGTTCGGTGAATTCCTGGAAGAAAGCAATGCTTCCCAAAAATTCATTGCACATTGTAACGAGGGGGAAAAACCTCATCTGAAAAATGAAATAAGAGCAGGAGGTTCAGTACTTGTTTTAACAGGTCCGGAAGGCGATTTTAGCCCTGAAGAGGTGGAGAAAGCCCAAAAATCAGGCTTTAAAAGTATTTCGCTTGGTAACTCGAGGCTGCGAACCGAAACCGCCGGTGTTGTGGCCTGCCATATTGTTAATTTAGACAATGAATAACCGGAATCTTTTCCTTTAATTTTTTCAATTCAGCGGGGAATTGTAATTTTCGGCCAAATTAGATGAAATGAAGATAGTTATTTTAGTGTTTCTGATGCTGGCCGGTTCGTTAAACGGACTGGCGCAACCGGTACGAATTGCCCTGTTGAAATACGGCGGTGGCGGCGACTGGTATGCCGATCCGACAGCCCTGCCCAACCTGATCGACTTTTGCAACCAGCATTTAAACACAAATATTCACCCCGAACCTTCAACGGTGGAAGTTGGCAGTACCGAAATTTTCAACTTCCCGTTTGTTCACATGACCGGTCACGGGAACGTTGTTTTTTCGGAAAACGAAGCCATGAACCTGCGCACCTACCTGGAAGCCGGAGGTTTTTTGCATGTGGACGACAACTATGGTTTGGATGAATTTTTCAGGCGCGAAATTAAAAAGGTGTTTCCAAACAACGATTTGGTGGAATTACCGGCATCCCACCCCGTTTTTCACCAAAAATATTCATTTAACGAAGGCCTGCCGAAAATTCATGAACACGACAACAAACCACCCCAGGCATTCGGCCTGTTTATTGAAGATCGGATGGTTGTGCTTTACACTTACGAAACAGACATCAGCGACGGCTGGGAAGACGAAGCTGTGCACAACAATCCGTATGAAATACGTGAAATTGCCCTGAAAATGGGAGCCAATATCATCTCTTTTGTTTTTGATCAATGATCTTTATTGAACAGTAGAAAACTAAAAATGAATTTTGACGTTAACATTCATAATTCAAATTAAAACAGAAAAAATATGAGAAAATTAGCTTTAGCATTTACACTGTTTTTTGCCATGATTTTGGCAGCTAACGCACAGGACTACAATACCGGAATCGGTTTCAGAGGCGGGCTTTCCAACGGGCTCACCGTCAAGCATTTTATTAGTAGTAACACTGCCCTGGAGGGAATACTATCCACCCGCTGGCAGGGGTTCAACATCACCGGACTTTACGAAATTCATGCCCAGGCTTTCAACACACCCCGGCTGAACTGGTATTATGGTTTTGGTGGTCATATCGGTTTTTGGGATGGGTACAAAGACCACCCCTGGTTTAATGACGGCACCTATACAATTATCGGTATCGATGGAATTATCGGTATTGAATACAACATCGAACCCATTCCGTTTAACATCAGTTTAGACTGGAAACCCGGGTTTAACATTATTGGATACACCGGTTTCTGGGGAGACGAACTGGCTTTGTCCATCCGGTATATTTTTTAATCAGCAATAAGCTAAAAAAAGGCTGTTCAGCATTTGCCGGACAGCCTTTTTCATTTACACATATTTTGGTTATGGTTTCTCTAATTTCAGCGTTTCGGTGGGTTGGTCGCAAACCTCCGTGGGACCGAAATACTGAATAGGGCCAGGATAAACATAGCTTGTTTCCAACGCCCATTCGCCGCGTTTCGATACGAAATATTTAAAAGGAGCTCCATCCAGCTCAACCAGTGCTTTTTGAATTACCGGTTTCATGTGTCCGTGCCTTCTTTCCATATTCATCATGGTGGTTACCGGAACACCACCGGCAATCCACTCTTCTGCCGGCCCCGTGAGGTTTCTCACCGATGCCATGTACCCGGTTTTCCCTTCAGAAATCAAAACCGATGCTGTAAATCCCAGCGAGTAACAATAATCGGCATCGAAATTTGAAGGTGCGGCACAACGTCCTTCATAACCGAAAAAGTGGTATTGAGTACTGAATTTACCTGAAAAATTGCCTTCTTTTTTCATGGCAGCCAGTTTTTCGGTTACCATTTCGCCCAGTAGTTTTTCAGTATCGATGAGCGATACCTGCACGTTTCCATGTGGATCGCGGTCGAGCGTGAGCTGTGTGGCGATACCCTGCGGAAGCGATTTAAAAACTTTGGCCGATTCTTTGGTAAGTTGTGAGGCCACCCAATTGATTCTGTGGCTTTTCTTGAGCATTTTAAACTCTTTTTCGGTTTCGGTTCCTTCTGCCAGCAGGTCGTTCAGTTCCGAAATCAAAATTTTCATTTCAGGAATGAACTCAATCAAACCTTCCGGAATAAGTGCTACACCAAAGTTTTTCCCGTCTTCGGCACGTTGTGCTACAATTCCGGTCATGTAGTCCACAATGTCACCAAGGGTTTGTTGTTTTTCAGCCACTTCTTCGGAAATGAGGGTAATGTTGGGCTGGGTTTTCAGGGCACATTCCAGACCGATGTGCGAGGCCGAACGCCCCATTAGTTTAATAAAGTGCCAGTATTTTTTTGCAGAGTTGGCGTCGCGCTGGATGTTGCCAATCAACTCGGAGTAAACCTTGGTGGCCGTATCGAAACCAAAAGAAGCTTCAATCATTTCATTTTTCAGGTCGCCGTCGATGGTTTTAGGGCACCCGATAACCTGTACCCCTGCTTTTATCTTTGAATAATATTCGGCGAGAACACAGGCATTGGTGTTGGAATCGTCGCCGCCAATAATCACTAGTGCATTCAGGTTCAAATCGCGGGCTATTTCAAGGCCTTTGTCGAACTGCCATTCTTCTTCGAGCTTTGTGCGCCCCGAGCCAATAATATCGAAACCACCGGTATTCCGGTATTCATCAATAATTTCGGCAGTTAACTCCATATATTTATGATCGACCAGGCCTCCGGGACCAACCAAAAAACCATAGAGCTTGCTTTCGGGGTTGATTTTTTTGATGCCGTCAAAAATCCCTGAAATCACATTGTGACCACCGGGAGCCTGACCGCCCGAAAGAATTACCCCCACATTTACCGGGTTTTTTGAGCTGGCCTTGTCGCCTTTTTCGAAGGTAATCAGAGGCATTCCGTATGTATTTGGGAACAACTCCGCAATATCTTTCTGGTCGGCAACCGATTCTGTCTTGTCACCCTCAGTAAGTTTTACTGCGCCTCTTAACGATTTGGGAAGTTTGGGCTGGTATTTTGCCCTTTCTTTTTGTAATGCGCTAATATTCATTTCATTCAATTTTTTGGATTTCTATTGTAATTTCTCAAAAATAATACATTTCGGACGGAAAGTTGTGGTAAGATTTTCAATCTGGGGCGATTTAAAGAAAACTTAAAAGGATATGCATGGATTTTATGCTGTTATTCAGGCTTCAAACGCTGCTTGTCGGTCCTCTTTTTCCACTTTTCGAGGGCCAGTTTTTGCAGGTCTTCCACTTTGTCCGATTCATCCACAATTTCGAGCCCAAGTAAGGTTTCAAAAAGGTCTTCCATGGTTACCAGTCCTACCACACTCCCAAAATCATCAGCTACCATAGCAAGGTGTTCCCGGTTTAAAATGAGGGTATCCATCAGTTTAGCCACGGTAAAATTATCTTCTACGAATAAAATATCGCGTTTTATTTCCGAAGCTTTCACCGAATGTTTGTCCTGTGCCAGATTTTCCAGAATATTGTCTTTGAGAATAACCCCGGTAATGTTGTCGGGATGCTCATGGTAAACAGGAATTCGGGAAAAAACCATGGGATTGAGTTCTTCATAGATTTCAAGCATAGTTTGTTCTTCGTCCATCATCATAATTACAGACCGGGGAGTCATGATGTCGCGCACCTTCAGGTTTTCGAGCCGGAGCAGGTTTTGGATAATCGATTTTTCCTCGCGGTCGAGAGCTCCGCTTTTTAACCCTGCATCGGCCATGGCAGCGAAATCGGCCCGGCTCAGCACACTGCGCCCTTTTTCGGTTTTCAACATGCGTGTTATGTACTTGCTCATCCACACAAACGGAGCTAAAATGAACATTAAGATCCTGAGCGAACGAACAGTAAAGGGGGTGAGTTGTTTCCAGGAATTAGCACCCAGTGTTTTGGGAATTATTTCCGATAAAACAAGAATGGCCAGAGTCATGGCACCGGCAATAAACGATTCGTAAGAAATATGAATCGATAAAAAATGAATCTGAGTTGTACCGAAAAGCTTTCCTGCCTGCACACCTACACCCAGTGCGCCTACTGTATGAGCAACGGTGTTCAGGGTAAGAAGAGCTGAAAGTGGCCTGTCGATATCTTCTTTCATTCGGTAAAGAATGTGTCCAATGCCAGGTTTTTCGTTTTGCAAACGACTAATGTATGAAGGTGTAATGCTTAACAAAACCGCTTCCCACATAGAACAGAAAAAAGAAACGACTATAGATAAAACAAAGAAGAATATTAATGTTGCCATATTTTTTTATTAAACCCCGGAAAGAACGTTTTTTCATTTTAAACTTTATCTGCCGGTTCGTCTTTCAGGTTTATTTTTCAATACGAAAATATACATTTCAATCATGATTTGAAAACTTGCTGAAAAAAAATACAAAAGAAGCACAAATTTCATTTTTGGCTGTTAATTTTCTTTGTTTATTGCATCTTATTAAAACTAAAAATCAAAAAACAATGAAACACCTTGTAATATTGATTATTCTTGCAATGACAACATCGTTTAATTATGCCCAAAACAACGATTCTTACCAGTGGCTGGAGGAAGTGGAAAACAAAAAAGCGCTTGAATGGGTGGAAAAATGGAACAAAAAAACATTGGATGTGCTACAGACACAACCCGGTTACCAACAAATTTTTGAAAAGAACCTGGAGATTCTGAACTCCGACGATCGGATTCCGGCTCCTTCCATTCAGGGGGATTTTGTGTACAACTTCTGGCAGGATCAAAACTACCAGCGTGGAATATGGAGGCGCGCAACCCTGAAAAGTAACCTTGACGGGGAGCCAGACTGGGAAATTCTGCTGAATATGGATGAACTTGCAGAAAAAGATGGGATTAAGTGGGTTTTCAAAGGGGCCTCGGGCCTGTTTCCCGACTACACTAAATTTCTGGTGAATCTCTCCAAGGGTGGCGGAGATGCAGTGATAATTAAGGAATTTGATGTGCGGACAAAATCTTTTGTCGAAAACGGGTTTTCTATTCCCGAAGCCAAGGGAGGCGCAAGCTGGATTGATGAAAATACCCTGATGGTTTCCACCGATTTTGGCGAAGGGGTTACTACATCAGGATATCCCACACAGGTAAAAATCTGGAAAAGGGGAACCGACCTGGCCGAGGCACAAGAAGTTTACAAAGGAAAGGAGTCCGACATGGGTATTTGGGGATATTCAATGTTAACCCACGATAGGGTTTACCAGTTAATTACCCGAAGAACTTCATTCTACGAAGGAGAGTATTATTTTCTGGAAAGCGGAGAACTGGTTCAACCCGATTTGCCGGAAGATATCGATATGAATACCATTTTTAACGGGCTTGTCATTTTTCAGCTGAAATCGGACTGGGCAGTAAACAACCAGACCTTTCCGCAGGGAGCAGTCATCAGCATTCCATACAAAGACCTGATAAAAGGGAACCAAAATTACGAACTGGTGGTGAAACCCGAAGATAGGGCAAGCATTGCCGGAATTTCGAATACAAAAAACCGGCTGCTGGTTAACATGCTTGTGAATGTAAAAAGCGAACTGCATACATATCGCTACGACAATGGCTGGAAAAAAGAAAAGATTGACGCTCCTGATTTTGGAACTATTTCAATGGGTTCGACCGACGAATTCAGCGACCAGTTTTTCTTTTATTATCAGAACTTTCTGGAGCCATCCACCCTGTTTCATGGCGATGCCGCTACCGGAAAGTTTACCAAAGTAAGGTCGCTTTCTTCCTGGTTTCCAACCGAAAATTACGTGGTGAACCAGTTTGAAGCCACATCGAAAGACGGCACACGCATTCCCTATTTTGTGGTACATGCAAAAAACATGGAGCTTAACGGCCAGAACCCGGTTTTGCTTTATGCCTACGGTGGTTTTGAAGTCCCTCAGCTGCCTCGCTATTCGGCAGTAACCGGCACAGGCTGGCTCGAGCAGGGAGGTGTTTATGTGCTGGCCAACCTGCGGGGTGGCGGCGAGTTTGGCCCAGGATGGCACCAGGCCGGACTGAAAGAGAACCGCCAGCGGGTGTTCGACGATTTTTATGCCGTTGCCGAAGACTTGATTGATAAAAAGATAACCTCGCCCAAAAAACTGGGCATTTATGGCGGCAGTAACGGTGGATTGCTGGTGGGTGTTGGATTTACCCAGCGGCCCGATTTATATGGCGCCGTGGTTTGTGCTGTGCCGCTGCTTGACATGCAGCGTTACAATAAACTTCTGGCCGGTGCAAGCTGGATGGCCGAATACGGTAACCCCGATATTCCCGAAGAATGGGAATACATCCGTAAATATTCGCCTTACCATAACCTGAAAGAGGGATTGGACTACCCCGAAGTATTTTTTACCACATCAACCCGCGACGATCGGGTACACCCAGGCCATGCGCGGAAAATGGTAGCAAAAATGAATGACATGGGGTATAAAATATATTACTTTGAAAACATAGAAGGAGGTCATGCCGGCGCCTCGACCAATGAGCAGCGCGCCAAAATGAATGCGCAAATTTATACCTATCTGCAGATGAAATTAATGGGCGAATAGGCAAAATCAGCTTTTTTGAAGCAAAAATATCAGCATTTTGAACAGTACAAATCAGCATTTCTTTTTTCGCAGGTATTTTCAATTCAACTATGTTTGCAATATACAAACCTGAAATACAAAACCAGGTAAACGCTTTTGAAGGTTATTGAGTAATCCCGGTATGACGCGCCGGGATTACTTTTTTTTAGCCCCTCATGAAATCAGATTCCATGCTTCTTCCACCTCTTCCACAGGCAATTGGCAGGTTCCGTCGTGGCAAACATAAATCAATGTTTTCCCATGTGTAAACCGGTCTTTCAAAACCGGTATGTTGCTTTTTCCCTTACTGAAAGCCCACAATACATCGGGTCTGAAATCTGCCTGCATTTCCCTGATTTTCTTTTCAGCATCAGGCCCACAGACAACAATTTCGAAAGACGATTCGGCCATTTTCAGCATGACCTGGCCCCAGTTGGCAAAAGCCTGCGGATATTTGGGAAACTGCGGGGTAATGTGCTGCAACATCTTCTTTGCCTGAGCCAAATACTGCGGATTTCCCAATATCAGTGAAAGTTTGTGCAGGTTATTTGCCATAACTGAATTCGCAGCCGGTATTACGTTGTCCTCGTTTTGAAAATGGTTTGTTACTACCTGATCAGCATCCCGTTCCGAAAAATAGAAAAGTCCCGAATCCGAATCGTAAAAACGGGTATAGGAATAGTTGAAAAGCTGTTTGGCAGCATTGAGCCATTTAACATCGCCCGTAACCTCAAACAGCGAAATAAAAGCCTGAATAACCAGTGCATAATCTTCCAGAAATCCATTCACCCGGCTTTCGCCCTTTTTCCAGGTATGGAAAAGGCGGCCATCGGGTTCCATCATATCTGATTGGATGAACCTGCCATTTGCGAGTGCCGGTTTCAGAAACCCTTCGTCGTTGAAAGCCTTGAAAGCATCAACCAAACCGTGTATTACGAGGGCATTCCATGATGCGAGGGTTTTGTCGTCGAGCCCGGGACGGCTGTGTTTACTTCGCACTTCCAGCAAACGTTTTTTCCAGTTTTGTACTTTCTTTTTCAGCTCCGGGAGTTCTATGTTGTTTTCACGGGCAAAATCTTCATCAGATCCGACGCGCAGCAATATGTAGTTTCCTTTCTCCCAGAATCCACTGGAATTCACACTGAAATATCTCGAAAAAAGCTCAAAATCGTCCTTCTGAAGCACTTCCAGCTCACGCTTGCTCCAAACGTAAAATTTTCCTTCCTCGCCTTCGCTGTCGGCATCGAGCGATGACCAGAAAGCGCCTGAATCATCGGTCAATTCGCGTAGAATAAACTCAGCCGTTTCGTAAACCACTGTTTTAAACTCATTGCTTTTAAACAGCTGGTATCCTTTTGAATAGAGGCTCAACAGCTGTCCGTTGTCGTACAGCATTTTCTCGAAATGCGGTACTTTCCATTTTTCATCCACCGAGTAACGGGAAAAACCTCCGCCCACCTGATCGTAAATTCCGCCCCGTGCCATTTTTTCGAGGGTGAGTTTTACAAAAGCAAGCACCTGCCGGTCATTTTTCCTGAAACCATAGTGCATTAAAAAGTCGGTATTAACCGGCATGGGAAATTTGGGATAACCTTTTCGTCCGCCGTTTTCGGTATCGAAATGATTTTTCCATCCATCAACTGCCCTGTCGATTAACGGAGCAGAAATGGAATATACATTTTCTACCTTTGCTGTAAGTGAAACCTGTTGAATTCCCTGCTGCAGGCTTTCTGCATATTCGGTTGTTTTTGTTTTGTTTTCGCGCCAGAAGTTTGCCACTGCCGAGATATTTTTCATCCAGCTTTCTTTGGGAAAATAGGTGCCTCCCCAAACAGGGCGACCATCGGGCAGGGCAATTACATTCAGCGGCCAGCCGCCCTGCTGTCCCATCAGATGAACAGCCGCCATGTAGTAATGATCAACATCGGGGCGTTCTTCCCGATCGACCTTGATGCAAACGAAATGTTCGTTCATCAACCCGGCCACTTCTTCATCTTCAAAACTTTCGTGTTCCATTACATGGCACCAGTGGCAGGCCGAATAACCAATGCTTACCAGAAGCAGTTTATTTTCATCCTGAGCCTTTTTCAGTAGCTGTTCATCCCAGGGGTGCCAGTTTACTGGATTGTGTGCATGCTGCAGCAGGTATGGCGAGGAAGAGTGAATGAGCGCATTTGTATGTGATTGTTTCATCGTTTTAATAAATTTAACAGGACAGTCCTTCATTTAGTAACTCAAACAAAACAGGTTGAAGAAGGTTTTTCGATTCCATTGCCGTTTTCACTGAAAATTGTACCTTTCTGCCCTGAAAACAACATGTAAACGATGCAAAAAAACATATTCAACATACCAGTTTTTATTCTGATTTTACTTATTATGCTTGCGGTTTCCTGTTCTGAAGAGCCGGAGCCTGAGCTGCGTACCAGAGAAATGGAATGGGCTGAACTGGATTCCATTATCAGAAACCTCGAAGCCGCCGGAGTAGATGTGGACACTACCGACCGGCTGGTGTTTTATATTGTGAGAAAACCGGGTGAAGGACCAACTCCGGAAGAAGGCGATATTTGTTCGGTTGAATACTGGGGCTACGTCAACGAAAGGTTGTTCGACGATTCCAAAATTTTCAACAACAACTTGTGGATATTTCCCTACCGGTTTAAAAAAGAGGTTCACGAGGTTGTGGGCCTGGTTGATGTGATTGGATACATGAACCAGGGAGCTGAAGTTGATATGTACATTCCGTCGGACCTGGCTTTTGGTTCAAAAGGAAATGATATCATTCCACCTTATACCACCTTGTTTTACAAAGCCAAAATGCACCATCTGGAACCACAGTAAATAAAAAGTTGCTGAATAACATTCGATAATTTACCTATTTTACAACATATTTTTGATCGAACTAAAAAATTTGATTGTACCTTCGGGTAGATAAAACAAAAACAGCAGTAAATTCCAAAAAAATGGAAAAATTTTTTAAAAGTTTCATGAAAAAGATCACGGGTTGCGACCTTGAAACCGGCGATTTTCCCGGACCGGTTGTAACTATTTCAAGACAATCGGGCTGTTCGGCTCAGCGAATTGCAATTAAGCTGTCGAAAATTTTAACCGGCTACAGTTATATGGCTGATACCAAAACCGACGCCGAATGGAGATGGGTTGACAAAGTTATCTTCAGGGATGTGGTGAACCACATGATTGAAGAGGTAAAAGCCGGCGATTTCAACGATACCGAAGAAGCGGTTAGAATGCTGGAACAGGTGGCACAGGCATTTTCAGACGAAACCATTTACGACATTTCCGATGTTCTGCTGATTGAAACCTTTAGGGGTGTTATATCGAGACTTGCATGCCAGGGCAGGGTTATAATTGTGGGCCGTTCGGCGGGTGTTATTCTGAGAGAAGTGCCAAACAAGTTGAATATCAGGCTCGAAGCACCAATGGATTGGCGCATTAACCGCATTATGCAGTTAAAAGATGTGAGCCAGGCAGAGGCAGTAAAATACGTGAAAGAAATGGATGAGAAGCGCGATGCTTTTATTGAAAAAATTATTGGCAGAAAAGCCACCAACGACGATTTCGATGTGATATTCAATTATTCATCTATGCAGGATGATGAAATCATCGATGCCACTGTGAACATTTTGAAGAACAAAAAGATTATAGCCCATTACGAAGATTTTTAGGCTGAATGTTTTACATTTGCAGATGATAATTACAAATAACAAACTTATTCTCTCACCTTGCAAAAGCTGCTCTGATTCAGGGCAGCTTTTTTACAACTTTTTAAACCATGCATCTGCTTCCCTGAGTTCAGAAACTTCCGGTGTTTTTACCGCGTAATCGAATCCCGGTTGCAGACTGGCTGCGCCAATTTCGCCCGTTTTGCTGATGGCAATGTATCCAATCTGATGTTCCTGGTAGTCCGGAATTTTCTCTGTAATTCTTTGTATGGCAGCATTGCAGGCTTCTTTGGGCGACATGCCGTTTCGCATAAATTCCACCACCAGAAAAGAACCCAGTGTTTTCATTACCAGTTCGCCCGAACCGGTGGCCGCTGCCCCACCCACTTCGCCATCAACAAAAAGGCCGGCGCCAATAATGGGCGAGTCACCCACTCTGCCGTGCAATTTAAACGCCATACCACTGGTGGTGCAGGCGCCGCACAGTCGTCCTTCTTTGTCGATGGCCAGCATGCTGATGGTGTCGTGGTTTTCCTCCAGCTGGTTTTCAATATTTATTTTGGTACTGAATTCCCTTTCTTCTTTTTTCCATTTTCTCCAGCGTTTCCGCATCTCCCTGGTCAGCAGTTTTTCTTTTTTAAAACCGTTCTCAAGGGCAAACTTTTGGGCGCCTTTGCCGCTGAGCATCACATGCGGTGTTTTTTCCATCACCAGCCGGGCCACGGAAACGGGATGTTTGATGCACCGGAGAAATGCCACACTGCCGGCATTGCCTTTCTCGTCCATAATGCAGGCGTCGAGGGTTACTTTTCCGCTGGCGTCGGGAATGCCGCCATAACCAACCGTTATCACTTCCGGATCAGCTTCAGCCACCCGAACCCCTGCTTCCACGGCATCGAGCGCATAGCCCCCTTTCGATAAAATCTCCCAGGCAGCTTCGTTGGCGGGAAGCCCGTGCCTCCAGGTGGAAATTGCCACCGGATAATTAACGTCTGCCGAAATTTCTCCAGCCATGGTAAATTTCGATAAACCGAGCGCGGCCAAACCAAGCGAAGTTTTTGCAATAAACGAACGACGAGTTGTTGAAGTCACAGTTCTGAAATTTTTATTATTGAATACAAAGAAAGAAATTTATGGCAATTTTACCACTGCGCTACTTTAGCGGTCCCAATAGCTTGTTGAAAGATTACTCAATCATGTGAAAAATCCTGCACGGTTTTGCGGTATTCGGAAAATGCCTCTGCGCGGGAAATGAATCCGAGGTATTTTCCTTCATTGATTACGGCAAGATTGTACCGGCCCGATGTTTCAAATTTTTCAACAACAGCTTCCATACTGTCGTCGGGGGAAATGAAATATTCGGGCATATACATTAAATCTTTTACCTGAACTTTATCGTACAATTCGCGCTCAAAAATAAGTGTCCGCACATCGGCCAGTTTCACCATTCCTCTGAGTATATTGTTTTCATCGACCACAGGATACAGGTTGCGGTGCGATTGCGAAATGGCTTTTACCAAGTCGCGCAACCGGGCATCTGGCGAAAGCACTTCAAAGTCGGTTTCAATCAGGTTGCGCACATTCATCATCCGCAGCACGGTTTTGTCTTTATGGTGGGTAAGCAGGTCGCCCGTCTGTGCCAGTCGTTTGGTGTAAACGGAATAGGGCTCGAAACGCATGATGGTAACATACGCCACAGTTGAGGTAATGATAAGTGGAATAATCAATTCGTAACCTCTGGTGATTTCGGCCGTTAGAAAAATGGCTGTAAGCGGGGCATGCATCACAGCAGCCATCATGCCGGCCATGCCGGCCAGAGCAAAGTTGTCGCCTGGAAGTTCAATTTTGCTGAAACTGTTAATCAGTAACGAAAAGAAATATCCGGCAATGGCGCCCATAAACAGGGTAGGGGCAAAGATTCCCCCAATTCCGCCGGAACCGGTGGTTGCGACCATAGCAATGACTTTGAAGACCAGAATTCCGGCCAAAAACAACAAAATGAAATACTCATTTTCGCGCCACTGAAAAAACCAGGAATTATTCATCAATTCGTGGCCCCGATCGTTGAAAATCATACCAATTTCGCGATAACCTTCACCCCAAAGGGGAGGAAAAAGGAAAACCAGCACTCCCATTACAAGGCCACCCGCCAGCAGACGTGTTCCCCAAAACTGGATTCGTTTAAATTTCATTTCCAGGAACATGGTCATGCGCGTAAAATAGATGGCCAGCATTCCGGTGAAAACTCCCAGTAAAATGTAAAACCAGATGGTATTGCTTGAAAAAGGCTGAACATGTGAAAAGTGAAGCAACACATCTTCGCCCATGAAAAACCATGAAAGTGTGGCGGCGGTTACAGCTGAAATAAGCAGCGGAATGAGGAATGCCATGGTTAAATCCAGCATCAGTACCTCCAGCGTGAACACAATTCCGGCAATGGGGGCATTGAAAATACCTGCAATGGCACCTGCTGCTCCACAGCCAATCATCAGGGTTACATATTTATAGTTAAGCCTGAACAGCCTGGCCAGGTTTGAGCCAATGGATGCACCGGTGAGAACAATGGGAGCTTCGGCTCCAACCGACCCGCCAAAACCAATGGTGAGCGAACTGGCTAACATCGACGACCAGGTGTTGTGCGGTTTTAGGCGGCTGCTTTGGCGCGAGATGGAATACAATATCTTTGACACTCCGTGCCCGATGTTGTCTTTAATCACAAATTTGACAAAAAGAACGGTGAGAAAAATGCCAATCAAAGGATATACCAGATACATGTAGCTGATACTATCTACTTCGAACCAGCTGGTTAGCTTGCCGGCAACAAAATGGATCAGGTTTTTTAGAATTAATGCTGCAACTCCACTTACAATCCCCACCAGGAAACTCAGCAAATAAAGAAACTGGCGTTCGGGAAACCGGGCAATTCTCCATAAAATGAGCTTATGCAGCCACAAGCGGGAATACCTTTGCCATAATGTTATTATCCGTAGGAACATGCCAGTATTTTTTCAGGTAGCAAAGGTAACAAATCAGCGGTTTTTGAGCCCTTCAAAAACACCTTTTCAACCTGCATTATTTCTCCGGTAATTTGTCCCACCAGGTTTTCTTAAGGATGAATGCACAAATAACGGTTATTATGATGGTAATCCATATGGGCATTGCCTGTTTAAGAACAATATAAATTGGCAAAGCAACAAGGGCTGTTTGCGCAGTGGTGCCAATCACCACATTGAACATATCGCGTTTAAAGTTTTTATTGGGCTCAAACGTTGGGTCTTCGGCCATTACTTTTTTCTTAATCGGTCCCCAGAATCCCCAGGGGCGAACATTCCGGTAAAAATCCTTCAACGTTTTTTCGTCGGTAGCAGGTGTCAGGAACGTACCGAGCAACGCACCGGCTGTGGATATAATCAGCAACCAGGGGAAATAATAAAGGTCGAGCGTTTCTGAAAATACGTAAGGAAAAATAAGCGCGGGAATCAAACCGGTTACCATTCCCCAGAAATAGCCGTATCCGTTGAACCGCCACCAGTACCATTTCAGTACATTGGAAACTACATAACTTCCGTAAAGGGCCGAGACAATCCATTGCAATATACTGTTTACATCCTGTGCAAAAATCCCGAAAATAATACTCACAATTACCACTACCACACCCGTAATATAGTTCATATTCCGGGTTTCGATATTGGAAGCGTCGGGTTTAATATACCTCAGATAAATATCGTTTACAAGATAGGCCTGTGCAGCATTGAGTGTGCCGGCAAAGGTGGAGTTAAACGCTGCCAGCAAACCTGCCAAAAGCAATCCCATGAACCCAATGGGAACAAATTCGGAAATGGCTGAGGGCAGAATCTGTTCAAAATCGATTTGCCCGGCCACCATCAGGTTCAGCCGGTCGTAATAGAGCAACCCCAGCACAGCAAAGCCGGCAATCATAAAATACCGGATGGGCATGAGCACAACCGATACAAAACCGCTCATTTTGGCAGCTTCTTTAGGCGTTTTGGTCGAAAGAATTTTCTGCATATCATACGTGGGGGCAGGTCCGGCCAGCGAAACCAGAATTCCCTTAAACACCATCATCATAAAAAAAATGGTGAACAGGGAATAACCGTCACTGGTAATTTTGGTGTTCACCTCATCAATAATCCCGCGCCAGTCGAGGTCGCTCAGGTTCCAGCCAAAAAAAGGCGAATGCCAGCCATCCGGCACATCCAGAGTTTCAACGGCCATCGCTTTCATGGCCAAAATTCCAATCAGCAGGGCCGAAATGGTCATAATCACATACTGCAACACATCGGCCCATACAATGCTCGACATTCCGCCCAAAACAGCGTAAAAAACAGCAAACATCGTAAAGGCAATGCCGTAGATATGCGGTACATATTCCAGCGGAACTTCAAAAGGAATGTAGGGCGCCACCACGTCCCAGGGAATAAAAATCATTACAAACTTTCCCAACCCGATAAAACCGTAGGCAAGATACCCCAGGCACATGATAAGTGCAAACACCACCACCACTCCGTGCGAAAGATTACTGTCGCGGCTTCGCCCGAAACGGGTATTGATCCACTCGGCGCCTGTGGTTACACCCGACCGGCGCAGCCAAATGCTCAGGAATACCATCAGGAAAATTTGATTGAACACCGGCCAAAGCCATGGAATCCAAATGCTTTTCAGCCCGTAAACAAACAGCAGTGTAACCAGCCACATAGTTCCCGAAATATCGAACATGCCCGAAGCATTGGAAAGTCCCAGCATGTACCAGGGCAACTTGTTGCCTCCCAGCATGTAGTTGGCTTTGCTCTTTTGAGCTACCTTTTTTAAAATTAAACCGATAAAAACAGTTGAAAGGAGGTAAACAAAAATAATGGCGATGTCAATGATGGTTAATTTCATATCCTAATCGATTAGTTTTCGGTATTATTTCAATTTCTTCTTGTTCAGTAATTAGAAACAAATGTTAATGTTAAAATCACAATATTACAACAAAATTTGAGTTCACAAATCAATCTTTTCAAAAAAAAAGGAAATATTTCGCACGATTGTTATTGTGATAATCACAGTCAATTTATATCTTGCACACTTTTAAAATCGAAAAACCAGATGTTGACTTAAATATAACTTTGAAAACGAAAGAAATGAAATCAGCTACATCAACACCAAAAGTTCCCTTTCTGGAGAAAGTGGGTTACAGTTTAGGAGATTTGGCCTCCAACCTGTATTTCCAAATATTTGTGGTATTTATTCCCATTTTTTATACCGATGTTTTTGGATTGCCGGCAGCAGCCATGGGAACCATGATGCTCCTGACCCGTATCTGGGATGCGGTGAGTGACCCGATTATGGGTTTAATTGCCGACAGGACCCATTCGCGCTGGGGAAAATTCAGGCCATTGATTATGTCGATGGCTTTGCCATTAGCCATTGTCGGGGTGCTAACTTTTACATCACCCGACCTTGAAGGATCGGCCAAACTTGTTTATGCATATATTACCTACATTTTGCTGGTAATGGCTTATACGGCGGTTAACGTGCCTTATGCCGCTTTAATGGGAGTTATGACGCCCAATTCCCAGGAGCGTACCGAAATATCTTCAATCAGGTTTGTGTCTGCATTTATCGGTCAGCTCATTGTTGGCTCTGCAACGCTTACTCTTGTTGTTTATCTGGGTAGAGGGAACGAACAGCTTGGATGGCAAATGACGTTAGTTGTTTATGGTGTACTGGCCTTTTTACTGCTTGCCATAACAGCCATAACCACACGCGAAAGAATAACTCCGACGAAAGAGCAAAAAAGCAGTGTAGTGGCCGATTTGAAAGAACTTTTCAAAAACAAGCCATGGGTGTTAATAGCACTTGCCACCATTTTCCAGTTAACCTATATCGTCATGCGCGGTTCTGCTACGCCATACTATTTCAGGTATTATGTGCTCGATCAAAGCATGAACCTCTTTGGGCAAAACATCAACCTGTCTTACGAGGTGTTCACTTCGGCTTTTGTATCGTCGGGAAGTGTAGCTACACTTATAGGAGCCATACTGACAGGGTTTTTCACCAAAAAAATCGATAAAAAGAATGTGTATTCGATTTGGCTGATACTCAGTGCATTTTTCTCCTGCTTTTTCTTCTTTATTCAACCCCAAAATGTACTGATGATGTTAGTTCTGAATGTGCTTGTTTCTTTCTTTTTTGGCTCGGTTTCGGTTATTCAGTGGGCAATTTACACCGATGCAGCCGATTACGGTGAATGGAAGTTCGGACACAGAGCTACCGGTCTGGTTATGGCGGCTTCGCTGTTTGCGTTGAAACTGGGATTAACCCTGGGAGGTGCATTTGTAGGATGGTTGCTTGAGTTGCATGATTTCGTTCCACGTGCTGTTCAGTCAGAATACACTATTTTAGGTATCAAGCTATTAATCAGTATATATCCAGCTATTTTCGGACTTGTTGGGGGATTAATGATATTGTTCTATCCGCTTAAAGACAATATGATGGTGCAAATTGAAAATGATTTGACTGCAAGAAGAAACAATTCAAAAGAATAGAATTATGATTGGAAAATTAAACAGAGGATTTCTAAAGGGGATGATGACCTTGTTTATCCTAATTACAGGTTGCTCTGCTCATCAGTCTGAAACTGAAAAAACATTGAAAGAGGCTCTCGACGGTAAGTTTTACATGGGTACAGCTCTTAACGCATTTCAGATTAACGGGCAGGATGAAAAAACCATTGAGCTTGTTAAAGAACATTTTAATTCCATTGTTGCTGAAAACTGCATGAAAAGCGGCCAAATTCAGCCCGAACAGGGAGTGTTTAAATTTGATTTGCCCGACAGGTTTGTTGAATTCGGAGAAAAAAACAACATGCACATAGTGGGGCATACACTCATCTGGCATTCACAGGCTCCCCGGTGGTTTTTTACCGACGAAAACGGAAACGATGTGAGCCGCGAAGTGCTTATTGAGCGGATGCGCGAGCATATTTCAACGGTTGTTGGCCGTTACAAAGGACGTGTTCATGGCTGGGATGTTTTAAATGAAGCCATTGTTGAAGACGGTTCATACAGGAAAAGCAAGTTTTATGAAATTATCGGCGAAGAATACGTTGACCTGGCTTTTCAGTTTGCCGCCGAAGCCGACCCCGATGCAGAATTGTATTACAACGACTACGGAATGGCAAACCCGGGCAGGCGTAAAGGTGTGATTGAAATGGTAAAAAACCTTCAGTCCAAAGGCATTAAAATCGATGGTATTGGCATGCAGGGCCATCTGAACCTGGAGTCGCTCAACATGGAAGAGTTTGAAAAAAGCATTGTAGCATTTGCTGAACTGGGACTTCCGGTGATGATTACCGAATTCGACCTGACCATTTTGCCTTTCCCCACACGGGAAACAACCGCCGACGTTGGGTTGCGGGCCGAATACGAAGCGCGCATGAATCCGTATGCCGACGGGTTCACGCAAGAAATTCTTGACGAGTGGAACGAAGCCTGTACCGATATTTTCCGGCTTTTCCTGAAACATCAGGATAAAATTAACCGTGTTACTGCCTGGGGAGTTACAGATAACCACTCGTGGAAAAACAACTGGCCCATTCGCGGGCGAACTGACTATCCGTTACTTTTCGACCGCGACTATCAGCCCAAACCCGTTGTTCAAACCATTATTGAAGAAGCATCGAAATAATTCTAAAATCGTTCTGAAATGAAAAAAAAGAGATATTTAGTCGATAACCTCTATACCGCCGATCCGGCAGCACATGTTTTCAACGGAAAAATTTACATTTATCCGTCACATGACGTCGAATCCGGAATTCCGGAAAACGATTTGGGCGACCATTTCGACATGCGCGATTACCACGTTTTTTCTCTGGATGACGTTGAAAAGGGCGAAGTGACCGACCATGGCGTTGCACTGGCTATTAAAGATATTCCCTGGGCCGGACGACAACTCTGGGATTCCGACTGCGCATTTAAAAATGGAAAATACTACCTCTATTTTCCGCTGAAAGACAAAACCGACATCTTCCGTATTGGAGTGGCAATCAGCGATAAACCCGAAGGGCCGTTCAAACCACTCGATGCTCCCATGAAAGGCAGTTATTCCATTGACCCATGTGTGTTTTTAGACGATAATGGCAACCACTTTATGTATTTTGGTGGTCTTTGGGGCGGCCAGTTACAACGCTACCGCAACAACAAAGCCATTGAGTGCGGCCACGAACCGAAAGACGATGAACCTGCCTTGTGTGCACGTGTGGCAAAAATGAGCGACGACATGCTGGAATTTGAAGAAGAGCCGCGCGATGTGGTTATATTGGATGAAAACGGTGAACCTCTCAAAGCCGGCGATCATGACCGTCGTTTTTTCGAAGCTGCCTGGATGCATAAATACCAGGGAAAATACTACTTTTCATACTCCACCGGAAATACCCACAACTTGTGCTACACAGTTGGCGATAATCCATACGGGCCATTCACTTACAAAGGAGTTATTTTAACTCCGGTTGTGGGCTGGACAACCCACCACTCCGTCGTGGAATTTAAAGGAAAATGGTACCTGTTTCACCACGACAGCAAGCCCTCGGGAGGCAAAACCTGGCTGCGAAGCATGAAAGTGGTTGAACTGGAATACAATCCCGACGGAACGATAAAAACCATTGACGGATTGGCGGATTAGAGATAGTTTTATAAAAGCTCTGTAATGGATTTATAATTAAAGTGTCATCAGGAATTCTTGAAAATTATCTCTGTGGATAATTCTGGTTTCTGACATTTTATAATTATTTGTGAACGTTTTGGGAAATTTTGTATTTGATTTGGGATTCCATTTAAACTCATAGGCAAACAATTTTCCTTCCCGCTCTTCAATGTAATCAATTTCCTGCTGTTGTACTGTTCTCCAGAAGTATTGATTCGCAAACACCTGATTATAATGAAGAAATTTTATTCGTTCACTCATCAGAAAATTCTCCCAAAGAGCACCTGTATCTTGCCGAAGGGATAAAGGATTAAAGTTTGCAACAAGAGCATTTCTTATCCCGTTGTCATAAAAAAAGATTTTCCGGCTGGTTGAAATTTCATTTCTTAGGTTTCTGCTAAATGGCTGCAACCGATAAACTATAAAAGCCTTTTCCAGTAAATCAATGTAGTTGCTTACGGTGTTTTTATCAATTTGAAGAATGTTGCTTAGTTCATTGTACGATACTTCATTTCCACACTGAAATGCCAAAGCCTTTAAAAGCTTCATCAATACTTCGGGTTTTCTTATGCCTTTGTAAGACAACAAATCTTTGTACAGATAACTGTCTGAAATTTGTTTTAGCATTTCAGTTTCCTGTCCTGTACTTGTAATAACTTCAGGATACATTCCAAAAATGATACGCTGTTCCAGTTGTTGTAAACTTTTCAGGTAGCCAAATTCATTTTGAAATTCCTCCCAGGAAACTGGGAATAACATGTATTCCCATTTTCGACCGGTAAGTGGTTCATTAATTTCATTAGCAAGTTCAAAAGAAGAAGAACCTGTAACAAAAAGTTGTACCTGATTGATTTGATCTGTGATAATCTTAAGCGTAAGTCCGATATTTTTTATCCTTTGAGCTTCATCAATAAAAACAACTGTATGTTTGCCAATTATTTGATTCAATTTTTCTGTGTTGGCGTTTTCAAGTAATTCTCTCACTAAAGGATCATCGCAATTGAGAAATAATCTATTTTCAAATTGTTGAATAATTTCATTCATCAAAGTCGTTTTTCCCGATTGTCTTGGTCCTAAAACAATAATGGCTTTCCCTCTTTTTTTAATAATTACATCAAAAAGTTTTCTTTTTATCATATATGGTGATTGTATTCACCAAAAATAATAATAATTTGTGAATACAATCTCTAAAATGATTAATAATTAAAAATTTTTCTGACGACTAAAAGGGGTGTTTATTGTCCAAAATATTCAATCAATCCGCTCATCGAGGTCGGTTTGGCCAAAATTCGAAGGTTATTATCGATGACGAACATGGTTGGCGTGGCATATACGTTGTATTTTTCAGCTACCTCGCCATCCCATTCTTTCAGGTCTGAAAGATTATAAAACTCATCGAAACGGGTTTCGCGAACAATTTGTTGCCAGTCGGATTTTGAAGTGTCGAGCGAAATGGCAATGATTTCCAGTTGGTTGGCCTGAAACTGCCGCCGCCATGCTTTTAATTGCGGAAGCATATCGTTGCAGTGAGGGCACCAGCTTGCCCAGAAAAGAATGATGTTTTTGGGTTTCAATACATGCGACAAGGTAACCGGTTCTCCTCTCAGGTTGTCCATTGTAAAATCGGGTACCAAATCTCCTATCTTCATATTCTGAAATTCCAGTTTACGCTCAAGGGTGGTTTTTTCATCGGTTTGACAGAGGTTGCCGGCATAGTTACCGGCAATGTAAGTCAGCACTCTGTCCATATTCAGTCTTTCAAAGCCGCTAACCAGATAATTCAGAATGAATTCATACACCGGATTGTTGAGCTGGCTTCCTGAAACCATTGGATTTATTTGGCTCATTACCGCATCTACCGCTTTCATATAGGCTTGTTCCCGCTGTTCCTGAGTAAGACCGGGTTGATTGTAGGTGACCAGATAATCAAAAATTTTATCGGTTAAAACCGGTGAATGAATGAGCGATTCATCGGAAAAACCGATATGTCGGAAATATTCCTGCTGATAAATCTTCATCCTTTCCTGATGCGAAAGAAATCCATCGCGCAGCGGCTCCCTGAAGACGGTAATAAATCGTGACGCCAGCAATCCTTCATTTCTTTCTGCGACATTGAGTATGAAGCGGTCGCGCTCCAACTGTAACTGATTAAAGGTATTAACTTTTTGTGCAACTTGTTTTTCAAGTTCCTGCAAATCGGTTTCAGTTTCGGCTACAGACCTTGACGCAGCTAACCTCGTCTGAAAATAATCCACTTCCTTTTCCAGCAGATCCAGATGATTCTGAAGTTCTGTTTCTTTCTTCAAAAATTCAAACCAAATCCGGTTTTCTTCCGACAGCACAACCACCAGGCTTTCCAGCGGCTCTTTAAAGTCCGTTTCAAGAATAATATTTTCGTTGTTAAAAATAAAGTCAAGTTGTTGTGGCGATTCTCCCATCACACGGGCGTAGGTGGTTTGCCCGAAAATTATGCGATACATTCCGGGAGTTGCATTTGCCGGAAACCGCCAGCTCACCTTCTTCAGCTGGTTCAGCTGGTGACTCGAAGTCACCTGCTGAATAGTACCTTGCGAACCGGTATTGTTTTTTCCAGGCAAACTGCCCGTCACCGCCTGAAGCTCAAGCGTATCCAGCGGCGAAAATTTATCACCCCGGACGGTTCCCAAAACCACCGGATTATCGGGTTGATTTTTTATGCTCACCTCTAAGGTGTAAGGCTGCGCAGTTGCCTGAACATAAAGCAACAGGGAAAAAATTAAATAAATAATGCGATAATTACGAGTCATTGTTTATTAACACGTTACTGTTTTTTCAAAAAAAATGTACTTCATCAAATGTAGCAACTTTTGTATAAATTACAACAGAGCATTCGGGTAGAGCGGTCTCCGAACCGCTCATTTTGGTTAGATCGGATTCCCTGTCCGACTGCGTCATTCAGGCGGTTGAATCGCGCATTTCGGGTGGATCGGATTCCGAACCGCTCATTTCTTTAATCAGCGGTTTGAAATTCGCACATTCCGGATAGAGCGACTCGTTAGATATCAGGGGACGATCCACTCACTTTTTAATCAGCGGTTAGGAGACCGCTGCACCCTCTGCACCAGTTTCCCGGCCAGTCTTCTCTTTTTTTATTAAACCTGCCATAAATGACTTTCAAGCTTATTCATGAATATCGCTGCACATTCCTTACATTTCATTTGGATCAAATCATAAATTCCCCCATTTTTACGGTTCTGAATCAATTTTAAAATGACAAATAATGAACCGAAGAAATTTCATTGGAAAAGCAGCCGCAGGAGCTGCCGCAGTTACCATTATTCCCCGCCATGTAATGGGAGGAAAAGGGTTTGTTGCTGCCAACGACCGGATTAACCTGGGATACATTGGTACCGGAAAACAGGTTCCCACATTACTGAATGGCATTGGCAACTGCGAAGGAACAGTTGTGGTTGCTGCCTGCGATGTTTTTGAAAGCAAGCTGAACAAGTTTATTGAATCAGCCGGTAAAAACAATGCAAACAAAGGCCTGAACGTAAAAGTGGATGGTTATCACTATTACCGCGAGTTGCTGGAACGCAGCGATGTGGATGCGGTGGTAATTGTTACACCCGACCACTGGCACGCCCAAATGGTGGTTGACGCTGCCAAAGCAGGAAAAGACATTTACTGTGAGAAGCCTTTGTCGCTAACAGTAGCCGAAGGCCGCGCCATGGTAAATGCCACGCGCAAATACGATCGTGTATTTCAAACCGGAAATATGCAGCGTTCGTGGCGCGATTTCCGCCATGCCGTGGAACTGGTACGTAATGGCTACATTGGCGAAGTGAAAGAAATTAACGTGAGTGTGGGTGAACCCGTAAAACAGTGCGACCTGCCAACCCAACCGGTTCCCGAAGGCCTCGACTGGAACGAATGGGTTGGACCATCGCTCTACCGCGGCTACCACGAAGATTTAGCGCCTTTAAGTACTGACGGTCCATGGGCATGGTGGCGCGGCTTCCGCGATTTCGGCGGCGGTTTAATTACCGACTGGGGCGCTCACATGTTCGACATTTCGCAGTGGGCGCTGGGTATGGATGAATCAGGGCCTGTGCAGTTCCTGCCGCCTTCGGAACCAGCACAATCCCACGGATTGACCATGATTTATGAAAATGGCGTACGTGTAAACCACAAACTTTGGGGCGGTGACAGAGACGGCAATGCCGTTCAGTTTATTGGCACCGAAGGAAGAATTGAAGTGAGCCGTGGTTTTTTGCGTACATTTCCCAACCAAAGCCTGGCAAAGGCAGAGCTGAAAGAAACAGACAAACGGGTCTATTTCAGTGATAACCATTACCAGGATTGGGTTGATGCCATGAAAAAACGCACCAAACCCATTTCGGATGTGGAAATCGGGCATAGAACGGCTTCAGTTTGCAATATTACCAACATTGCTTATGAACTTCAACGTCCGCTGTTGTGGGATCCAAAAGCAGAAAAATTCACCGGCGACGAATGGGCCAATTTGATGCTTACACGTCCATACCGTGGAAAATGGGATTTCACTAATTTATGATGAACAGCTTTTGTAAAACCCCGGGTATTCCTTATTTCCCCGGGGTTTTCCTGTTTATAATCTTGCTGGCATCAGCCGGGATTATGCCGGGTTGCAAAACATACACTGCTTTCAATGCGGTGTTCAATCCTGAATGGGAAGAGTTTAAAAAGGCTTCTGCAGGAACTCCCCGCCTTGAATATCTCCATTCATTCCCCGCTATTCACCTGTACGGAACCCCTGCAGAAATGGGAAGGCAATATGGATCAATTCTTCAAAAACAATTGAAAGGACTGGATTATATTTCATCCAGGTTTTTCCCGGAAAATAAGCTGGATGAATTTTTGCAAATTGCTATTGAAGCTGAAAAACATCTCCCGGATGAAACTATCGAATTTATTTCAGCAATGTCGGGCACTTCGGGTGTAGATTACTATAGACTTCTGGCTGTTAATACAGTTCCAAAGGTTTCGTGCAGTGTGCTGGCCGTTTGGGGTGAAGCAACTGAAGATGGAAATTTGATAATGGGACGAAATGCCGATTATGCCTTCAAGAAAATAAATAAGGCATTGGGTATCATAGTGGTAAAGCATCCCGATGAAGGCAATGCTACTGTTGCTTCTTCCTTTTTAGGGCTGGCTGGTACATTTACCGGCATCAACGAAAAAGGTGTTTGCTATGGAAACATGCTGGTTTATAACGGCCACGAAGAGAAAGACTTTTCTGACGGACTGCCCATACAACTTCTGATGCAGGAAGCTGCTGAAAAACAAAATACAGCACGGGGAATGATTGATTATCTTACAAAAAAACAACACGTTATTCCAATAAATGTGATGTGTGCCGACAGTACTGAAGCCATTGTTGCCGAACTCGGACAAAAGAATTTTGCCATCAGGGAGGGAAGCAGGGGTGTGCTGGCCGCTTCCAATCTTTTTCATTCTTCAGGAATGTTTGACGAACCGGAAACAGACAAACGGTTTTCTGTTCTCATGACAAAAGCCCGTGATTATTTTGGGATTTTTAATCCCGGCCACATGAAAGAAGCTATGCATGCTGCCCGCAAACCAAATGAAACATTGCAAACTGTTCTTTTTGAACCGGCAAAAATGCTGATGCATGTGAGCATGAACAAAGTGCCGGCATCAAAAGGGCCATTCATTACTTTCGATGTGATGGAATTGCTGGAAAAATGAATCCCTGATTCACTGAAATTTTATTACTTTTCCGGAAAATTAATCTTACTGATATGAAACGATTGCTAATCACCGTTCTGATTCTCTCATTCACAACCCTACAAATAATGGCAAATGTGCCCTATCCGGTACGCGGACTTTGCATTGCAGCTCCTCCGCCCAATCAGGTGGATGAGTTTGCCGGTTTCATCGAAAAAGAACTGGCACCTTCAGGGCTGAACCTGTTGATTCTGAGGGTGGACTGGGGCTACGAATACCTGTCGCACCCCGAACTTCGGGGCAGTAATCCGTTAACCAATGCAGACGTTAAAAAACTGGTTGAGGTTTGTCGCGAAAACAACATCCGGTTGATACCCCAAATCAATCTCCTGGGGCATCAGTCATGGCACAGCACACCCGGTAAACTGCTGGAAGTATATCCTGAATTTGATGAAACGCCTGATATAAAGCTGCCTGAACCCGGCGAATACGAATGGCCGAATCCCGACGGGCTTTACTGTAAAAGTTATTGTCCGCTGCACCCCGAAGTGCATGATGTGTTTTTTGCATTGGTGGACGAAATTGTGGAAGTCTTTGAAACCGATGCATTTCATGCCGGCCTCGATGAAGTGTTTTACATTGGGCACGAGCAATGCCCGCGTTGCTACGGGCACGACAAGGCCGAACTGTTTGCCGGCGAGGTCGCCAAAATCAGAGACCACCTGGCCAAATCAGGAGCCGAACTATGGATGTGGGGCGACCGGCTGATTGACGGAAAAACTACCGGAATCGGACTCTGGGAAGGCAGTTACAACAATACCCACCGTGCCATCGATATGATTCCCAAAGATGTGGTGATTTGCGACTGGCACTACGAGCGACCCGACCCTACTGCCTTTTTGTTTGCTTCCAAAGGTTTTCAGGTGCTTACCTGCCCGTGGAGAAATGCTGAAAATGCAGTGAAACAGGAAAAAATGATGCGCATGTTCATCGAATCGGCTACCAGGGAAATGAAACCCCGGTACCGGGGCATGTTGCAAACGGTTTGGGGGTCCACACGGAATTTTATGGACAGCTATCACGGCAGCGCTTCTCCCGACAGGTTTGACCAGTCAGCCGAATGTTTTAAAGAACTCAGCAGGGTATGGAATGAATAAAAATACCTGAATGAAAGATTCGCGTTACAAATTGATTAATTTTTTACATAAATTGTGAAACAGGTGATTTAAATTGCCGGTCGTTGTTAAATGTAAAAAATGAACAAATGAAACCGGTAATTCAATTTCTCACATTCTTTGTATTGTTATCTTTTTTTTCCTGTACAGGCAATCAGCAATTGCCCCAAATAAGTGTAAATGGAAAAAATTTCGTTACTGAATCAGGTGAAGTTATCCGCTTGAAAGGCGTAAGTTTTTCCGACCCTGACAAACTGGAAAAAGACGGCCAGTGGAACCGTCGGTATTTCGAGGAAGCCAAAAACTGGAACTGCAACATTGTCCGGTTTGCTGTGCATCCGCCGCGTTTAAACGAGCGGGGATGGGAAGCCTATTTCGAGCTGATGGATCAGGGCATTGAATGGGCAACCGAGTTGGGAATGTACGTCGTTATCGACTGGCATTCCATCGGGAACCTAAATACAGAACAGTGGTTCAGACCAATTTACATTACTTCGTGGGAGGAAACGGTAAGGTTCTGGAAAACAGTAGCTGAACGGTATAAAGGAAACACTACGGCAGCATTTTTCGAATTGTTTAATGAGCCTACCTCACAGGGCGGTGAGTTGGGCGAACTTTCATGGGCCAGCTGGAAACCCACCATGGAAAAGCTGATTGATGAAATCAATAAAGTGGATGATCAGAAAGTCTATCTGGTAGCGGGAATGGACTGGGGATATTACCTCGACGAAGTGGTTGAAAATCCGGTTAACCGGGAAAATGTAGCGTATGTTACACATCCGTATCCGCAAAAACGGGAGCAGCCCTGGGTACCTCAATGGGAAAAGGACTGGGGCCATGTGGCAGATCATTATCCGGTTATAGCCACCGAATTTGGTTTTATGGGACCAGATGAAAGGGGAGCACATATTCCCTGTATTTCCGATGAATCATACGGGGAAGCCATTATAAATTATTTCGATAAAAAAGGAATTTCATACACTCCCTGGTGTTTCGATATTCACTGGTCACCCACTTTAATTACCGACTGGAATTTTACCCCTTCGCGGCAGGGAAGGTTTTTCAAAAAAGTTATGGCAGAATAGTAAAAACAATTGTTATTTTTACCTTTTTGAATAATACTAAAACTGTTTAAAATGATAACAAATTCGTTTTCCGGAAAACTTTCATTACTTATTCTCTTTTCTTTTTTTATGTTGAACATGAAACCGGTGACTGCCGCTACACCACCCAATGATTTGCCTTCGCTAAAAGGCAAAAAAATCCTGATGGTTTGGGGTGGCTGGGAAGGCCACGAACCCGAGCAATTCACCTACAAACTGAAACCGCTTCTGGAAAAAGAAGGAGCGATCATCACTGTTTCTGATTCGCTCGGTGTTTATAACAACAAAGAACTGATGTCGTCGGTTGACCTTATTATTCAGGCATGGACCATGGGCAAAATTACCAACGAGCAGGAAAAAGGATTGCTCGAGGCGGTGAAAAAGGGAACCGGTCTGGCCGGTGTGCATGGCGGGCTCGGCGATTCGTTCCGAAACAATACAGAATATCAGTACATGGTTGGTGGACAGTGGGTGGCACACCCCGGAGGAGTGATTGATTATACCGTGGAAATTACCGACCATAACGACCCGGTGACCCGGGGAATAAAGGATTTTAAAATGCACAGCGAACAATATTACATGCATGTAGATCCCAACGTAAAAGTTCTGGCAACCACTACTTTCAGTGCCAAACACGACGACTGGATCGACGGAGCTGTGATGCCGGTAGCCTGGAAAAAAACGTATGGAAAAGGCCGGGTGTTCTATTTGTCGGTTGGACACGTAGCCAAAGATTTTGATGTGCCCGAAGCTATGGAAATTCTCGTAAGGGGTGTAAAATGGGCCAGTGGAAGTAAATATCTGCCCAATGAAGAATGGCTGAATCCGGTTTATCCGGGAAAAAACTGATTTTGGACTGAAGTTTGTACCACCAACGCGGAAAAGGAAACCCAACAAAAAGCGAGGTTTTCTGTTTTACTGTAATAAATTATATTTACCACAATGTTATATCACAAAATATTTAGTCATAAAACATCCAAAACCTGGGTGGTTTTTGTACATGGCGCCGGTGGAAGCAATGTGGTGTGGTTCAGGCAGCTACGCGATTTTAAGAAGCATTTTAATGTGCTTTTGATTGACCTGCGCGGACACGGCAAATCGAAAGCACACTATTCGAAAGAAGAGATGTACCGGTTCGACGAAATTGCGCTCGATGTGATACACACCATGGACCATCTGAAGATTGAAAAAGCTCATTTTGTGGGTATTTCACTGGGGTGTATCATTATCCGGTCTATTGATAAACTTTCCCCGGGCAGAGCCGAATCCATAATTCTGGGAGGCGCAGTGGTGCAATTCAATAAAAAAATTAACGTATTGGTAAACACGGCCAAGCTGCTTAATTCCATTCTTCCCTACATGTGGCTTTACCGGCTGAATGCCTGGATTTTAATCCCGTCGAAAAAACATACAAAATCCCGCAAATTATTTATTAACGAAGCCATTCGGCTGGGCGAAAAGGAGTTTAAAAAGTGGTTGCTCATGTCAGATGAAATCAGACATAACCTGAAAGAATTTATTGTGAAAGAGGCTTCAGCCCCTGTGCTTTACCTGATGGGCGAACGCGATCACATGTTTTTACCCATGGTTTCCGAACTGGTGAAGAAACATTTCAATTCAACGCTCGAAATCATAAGCGACAGCGGGCATGTGTGCAACATCGATCAGCCCGATGCTTTCAACCAGCGGTCCATCCGGTTTATTAAAAGCATATCGACGTAAAACAGTTTACCCGAAAGGAACATTTCATTTGGTTATTCCTCAAGTTTATAAATCCGCTCCATGAGTTGCCATTTCTCGTCGGCAGTTGCATCGGCCGAAGTTTTTTGAAATTGCGAAACATAAGCTTCCCACTCGGCCTGCCGGGGTTTTTGTGCCAGTTCTTTCATGGCTGTGTCGTGATCAAAATCGGGAACGGTATCCATAATCATAAAAAGCTGGTTGCCGAGGATGTAGATTTCCATATTCACGATTCCCACTTCACGCATTCCCTGTGAAATTTCGGGCCAGGCCGCACCGGGGGCATGCACTTTTTTGTATTCTTCAATCAGTTGCGGATTGTCTTCCAGTTTCAGGGCCTTGCAATACCGTTTGTAGTTTTTCATTTTATTTCGTTTAGTATTTTATTTTGATTTTCAGTGTGCCTTCCATTTTTTCTTCTGAAGGAAAAACAACGTATCCGCCACCGCTTCCCGAAGTAATTGCACCTGAATAACGGGGAAAATAATTTTCTTCCAACTCCTTCATCACCCAGTCGGGAACCGTGTGGGGAAGGATGCCCCGCCAGCAAATAAAAGTTTCTTTCATGGCTTCGCCCAGTTGGTTGACATCCTTTTTCAGTATGGCATCGCAACAGGCTTTACCTGATTCCCCCAGGCGTTTGATGAGTGCTGGTTCGAGGTTCTTCTTCTGAATGGGATTGTATCCTTCCGGGCGGGGAGTCAGCGGAGCAAAGTTCAGTACTTCCGATAGCCACTCGCAGGTTTCGCGGTCGGTGGTATTTTCGATGTGAGCCGGCCAGAAACTGCCGTTGTAATCGAGGCGGGAAATGCCCGGAACGAGCAAACCAATTTGATCCTGCGACCCCGAAATGTACTCCGAACCGGGAGGATTTTCAGCGCCAAAAAGAAGTTTTGCATTGCGCAGCGGATCGCCTTCAGGAAGCTGATTCCCCCACAATTCGATGCCTACTTTTCGCGAACTGGTGGCCATTCCCGACCGGTCGTTAAAATCGATGGTGGGCCAAACCTGTGCCACCACAACTGAACCGGGATGTTTTTCAGATACCCACGGTTGATCCATCCAGCCACCGGCCAGGCAAACCCGGTAGGGGAATTGCAATTCTTTTTTGGAACCGGAACTTGAACGTTCGGGCAGGCCTTCTTCAGGAATACGCTCCAGCACAACGAGTTCGACCCCGTTTTCTTCGCACAGCCGTTTTTTTCCAGGGGTGTAGCCGTCGAAATTCACAACGAAAATATCAGGACGCAGCTTTTTCATGTCGGGTTCAAAATCGAGCATTCCCGAGCCGGAAGCGATGTATGCCTTACTTACGTATTTTATTGAATCCGCCATGAATCTTCGTTCTTCCTGCGAAAACCAGGGGGCTTTTCCCTTCAACAGTTTGATGTTTTCGTCTTGTCCCACAAAAACATGCAGCTCTCCGTATTTTGCGGCGGTTTTAAAAAATGCGATGTGCCCTGCATGCAGCAGGTCGTAACACCCGCTAACCATTACCTTCTTACTCATATACTTTAGTTCGAATACTTACGCTTATAAATACCAATACTCAAATCCTAAAAAACAAACAAATTCCAATTAAAAATATTCAAATACCAAACATTTAGAATACAATGGGAAATCTCAATTTTCAATCTCATTTTTCCTGTTTGGTGATTGATAATTGGAATTTATTTGAGATTTGATTATTGAAATTTGTTATTTTGATTTTTCCCCTGTACCATCTGCTCTTTTATCCAGTCGTAGGTTTTTTTCATGCCGTCTTTGAGCGGGTAGGAGGGTGCCCAGCCGAGGTACTGCTTTATCAGTGTATTTTCGCTGTTGCGGCCGCGCACTCCTTTTGGCGCATCCAAATCGTAAGTGCGTTTCAGTTTGATCCCGGCAATGTTTTCAACAATATCAACCAGCTGATTAATTGAAACCATTTCGTCGCTTCCCAGGTTGATAGGTTCCTCAATGTCACTTTCCATTATTTTCAGAATACCTTCCACACACTCATCGATGTACATAAATGAACGCGTTTGTTCTCCATCGCCCCATATAACAATTTCATCCTTACCATACAATTCGGCTTCAATAACCTTGCGGCACATAGCGGCAGGCGCTTTTTCGCGGCCACCGTCATAAGTTCCGAAAGGCCCGAATACATTATGAAATCGGGCCACACGGGTAACTATCCCGTAATCTTCCGTAAAGTGGCGGCACATTCTTTCTGAGAATAATTTTTCCCATCCGTAGCCATCTTCAGCCATTGCCGGGTAAGCGTCTTCTTCCTTCAGTCCCGGATTGTTCGGGTCGGTCTGTTTTGTTGCATTGTACACACAAGCCGATGAGGCATAAAAGAAGCGGGTGATTCCCAAATCGCGGGAAGCCATCAGTAAATGCGTGTTGATGAGCACGCTGAGCATGCAATCGGCTTTGTGGGTTTCTATGAATCCCATACCGCCCATATCGGCTGCCAGGTTGAACACCTCATTAAACCCGTTTAAAGCCGTGTAACAATTCTCTTTCAGATTGAGATCGAGTACAAGGTTGTCCACATCGTCATGAACCTGATACCATTCGGTTAACGGTTTTTTATCAACCGCACGTACATGATGACCCATGTCAGCCAGTTTGCGCGCCAGGTGACCGCCTATAAAACCACCGGCTCCTGCTACTACAATTCGTTTTTTCATTTTTTTAATTTTTTACTATTCATACAAAGATGCACCATCTTTTGATGCTCTGCAAGCTGCTGTATGTCTGAATTTTGCCGCAAAGGTTTTCGCAAAGCTTTGCGGCAAAATTTTATGTTGCAGAACATAAAAAGCCATATCAATCCTTTCACTACTCAAATTCCACGTTGAACACAGTAGCCAGATCATCCATCTCTGAAGCATCCGGGGTTGTAATGGTTAAAACATCACTTGTTTTCGACCATTTCAATTCTGCACCGCTGCCCACAACCGAAACCCGTTTGATATCCGGTTCAACCACCTGATGGATTTTAAAAGCCGCGTTTGGCTCAGGAAGGCCCAATGAATACACATACAGGTTCTTTTGGTCTTTTGAAACGGCAAAACGAATGTCTTTGTGGTTGTAATCCATCGTTGCTGTTTGTCCGCCAAATATGCTTGCTTCAAACTCGGCCCTGCCATAACCAAAGGAACTATATGCGCGGGTTTCATAAACGGCTTCCTGGTGTTTTTCAATCCATCGACCAATGGCAGCCAATACCTCTTTCTGCTCGTCGGGGATGATACCATCTGCCCTGGGGGAAATATTCAGCAATACAACCCCTCTTTTACTCCACACATCAATCATATTCCTGATTACAAGTGAAGGATTTTTATAAGTTTGCCCCTCGGTGTAACACCAGCTACCATAACTTATGGTTATATCCGTCAGCCAATAATCGTCGGAGAGTTCCGTTTTTCCACCTTGCTCCATATCCAGTATGCCTACATTTGCAGGCAGGTCTTCCTGTTTGTAGTTTACAATCGGTTTTTGGCCACGCGAAACGGCAGTGTTAAAATGGTGAGCAACCATTTTCTGACGGTAGTTTTCGGGTATTTCGTCGAGCCATGAATCAAACCATATCATGTCCGGTGCATAGTTATCAACCACTTCATTCACCTGATTTAACCAATAATCGAGGAATTCATCTTCGGGTATATTCCCGTAAAGCAACCTGAGTTTTGGGTCGGTAGTAGATGTGATATAATCGGGGTGATAAGGAAAATGACTGTTCCAGCAGGGGTCGGGTGTATTTTTAGCCCAAGCAGCTGTGTCGGTAGCATAGCGCTGAAGAAGCCTGGCATGGTGGAAGGTGGCTATGGTTTGCATATCGCGCTTTTTAAGTTCTGCATACAATTCTCCCAGAATATCCTTTCCGGGGCCCATATCTTTTACATTCCATGGGTTTACTTTGCTGCCCCACATGGCAAAACCGTCGTGGTGTTGTGCTACCAGGCCGGCGAACCGTGCTCCTGACTTCTCAAATAAACCGGCCCATTCCTCCGCATCAAAATGTTCTGCGGTAAACATTGGAATAAAATCATGATAGTTGAATTCACTTACAGGACCATACGTATTTTTGTGATGTTCAAAGACTGCACCGCCCCAGTCTTTTCTTCCCGGAACATACATCCACCGGGGATACCATTCATTATCAAAAGCCGGTACACTGTAAAGCCCCCAATGAAAGTAAATGCCAAACTTCGCATCTTTAAACCACTCCGGTTCCCTTTCAATAGTAGCGAGGGATTCCCAGCTTTCTTCAAATCTTGTTTCTACTTGTTGCGATCTTTGTTTGCATGAGAAGATTACCAACACGCAAATAATCAGAAAACTTTGATATACCTTTCTATTCATTTTTTATAATTATTTTTTTTAACCTAAATACCTCCTCATTGCTGATCTTTAATATATATATACCATTTTCCAGGTTCACCGGCAAATGTAATTCGGGTTCACAAACAACTGATTTGCTCAGAACAACTTTGCCCATAGCATCAAGAATTTCAATTCTGTTGTATTGAAAGTCTGTGGATCTAATTATTATTCTATCTGAGGCCGGGTTGGGAAATATATCTAACATGACATTACTGACATTTTCAACGCTTGTTTCAATCTGCTTTATATCAATATAGTTAATATTAAAGCCTCCGTTTACAGCAACAAGTTTAAGGTAATGTCTCCCCTGCTCAATTGTAATGTTATCAACAATTGATTGCCAAATCTGCCAACTGCCTGTATTGGGAACATCAACCTGATCAACTACTTTATCATTTACAAGAATGTTAAAACTACCACCATTATTTGGAGAAGCAAGCCGGTAAGTAATTTCAAATTCTGTCGCTTGTGTGTCATTATCAACGGCATACAACAACCAATCTCCATTGTCAATATAACCCACATTTAATCCACCACCCACATCAGCGGTATTTTCAGTTTGGGTTCCTGATTGTAAATAGTAATTTTCTGCCTCAATCCTGCTGCTTACCAACAACCATTCTGGCTCCTCCATCAGATTTGTAACCGGGAATTCATTAAAAGCGCCCAAAACCCCTTTGTCTGTTGCTGTTATATTGCCCGGAGAATAACTCACCGTAACAATATCGCCGTGATAGATAGAGTTTATTGCGGTAAACCGTACGGTGTTCTCAGAAATATAAAAATCTTTTATCGAAACCTTTACCCCATTAACATTCAGGCTAAAACGTGCGGCTTGTCCGACAGCGAAACCCAGGTTCTTTGAAAACTCCAATACAACCGATATACCATCGGGTCTCAATACTCCGGAATCAATTGTTACGGGTAATCCCTGAGCATTGTTTCTAACCGGGATATCAGAAAATGCTTCCAGGTAGCTACTGTCCGATGAAACAATTTTATTCCCGGAATAGGAAAGCAGGAGATCATAATCGGCATAAACCTGTTCTTCAAGCAGAAAATGCATTCGGGTAGAATCCATATCACTCACATGGCTTTCGATAATTGGGATATTTTTGCCCCCGTCAAAATTTGTACTCAACGTTAAAGTTGATAAATCAGAAGCGGATAACATTTTCTTGCTAAATGTTGCAATAAGTGTTTCGCCATTTTCATTTGTTTCAAGTTTTGTTAAGACGGGAGATGCCCCTTTCAATAAATTATAAACCATTGCATTGTTGAAATCAACCAGGTTTTTATCATAAATTGACGTGACATTACCGTCATTATAGGACAGGGAAATTTTATTGCTACTCACAATATCGTTGTTCAGTGTGACTGCCAAAAGTGTTGCAGTGTCGCCCAATTCAACGTTTTCTATTTCAACATCCTGATTGTCGATTTTCACAGAAAAGCCTTCGAAATTTTCAGCATATTTGATAGCATGGTTAACACTTAAAATAATCTGGTTTGAATTATCATCATTAACAAATGCGTTTCTAAATTTTGGTGTACCATCGTCGGGGGCAGCCCATTTATATTCGGGCAACCAGGTAAAGTAAGATTGTGCCCCCTCGTGCGAACCAAGTGTGCAATCTTCGGGGATCGTTTGTCTGAGATCGACAAGAAGATCGGACAAGAAGCCGACGAGGTATGAAACATTACCCTGATCGGCCATAGCCTTTCTGACAGCATTTCCGAAGCCAGCCGTGGTTCCGTTAAACAGGTTGTCGTACCCGGTTCCTCCTGGAAACCACATCATTTCGGTAATAATCATGGGCCACCTGTCGGCTGCCGGTTTGTAATTGTTGTTCCAAAGATTTTGTACCGCCCAGGTATTGTTATGAACGCCACCATAGGCCGGGTAATAATGGGCAGCAACACCAATATTAGAACCGGAAAACGGATATTGGGCCCAGCCATGAGGTTCGCCCTGCCAGCCCAAAGTAGGTACCCAAATCACATTGTTTGCACCCGCATTACGGATAGTATAAATCACGGGTTGCATCCAATCCCTGAAAGCTTTCCAGTATTTTGGCTGTCCATGCCCCCAGTCGTTGGCACCAAAACTGGTTTCTATTGCGACCGGCTCGTTCATGAGTTCGAACATTACATTATCGGCATTCCTGATACCGGGAGCATTGGCAATAGTCCGCCAAAAGGTAATCAGGCGTTGCTGTTCTACTTTACCTGCATTATGGCTGCCATTATCAGGAGTGTTGATCGGACCTACGGCACTAAGTACAAGATAAAGACCCCGCGACCTCAGATGATCAATATAAGGTACAAGAAAGTTGTTGATCCAACCATCAAACTGCAACGTATCGACTAATCCTGACGCATGAGTCCAACCACCTATATGGTCGGTGTTTAACCGTACAAAACTGGCATACCAACCATGGTTTTGTCCATATTTTGGATTGGTATCGCTCAAAACGGTTGCTGCATCTTTCAGAAAATTCAACAAGCCTGCCACATTATCCGGATTTGTCCAGTCGGTCGGGTTACTGTAACGATATCCGCCTCCGTTAAACCAGGTTTCGGTGGGTTGCATCCAACCGTGGAGCAAGACACTTTTACCGGTAGGATCTTTCAGCTGGTTGCCTTCAACGTGCAATGGGGGAGTTGGCATTCCTTCCCAGGCTTTTACATGAATAGCCTGTAATACAATCAAAAAGAGAAAACTACAATTCAGGATAAATTTAATTCGCTTCATTGTTGTATTTTATTTCTTGAATTTCCACCAGTCGAAGTTGAATAACTGCCCATCGTCTCCTTTAAATACGAAACAGATATCGTGAACCCCTTCCACTTTTTTCAACTTGCATGATGCTGTTTTCCAGTTCTGCCAGCCGCCGGTGTTTTTCACTTTACATGTGCCAAGCAATTCACCATCAACATCGTTGAGGCGCACCTCGATTTGACTACCTTTTGAAACTGAAGCAACACTTGCTTCGAATTTTTTCGCACCTGCACCAAAATCAACGCTTTTCACTTTTATGAAATCTCCGTTATTGATTTGGGTTACAAAAACTCCGGTTTCGCTGTTGACTTTCGTTTTCACTCCTTCTGACCAGGCGATGGTTTCGGCTTCCACTTTTTCATAAGGATTCAGGTTCGAAACACTTTCTTTTACGCCATCCTTGGTGGGCTTAATTAAAGGAATTGTTCCATCGGGATTGTAGCTGAATTGCTCCACACTCACCGAGCGCTTGAAGCCTTCGCCACCTGACAATTCCTGTGTGTGGTAGAAGAAGTACGAATTGCCTTTAAAATCGATAATTCCCGGGTGGTTGGTAAAAGCCAGATGATCGGCTCTTTCCATGATAAAATCCTGATGCGTCCATGGGCCGGTGGCTGTTGGCGCCGTTGAATAAGCAATGTATTCAGGAATTCCGGCCGCCGCATACACCATGTAGTAGAGATTGTTGCGTTTGTAAATCCAGGGCCCTTCTGTGTAATTCGTAATATGTTGCTCATCCCTGCCTGCATTTTTGCCAAATGATGCCTTGGTCATTTCCACCGCCACGATTCCGTTATTGCCAATGCTTTTATCATACGAAATCATGTCCTCATTCAGCTTAATGTAGTAAAGTGCAGGGTTCCCCCAATACAGGTATGCCTGTCCATCATTGTCGATAAATACTGTAGGATCGATATCGTGCCAGATATTTTCACTGTCAACAATTAAACGATGTCCCAATGGGTCGCGAAACGGGCCGGTTGGCGAATCGGAAATCAGAACCCCGATTCCATCGCCGTGAATGGGGCAGTACAGATAAAATTTTCCGTTTCGTTCAATGCATTGCGGCGCCCAGGCTCCGTTGGTTTTATTGCTCCAGGCAAAATCATTGAGCGAAGCCACTGCGCCGTGGTCAGTCCAGTTTACCATATCGGTGGTTGAATAGCACCGCCAGTTGTACATGGTGAAAAAATTATCGACCGTTTCATCTTCATCGTGTGTGGTATAAAGATAAACCGTACCGTCGTGAACCATTGGTGCAGGGTCGGCCGTGAAATAAGTCTGGATTATGGGGTTTTGTGCCAATCCGAATAGAGGTGCCAGTGAAAAAAGTACCAATAAGTTGGCAATTCTGTTTGTCATTTGAAGTTTCATATTTGTTTCGATTTTCAATGTTTTAATTATTTGTTTGCCTCCCTAAACCTAAGGCAGGTTTTTCTTTTCAACTGTCCAAATAGTTGATTCTGAAAGCTGACATGGATTTCCTGTGAACAATTTTCCCGCTTCTTTATCACCTTTTAACTGCCATTTATACCAGGCAGTTGCCACGTTGGCAAACTCACCGCCGTGGGGCTGACCATAGGTGCCGCCGTGACCAACGTCCATATTTGCCACAAATACCGGTACATGGTTGATTCGGTTAAAGTCGTCCATTCCATTCTCGTAAGCTATATCTGATTCTCCTCCAAGTAAATAAAGTGTTGGTGTATGAAGTTTATCCAGCTGCTCTTTGGTTAAGTTGGGCATGCCTGGCATTCCGCTCCCCGGATTTTTCAAAATACCACTGTTGCATACCACAGCGGTGGTGATGCGCGGGTCTGGTGCTACTTCAAGCGTTTGTAAGCCCCCACACGACATCCCGCTGACAGCTATTTTATCGACATCAATTTTATTATAAAATATGCCTGACTCATCGTTATTCTGGGCAATTGCCCAGTCAATGGCGTCTAACAGCTGCGAAGAGGTTGATCTCCCGTTGCCCCGTTCTCCTTCCTGCGGCATGGGGCCGATTGCAATCACTAAAAACCCGTGCGATGCCACTTCCGACAAAAAGTTGACATGCTCCCAGGGGGAGTTGGCACATGCTCCGTTTCCCCAGGCGATAACTGGCAACTTGTTTTTCTTCCCAAAAACGCTCAAATCTTCAGGCCGGAATATGGTATGCGTTGACAAAGAATTGTCGGTGTACATAATCGCAGGGTATGCGCCTGTTCCACCGTCTTCAACAACTCTGTGAGATGTTTTTCCGGTAACTTGTTCCTGTGCGGACAGTGATTCCGAAATACCTATGCCGGAAAATAATACAACTGTAAGGCAAATTAAAATATTCTTCATAATGCATTTTATTTAAAAAGTAACTGTGCAAACTGATACAAAGACCTTCTCCAACTCTGCCACTCATGGGCCGTTTCCTGAGATACATAGAAATGCGTGTTCATTCCAAGTTCTTTCAGTTTTTCGGTATTTTCTTTCGGATTGCCACCCATATTATACCTTCCGCTTTCAAGTTCCCGGCTTCCGTAACTTACAAATACAAGTTTCATGTTATCCTTAAAACCAGGAGCATTTTCTACATCATCAACACTTATGCTACCACCCCTGAACACGCCTGTATAGGAGAAAACATCCGGATGGGCAAGGGTGATTATACGCGTTTGCATTCCTCCCATCGATAAACCTGCCATTGCTCTGTTATCCCGATCGGCCAATGTGCGGTAGTTGGTATCAATCATTGGAATTATATCATTCAGAAGCGTTTTCATAAATCCGTCAGCCCACCCTTTTGGCGGCCAGGTGTCGCCATCCCTTCGCCGCGGGCCGCTCATGGTCCAGGTGCCGTTGTCCATTACAATTATGAACGGTTTGGCTTTGTTTTCGGCAATGAGGTTATCCATAATGAGATTGGCACGTCCCTGATTTGACCAGCCGGTTTCGTCTTCGCCTCCACCATGCTGAAGGTAAAGAACGGGGAAACGTTTGTTCATATTTTTATCGTAGCCGGGCGGAGTATAAACGAAGCAACGGCGCATGGCCTCGGTGGTTTCCGAATAATAAATATGCTCGCGCACCTGTCCGTGCGGAACATTTTTCAGCGCATAAAAATCCTGATCGTGAGCCGGCACTTCAATGCCGCTTCCCCAACGACTGGCGCCATAGAAGTACAAACTGCCGGGATCCGGAACTGCTGCGCCGTCAATCCAAAGCTGGTAGTAATGAAAACCCTCATCCTGGGGTGCCGACTCGCCGGTCCAAACGCCATTTTCATCTTTGGTTAAATCGTATTTTACCGCGCTGATATCGAGTTGCACCAGCTTCGCCTCCGGTGCAGAAATTTGAACGCGGACACGGCCTTCGGAATTTACCTGCGGGTACTCTTTGCCAGGCTGATTTACAGGAGACGGCTCGAAGTCTTCAACTACCTGTGCAAAAGATTGTGTAGCAGAAAATACTATTGTAACTAGAATTACAAACAAAAATAAACGAATCAGACTTTTCATAGATTTCAATTTAAAATGAACAAAAAATGAGGTTTCTTCAACCTGAAAAAATTATTATTAGTCCAAAATACAAGAACTTTTTGATAAGGCACAACCACCTGATTTTTTTCTTTTTACCGCAAAGCTTTGCGGCTTGAAAAATATGTTGCTAAACATATTTTGGGTGACGTGTTCGCCTTTTGGAGGATGGGGTTTTCAACCGCGACCTAAACAATATTGTTTTTGATTTAACTCCTGCGAATGCGATTTACTATTCGCAAAAATAAGCAGGTAAATATTACATTTGCATTCATAAGATATTCAGGATGGGCAAGCGACACATTTCACTAAAAGATTTGGCTGAAGAACTGGGGGTTTCCATTTCCACGGTTTCACGGGCTTTGAAAAACCATCCGGACATTAGCACCGAACTGACTCAAAAGATTCAGCAACTGGCACATGAACGGAATTATGTTCCCAATCCGCTGGCCATGGGATTGCTGCGTCAGCAAACCAAAATGATTGGAGTGATCGTCCCCGATATTGTAACCCATTTTTTCGCTTCCATTATTTCAGGGATTGAATCGGTTGCAGAAGAAAATGGTTACTTCATTGTTATTTCTTCATCGGCAGAGTCTTACGCCAAAGAGGTTGAGTCAGTTGAAAACCTTTTAAAAACGCGTGTTGAAGGTTTGATAGTCTGCGTTAGTCAGGAAACAAAAAAATTCACTCATTTTGAACGAATGATAAAAAATGAAATACCGCTCGTTTTTTTCGACCGTGTGTGTGAAGCGTTAAACGTTCCGACAGTTACTGTCAATGGTCACGAAGCGGTAAAAAGCATTATTCGTCATTTCAAAGAAAATGGCCGTTCGCGAATTGCGTATATCTCAGGACCTGAACACCTTAACATTTCTAAGAACAGAAAAGAGGGATATTTGGAAGGATTACGCGAAAATGATATTGAATTTTATCCCGAATTACTGGTTGAATGTAATTTAGGCGCGAATGAAGCGACCCTTGCCACCCGGAAACTTTTAAGCCTGCCGGAAAAACCCGATGCCATTTTTGGAATTAATGATACAATCGCATTTGCCGCCATGAAGGAGATAAAAAAGCACGGATTGAAAATACCTGACGACATTGCTTTGGTTGGATTCACCGACGAGTTTCATTCTACCGTGGTCGATCCCACGTTAACATCTGTTACCCATCCTACTTTTCAAATGGGACAGGAAGCTGCCCGGCTTTTTTTTAAGTGTACAGAAGCAGGAAGTTCTACTTCTGAACGTGTTGTTTTACCTACTGAATTGGTTATTAGAAAATCTTCGGTAAAGCTAAAGCGGAAGAATTTCAACTTCCCCCAATAACCCGGCTTCCTTTACCGCCCACTCCGAAGCATCGAAAGGACGGTAATCGATGTTCACAAAATTTATGTCGTGAAACTTTTTCCAGTTCACCCCGCGAATATCCAAATCTCGGACACGATTAGCTGCTACGTTGGTTACTTCTACCTCCAGCAGATTTTTGCCTGGGTTAAGATTATCAACTTTTATTTTGAAGGTAGGCCCCAGCAGAGTACCAAAATCTTTTCCATTTAGTTTCACCCGGGCACAATCCTTCACCTGACCGAGATTGAGCCAGCCTGAAGAACTTTCATTTTCCCATTCAAATTCAACGGAATAACGGGCTGTTCCGGCAAACCGCGCGGTTTCTTCATCACCCAGTTCTGTCCACGATACCAATTTGTCGGTTGATATATCGCCCGGTAAAACCGGTCCGCCTTCCACAAAGCTGATTTTCCATATTCCGTCAATTTCCTGCGCTTCCGTATCCGGTTTGAAATAAATAAAATCAGCTGCGTCCGTTTTCTTATTTGTGCCGCGAATAAAAACCGCTCTTTCAGGCTCCAGTTGAATGCGCACAGAATTTCCCTGATTTTCAGCCATTGCAATTTCTCCGGTTTCAGGAAAATAGAAAAGATATGACTTCGCTTTGGTATTCAGTTCAACCCACTCATCCAGCGGTTCTGTTCCCATATTAAAAATCATGTACCAGCCTTCGTCATTCCGATTCATTTTCAGGTATTGAAAACCCTTTTCTGAAAGGGACTTTTCCGCAGAAATTCCGGCATTATTTAGCAGTTCAAAAACGTCTCCCACATGGTTTTCCTCATTGACAGAAGATTTCAGTTCTTTCAACTGATTTTCCCTTATTTGCAGATTGAACATCCCGGGAACACTTTCCGGCAGGTGTTTTTCGAAATAAACCTTACCTCCTTCGGCCATAAAATCTACCAGCTTTTTCATGGATTCCGCCGGAATAAATTTTGTTTCCGGAAGCAAAATGGCTTTATACCGGGCATTTCCTTCGGTAACAATTTCACCATTTACCGTTCGGCAATTTAACAGTTGTTTGTCCGAAATATAATCGAAATTGTATCCGAATTTCATCAACTGTTTTGAAAATTCAGCCAGAGGAAAATCGCTGTACCAGGAAGCTTTGTCTCCCGCGTCAATATTCAGGTTGTTAAAAAGGCGTCCGTCACTTGCTATTACATCGTAGTAAGGCCAGTAAACCAGGAGGTCGTTTTGCGGAGAGCATTGTTGCAAAATAGTTTGCGAACGTTCAATATATTTGAAAAGTGCCGGCATCTCTCGCCACAGCGAATTGCGGTTGTTCACCTGCGTTGAAGCATAAAACAGCCAGCCCGGCCATTCAGCATCTTCAGGCGAATAGCAGGTTCCGTGAAAAAACATGTGGTTGACGCCCCCAAGAAAAAAACGGTTGGTGGCACGTATCATATCCGCTGGAGTAACCATCCAGTGTTCATCAAGCCAGGTAAAACTTTCAGAAGAAACCAGCTTTTGCCCGGTTACATGTGCAGCCGACGAAGCAAATTTATTCACAAGAATATCCACACTTCCCGGCTCCACCATTCCGAAAATTTCCGTTTCGGGAATGTCGCAGGCAGCGTACAGATCGAGCATATTTCCCGGCGAACCGTGCGCCTGGTTGCGGTTCATACTTCCCCGCCGGTTGGCCCAACGCGTCATGGGTTGAATGAAAGACTCCAGCACTAGATCCGACAACGTTTCCCGGTAGTCGGATTTTACTCGCTCAACAATTTCTTCATCCGCTACATCTTCTGCCAGCAAGTGCAGCTTTTCAGCCAAATCGTACCCGCGCCGTTTTTTAAATTCTACGGTAAACTGGGTGGTAAAATCTCCGGTGTATTCAAACGAATCGTGAAAAAAACAGCGGAGCAACCCGTTGTCGATTCCCAGCCTATTCCAAAATTCTTCGAAATACCACTCTGTTATTTGTTTATTGAACGTATCAATAGCCCAGCCTTTTCCACCGTCGGAAGCCCGCTTTACCCTGTCGTTATTTTTCACCCTTTCAGCCACGTAAATTTTCCCGGCAGAGGGGGCTGTAAAAGATTCTCCCTGTTTCAAAACGGTTACTTTTTCATCTTCGCCCACAAACGACAAAGCTGCTGCATTTTCAATTTCAGTGGGCTGTGTCCATGTTTCCCCCGCATCCAGGTTAACGGTGTGTATTTTTAACGACCACAATCCTTTTTCTTCGGGAACAAACGGACCGCCGCAACGCCAACCGCTTCCCGGCGGCAGGTCAACACCCATTTCCAGCTTGTGCGCTTCTTCAATTGTAAACTTCAGCATTTCCGAAAATTCGGGAGACAGGTATTCAATAAACCTGTCTTCCTCTCCCTGTACACCATAAATGGATGTAATTTCCACCCCGCCAATACCGGCACCGGCCATCTCCTGCAATTCACGACTGATGTTTTCCTTGTCAACCGCGTTGCCCGGCCACCACCAGCGGGACCAGGGTTTCGATTCCTGTGTAGATTCGGGCCAGTTTGGAACTTTTTTCTGTTGAGAACAGGAGTTTGCAATTAGAATTGTCAGGAGGAGAAGTAAATTTTTAAATTTCATAGGTCTGTTTATTTAAATGATCAAAAATACCGTCCAATCATGGGGTGTTCTACAATGGTTTTTCGTAATTCGTGGAATTTCAAACCACCAGAACTGCGGTAAACAATTTTGCCGCCGGGTTCAACAATGATGGTGTATGGAATTTCACCCTGCCATTTGGGATCAAGGTTTTCAATTAAATCGTACCGGTTTTCCGAATCGAAAATATAATTGTTATCGATAGCAGATTCCTTTATCTGTAAAAAATCAAGCACTTTTTCTCTGATATTTAACCTGTCGGTACTGATGGTGTACATTTCAAAATTGCGGCCCATGTACATCCGGTAAGTGTCCACCAATTCGTCGAATTCGGCAATGCATGGCCCGCACCAGGTGGCCCACACATTAATTAGCCTTAACTTTTCCGAATCGTTTTTTACCAGCTTTTTCAAACCCTCAATCGAAAGATTTTCCAGCGGAATTTCCTTTTTGGCCCAGTCGGTGTCTAGTTTTTTCCGCCATTCGCCTTTCCATTTCCATTTAACAGAACAACCAAACACTTTGGTTTGGGTAACCGGCGGCTCCTTTCCTGCCAGAACAGCCTCAATGGCGTTCCGCAAATCGTGCTGTTTTGCCGCACCAATTTTTTCATTATCGTCTATCCGTCCCACATAACGCAAAATGCGGTTTTCATCAAAAACATAAGCGTGTGGTGTGGCAACCGGTCCGTAGGCAATGGACATTTCTTCGGTATCTCCGTCATACAAAAACGGAAAATTGTAGCCTTTGTCATTGGCCCTGATGACCATATCTTCAAACGAATCGCCCAGATCGGAATAGCCCATCTCCTCCAGGCACACCGCTTGGGGATCGTTCGGATTCACTTTTACCAGTTGAACACCCTTGCTTCTGTAATCGTTCTGAATGGCAATGAGCCGGTCTTCGTACGCCTGTGCTGTGGGGCAATGGGGTGCGCTGAAAACAAGTATCAGAATTTTTGCATCCTTAAAAGAACTGAGCGAGTACATTTTCCCGTCAACGCCCTTCAGGTTAAAATCGATGGCTTTTGCACCCGGCTCAAGCGTCACCGGATCAGGATGTTGCTGTGCTGAAACCTGAAAAGCAAAAAAGAGTGCGAACAAAACGGTAAGTTTATGCATTGTATTATATTTACGTTATAAGCTGTTAAAATAACAAAAAAGTAAATTCAACCAACTTTTAATACGTTTTATGCGCATGAAGATTCCTGTTTTCAACCTGGTGATTTTAATAATTTTCGGAATTGCTTTTTCCTTTTCAGGCAATGGACAGAACAGTGTTCCGGTTGATTCGGTCAGACATGGAATACGGGATACCACAGCTCTTTCGGGGGAAATCGACGAGGTAACGATTACTGCCTTTCGCACACCCTACAACCTGTTTAACACACCAGCGCCCATCAATTTAATTACACCCATTCAGTTGGAAACCGGAGATGCACTGACACCTGTTGAAGCGTTGAACCAAATTCCGGGGGTTTTAATGCACCACGGAACAATCAGTACAAACCGGCTTACCATTCGCGGCATTGGGTCGCGCACACCTTATGCCACCAATAAAATAAAAGCCTATTTCGGGGAAATTCCGCTCACCGGCGGGGATGGCGAAACTGTTCTGGAAGATCTTGAGAATTCCTCCATTCAGCGGATTGAAGTGATTAAGGGCCCATCATCCAGTTTATATGGCGCCGGATTGGGAGGTACCATTTTATTTCACCCGAAAAGTGTGCGTAGCGATTTTGTCCGGTATCAAACGACCATCGCATCATTCAATACATATAAAAACACGCTGATGGCTGGAATTAAACAAAACAAACTCGACATTTTTGCGCTGGGCTCTGTTTTGAACAGCCAGGGATTCAGGGAAAACAATACTACCAACAGGGCAAACCTTACTCTCCACTCCGGATATGCGGTTTCAGAACAAGTGAACCTGGAAGCGCTGGTTAAACTCACCAAAATGAAGGGTTTTATACCCAGTTCCATCGATCTGAACACCTTTCTCGAAAGTCCCGAAAAAGCAGCGGCCAACTGGAAAGGAATTCAGGGTTACGAAGCCTACACCAAAGGACAGATTGGCCTTTCCATGAATATTTTACCAACACAGTTCAGTAAAATTTCACTGGCTGCCTTCGGGAGTTTCCACGATGCCGACGAACCGCGCCCCTTCAATTTATTGTTGGAAAATTCACATTATTTGGGCTGGCGCGGCTACTACCAAAGGACAATAGATGGTGAATTGGCTAAAATTACTTTCACCTCGGGGCTCGAATTTTTCCGGGAAAATTACAATTGGTCCACATGGTCGAACGACAATCCGGAGGAAGTGCTTTCAGACAACAATGAAAAACGTTCGTACGAAAACCTGTTCATTCAAATGGAATCGAACTTTCAGGAAAAAATCTTCCTTTCAGCCGGAATAAACGGCAACCTGACGCGTTTCGATTATACAGATAATTTTCCGGCAGATGGCGATAAATCGGGAAAACGTTCATACCAACCGGTAATTTCGCCGCGCATTGGATTCAATTATCTTGTTTCCAGGGGTTTTTCCATCTTTGGAAACGCCAGTCACGGATTTTCCACGCCATCATTTGAAGAAACCCTTTTGCCGGAGGGGCAAATCAATCCCGACATCAAACCTGAAAGCGGCTGGAACCTGGAGGCAGGAATGCGGGCCGACTGGAACAACCGCCTCAGGGCAACCGGGAGTTATTACCGGATTTACATTAAAAACCTGTTGGTGGCACGCCGCACCGGGGAAGATGACTACGTGGGAGTAAATGCCGGAAAATCGCTGCATCCCGGACTGGAAGCTGAATTGAGGTGGGCGGTGTTGAATCCCGGTTCATACCCGTCGCTTAAGGTAAATGGAAATGCAACACTGGCAAACTACCACTTTCAGAATTTTGTAGATGGCGACAACGATTATTCAGGAAACCTGCTCCCCGGAACCACGAGAACCACCTGGTTGCTGGCAGGTGATTTTCAACCGTCAAAGAACATCGGATTCAGGTCCTGGTACCGCTTTACCGGAAAAATGCCGGTGAATGATGCCAATACAGATTTCACCGATCCTTACGGGCCTACCAATCTGGAAGTAAAATACAGTGGACAAACCAACGCACTGAACATTGAAATAAAAGCCGGTGTCCAGAATATTTTCGATGTGCATTACGCTTCTATGTTGGCCGTAAATGCCCTGGCATTTGGCACTGCACAACCCAGATACTACTATCCCGGAAATCCGAGGAATTATTTTGTATCGGTGTTAATCGGATGGCGATAGCTATCGGGATGTAACCGCGCATTCAAAAGTCTTACTAAAAACTGCTGAAGCAATTTCTCCTGCTCATTTCTGGAATTGCAGGGTTATTTTATCCCATGACTACTTTCACCTTGCAAACGGCCTTTTCCTGAACAGCTACTCTGTTGTCTTCCATCCTTTCTCCGTCAACCCATAATTCTTTTACCCCTTTTGAGACATGATTCGGGTTTGAAACTTCTATCCGGTATTCCGTTCCCCTGAATTTGCGCTGAATGGAAAAACCATTCCAGCTTTTCGGGATGCAGGGATTGACAATCAGGCCGTTATAATCGGGCTGAATGCCAAGGATATGCTGCGAAATGGCAAAAAAGTTCCAGGCGGCAGTTCCTGTGAGCCACGAGTTTTTTGCCTCGCCGGGTTTCCAGGCGTCTTTGCCGGCAATCATTTGGGCATACACATAAGGTTCAGTGCGGTGCAAGTCGCTTATTTCTTCCAGATACGACGGACAAATTTTGCTGTAGTACTCAAACGCACGGTCGCCGTTTCCGGCAGTGGTTTCGCCAATCATAATCCATGGATTGTTGTGACAAAAAATACCTGCATTTTCCTTGTAACCTTCCGGGTAGCTGGTAATTTCACCTTTACTCAAATCATAACCGGTATAGGCGGGATTATTCAGCACAATTCCGTATTCACAATCGAGGTGTTTTTTTACCGAATCGAGTGCCTGCTGCGGCCAGCCTTTTTCTTTGCCAATGGCTGCCATGGTACAGAAACCGTTCGATTCGATGAATATTTTACCTTCCTCACATTCGTTGCTTCCTATCTTTTTCCCAAAGAAATCATACGCCCGGAGGAACCATTCGCCATCCCAGCCGTAACTGGCAATAGCATCATTCATCCTTTCCACTTCGGCCAAAACTGCACCTGCTTCACCGCTTTTTCCCAGGCGGTTTAACAAATCTGCGTAATCGTTCCCATATAGCACAAACATGCCTGCAATCATTACCGATTCGGCCACTCCTCCCGATTGGTTTTCAGTGGTTTGAAACGATTCGTCGGGATTGGTTGAAAAGCAGTTCAGGTTGAGGCAGTCGTTCCAGTCGGCCCGGCCAATGAGCGGCAGGCCATGAGGTCCTAAATTATTTACTGTATGCAAAAACGACCGGTTCAGGTGGTCGAGCAGGGGTTGTGCATTGGTTTCGTCGTTGTTGTAAGGAACCATTTCATCCAGAATGGAAAAATCACCTGTTTCTTTGATGTACTGCGTTGTGGAAAGAATCAGCCAAAGCGGATCATCGTTGAAATTGCCGCCAATATCGGCATTGCCTTTTTTTGTGAGGGGCTGGTATTGATGCCAGGCGCCGCCGTCTTCCAGTTGGGTGGCAGCCAGATCGAGAATACGTTCGCGTGCTTTTTCAGGAATAAGGTGTACAAAACCAATCAAATCCTGGTTGGAATCGCGAAAGCCCATGCCACGCCCAATGCCCGATTCGAAATAGGAAGCTGACCGCGACATGTTAAACGTGACCATGTTCTGGTACTGGTTCCAGATGTTTACCATGCGGTCGAGCCGTTCGTCGTGGCTTTTTACCTGG
>CAZLGT010000035.1:10005-56533 GCA_964559175.1 uncultured Mariniphaga sp. | reverse complement strand
TATTTTCTCTCCACATAATTGCCCGGGTGTTGTTCCTGATCCCAAAAGGGACACAATCTTTCATAGCTATCTGTTGAATTCCGGGAATAGCCTCAAGTTCACCCTTTACTGCATCAATTTTAGTACTAATGATCCCACTGAGTTGAAAATAGACAATTTGGTTTGTGCTAAAACCCAGATCTTTTTGCCTTAAGTAACTCATTTGTTTATAGATGGCAATTGTGCATATTATTAATGTAATCGAAATGGCACTCTGCAATCCTGCAATAATCTGAAATTTTCGGGATTTGGTAATGGAATTCCCTGAAACCTGAAACAGGCTTAAAGCATTGGGTCGTGATAAAAGTAATGCCGGGTATATGCCTGATAAAACTACCGTTCCGGCAAAAACCAGTAATAAAATCAAAATAAACATGGGTTCATAAAGAATAAAACTTACCTCCTTGCCTGTAAAAGATTCAAACCAGGGAAGCAAATAGAAAAGCAACACCAGAGAAATAAAGTATGAACCCATTATAATAAAAACTGACATTGAAAGAGATTGGAAAAATATGTTTCTCCGCGAGGCACCATGAATCTTCTGTATTGAAGAGGTCTTTAGCCTTTTAGTGATTAGCGACACTGAGATATTGACATAATTGAAACATGCCATGAGAAGGATAAGCAAACCGACCAGAGAAAGGATCAATACATTTCGTTTATCCCCCGTATCTCCTACCCGGTTGTTAATACCGTTATCCAAATAAATATCTTTCAGTGGCCTTAGAATAAGATTATTTCTGCCACTGTAAATATTTGGCATTTGGTTTTCCATAGCTACCTGTGTTATGGAATTTAAAACATCAGTGGCATTGGCATCCTGATGTATGAGTATATAGGTAAGGTAATTAGGATTTCCCCACTCATCACTGTAAAACCGTTTGGCTAACTCGTGTGAAAGGATAAAATCAAATTGCAAATGGGATTGTGCCGGGACATCTTCAATTACAGCTTGAATTGTAATTGGAAACCTCCCCTGAAGAATCAGGTCCTTTCCGTGGGGATCTTCATCGCCAAAATATCGTCGGGCAAATGATTCGGTTACCACCATAGTGTTTGCAACCTGCAAAGCTTTTCTTACATTTCCGGCAATGGGTTTAAATGAAAAAATATCGAATATTTCAGGGTCTGAAGAGATCCCGTTTTCCTCAATAAAACTATTTTCACCATAACTAATGGGCAGAGGATTAAATCTGACAATGCGGGTTATTTGTTCCACTCCCGGAGAATTATCAATAATTGCAGGAGCTAAGGGTGAAGGTGTGCCATCCCATCGCATCCCATCTTCAACTGAGAGATTATTAATCTGATAAATACGGTGATAATTTGTATTGAATTTATCATAACCGGATTCATGAAAAACCCACAGGAAAACAATGAATACGGAAAGCAGGGCCACGCTCAATCCAACAATATTAAGGAAGGCATAAAGCCTGTTCCTAAGGCTATTCATCATCAATCGTTTAAGTTGTTTAATCATTGTTTTTATATTTTAATAATTCGATATACTTATTCATATCTTAGGCTTTCAACCGGATTTTTAGTTGCCGCTTTCCATGATTGAAACGAAACCGTCAGCAACGCAATTCCCAAAGCCAGCAAACCAGCCAGTGCAAAAATCCACCAACTTAGCGCAGTTTTGTAGGCAAAGTTTTCCAGCCATTTACTTGTTGCAAACCAGGCTGCAGGTGCAGCTATAAAAAATGCTACTACCACCCATTTCACGAAGTTCATATTCAACAAACTAATAATTTGCGTGATCTGCGCCCCGTTTACTTTACGTACTCCTATCTCTTTTATTCGGTTTTGAGCGGTGTAGCTTGCCAGTGCAAATATTCCGAGGGACGAAATAAGTATGGCGAAAATGGCAAAATAACCAACTATTTTAGCTGTACGTTCTTCTTTTTGGTAAGCAGCATTTAAAGCGTCATCAATAAAATTCAGAATTAGTGGATCTGACGGGGATATATCCTTAAAAACCGCTTTTGACTGCTCTACAACAGAGATTAAATTTTCGCCAGAGCCTCTTACCAATACATAAGGAGCCCAATTCATATCCCTTAACTGAAACATAGTTGGACGGGGCTTTTGATATAACGACCTAAAATTCATATCTTCCACAACTTCACTAACTTTTACCATATCATCATAGAATTTAAATTCGTTGTAAGGAGGTTCAAGCTCCAGGTCATTTACTGCAGTTTTATTTATAACCAGAGCAAACTTATCGTCTCCCCGAATATTATCGGTAATTGAAATTCTGTTTTTTAACGGAATTCCAAGAGCCGAAAAGAAAGCGGTATCGACCCGGAATTGGTCGAAACTCTGCGCTTTATCATTATAAACAAAAGACTGGTTATTAATTGGACCTCCGGGAAAATCCTGGCAAAAAGAAATTGCCTTTACTCCAGGTATTTTCATTAACTCATTTCCGAATGCATTTTTCTGTTTATTAGTATCGTCCGTCATTCTTATATAAAATGTATGATCCTTATCAAATCCCAGATCATAATTTTTCATATAGTTATTTTGCTTCATAATGAAAGCAACAACAACTATTAATACAATGGAAACGGTGTATTGAAAAACGACCATCGCTTTCTGACTAAAACTGTTTTTTAGCCGCGACGGAACTCCTTTCACAATTTCAAGAGATTTTAGCCCGGAAAGAATAAGCGACGGAACAAAACCTGCAATAAAACCGATTATAAAAACCACCAGCACACTACGTAGCAGAAAACCATTATTAAATACATCGGAAAAAGTTAGACTTGTGTTTATCAATTCATTATACTTTGGTAGAATTAGGGCAGTCAACAAAAAAGCTATAGCTGTTGAAACAAAACTGACAATTGTTGATTCCATTAAAAATTGCGTGATAATGCTCCAACGCAATGAACCAATAATCTTTTTTATTCCTACCTCTTTCGCCCTTTTAACCGATTGGGTGATACTTAAATTAATGTAGTTGATAGCAGCAATTACCACAATAGAAAAAGCAATAATACCAAGAATGTTAAGGAACTTTTTATTGCCTTGTCGTGTCCCGATATAATCTAATGCCGAGAGATTAAAATAAACCTCTTCGAGCGGCATAAACGAGATTTCCTTGCTCCTGTCGTTTTGAAAAACCCAGTAAAATTCTTTGACTTTTTCCAGTAGTCCGGTTTCATGTGCCTTTATATTGCTGTTTTTATTCGCCAGCACATAAAGACCAAAGGAACTGTTCCCATAATCTTGCATAAAATACTTCGAAGCATCTTCTGCACTCATTCCCCATATTCTGGGCAACATCGAAAAATTGATAATAATGTTTGGCTTAATAAAATGGGTATTATCTTTAAAATCACGGTAAATACCGGAAACCACAAAATCCTTTCCGCTAAATTTAATGTTTTCCCCCACCGGGTTCTTGCTCCCAAAAATTTTCTTCGCATAACTCTCCGAAAGTACAGCACTCTCTTTTGCTGATAAAATATTACTGGCATCTCCAATAAGTATTGGAAATGAAAAAATGGTGAAGAATGTTGAATCGGCTAACAAACAATTACCACTTTCAAACTTTTTATTATCATAGGATAAGGTACCAGTCATTGTAAAAGTCCGGGTGTAGCTTTCAGCCTCGGCAATATTTTCTAAAATATACTGCCCAAAAGGCGGTGCAAAAGTTTCAATATTATCGCCATGTACGCGATATATTCTGTCTTTATTCGTGTGAAATGAATCCACTGAAATCTCGTTGGATACATAAGAAGATAATAACAAAACAATGGTTATGGCAATTGCCAGTCCAAAAATATTAATTGCTGAATGAAGTTTGTTTCTCTTCAAATTACGTAGCATTAGTTTAAATTGTGTCCAAAACATATTTGTAGTTTTTAATTTGTTTTAATTCAGAGTTAAAGCATGATTGTACTCAAATTCGATATTTAAAGATTTCACTCATACCTCAACGCCTCTACCGGATTCCTCGTAGCCGCCCGCCAGCTTTGCCAACTCACCGTTAACAATGAAATTCCCAGCGCCAGTAACCCTGCCAAAGCAAAAATCCACCAACTCAGGTTGGTTTTGTAAGCAAAATTTTCGAGCCATTTATTCATGGCGTAGTACGCAACGGGCGTGGCAATGATAAAAGCTATTGTTATCCATTTCACCAAATCAAGGTTTACGAGTTTTAAAATTTCCAAAACATTAGCTCCGTTTACTTTCCTAATCCCAATTTCTTTGACTTTCATTTCCATGACATAGGATAAAAGACCAAAAATACCTAGACAAGCAATGAAAATTGCAAACACGGAAAAGCTTATTATCGATTTCGCTAAAACAATATCTTTCTGATACATCGAAGTCAATCTGTCATCCAGAAACTCAAATTCGAAAGGCTTTGATGCATCCAGTTTTTCCCACTCCGATTTCAGAAAATCCATGTAAATTCCGACATCAGTTTTGTTATTAGCAGTAAAATGTATCGATGATAATCCTACCTTATCCGGAGTGTTCCATAATATTGCAGGTTCTATTTGATTGTGCAATGAGTTAAAATTAAAGTCCTCCACAACTCCAATTATGGGATAATCCCGAACGGTGGCTTCTAATGGATTTTCCAGCTTAAAATGTTTCACAAAGGCTTCGTTAACAATCATTGCCCCTTCGTCTGAGATATTATTTCTGAAATTTCTGCCTTCCAGAAGGTTTATTCCCAAGGTTTCAATAAAAGAATTGTTCACCCTGATCATATTATAAAGGATGCTTTCTGTGGCAAATCCGGGAGCTTTGAGTTTTCCTCCCCAAACATTAAATGTATTAATGAAGGAGGTTGACTGGCAGAAAGATTGTGTTTGAGCATGCTGTGATAATAAATCTAAATAGGCCTGCTGTTTATCTGCCAATTTATGTGTGGGAATGGTTATTATATTTTTTACATTTAAACCAAGATCTTTGTTTAATCCGTAATTTATTTGTTTACTGATTACCATTGCTCCAATAATAAGCGCAATTGAAACGAACAACTGAAAGGTAACCAATCCTTTCCATATCTTGTTATAGTTATTCTGTTCGGATTGCATTCCTCGTACCTGAATCAATGGATTCGAATAATCACCTATTAAAGAGGGGATTACGCCTGAAAACAGAATGGTGATTAATAATAATCCAAATGCAATAGTTACTGCTGGCATATTTCTAAAATCTGAAGGCTCTAAAGGATAGTTTATCAATTGATTAAACCAGTTAAGACCAATTGAAACAATAAGAATAGAAACAAAAAAACCGGCAAAGGTTATAATAGTTCCTTTTATCAAAAGTTGTTTTTTTGCATTGCCTTTACCTGCGCCAAGTATTTGCTGAATCCCAAAATCTTTCCTCCATTTTAATGATGTTACCAGTAAAAGATTATTGTAGTTGATAATGGCCAGAAACAATATTAAAAGTCCTATTCCCAGCAAGACATAGGCCGTTGATTTGCTCCCGTGTTTTATTGGAGAATAGGCTGAAGCTTCGTGAAAATATAAATCCCGTATTGGAACAAGCGTGGTGTGAAAGATGGGATTAATTTTTTTTAATTCTTTTTCGGGCAAAGACAAACGAAGCACTTTTGAAAAAGATTCACCAATCTGTTCCGGCATTGCTTTTTCATCGATCCTGATAAATGGAATATTACTCCAATCAGTAATTTCATTCCTAAAAAAAAATGGCGCCGATTTATAACTCACTAAACCACCAATCTCAATGGATGAATTTGATGGAACTTCTTCTAATATAGCCCCTATAACTATTGGCTTATTATTTAAAAGTACCTCTTTCCCAATCGGATTTTCAATTCCAAATATTTTATCAGATAATTCTTTTGCTATTACCAGTTTATCCGGTTCATCCAACGATTCATCCAAATTTCCAATTCTTGTTTTAAATGAAAATACATCACTAAAGTATTTGTCGGAAAAGGCCATCCGGTCAATTTTAAACTTATTGTTCCGGTATTCAATCCATGCTCCGTTATCCCAGTCCCATCTGCTGTAATTCAGAAATGAAATAGCTTTTATACCCGGAACATTATCGCGAAACAGATTTATTTGGTCTAAAGTAAGGTTCGAGGAAATATCGATGTCAGCATCCGCTTCAATAATTTCAAATTCAGGTTTAAAAATTTTATCTGCATTTTCATGAAATGAATCGTATGTTAACTCCCGATAAACGAACGCAGTCAAAAACAATACAGCAGCAAAACCAAAAGCCAATCCAATGATGTTTAGAATTGTAGTTCTTTTTTGATTTATCAGATTTCTGATTGCTAATTTCCAATTGTTAATATTTAGTTTCATTGTTGATAAATTCAATTTTTAATTCAATCTTATTCATGCCTCAATGCCTCCATTCTAAGCAACTTCGTTCCCGGAATCTTCGCTCTCCTCTATTCATATCGCAGGGCTTCCACCGGGTTCCTCGTCGCCGCCCTCCAACTCTGCCACTGGTTTTCACCCCTACCTGTCCGACTGCGTCATTCAGGCAGGAATCCCCTAAAAGGGGACTTTGAAGAAGCTCCGATTGACTGTTTTCCTATTTTTCTCATTATCTGTTTTTTAGTTCACTGATTTCTTTTTCCGTAAGCCCCTTCAGGGGTTTGGGGTGAAACAAAAACTATTCATACCTCAGCGCCTCTACCGGATTCCTCGTTGCCGCCCTCCAGCTTTGCCAGCTTACAGTTAGCAGCGCAATTCCCAGCGCCAGCAAACCCGCCAAAGCAAAAATCCACCAACTCAGTTCGGTTTTGTAAGCAAAGTTTTCAAGCCATTTATTCATGGCGTAGTACGCAATGGGTGTAGCAATTACAAAAGCAATCGCAACCCATTTTACAAAGTCTTTGTTGAGCATGGCTAAAATTTCGGAGACTTTAGCGCCGTTTACTTTGCGGATTCCAATTTCCTTTATCCGCTGTTTGCTCATCAATAGTGACAACCCGAATAAACCAAGGCTGGCAATAACGATGGCTATTACAGCCAGAAGTCCGATGGTTTTTGAAAAACGGATGTCCGACTCATATAAGTTTTTCAGGATGTCGTCAGTAAACTCTAAATTAAAGGCAGTGGTTCCTCCGGTATTTGCCCAGGTTTCTTTCAGAAAGCCGATGGTTTCGGGCAGGTTTTCAGTGCGTAAACGAATGGCAATGTCCTGGCTCATTCCGGGGTCCAGTCCTATTATCATGGGCGTAATGGCTTCGTGAAGCGAATACATGTTGAAGTCGCTCACCACACCGACCACTGGGCCGAACGCTGTTTGTTCACCTAAAACATCCGTCAGTCCGAGTGTTTTTATTGCCATTTCGTTTATCAAAACACCGCTGTTGTTTTTCTCCTTGTCAAAGTCGGAGCCCATAATAATTTTCATTCCCATTGTTCGGGCAAAACCGTAATCTGCAAAAAGACCGTTTACTTTTACCTGCTCGCCGGGGTTGCTGACTTTCGGTATTGAGATGTACATTTTGTTGTTGCTGGGCGGCATCCATAACGTACCACTGGAGCTGAGCACATTCGGGTTTTTCTCTGCTTCCTGCTTGAATAGTTCCAGATTGTGGTCGCCAAGAGGAATGCGGATTAAACCTTCTTTGGCAAAACCTAAATCTTTGTTGAAAGCATACCGTACCTGCTTTTGTACGAGAAACATGGTGGCAAGGAGTGAAATAAAAACGGCAATCTGGAAAACAACCATTGCTTTGCGGGTGTAGTGTTTGTTGCTGCCGTCAGTTTTATTTCCTTGTAACATTTCTGTAAGATTGATTCTGGACGAACCAAGAGAAATTAAACTGCCCGATAAGAACCCGGTGGTAACAGTTACCAGCACCAGAATTGAAAAGCTTAACACCATTTGACTGGTTATTTCAATTGAATAGGATTTTCCGAGCATTTCGCTGATGAGTGGCAGAGAAAATTTTGCCGCCATAACAGCAAACGGCAATGCCAGCATCGAAACCAGCACCGATTCGAAAATAATTTGGCTGACAATGCTTTTTTGAGTTGCGCCGCAAACCTTTCGCACGGCAAAAGCCTTTACCTGCGACATGGCTTTTGCCGATGCCAGATTGAGGTAATTGATGTTGGCAATAACCAGAATCAGGATTCCAATAAATCCCAGTACGTACAACATGGACAAGTTGCCTTGTTCATTCCTGTGGTTATCTACAATTTTATTTGATCCAAAATAAATATCGGACAAAGGCTGAAGCGAAAGCGACAATTTATCGGTGTCAGTTGAATGCTCTTGCCCCATCTGTTGAAGTTGGTCTTCAAAATTTCTAACCGAAACTCCTTTTTTTAATAAAAGATAATTCGTAAAAAACACTCCATTCCACGCTTCTTTAAATTCCATTTCACCAGGTGTCTCCACATTTGATTTCAGGATGTCGCCAAGGTGACGGACTCCAAAATCGATACTTGCAACAAGCGATGCTTCTATGCTGGTGTTTTGCGGAAGATCTTTGTAAATGGCGGCCACTTCCATTGGAAATTCTTTCCCCTGATACCGGATGTTAAGCCGTTGACCGACTGGATTCCCTGTTCCGAAATATTTTTCCGACAACTTTTTGCTCAAAAGAATTTTCCCTTCCGTTTCGTCAAAACCAGCCAGGCTGCCCTGGAGAATTTCAATTCCGAATAGGATAAAAAAATTACTTTCGGTACAAAGCATATCGGGTTCGGGAATGTATTGATTATCCTTTCTTACTTCGATGTTGCTGATATTATACTGATGTGCAAAATTCTCCACTTCTGCAAATCTGTTCCGGGCAGCCTCACCAATTACAAAGGGAGTGTTTGCCCAGGTGTTGTTGTCGTTTTCGTTGTAGTTCAGCACCCGGTAAATCCGGTCTTTGTTTGCAAATGTGCTGTTGTAACTGAATTCGTTTAACACAAAAACCAAAATAACGGCAACCATTCCCAACCCGAGGATTAATCCCGTAATACTGATGAAGGTGTTTGTTTTGTCGGCTTTCAGATGCCGGAGACTGATCAATAAGTTGTTTTTGAATTTCATTATATTATCTTTTTTATTCTTTTAATCCTGACAGGTTGTTCCATCCATCGTTGCTTTTGTAATTCCATGCCTCTGCTCTCCTTTTAAATATTCGCAGTAATCATTAGTCACAAATCATAAGTTGTCCCGATTTGTCGGGTGTTCAGACTTTTACTCATACCTCAAACTGTCAACCGGGTTGCGGTTGGCTGCCCGCCAGGTTTGTCCAAAAGTGATGAGTGTTTCCAGAATCAGGATTATTAAAATACCCTGCATAAAAAGTTCCCAGCCGAGCGACACTTTAACGGCATAATTTTGCAGCCATTTGTAAAGCACAAAATAACTCAGCGGTATAGCAATTACGGCAGCAATAACCGTCCATTTCAACGTATTGGAATAAATAAGCGACAACATTTTGGAGGTGGAGCCGCCCAAAACTTTCCGGATGCCGATTTCTTTGGTGCGCCGGGCAATGCTTTGCGACACGAGCATAAAAATGCCCATCATCACAATTAAAATTGCCAGCACAGCGCCGAGTTGTGTGAGTTGCCCGAGCCGTTCCTCAACGGCATAATAATTCTTGTAAATATCCAGTGTGTTCCGCGAACTCAGAATATACCCTTCGTCAAATGATTTTAATGTCTGCTCAATTTTTTTCAGGGTTGCCGGCATTTCGGCATTTTGAACAACCCGGACAACGATGGTCCACATGTCGTTTGAATAGGCAGTCATTACAAGTGGCTGAACGATGTTGGCTGCCGACTCGTACCGGAAATCTTTTACCACGCCGATTACTTCCAGCGGGTCATCGAACATAACTACCCGGCGCCCGACGGCACTGGAGAGCCCCAGCATTTTAACGGCTGCCTCATTTAAAATTACGCCGTTTCGGTCGCCGGCCCGTTCGGGATCAAAAAAGCGGCCTTCTTTCAGGTTCAGCTCAAGCAGGCTGCACAAACCGGGTTGAACACGGTATTCATTTACCGACTGAACTCTGTCTTCTGAAACTTCTGCAAGCCGGATTCCCTGTCCGCTTACACCACCTCCCACCGTATGCGATGAGGCTGCCACTCCCTCTACTTCCGGAATTGTCATTAACTGTTCGCGAATAGCAGGGTAACGGCTTTTTATATTGTCATTCAGGTTATAAATATTTACCAGACCGTTCGGATTAAATCCGGGCGACAGGTTTTTCAGGTAATGCGTTTGTTTGTTCACACCAAAAAGGAAGGTAAGTAAAAACAGGGTTACAACCAGTTGCAGGCCGCCGGCAAGGTTCATCATCAGCTTTTTCCGGCCTCTTTTTCCTGATTGTGGTTTCAGAATCGATACCGGATTAAACCGGCTCAGGTAAAACGAAGGATAACTTCCTGAAAGTAAAATGGTAAGTATAAATATTCCGAACAGAGATAAAATAAGCATTGGCGATTTCAACAGCGCCAAAGAAAAACTGCGTTGCATTAAGTTGCCGAATGGGGGTAAAAGAATAATTGCCAACGTGATTCCGATTAAAAAAGCGATGGACACGATGAGCGAGGTTTCGGCAAAAAACTGTTTTACGATTCCGGCTTTCCCGGCGCCGTTTACTTTTCGGATGCCGATTTCTTTTGCCCGCTGTTCACCTTCAATAATAAACAGGTTGATAAAATTAGTAAGCGCCAGAAACATGACCAAAAATGCGATCAATCCAACCAACAGAACGGTTTTTATGCTTCCCTGCGGGCCTAACCCAAAAGAAGATGTGGAGTGCAGATGAATCCTTTTCAGGGGTATTGTTTCAGAAGAAAAATCAATCCCAAAACTGCTGAAACGTTCTTTCAGCATACCGGAATTCGCAGCACAAATGGCTTCACTTACTTTACCGGCATCGGCTCCGGGAGTGTACAGGTAATAGGTAAAAAACTCCAGTCCGCCGAGCTGATGGAGGTAACTGAGCGATTCCATCGGCATCAGAAAATCGAAAGAAAAATGAGTGTTAACCGGCACATTATCAATAATTGCGGCGACGGTATAGGTCTCCCCCTCCATTTGCAGTGGTTGCCCGACTGCCTGCCGGTTACCAAAAATTTTCGTGGCCAGTTCGCGGGTCAAAACCATCGATTTCGGATCAATTAGCGAACGTTCGGGGTTGCCTTCAACAGTTTTGAAATCGAAAACACGAAAGAATGCAGAATCTACAAAAAACAAGTTATTGCCTGCGAATCGGTTATTCTGATAACTGATTTCAACGCTGCCGCCACGGTAAACCTGAATTGCCTCGTCAATTCCAGCCACATTTTTCGGAATTTCGGTAAATGACTGCCGCAAATTAATGGGTACCACTGAAGAATGCCCGCCTTCTTCCCAAACAGAATGAAGCCGGTAAATATTATCAGCATTCTCAAAATGGCGGTCGTAGCTCCACTCATGAAGTATAAAAACCACCAGCAGTATGGTTGTTGCCAGTCCGATGGACAACCCGGCAATGTTGGTTGCCAATGTTGCTTTGTTTTTACTGACAGCGCGGAAATGGTATTTAATTTTTTGTAGCATTGTTTAATTGTTTTTGTTTTAAGTTGTTGTTATCACAGGAATAGGAGAATTTATTTCTCAGTTTTAATATTATTCATACCTCAGAGCTTCCATCCCGATTGTTTTTTCTGTGTATCTTCATTCCTCAAATACTATGAAAAATACATCGGGATCTCCGCTCTCCTCTATTCATATCGGAGAGCTTCGACCGGATTCCTCGTCGCCGCCCTCCAACTCTGCCAACTCACAGTTATCAACGCAATCCCCAACGCCAATGCACCTGCCAACGCAAATATCCACCAGCTCAGTTCGGTTTTGTAGGCAAAATTTTCAAGCCATTTATTCATGGCGTAGTACGCAATGGGTGTAGCAATTACAAAAGCAATGGCTACCCACTTTATAAAGTCTTTGTTTAGCATTACCAGCACTTCAGAAATGCGCGCGCCATTTACTTTACGGATGCCGATTTCTTTATTTCTGTTTTTGGCGGTATACAATGACAATCCGAGCAATCCGAGTCCGGCAATAAAAATGGCAAAAAGCGATGCGAAAGCTGTGAGTGTCATCATCTTTTTCTCGTTCATGTATTGTCCGGCCAAACGATCTTCAAAAAAGGTATAGGTAAAATCGTAATCAGAATGATAACCTGCCAGTACATTCCGGATGTGCGCGATTGTTTCGTCGGAAACGTTACTTACCTTCACCGAAATGGTATAGGTGGAATTGAGGGAAATATAGGTAACCATCGGTAAAATCTTTGAGTGCAGCGATTCGTAATGAAAATCTTTTACTACACCGATTACTTTGCCGGTTCGTTGATTTTTGCTGCCCGTGCGCACCTGTTTTCCGATGATATCGATGTAATTATCGAATCCCATTTGTCTGGCGGCGGTTTCATTCAAAATAAAAGCCTGCTCCCAATCAGTTGGTCTTTCGGAATCGAAATCACGGCCAGCCAAAACCGGAATTTCGTATGTATTGAAAAAATTAAACCCGGTGCGGATATGCGGTATTTTCTCCGGCCAGTTTTTCCATTCCCCGTCGATAATAATGGAAAGTCCGGGTGCATCGGTCAGCCTTCCGCCCAATGTACTTTTGGATAATGAAGCTTGCGAAACAGAGGAGTGATTCATTAATTGCTGACGAATGGAATTCCAGTTTTCCCTGATTTGATCGTCCGAGGGAATGAGAATGATATTCTCTTTGCTGAAACCGAGTTCTTTCCGGTTCAGAAATTCCATTTGCCGGTAAATGGTGCCAATTGCGATAAACAACACAATGGCCACCACAAACTGAAATACAACTAAAACATGCCGGTATTGCTTCCCGCCAGTGCGACCTGAAGTTTTACTTATTAAAATGCCAATGATTTTTTGTTTTGAAAGGTATTTTCCGGGTACAAGGCCCGTGACCAGGCTCAGGAAAATCACCAGCAGAAGCATAACAAGAAAAAGATTTGCTGTAGGAATAAGTTGAACATTATCGTTATATCCGAGAAAAGATTTCAACCACGGCAACGCCATAAAATTCAGTCCGGCAGCAAATAGCGTGGCAATAAGAACCAGCAACAAAGATTCAAAAATGAATTGTGCATAAATGCTTTTCCGGCTGATTCCAAAAACCTTTTTTATCCCCGTTTCAGTGAGCCGCGAATTGATGGTTGCAGTGGACAGGTTAAAAAAATTGATGCAGGCAATTACGATGATGAGCAATGCCAGCACCGCGAAAAGATAAATATAACCGATATCGCCGTTGGTCCTGACTTCATTAATTTTATGAGAATGAAGATGGATGTCTTCCACTTTTCGAACTGTAAAACGGGTGTAACTGCTGGCTTTTGTTTCCACCCCTGCTTCGTTTTTGTTCGGCGCAACATGACGGTCAACAAATTCAGGCAGTTTTGATTTAAAAGTTTCGATATCCGAGTTGGGATGCATCCGCGCGTATGCCAGCACCACGTTGTCAGAAAAATTAGTATTGCCCAGAAAATAATCATCTTCTACCGGAACATTGTAATCGCGCAGTGAAAGATAGGAACACAGGAAATCGCATACCAGGTGTGAATTCTCGGGAATATCTTCGATAACAGCAGAAACAGTGAAATTTTCGGTGTCGTCGAACACCAGTTTTTTACCCACCGGATTTTGATTTCCAAAATATTTCTGAGCAGTTGTTTTTGTAAGAATGACATTCCCTGCATCCAGGGCTTTCTCCGGATTTCCTTCAATAAAATGAAAAGAAAAAATATCTAAAACAGACGGTTCGGCAAAACAAACATGGTCTTCGTTGTAAACATATTGCTCGTTTTTAACTGTCATGTTCCAGCCGGCTGTCATACGTGCAATTTTATTCACTTCAGGGAAATCCTCTTTCATCAACGGCACAAATGACGGCGCAATTCCGGCAAACGGATCGCGTTCAATGCGGTACAACAATTCCGAATCTTCGTGAAATTTATCGTAGCTCAGTTCAAAAGAAACATACTGGTAAATGATGATGCAAACTGCAATACCCAGTGATAATCCCAAAATATTTATCAGGGAAACAATCCTGTTTTTCTTAAAATTCCGGTACGCCGATTTTAAAATAATTTTGAACATCGATTTTAGTTTATCCTGGTTAAAGTTTTATTCATACCTCAAACTTCCTATTGGATTCTTAGTTGCTGCCCGCCAGCTTTGCCAGCTCACAGTCAGCAGCGCAATTCCCAGCGCCAGCAAACCGGCAAGTGCAAAAATCCACCAACTTAGGCTTGTTTTGTAAGCAAAGTTTTCGAGCCATTTGTTAATCCCACTTTAAAAAACGAAAACTCCCTCCTTTGGAGGAGCCTGCCTGCCAGTAGGCAGGGGGGAGGCTTTTTCATAATATCTCCGCCATTGGTTCATTCATTTTTTCGGTAATCACTTCACCGTCGAACAGGTTGATGACGCGGTGTGCAAAACCGGCATCGTGCAGCGAGTGCGTCACCATAATAATGGTGGTACCTTCCTGGTTGAGTTGGGTTAGCAGGTTCATGACTTCGAGGCCGTTTTTTGAATCCAGGTTTCCGGTGGGTTCATCGGCGAGAATTAGTTTCGGGTTGGCTACCACTGCCCGTGAAATGGCTACACGCTGTTGCTGCCCGCCTGAAAGCTGCTGTGGAAAGTGTTTTCTGCGGTGCCCTATTTTCATGCGTTCCAGCACTTTTTCCACCATCTCTTTTCGCTCACGGGCTTTCAGTTTCAGGTAAATGAGTGGAAGTTCCACGTTTTCGTAAACCGTAAGTTCGTCAATCAGGTTAAAACTCTGGAAAACAAAACCAATGTTTCCTTTGCGCATTTGCGTGCGATGGCGTTCTTTAAAACTGCCTACTTCCACACCGTCGAAGTAGTACTTCCCGTCGCTGGGATTGTCGAGCAACCCGACAATGTTCAGCAACGTGGATTTCCCGCAACCCGAGGGGCCCATAATGGCCACAAATTCACCCGGTTTTACATGAATGGAAACTTCGTTCAAAGCGTAAGTTTCAACCTCTTCGGTGCGGAAGACTTTTGTAAGTTTTTCTGTTTTTATCATAGTATTATAGCTTAGAGCAAAGAGCAGAGCGCATGGCGAAGCATAATCCTGCTCAATACGTTTTATAAATTTTTCAATATTGACTTTCTGAAATTTGTAATTTTTCTGCTTAGATGATCCAAATCATTTAAAATATTGTCGAGTTCCTGCTGATCAATGAACTTTCTTCTGAATGCGACAAATGAAATGTTTGCTGTTTCAAATGCAGAACGGCGCGCCATATTCAGGAAATTAGCAAAATCCTTATCGGAAAATGAACCCGATCCTTCAGCAATATTATTTGATATGCTCAGCGAAGCACCTCGTAATTGTTCAGCCACTCTGTAACTTTTAGCATCACTCAACTTGTCAGCTAAACGAAACAGTCTGTCATTCATTTCAATCGATTCCTTCCAAATATCCAAATCCATAAATCTAAAATGTGCCATAACTTTTGTTTTTGCATAGAGCATGGAGCCAGGTGCATAGAGCAAAGACTCAACTTAATACCCTATTTGGTTAATACTCTAAATTCAACTATATTATTTTAGTTACCTACTTCTTTCTGCTCTTTTCTCTTCACTCCCTGCTCTTCGCCCTCCGCTCTCTGCTCTTTGCTCTCTGCTCTTCACTCCCTGCCCTTTGCTCTCTGCCCTTTGCTCTTCACTCCCTGCCCTCTGCTTCTATCTCAGCACCAAACGATCATTCTCCCCAAATAAATCATACCCTGAAGTTATTACTTTTTCGCCCGGCTCAAGTCCCTCAAGCACTTCGTAGTGGCGGGGATTTTTTCGTCCTATGCGGATGCTGCGCCGTGTGGCAAAATCGCCCGACGGGTCGAGCACATAAATCCACTGTCCGCCGGTGCTGTTAAAAAATCCTCCCAGACTAACCAGCGTCGATTTTTGCGGCTGCCCCAGTTGCAGATTGATGTAATAGGTTTGTCCGGTACGAATGTTTTCCGGTTTTTCACCGTCAAAAACCAAATCTATTTTAAACTGGCCGTTTCGTACTTCGGGATACACTTTTTTTACGATCATACGGTACATTTGTCCCTGCCTTTCGATTGAAGCCGAAAGATCGCGCCGCACCCGGTCGATGTAATGCTCGTCGATGAATGCCTCCACCTTGTAATCGGTAAGCACATTAATTTGCCCGATTCTTACACCCTTCCCGATGCTTTGCCCGATTTCGGCATCGAGCATTCCCAATTGGCCGTCAACCGGCGCTTTTAAATGCAGATTGTCAAGCCGTTCATAAATCAGGTCGAGGGTTTTTTCCATTTTTACAAGTTCCTGGTCCAATTGTATCATTTCTGTTGCAAGAATCAGAGAGTCGTTTTTTGCCCGCTTCTGGTTTATTGCGTACAGTTCAACTGCATACTCATAGTTTTCCTTTGCTTCAAGATAACTGTCTTTCGATACCAGTTCCTCGTCATACAATTTTTGTTGCTGTTCAAAATACCGTCTGGTTTTAATAATATCGAATTTTGAATCGAGTACTCGTTGCTGCGAAAGCAACCGCTGCGATTCGAAATTGATGCGTGTTTGCCGGAGCATATTCTGTTTTTGTGCCAGGTTCGACTCGCTGTTCATGATGTTTTCGTACAGCGACCGGTTTTCCAGTACCAGAATCACATCGCCTTTTTTCACCATGGCGCCTTCTTCAATCAGTCGTTCCTGCACCCGGCCACCTTCTTCGGCATCGAGGTAAATGGTTGAAATGGGGGCAACCGTTCCGTTGGTGCGAATAAAATCGTCGAAATCGCCGTACTGGACCTCGTCAATGGTCAGCTTGTCCCTTTCAACCCGTAGCGTGGAAACTGCCGAACCTGAAATTATTTTAACCAACAGGAAAATGAATGCAATTCCTGCCAGAGCATAAACAATATGTTTTGGTCTGATGCCTTTTTTCTTCTCTATTTTTCTGTCCATTCCCATATTCAATGTCTGTTATTTAGAATTTGTAGCGGTACCTTCATTTCGAAATATTCTGAGTTTCTATGAAAATGTGCCAAAAAAATGCCATAAATCACAGACTGTTGTAAATCAGTATTTTAATCACTAAAGAATTGTTTTGAGAATGTTGCATTGTAAAAATATTTGACAAATTGTGTAAAATTTTTTGACAGTGTGTTTGAATTGAAATAGATGTCAACTAACTTTGAAAGATTGAAATGCTTAATAAACTAATGTGGCTAAAGCCAGGAGTCATTGAATAGCACAGTACCGTTGGCTTCAGCCAACGGCAATGAAGAAAAAAAAACAGAACAGAAATAATTGATAAAAAGGAAATTATTATTGCCGTCGGTTTTAACCGACGGATTGAAATAGCAGTAAATAACTGGCTTTAGCCACATTTTTGAAAGATGAATCAAAAACATATAATCTATGAGCTGGGTAAGAATTTGGGTACACCTGGTTTTTTCAACCAAAAATAAAATACCCTTTTTAAATTCATTAGACCTTAGAAAGAAAGTATTTTCTCATATATCAGAGAATGCCCGTGAAAAGGGCATCTGGCTCGATTCGGTAAATGGTCACAAAGAACATCTTCATTGTCTTATTTCGCTTGGAAGAGAACAAACCATAAGTAAAATAGCACAGTTGATTAAAGGCGAATCCTCGTTTTGGATAAATAATAATGATTTGATTCCGCAAAAATTTTCCTGACAGGATGATTTTTGGGCTGTAAGTGTGAGTGAAAGCCATGTAGCGGCAGTTAGAAATTATTTTGAGGGACAGGAAGAACATCATCGAATAAAATCGTTTAATGAAGAAGTAGATGAATTTATGCAAAAGTATGGCTGGAGTTATGTTTCAGGGGAATAGCAATGTGGCTAAAGCCGAAAATCCTGCGGATTTATTTCACCGTTGGCTGAAGCCAACGGGAATAAAAAAGTGAAATTAAGCAGTTTGGAGAAAGTTTCTGCAAACAGCTGCAAGCATATTGCCGTCGGTTTTAACCGACGGACATGAAAAGTCAATTAAGAAAACGGCTTTAGCCACATATTTTTTTTGAAATGAGCAAAGGAAAACTTCTCATAGTTGACGACAGCAAAAGCATTTTAAGCGCGCTGGAAATTTTGCTTCAGGATGATTTTGAAGAAGTAAAATCCATTGCCAGCCCCAATCAGCTTCCGGCATTTCTGGAAACCGGCAAATACGATTTGGTGCTGCTTGACATGAATTTTTCTTCCGGTGTCAATACCGGGAATGAAGGTTTGTACTGGCTGTCGCGTATCAGGGAAATGCGGCCCGATGTGGAAGTGGTACTATTCACTGCTTACGGCGATGTGGAACTTGCTGTGAAGGCGCTGAAACAGGGGGCAGCCGATTTTATCCAGAAACCCTGGGACAATGAAAAACTGAGGACTACACTTCGCAATGTTTTCCAGCTTCAGCAATCGAAAAAAGAGATTAAAGAGCTGAAACGGAAGGAAAACGTCCTGAAAAGCGAAATCAACAGAGGCGGTAATTTGATTGTAGCGCAGTCGCCCCAAATGCTGCATGTATTGAACCTTGTACGCAGGGTTGCTAAAACCGATGCCAATGTGCTGATAACCGGAGAGAACGGCACGGGAAAGGAACTGATTGCCCGCGAACTGCACCTCTATTCCAAACGTGCGGGCGAAATTATGGTAACGGTTGACATGGGCGCCATCAGCGAAACTCTGTTCGAAAGCGAACTGTTTGGCCACAAAAAAGGTTCATTTACCGATGCCCGCGACGACCGTACCGGGAAAATTGAAAATGCAGGTGGTGGAACGCTTTTTCTCGACGAAATCGGTAACCTTCCGCTGCACCTTCAGACCAAACTGCTTACGGTTATGCAAAACCGAAGTATTACACCGGTTGGCAGCAACAAACCCATCTCGGTCAATGTCAGACTGGTTTGCGCCACCAACCGTAACCTTGGTCAGATGGTTGCAGACGGTACGTTTCGCGAAGATTTGCTTTACCGCATCAACACCATTCACATTGATATTCCGCCGTTGCGCGAACGAAAAGAAGACATAGTTGCTCTGACTGATTTTTTTCTGAAAAAGTATTGCGGGAAGTACCGGAAAAACTGCCAGAAAATTTCGGAGGGAGGAATGTCAAAACTACTGAACTACAGATGGCCGGGAAACGTGCGGGAGTTGCAGCACACCATCGAAAAAGCGGTAATTCTTTCCGATAAAAATGAATTGACTTCTGAAGGATTTTACTTTAACCCGCCGGTAACAGGCTTTGCCAATGTTTATAACGGAACCATCGAGGAAATGGAGCGAAAAATGATTCTGCATATTTTGCAAAAAAGTGGTCAGAATCTTTCTGCTTCTGCCGAACAACTTGGTATTACCCGGCAAACGCTTTACAACAAAATGAAAAAATATAACCTGTAAAAAATGGCCAGTAATAACCTGTACCGAAATATAATTGTAAGATGCAGCCTGTTGGCAGGTTCTGCTTTGCTGCTGGCCTGGTTGTTTTTTGAGCAACATTCGCCGGTGCCGGGGATAACAGTGGTCATCGTTTTTGTGATTCAGTTAGCCGAACTGATTTCTTTTATGAACCGTACCAACCGGAAGATTGCTTTTTTTTTCGATGCCATTCAAAACGACGATTCCACCTTGCGTTTTCCCGAAAACACCTCAACTAAATCGCTGAACGACCTGAATATCAGTTTGAACCGGATGAATGAACAGATAAAAAGTGTCAAATTCGAACTGCAGGAACAGGAGCAATATTTTAAGACCATCCTTGAGCATGTTTCAGTGGGAATAATTGTTTACAACGAAAAAGGGAACATTTTTTTATCAAACAGTGCAGCCCGGAACTTGTTGGATTACGAACCATTAACGCACATAAACCAATTGATGCGCGTGGATAAAAACCTGTTTGCAGCCTTTAAGGACCTGCAACCCGGCAACAGGAAAATGGTGAGTTTTAGTGGTAAAAAAGGGATGAGACAGTTGTCGCTGAAATCGACCCTGTTTAAATCTGCCAGTGAAAATTTCTATTTGGTGGCTGTTCAGGACATTAAAAGCGAACTGGAGACAAAAGAGCTGGAGAGCTGGATAAAACTCATTCGGGTGCTGACCCACGAAATTATGAATTCCGTGGCGCCTATCACTTCTCTTTCGGAAACCATTCTTGGCTATTACAAAAATAACGATGACAAAATGCCTTCTGAAAAAGTAACCGGCAATACAATTAAGGGACTTGAAGTGATAAACGAACGTGGCGCCGGGCTTATCAGTTTTGTTGAAAATTACAGGAAATTCACCCGGATTCCTCCACCGGAGAAAAAGATGTTGATTGTGGGACAGCTTTTTGATAATACAATCACACTTATCAATATGGAGGCCGGGAATGAAAAAATAGCTATCAGCCGGGAGGTGAATCCGCCTGATATGGAGATTCTGGCTGACAAAAAACAGATTTCACAGGTACTCATCAATCTGGTGAAAAATGCAAAGGAAGCTCTGAAGGACAGTCGGGATGGTAAAATAACCTTAACTGGGAAAAATAACAGAAACGGCCGGCCACAAATTACGGTTGCCGACAATGGACCGGGCATCTCCAGCGATTTGATGGACAAAATTTTTGTGCCTTTTTTCACAACCAGGGAATCGGGTACAGGCATCGGACTGAGCATCTCGCGGCAGATTATGCTTTTACACGGCGGCAGCCTGAAAATAATTTCAAAACCGGGAGAAATGACCCAGGCAATTTTGGAGTTTTGAACAGTTCGTGCCTTTCTCAATACAAAAATCCGAAAAGCCACAAGGGAATTTTATTCTTGAAGCCTGCTTCCATATCGTCTGCTATGATGTAACTTTTAGAAACATTTCTAATTTGACGCCGGGTTTTCCCTTTACCACCTATTTCAAAAGTAATTTTTTCATCAATCAAAAAATCGGCTACATTGCTGAGTTCAACTTTATGGTTATACTTTAGTTGGTTCACTATAAATGACTCACGCAAGCTTCCCTGATTCGTGTTTTGCGGGTTCATGCAGATTGCCAGGTTGGGATGCAGCAGCAGTATTTTTCCCGGTTTTGAAAGTTTGCCATAAAAACTTCCTGTATTGAAGATCGAGTGAATGATATCCGCTGTATCCATCAAACTCAGATAGGTCAGGAGAGTTGTCCGGTTTAGTTCCAGGGCATGCGCAAGTTTGGATATATTGGGTTGAAAAGGTACACTCGCTGCAATGATATACAGCAGTCGCTTAAGCTTTTGTATTGTTCTTAAATCGGCACGCAGAAAAGTAGAGATTTCGTTTTCAAGGACATAGTTTATCGTTGAGTTCAATTTTATCCCGTAAGTGTTTTCAGACTGTAAAAAATAGGGGTAATGGCCAAATTTCATATATTGATTAAGCAAGGCAAGTGGCTGAAATTTAAGGCTCAACGATGAAGCTATCGATTCATGATTATCTAGTATTTCTTCAAGTGGGTAAATTGGGAGTTCAATGGAAAGTTTTATTTGCACGAATTCGCGAAACGAAAGTCCCGGAATTGAAAAAATAACAGCCCGCCGGCTAAGATCGGTTTTGTCATCTAATATTTTCAGAATAGAAGAACCTGAAAAAACTACTTTCAGACCGGGAATCAAATCATAAATATTTTTCAATTCAAGTGCCCAATTGGGAAATTTATGTATTTCATCAATGTAAAGTCTTTTCCCTCCCGATTTGTAAAACATTTCGGCAAGTGTAAAAAGACTTTCGATTGGCATTGCCAGATTATCAATTGTAATATAAAGGATTTCTTCCTTTAAATCAGTGTTTTCTGTCAAATGTTGTAACATCAGAGTTGTTTTTCCAACACCTCTCGCCCCAATGAGTCCAATGAGCCGTTCATCCCATTCAATTTTATCTATAAAGTCTCGTCGAAACAAAAATGTGGTGGCCCTTATTAGCTGTTCCTGAAATAAATACAACCTCTCCATGATAAATTGTTTAATCTGTTATACAAAAATAGACAAATTTTGTTTAACGCAATAAACATTTTCCACTTATTTTTTAAAACTATCTGTTTGCCAGGATATTTACAGAAGAAAGGATATATACAAAGTTTATTTCTCCCTGAAAAAATAACTTCGTTTCTCCTCCTTTACATCAAATGTGTAAACTTTTGAATCCGGGAACCGGTCGAAAAACGAAAGTAACCCGATGTCGCCGGCGCAGAACAGGCTGTGGGCGCTCATTACAAATATCCAGAAATAAAAGGCAGGTTCGCTAATGGTGAGAATAATTCCAATTAATGTTATCACTTTCACCACCACCAGCGGGGTAAGCGCTACCAATGCAAACTGTTCCCGATTGAGAACATGCCGGTCGGCTTCGGCGTAAAAAATGAATTTTTTGAGGTAGCCGCCGATTTTAATTCTGGGCGCCCCGGTGATTTTAAGTGCCAGAAGGTGGAGCAGTTCGTGAATGATTATCAGCAAGGTAAACGTAAAAGCAACAGCTCCCAGTAAATAAAAGAGCGGTTCCGGGTTTCCGCGCATAGCCAGTACAATGGGGCGGGTGGCAAAAAACAATCCCACAAGAATCATAATTCCCTGATAAATCATAAATCCCTTGATGAGCTTGCTTTCAGTAGTAATTTGATTCATTACAAACTCCTTTATTTGCCGGTGTTCCAGTTCGGCTACCCGTTCGTATTTTTCGTTGTTTTGTAATTCTTCAATGGTTGGATTTGCCATATCAATCTATTTGTAGAGAATGATTTTGAGCATGTCTCTGATGCTGATCAGACGAATGATAAATGCAAACAAAACCGAACCAGCAATCATGGTAAAGTAACCGTAAATCCAGTTATCCATTTTTTGGGTTAGCACGGCCAGAACAATAGTAACTAAGGTAAATGCAAACAATTGCAGCATGAATGTGAAGCCGGGTTTCAGCCTGAAAATAACCAAAGCAAGGATGAGTTGAGCGGCCCCGGTAAAAAGTTGTGTGGAAAGGCTCGCGTAAGCTGAACCGTAGGCCTGCAAACGGGGAATAAGAATCAGGTTCAGGGCCACATTCAGTACCATACCCGAAAAGGCCATAATATTTAATTGCTTCAGACTGCCGTTGGCGGTTAAAAGCGTTCCGAAAATGTAAGTGGTGGCAATGCCGATAAAGCCAATCATCAAAATTCCAAGAATATCGGAGGAATAAGCCGTGTTCGACTTATAGAGCAGCGACATAATTTCACCATCGTAATAAACACTTGAAACAGCAACTATGACGGCTGGAATTATAAGCAGTGTATAAGCAAGTTTAACCATTTCGCCCACCGGTTCGCGCTGTTTTATCATTTTTGAAAAAATGGGCAGCAGCAGTCCGGCAACGAGCGCACCAAACATGGAAACGGCATCCAGCAAACGGAAAGCCTGCGCATAAATACCGGCCTGTTCCTTGCCCTGCGTTCCGGGAAGCATTCGCTCGAGCATGACCGAATCGATGCGGTTATACAATGCCATCAGTAAAATGAGTAGCGCATAAGGATATGATTTTCTGAGAAATACAATAAAAAACTTTGGATTGAACCGAACCGTAATTTTTCCCGATTTTTTGAGGACAATGGCAAATGTGATGACGGCAGTTAAAATGTAGGCCACCGTTTGGGCATACACAAACCATTGGATACTGAATTTTCCACCAAGCACATCGGTAAATAAGAGCACACTGCAAATGGCAATCATCAGCGAACGATCGAGTACCGAAAGCAGGCTGTCGGTGCGGAACAGCTGCAGTGCGGTGATATTTGAACGCAGGTAGAGCGTAAATGAAATGAGAAACTGGTTAAAAATAAGAAAGAAAAGCAGATGAATCTGGATGTTGCTGTACCCGATAATGGCTGCAACCGTAAGACTGAAAACCGCATAAACTACTGCCAGAACCAGTTTCAACCCGACGATATTCGACAGATGTTTGGGAAGCAGAAAGTTGTGCCGGGAGATGTTTCGGTTGTTGTAATTGGTGATACCTACATCGAGCAGAATATTGAGAATCATGGAAAAGTTGAACAGCGCAAAATAGAGCCCGTAGCTTTCGTCGCCTACCAAATTTTGCACCGTACGGTCGATTCCAAAAATCCAGAATGGCTTAACCAGCAGGTTCAGGGCTAGCAACAGGATCAGGTTTGTTACAAATTTCCGTTTCAAATCAGTTCGATATCAGTCGGTTAATGAATTCGCCATAAAAAAGAAATTGTTTTTACTGTGGAAGTTTTCCGTAAATGGAACCAACTCTTTTTTATGAAGGATAAACGCAGAATAGCCCATTTTATTTAATAGTGCAAGACTTTTTTTCCGGTTTTCGTTATCCCACAATTCACAATAAATAACAGGCATGTGTTTTTCCAACAGTTTTTTAGCACCCCGAAGCACATAATATTCAAAATTTTCCACATCCATTTTTATTCCGGTTATTCTTTTTCCGGTGTTTTTCAATTCGCCGAAATCGTCGAGGCGCACCATTGAAACGTTGAATTTCAGCCCGTTGTTGTTTTCAGTGATGTTCTTATGAACTGCATGGCTCAGACCATGCATGGGGACATTCCGAATTACCGGCATCACCATTTCAAGCGTTGTATTTTCATCTCCCAGGGCCACCATAAATTCCCTGATGTTTTTTAGTCCGAATCTTTTTTTTATCCGTTTGAGGATTTCCATGTTTATTTCCAGCGGTTCAAAAGAAAAGACAGTGCTTTTGGGTAATTTTTTTGCCAGATGATAACTGGTTACGCCAATGTTTGCGCCTAAATCGAGCACAATACCTTCATCGGGTAATAGTTTCAGAAAATAAAAAAAATCTTTCTCCCGTTTATCCCAGCGGAGTTTTACAATAACGAACAGGGCAAAAACGTAAAGATAGGTTCTGAAACCCAGAATTTTTTGAAGAATATATTTTGTGAATGTTTTCATCAAATTTAGCAAAGGTGCAAAGATATTTGATTTTTATTTCTAATTTCATCTCATAATATTTTAAAATTTTAAAGGTATTCGATGGAACTCGCCTATATTAAAGATCCCCCTGGGTGAAAATATTATCATGGCTCGTTTCATCATCTAGTTATGAGAATTGCAGTAAATACAAGGTTATTACTTAAAGGGAAGCTGGAAGGGATTGGCTGGTTTGCGTTTGAAACGCTGAAGAGGATTACACGAAATCATCCTGAGCACCAGTTTATTTTTATTTTTGACCGGCCTTTTTCAAAAGATTTTATTTTTTCCGAAAACATTACTCCGGTTGTTGTTGGCCCTCCGGCCCGACACCCTTTCCTGTTTTATTTGTGGTTCGATTTTCAGATTCCCCGCATTCTGAAAAAATACAATGCCGACCTGTTTTTATCGCCCGATGGCTACCTTTCGCTGCGAACTAAAGTGCCACAGCTTGCCGTAATTCACGACATCAGCTTTGCGCACCGCCCCGGGGATATCCCCGCGATGAAACGCTGGTATTACAACTATTTTTTCCCAAAATTTTCGCGCATTGCAGACCGTATTGCTACGGTTTCAAACTATTCAAAAACCGATTTTGTACAAACCTACCGGGTTGATGCCGAAAAAATAGATGTAGTTTACGATGGCTGTAACGAAAATTTCAGGCCTTTTTCAAACGAAGAACAAAGGCAGATTCGGGAAAAATTCACAAGCGGTACTCCCTATTTTTTATTTGTTGGCGCCTTGCATCCGCGAAAGAATGTAAACGGGCTGTTAAAAGCTTTCGATTCATTTAAATCGAATTCAGGTCGTCCGGAAAAATTATTGATTGTTGGGGGTAAAATGCATAAAACCGGCGAAATATCTGAGACGTGGCAAAAAATGCAGTTTAAAAACGATGTGGTTTTTACCGGCAGAGTTTCGCAGGAAGAACTGTTCGGGATTTATGCTGCTGCACTTGCCCTCACTTTTGTGCCTTTTTTCGAGGGTTTTGGAATTCCCATTCTGGAGGCCATGAGTGCCGGTGTACCTGTTATCTGCTCCAACACAACATCGATGCCTGAGGTTGGAGGGAATGCTGTTTTGTATGCCGATCCCGGTAAAACGGAACAAATAACTGCAGCTATGCAAAAAATTGCCACCGATGAAGGTTTAAGGGAGGAGCTCGTCAGCAAGGGTTTTGAACAGAAAAGGAAATTCAACTGGGACGAAACAGCGCGATTGCTGTGGATGAGTGTGGAAAGAGCATTGCAGGATATTGATAATCTGAAATAAGCGTATTTTTTTTGTATATTCATGGCAAATTAAAAACAATTACCTATGAAAACGATCACTCACAAAATCAAATGTTTCTTATTTTCAGCTGCGCTTTTTTTGGTTATGGGAGCGATGGCCCAGCCCGATGGTGCTGCTTTGTATCAGCAATATTGTGCCCAATGTCACGGAGCCGACCTCTCAGGGGGTAATGCGTCGAGTTTAATTAACGGTGTCTGGCAGTTTGGCGCCGAAGACAGTTACGTTATGCGCAATATCAAACATGGAATTCAGCATTTGGGAATGCCTTCGTACGAACGGTCGATGACGGATGCAGAAATCAGGGCGGTAGTGCAATACATTCGCGCTGCCGAGGCCGACAAAGGCGTGGTAAAACCACCAACGCCGGACATGTATGAATCTATGGATTATTTCATGGAAGTGGAAACCTTTGCCGAAAATCTGGAAGTTCCGTGGGCCATCGATTTTATTGATATGACTACTGCATTGATTACAGAACGCCCCGGTCGGTTACGTGTGGTAAAAAATGGCGAGCTTCAGCCCAATCCGGTGCAAAACACCCCGCAGGTGCTGAATGAGGGTCAGGGCGGCTTGCTGGATGTTGCCGTCGATCCTGATTACGAACAAAACGGATGGATTTACCTGGCTTACAGCCATGCACTGGAAAACTCCGATGGCGACAGGCCACCGGCAATGACCCGTATTGTTCGCGGAAAAATAGAAAACAACACCTGGGTAAACGAACAATTGCTTTTTGAAGCTCCGCCCGAAACCTATAACACCATGCGCCACCATTATGGCTGCCGCATTGTTTTCGACCCGTGGGGATACCTCTATTTTGCGGTTGGCGACCGGGGCAGAGGATTCCAGGCTCAGGATTTTACCCTGCCCAACGGAAAAGTGCACCGCATTCATAAAGACGGGCGTATTCCCGAAAACAACCCTTACCTGTACGACGAAACAGCTATGAAATCGTTGTATAGCCTGGGAAACCGGAATATTCAGGGAATGGCCATACACCCCGAAACCGGGCAATTATGGACAACCGAACACGGTCCCATGGGCGGCGACGAACTGAACCTGATTGAGGCAGGAAAAAACTATGGTTGGGAAACCGTTACCTACGGAAGAAATTATAACGGAACCGTAATAACCGAGGTGACCCACATGCCCGGTATGGAACAGCCCAACTTTTACTGGAATCCGTCGCTTGCCGTTTGCGGACTCGATTTTTACACCGGCGATTTATTTGAAAAATGGAAAAACCGCCTGCTGGTGGGGGCACTTAAATACGAAGAGGTGCGGCTTTTACAAATTGAAGAAGACCGCGTGGTTCACGAACAGGTCATATTTAAAGGAGCCGGCCGCGTGCGCGATGTTTCAACCGGACCCGACGGCGCCATTTATGTGGTGCTGAATAACCCGGGGAAAGTGGTGCGGCTAACGCCGGAAAATTAGAAACAGATTGATTTTGAGATAAGTAACAAAAAAAAAGGGAGCCTCTGCTCCCTTTTCTGCTGTTTAATTTATCTCTATGAATTAAAATTACGCTGCCTCCCAAATACTTTTTTTATTTAACTTTATTTGCTCCCTTTTTGAAACCAAAGCCGCTCACCAACACTGTAGTAATTGTTCTTTATACCCGGGTCGTTCGCCAGTTGCTCTGCAGTGTAAGGAAAATGCGGCAACAAAACATCGTCTCCTTCATTCCAGTTGGCAGGAGTCAGTACTTTTGTCTCATCGGCAGTTTGCAAAGCTGAAATCGTTCTTATTATTTCATCGATATTCCGGCCGATTTCCATGGGGTAAAAATTACTTGAGCGTATAATGTTGTTGGAATCAATGATAAAAACCCCTCTGATATCGCGATTTGTACTAACTGGTTCATGCAGCATTCCGTAAAGCCTGGAAGCTTCTGCCTTTTGATCCTCCAAAATGGGGAAATGAACTTTTTGTTTCCCCCTGTTTTTGTAATCCAAATCTTCGATATGCGCTTTCCAGAGGTGATGAATTTTTACGTCATCAGTTGAAATGACTGCCAGTTTCACCCCGAGCTTTTCAAATTCATCATGCATATAAGCAAGTTCCAACAGTTCAGATGTGCATACAGGCGTAAAATCCTGCGGATGGCTGAATAGAATTTTCCAGCTTTTGCCAAAACTGTCGGGAAAAGTAAGTTTCCCGTTGGTTGACTGCGTGGTGAACGAGGGAGCCTTGGATCCGATTAAAGGAATTTTGTTCCCTTTGGCAACTGCACTGCTGAAAAGAAATGCTGTTGCTACAATTGTTACAAATAATTTTTTCATCTTTTTCTTTTTTAAAATTCACTGGCAAGTTACGGCAGGAGGGATTATTAGCACAGTACCGATAGCTTTACTGAAAAAAATGCCCAAACAATTGTTTTTCAATTTGATGTTTTTTTAGAGACTATTGTATCAATTTGTCAATATTTATACTTTATTTTTGTATTTATTATCTAAATGACATTATAATTATTGAAATTACTCAATCAAACAAATTCGTAAATAAAGAGTTTTTAGTATTCTTTAACGTTTCAGTCAGCACATAATAGAATATTTTGTTCTATTGTTCTAAGCTTCTAAAACATACTAAAATCTAAATATTTATAATTTAAATAATATCCTTAACTTGGGATGAATTCAAAGAAATGACAACATCAAAGGTAAAAATTGAGGCTCTGGAAAAAGAACTTGCAGCGAAAAACCGCGAGCTGGAAATTGAGAAAGCTTTTGAGAAAGTAAGAGAATATGCTATGTCAATGCGTCATTCATCTGACTTACAGAAGATTGTTAATATAGTTGCTCAGGAATTGAATAATATGAACCTGGATATAACCGGAGTATTTATGGTTATCAATAATGACGAAATTGATAAACAATTCACATTTTGGGGATCTACAGGTGTGGCAGAAACTTACATGAAAAGGGCGGCTATTCCTTTTCTGGATCGCCCCATTTACAGAGTATTGGCAGAGGCCACAACAAAAGGGGAGAGGTTTTTCGTGGAGGAATATACAAGGGAGGAAAAAATTGAATTCTTTGAACATCTGTTTAACCATCCGCCGTACAATTCATCTACTCCTGAATGGAAGGAAGTGGTTTTTTCCCGTGAAGGCGGTTATACAAGGTCTGTTTCTGTTTCTCAATACACATCTATATTCGTGGTTAATCATTTTGGAAGGAGATTATCTGATGAAGATAATAAAATTATGAAACGCTTTGGGCAGGTTTTTGAACAGAGTTACACCCGGTTTCTCGATATCCAAAAAGCAGAAGCACTGGCAAGTGAAGCGATCAAGCAGGCATCTGCCGACAGGGTCCGCGGTAAAATTGCCAGTATGCGCACCTCCGAAGACCTGAACCGCATTACACCGATTATCTGGCATGAACTGGAAACACTGGAGGTTCCTTTTATACGCTGCGGTGTTTTTATTGTTGATGAAGAAAAAGAAAATATTCAGGCTTACCTGACCACACCAGAGGGTAAGTCGCTGGCAGTATTAAATTTATCCTTCGATGCAAATGACCTCACAAATAATGCAGTTAAGCACTGGAAAAAGAATCAGATTTACAAAGAGCGCTGGAATAAGGAAAAATTTATCAACTGGACAAAATCGATGATTAAAATCGGTCAGATTCAAAATGTGGAAACTTACCAGGGGTCATCTACTCCTCCGGAATCTCTTCATATTCACTTTGTTCCTTTTGCTCAAGGTATTCTCTATGTTGGAAATGTTTCTCCCCTTTCCGACGAAAAACTGGAATTGGTTCAAACATTGGCAGAAGCATTCTCAATAGCTTATGCCCGGTACGAAGACTTTAAACATGTGGAAGAAGCAAAAAACAAGATTGAAGTCACTTTAAATGAATTGAAAATTGCACAGGCACAACTTCAGGAGCTTGACAAGTTGAAGTCCCGGTTCTTTGCAAATATTTCCCACGAGTTCCGTACACCGCTGACATTGATACTCGGTCAGATTGAAAGTATAAGTACCGGAAATATTGGCATGAAGGAAAAGGGAAAACTGCAGATTGCAGACAGGAATGCAAGAAGGCTTCTTATTTTGATAAACCAGTTGCTCGATCTTTCCAAACTTGAATCTGGAAGCATGGAGTTAAAAGCAACACAGCATAACATCGTTTCATATTTAAAAAATCTGTTTTATTCTTTTGAATCGCTGGCGGAATCACAAAAAATTTCTTTGACGTTTGATTCGGAATATAAATATATCCCTGTTGCTTTTGATCCGGATAAGATGGAAAATATTTTTTATAACCTCATTTCCAATGCGTTTAATTTTACCGATTCGAAAGGTGCAATATACGTTCGCTTGAACGTTATTGATTCCATTGCCGAAATCAGGATTAAAGATTCCGGGATCGGCATACCTTCCGATCGGTTGCCACATATTTTTGACCGTTTTTACCAGGTGGATGGGTCAGCTACAAGAAAACATGAAGGCACAGGAATCGGATTGGCGCTGACAAAAGAATTGATTGAACTTCATAAAGGGAACATTTCAGTAAACAGTAAAGTAGATGAAGGCAGCGAGTTTATCATTCAGCTTCCGTTAGGTGATTTTGCAATTGAAAAGGATGAGTTTACCCAGCTGAAGACCGAAGCATCTTTACTGTTAAATAGTATTAACACCGGTACAGAAGAAAAAAATCCTGAACTGGATTCTTCCGGCTCTGAAAACGAAAAAATTGTTTTACTGGTTGAAGATAATCCTGACGTACGGAATTACATTCGTGAATTGCTGGAAACAGATTACAAAGTAACAGAAGCTACTGATGGAGAAGAAGGTTTATCAAAGGCGAAAGATGAAATTCCCGATCTGATAATTACCGATGTAATGATGCCCGAAATGGATGGATTTCAATTTAGCAAAAAAATCAGAAGCAACGAAAAAACCAGTCACATTCCTCTGATATTGTTAACGGCAAAAGCCGGATTCGATGACAAAATGGAAGGCCTGGAATCAGGAATTGATGCTTATATTACCAAACCTTTTAAAGCAAAAGAACTAAAAGTTCAAATTGATAATCTTTTAAAACAGCGGAAACTTTTACGCGAACGTTTCCGCAAATCAGTCATAATAAAACCTTCTGAAGTTTCTGCCATTTCAGCCGATCAGATTTTCCTTCAAAAAACAATACAGAAAATAGAAAACCATATCGGGGATTTTCAGTTTTCGGTGGAGCAACTGGCTGAACATTTGAATATGAGCATTTCACAGTTAAACAGGAAGTTAAACGCTTTAATTGGACAGCCGGCAGGCCAGTTGATACGGTCGCTTCGTTTACAACGCGCAGCCGATTTACTGAAAAAGAATTCAGCCAGTGTTTCTGAAATATGCTACAATCTGGGGTTTAACGACCAGGCCTATTTCTCGCGTGCGTTTAAAAAGCAGTATGGGTGCAGCCCCACAGCATATAAAAATCAAAAAGAATTCTCTTAGTTCAATTATAAAGCATGCTACCACCCAATGACCGAAAAGTCCTGAATATTGCGTAAAAAAGATAAACGTTTCCGCTTTAAACACCTGTAATTTTGTCTGTAACTGATTGTAAAACAAAAAGCAGATGAAAACAGCAGGCATTATTGGGGGTATGGATTTTATCGGGTGCTACATCACCCTGAAATTTTTGTCAGAAGATTACCGGGTAAAAGTACCGGTTTCAAATTCACCAGAAAAAGGTAGTTTACTAAATATGCAAAGTCTTTTAGCTAACGAAAATCTCGAAATTTGTAAAAACAACATGGAAGATATTCACCGGTTAAAAGAGTTCATGCAAGGGTGCAATATAATCGTTCAATGCGGAAATCCGGTAAAATTGAGCGAAAGGGAAAACGGCACTCCTCTTTACATCCCACAAATAAAAGGTACGGCTCAACTTCTGAAAGCAGCCAAACAGGCAACTTCTGTCGAAAAAATCATTTTTATTACATCTCCGGCTGTTTACAGTATGCCCCGACAAGTTTCATCGCCCACCGGAAACAAACCCGGAAAGAACGAAGCGGCTAAAAATGCCAGGTTTCATGCTGATCAGACATTACAAGGTCTGCTTGACGGTTTTCCGGATTATTTTTTTGAAGTGATACTGCTGGCACCGGTTGAAATGAAAGATAATATGTTGGTTAGCAACAGCAACTCAATATCGGCCGGATTGCAATTTTTATTCAGGAATAATACAGACCAGGATCCATTGTTGCAAAAGCTTTTTAAACGGAATTTAATGCAAACCATGATTGACATTCAGCAATTACCCGAAAAGGTTTATAAAACTGCCTGCCAAAAAAATCAGGTTGAATAAACCCTCAATTAAGGTCTGGCAAAAATGGAATCGTCTATGGTTTCAAAAGTATCCTAAAAATAAATTTCTGCCAGAATATTTTCAAACGGTATTCCTTTCGAGATGAGCAGGTCGCGCATTTCAACCACCATCAAAGCTTTCCCGCAAAGAAAATACCTGACATCAGGCAACTGCTCCAACCCCGAAATGTAATCGGATACCCTTCCCGGAAAAGTGTTGCACGACGATTCGCGCGAGCAGCAGCGAATGTAATTGTCGCCCAGTGCCTGTTCCAGCTCGTCTTCAAAATAGAACTGATTCAGAAAACTTACCCCGTGAATGAGTTTTTTATTTCCGCCCCGGCCTGAACGCAACATGCTGAAAAACGGGGCAATACCGGTTCCGGTAGCGATCCACCAGGCAGGCTCCGGGTTTCCCGTAAAACTGCCGTAGGGTTCAGATACCAGAATTTTTTCTCCGGGAATCATCGAGGCCAGTTTGGGTGTCAGCAGTCCGTCTTCCTTAATGTTGAAAAGTATGGCGGCTTCCTGGTCGTTATTTCCGCTGCAAAGGCTGTAAATACGCGGGGGGATGTTCTGGTCAAGAGCTATTTTTACCACCTGGCCGGGAATAAAGTTCCATGGCCGCCGAAATGTAATCAGGTGCACTCCTGGGGCAATTTCAGAATTGTCTGTCAGCTTTTGCTCCTGCAATGGTTCCGGCTTTCGGCTCATATTCATTTATTTCTGAAAAAGATGCAATGGCTAATTGTTGGCAAACGTAAACGTAACCACCAGGTTTTCGGTTGAACTCACCATCAGGTTTTTTACTTTGTAGTAAGCTTTTAGTTCATTCATTCCGGCTATCTGTTCCGAGTTTCCGCTCAACTCGAGCAGTGTAATGTGGTGTGGTTTCAGTTCAATTGTTTCAGGGGCATCGAATCCTACACCGGGTTGTACAAGCTCCAGTTCGTAAGGCACGTCCGAGTTATTTTCTATTTGAATTTTTTTTGTTTCGCCCATCCTCAGCCGTCCGGGGATGTTGTTGATTTTCAGCGAAGCGAAAAACAGCGGTTCCAGCAGGTTTGCCCTGCCCACCAGTGTGTTGTTAAACCAGGCAACGGTTCTTCGGCTAAACAGGGCTTCCCTTATTCCTCCTTCGGTTCGGCTGCGGGCGAAAACAAGAGTCATTGGCCGGTGGCTGTTTCCAATATCGTAAGTCATGCCAATGGGAGCATGAATGTCGGTGTTGGCAAACACAGTCAGTCGTTTTTCCCTGGCCCAGTCAATGGCTTCGGGGTAGTGTTCGTCGAAATTAAAAACCTCGATGCCGTGCATCAAATCGCTTTCCAAAAGCCGGGTATGCTCATCCCACCAGAGGGTGGTGTCGGGTTGCTGGGCTCTCCAGCCCGGGTGGTTCCAGAAAATAAAAGCCCCCTGGTCGCGCGCCTCCCTCACTGCATCAAAAACATCTTCACGTTCCAGCAGGTTGGCATTTCTGATGAACAGGGCATTGAGGTGCCCGGGTGGCATACTGCGTGTTATTTCAGCACCTCTGATGAGCAAAATGTTAAGGCTTCTGGCCAAAGGTTCGGCAATCTCGAACGAGCGGTTGTGGTCCGAAACCACATCTTTCGAGTGTGGCCGGTATTCAATGTGGTCGGTGATGGAAATCGCGTCGAGCCCTTCGCGCCAGGCCTCTTCCACCCTCACCGTCGGCCAGACTGTCCCGTCGGAGAAAACCGTGTGGATGTGAAAATCGCATTTCAGTGTATTAAAACCCGGTATGTCGGGAATGTGTATAATTTTTCTTGGCTGCCCTTCCAGATTCAGAATGGTAGTAACAAGAATGAAAAGTATAATTGTTAATTTTATTCGCATATTCAAATGGTTTTATTTTCTCTAAATCGGTACCTAAATATCTGCTTTTTTCACGAACCGCCAATAACAACCCGTATTAAATATTTTTTAATTACCAGCTAATGATTAATTTTAGTGTAAATATACAACCCTTTTTAATTTTTTTAAAAAGAATGTTGTTTTCCGATTAAAAAATTCTAATCTTTGTTGAACAAAACTGAATAATGGAAAAGCTTTTTAAAAACAACGGAAATCAGAGCCTGGGAGTGGAACAAAAAAAGGTGCTCCACAAAAAACAGATTATTCGAACCCTTTATTTCCAGGGCTCCATGTCAAACTCAGAGTTATCAAAAATGATTCAGCTGAGCACACCCAAAATCAACAGCTTGCTGATTGAACTTATTGAGGACGGTTTGGTGAAAGAGTTGGGCCGGGGAGATTCAAGCGGAGGCAGGCGCCCCAATATTTATGGATTAATTGAAGATGCATTTTATGTTGTGGGAATTACCATTAACATCAACAGAACCATAGTTTCGGTTTTTAACAGCAATAACCAGGAGGTGGAGGGGCCACACTTTTTGCCGGTAAGAATGCAGCCCGATTTTCGTATTTTTTCTGAAGTGAGCAATGAGCTTGACCGCATTTTGCACAATATTCAGATTGAAAAAGAAAAAGTGCTGGTAGTTGGCATCGAGTTACCGGGGTTAATCAATCAAAAGAAAGGAATAAATAAAACCTATTTCCCAACCATTGAGAATCTTTCAGGCGAGTTGGAAAACATTTTCGGGCTGCCGGTATTTATCAGTCACGATTCCAAACTCAGGGCTTTTACCGAGCAGCAGTTTGGTCTTGCAAAAAACAGCAAAAATGCGCTGTTGCTTCAGGTTGACTGGGGATTGGGGCTCGGCATCATTATCAACGGCGAGTTGTATTCAGGAAAATCAGGCTACTCCGGCGAGTTTGGGCATTTGCCCATAGTTGATAACGGTGTTTTGTGCACCTGCGGCAAACAGGGCTGCCTCGAAACCATTGTTTCGGCTACCGCCATTGCCCGAATTGCCCGCGAGGGCATCCGGAACGGGAAATCGTCGCTGATTAGCGAACTGGTTAACGGCGACCTGGATAAAACGGATATTACCATCATCATTGAAGCTGCCAACCGCGGCGATCAGTTTGCCATTTCCATTTTCTCTGATGTGGGTTACTGGCTGGGGAAAGGAATTGTTTACCTCATTCAGATTTTCAATCCCGAACTGATTGTGCTGGGTGGCAGGGTGGCCGAAGCAAGTCAGTTTATTATCGCGCCCATTCAGCAGGCCATTAACACCTTCAGCAACAGGGATATAAGCAACGATACCGAAATTAAGTTTTCGGCCCTGGGACAGAAAGCCGGTCCCATTGGAGCTGCAGCGTATGCGGTCCAGAAAATTGCTTCGACCTGAGTTTTTGAATAGTAAATCGAAAATTTTATGAAAGAGATGAATATGAATTTTTCAAAAGTAGAACAGAAATTTTTCAGCGAATCGAAACTGCAAAACATCACAACCCGGATGCCATACATTGCTGTGGACAGCTTTCCTAAACTGGGGCTGCTATCGGCATTGAGTTTTTTGGAATGGGCAGCTCAAAATCCAAAAGGTGTGGTAAGTCTTCCTACCGGAAAAACAGCTCAGTATTTTTTGCATTTCGTTAAGCTGGTTCTGGAAAACTGGGACAGCGAAAAGGGGATGAAATTCAGAAACGAATACGGGCTGGGTGAAACCGAAAAACCGTTGCTCAGTAATTTACAACTGGTACAAATGGGCGAGTTTTACCCCATCCGTTCGTCGCAGCACAACAGCCTCTGCAATTTCATTCAAAAAAATTACATCGAAGATTTGGGATTCGATGCAGAAAAAGCACTGCTGATTAATTCCGACGAAATTGAGCTGGCTGAAGGAAAGCATTTCAGCGAGGTGTTTCCCGATTTTCAAATCGATTTGTCGTTAAGATACCGGGAAGCCAAAACGCAGGCTGAACAGTTACAGAAAGATTCAATTTTTAAAATCGACCAGTGGTGCACTGCTCACGAAAACAAAATACGTGAAAAAGGCGGCATCGGGTTCTTTTTGGGAGGCATTGGCCCCGACGGGCACATCGCGTTCAATACCCGGGGTTCGGCCCACTTTTCAGCTACCCGGTTAAAAGAAACGAACTTTGAAACCCAGGCTGTTACTGCCACCGATCTGGGAGGCATCGAGGTTTCGAGAAAAAGGCTGGTAATAACCATTGGCCTGGGCACGCTGGGCTTTAATCCCAACAACAAAGCCATTGTTTATGCTGCCGGTGAAGCCATTGCCGAAACCATTAAACACTCGCTGGAGGACGAACCTACGGTGATTTACCCGGCTACTTCGCTGCACAAACTGAAAAACAGCCGCTTTTATTTAACCGACGGGGCCTCGGTTCAGCTCGATGATGCGGTTGACTACTTTTTCAGCCAGGGACCCTGGACCCACCGGAAAACCGAACGGGCCGTTATGGAGCTGTGCCGAAAAATCAACAAGTTTGGTGGAAAATTGGAGCTCAGTGATTTGAAAAATGACACCTATTGCAGCCGGATACCCGGTTTAAATGAAAACACCGTTCAGTCGGTAATCGACTCCATTACGTCAAAAATTGAGCGGGGTATGCACACGAAAAAAAACCAGGTATTTTACCATACCGGTCCGCACCACGACGATATAATGCTCGGAATTATGCCGCTTACCAACCGGCAGTCGCGCGATGCCAGCAACGAGCTTCACTTTTCGGTTTTAACCTCGGGTTATACTGCGGTTACCAACCTTTTTCTGACCGACTTGCTTACCGATACCCGGGAACTCATCCGTCAGGGAAAAATTGAAATGATTGAATATCCTGACTTTTTTGAAAAAGGATACAAGTTCAAATGGGACAAAGATATTTATCACTACCTCGACAACATTGCCGCTAAAAACGATGAGGAAAAACGACGCGGCGTATGCCACCGGGTGGTTCGCGCCCTGGTTTCCATCTGGGATTTGAACAACCCCAGAGAGCTGTTAAATGCGATTGAGGAAGTACTGGAATCGCTGCAAAGCAGTTACGACGGCAGTAAAAATCCCCCGAAAATTCAAAAACTGAAAGGAATGATTCGGGAACTGGAAGAAGAGCTGGTTTGGGCACACTATGGCATTATGGTGAAAAATGTGCATCATTTGCGCCTCGGATTTTACTCTAACAATGTAATGGGCAGCAAGCCCGATATGGAAAAGGATGTATTGCCCGTGCTGGAAGAATTCAGAAAATACAAACCAACCGTAATTAGCCTGGCTATGGACCCTCAGGGCAGCGGACCCGACACACACTACAAGGTGATGCAGGCCATTGCTGCTGCTGTTGAAGAATGGAAAAAGGAAGAAGATTTGAGTAGCGTTCGTATTGTTGGATACCGGAACGTTTGGTTTAAATACAACCCGTGGGATGTGGAAGTTATTGTGCCGGTATCGCTCAATTCTCTGGCTACGCTCGACAAGTCGTTTTCCGAATGTTATGTAACCCAGGTTAATGCCTCTTTTCCAAGCTATCAGCTCGATGGAAAATTCAGCGATCTTACCCGGCGAACCTGGTTTGAGCAGCACAAGCAAATTCAGTTCCTGCTGGGCAAAAACTTCTTTTACGAGAACAACTCCCCGTTGCTCAGGGCAACACACGGCATGGTATATCTGCGCGAATTAACCGTGGACCAGTTTCTTGAAGAAGCATCGAAACTGGGAAAAGCAATGGAAAATATTTTTTAGTTACAATTAAATTGAAAAGAAATGAAACTGATTATTCAGAAAAATTACGAGGAAATAAGCAGCTGGACAGCCAGCCATATCGCCAAAAGAATAAACGATTTTAACCCCTCGCCCGAAAAACCCTTTGTGTTGGGATTGCCTACCGGTTCGTCTCCGGTGGGAACCTACCGCGAGTTGGTGAAAATGAACAAAGCGGGAAAAGTGTCGTTCAAAAATGTGATTACTTTTAACATGGATGAATACGTTGGAATTCCCAAAGATCACCCCGAGAGTTACCATACATTTATGCAAACCCATTTTTTCGATCACATCGACATAAACCGTGAAAACATAAACATACCTGATGGCAATGCAGCCGATTTGGAAAAGGAATGCATGCAATACGAGGAGAAAATAAAACAGGCCGGCGGTATCGATTTGTTTTTGGGTGGTATGGGTGCCGATGGCCACATTGCTTTTAATGTGCCCGGTTCATCGCTCAGTTCGCGCACCCGGATGGTGAATTTGAATTACGATACCATTGTGGCCAACTCCCGGTTTTTCGACAATGATTTAACGAAAGTACCCCGCCAGGCCATTACCGTAGGTGTAAAAACCGTTCTCGATGCGCAGGAAGTGGTGATTGTGGTGAACGGATATAAAAAAGCCCGCGCAATGCAAAAAGTGGTTGAAGGCGGAATTACCCATATATGGACGCTTTCGGCGTTGCAGATGCACCCCGATGCCACCATCGTTTGCGACGAGGAAGCTACCCTGGACCTGAAAGTGGGTACGGTAAAATATTTTACTGAAAACCGGTAGCTAACGGCTGCCGGTTCTTTTTACCGGTTTTACGGGCTTAATAACCACCTCATTGCCACACGAAGGGCACAGATAAACCTCGCAACCGGTGCAGGCGAAGCAGTTGCTGCAGAAACGGTTAACATCGAGGTTTGAAAAGGTAAAACCACAATGCAGGCAGGTGTAAAATTTTTCTTTTTTGCCGGCTCCAATCATATCAGAAAAAGTGTTTGTAAAGCCTGAGCAAAACAAACATGACAACCAGGGTGAAAATGATGGTGGCGCCCGAGGGAATATCCATGAAATAGGAGATGAACAATCCGGCTATAGTTCCTGTAAATGCAAATGCAGAGGAAAGGAACAGCATGGATCTGAAATTTTTGGTAAACAGGTTTGCGGTAGCCTGCGGAATGGTTAGCAACGACAGGATTAAAATGATTCCTACCACCCGGATATTTAAAACAACGGTTAAAGCCACCAAAGTAATGGTGAGGTAGTTGAAAAGGTTAACAGGCAGTCCTGCGGCACGGGCAAACTCTTCATCGAAAGCGATATACAATATTTTTCTGAAATAAACGGAAAAGAAAAAGATGACAATTGCATTGAGGATAAACATCCACCAAAGCTCTGAACTGGTTACTGTAAGAATATTTCCAAAAAGATAGCTCATCAGGTTGGGTGTATAGCCCGGAGTTATGAAAACGAAAATAATACCAAGCGCCATTCCCAGCGACCAGAATATGGCAATGGAAGAGTCTTCGCGTACCTTTGCTACTTGGGTAAAAAACTGAATGCCAAGGGCTGCTCCCACCGCAAAAACTACAGCTCCTGCCAGCGGATTAAACCCAAGTAAAAATGCCAGACCAATACCGCCAAAAGAGGCGTGTGTTATTCCTCCGCTTATAAAAACAATGCGGCGGGCCACAATGTAGCTCCCGGTTATGCCGCACGAGATGCTGGCAAACACCGCGGCAAGAAACGCTTTCTGGAAAAACCCGTAGGAAAAAAGTTCAACGATGCTGTTCATTTTAATGGTGGTGTTTTAATACGGTATGTGGTATTTCGCCGTGAGTTATCAGTTTAATGGGACAGTTGTAACTGTTCAGCTGTTCCTGGGTAATGATGTTGTCGGGATGGTAGTGTAATTCGCCGTTTACACAGGCAATGGTTTTTACATAGCTCGAAATGGTGCCCACATCGTGCGATACAAGTACAATGGCCATGTGCTTGTTCAGCTGTTTGAGTTTTTCATACAATTCGCCCTCAAAACGGTTGTCAACAAAGGTGTCGGGCTCGTCGAGGATAAGGATTTCCGGATCACTGAGCAATGCCCGGCACAGAAACACCCGCTGCATTTGTCCTCCCGAAAGTTCTCCAATCGCTTTTTTGCGAATATGCTCAATTCCCATTTCCACAAGCAGTTGCTCTGTTTTTTCCTTTACTTCCGCCTTGCTTACTTTGGAAGAATCTTCCATCATTGAACCCGACCGTACCACTTCAAAAACAGTGATGGGAAAATTGCGATCGATATGTTTTACCTGGGGAAGATACCCCATGGGCTTCTTCTTTTTGTCGATGTCTTTTCTGAAAACGATCTCCCCCTTCATCGGTTTTAGCAAACCCAGAACAGCTTTCAGAAGTGTTGTTTTCCCGCCTCCGTTGGGCCCTATCATTCCCAGAAAATCGTAATCGAAAATCTCCAGGTTTACATCTCGTAAAACCGGTTCCTTATCGTATCCCAGGGTCAGGTTTTTTATTTTTATTAAAGGTTCCATCAAAAATTTTCAATAAAAAGGTGGGTCATTTTCAGCAGGTTGTCTTCCCAATCCGGATTCAGCGGCCATACTTCAACCACCTTTCCTTTAATTTCTTCGGCAAACACACGGGCATGATCCTTGTCAAATTCACTTTGAATGTAGATCACCCGGATGTTTTCTTTCCGTGCCAGTTCAACCACACGGGCCATGTGCTGCGGAGTCGGCTCTTTTCCTCCCGATTCGAGCGAGTGCTGAACCAACCCGTAATCGCGCGCAAAATAGGTCAGGCTTGGGTGAAAAGTAATAAACGAACGTCCTTCGTATTCCCTCAGTGCATTCCTGATTTGAATATCCAGCTGGTCAATCTCTTTGGCAAACCTCATGTAGTTGGTTTTATATTCGGTCGCTTTTTCAGGGTTCAGTTCCGAAAGCACACCGGTAATTTTTTCAGCCATCTGTTTCACCAGCCCGGGCGAAAGCCATGTGTGAGGGTCAACGCCGTCGATGTGCACATGGTCGCCGTGATGAACTACCTCCCCGGCAATCAGGTCGAGACCATCGGAAAGATCAACCATGCGCATGTTCCGGTTGAGCTCCAGTACCCTGTTTTCCCACGACAGCTCGAAACCAATATACCCCACCCGGAACCAAACCTCCGCCTGCGAAATTTGCTTTAACTGCGACGGCAGAAGGGAGTATGACTCGGGGCTTGCACCGTGTGGTACCAGCACCTGAATATTGAAATCGTCGCCGGCAATTTTTTCAACAAACGTTTTTTGGGGAAGAATGCTTACCGCAACCACCGGTTTTTCTTCAGTTCCCGTTTTGTTTTTATTGGATGAGCAGGAAAATAGAAAAACGGCTATAGCCACTGTTAAAAGAATCTGTTTCATTGCAATCAATTTTCGGTCCGACCTGTAAAACAACCATCGGCAAAATTAGTTTATACTTTCATTTTTTTCACTTTGATTTGGTTTTTTGGCGGAACCGGGTCGTAACCGTGCGTTCCCCACGGATGGCATTTCGATATCCGGCGCGTTGCCATCCAAAAACCTTTCAACGGACCATGCGTCTTAATGGCCTGCACTGCATATTCGGAACAGGTGGGTATGTGCCGGCATGTAGCCGGTGTTAAGGGAGATATGGCATATTTGTAAAAATATACCGGTAAAAGCAGCACCCATCCCAAAATTTTAAGCAGAAACTGTACTATCTGTCGCATTGGTCTTTTTAAAAAAAATCCATTTTCTGCAAAAATAAATATTATTAACCGTTATTGTTTGAATTCAAAATAAATAGCGCGAAATATGACCGAAAATCAGCCTGAATTGTATAATATTTTTAAATTTGCCATTCCAGATATTGATTTTTTTTAAAACTGAATTTTTCTAATAAAAAACGAAATAAAATGATGAAAAGAGTCGCAATTGGAGTTGATATTGGCGGTACGAATACCGCCATCGGGGTAGTCGATCCTGAAGGAAATGTGATGGTAAAAGATAATATTCCAACCCCGTCGCATGGAGATATTGACAGATACATCTCCGATTTGGCAGAGGCTGTTAACGAGGTTATCAAATCGGTGAAACTGTTGAACAAAGATTTGGAAATTCTGGGGATTGGCATTGGCGCACCTAACGGGAATTACTATAGCGGAACCATTGAGTATGCTCCCAACCTTTCGTTCAAAGGTGTTGTTCATTTGGTTGAATTGCTGCGCAACCATTTTCCGAAAATGGAAGCTCTGGCCCTGACCAACGACGCCAACGCTGCGGCTATTGGCGAAATGATTTACGGTGGCGCCAAAGACATGAAAAACTTTGTGATGTTTACCCTGGGAACCGGCGTTGGAAGCGGAATTATTGTAAACGGTGACCTGGTTTACGGGCACGACGGTTTTGCCGGCGAATGTGGCCATACCACGCTTGTTCCGGGCGGTCGCAGATGTGGATGCGGATCACTGGGGCACCTCGAGGCTTATTGCTCGGCTCCCGGAATGAAACGCACAGCTTTTGAATTGCTGGCACACTACAATGCTACCGACAGTATCCTGGCCAACAAATCATACAACGAACTGGATTCGAAAATGATTTACGAGGCAGCAGTGAAAGGAGACAAAATTGCTTTGGAAGTGTTTGAAAAAACCGGCGAATGGCTCGGACAGGGTTTGTCCGATACAGTTCACCACCTGAGCCCGGAAGCTATTTTCCTTTTTGGAGGACCAACCGCAGCCGGCGACTTTATTTTCAAGCCAACCAAAGAGCACATGGAGAAACACCTCCTGCCCATTTTCAAAGACAAAATAAAAATTCTTCCTTCCAGACTGAAACCCGGCGATGCCGCAATTGTGGGCGCCAGCGCACTGGTTTGGAAAGAACTGGAAAAATAGTAAAGATTGACTTTTCACAGAAAAGCGGGTTTCAACAGGAATCCGCTTTTTTTGATCCCTCAGTCCTAAGTTCGGTTCGTTGCCTGTAAAGTATCCGCTCCGGCCCGGGTATCACAGCTACGGAAAACGCTTCACTTTACCAATCGGGTGGGGTGGTGGAAGTTTTTAAAATGCCTGATAATGAACATGATATTACCTGGCTTACACCTCAAAAACCATCAGAGCCATTCGGCCAAAATCCTCAACTGGTACCCAGTTGCTTCAGCATTCGTATATGCTGCCACAACGCACCCGGAAAGGTACGGTTTACATGGTAGGGCAAACCGAATTCCTTTGCCTTTTTTTGTACAATGCCGGCAATTTTGGGGTAATGAATGTGACTGATGTTAGGGAACAAATGGTGCTCAACCTGGTAATTCAACCCGCCAATGCACCAGGAGAAAATGCGGCTTTTGGGGGCAAAATTGCAGGTGGTGTACAATTGATGGGCTGCCCAGTTGTAATCCATCGTCCCGTTTTCGTCGGGCATGGGATATTCTGATGTTGGCACCACATGCGCCGTTTGAAAAATGCTGGCAAGTACCAGTCCTGCCGTAAAGTGCATCAGCAGAAAACCTGCAACTATCCAGTACCAGGCAACCGGTATGGTTAACAACGGCACTGCAAGAAATACGATGTAGTAGGCAATTTTTGAAATAATCAAATCCCGCATCAAACTGCGGTAGGTGCGTTTGCCGCCCAGCTTAACGCCGGCTTTTTTGTATTTTTCAAACCTTCTGAAATCTTTGGTGATGATCCACGAGATGGTCATTAAACTATACAGGAACCAGGCATACAGATGCTGGTAGCGATGTATTTTTTTCAGCGGGCGGTGGGGCGACAACCGCAAAATTTCCGGCGGGGCAATGTCTTCATCGTGCCCTTCTACATTGGTGTAGCCGTGGTGCAGCGTGTTGTGCTGGTAGCGCCAGTTGGCCGGAAACCCGCCCAGCAGGTACATGGAATTGCCAAACAGCCTGTTTACGCGGTCGTTTTTCGAGAAGGAACCGTGGTTGGCGTCGTGCATGGTGGCCATACCCACGCCCGACTTGCCCAGTCCCATTAAAAACCAGCAGCCCAGCACCGCCCAAACCGAAGTGAACACCCCGGAAATCATCAGCACCAGCGGGGCAAGGTAAAGGAGACCCATAAACACGGTTTTCACCACAAGCCGGTTGTCTCCGTAGGGTTCAATATTGTTGGTTTTAAAATAGTCGTTTACTGAAGTTCTTAACTCGGTTAAAAAATCAATTTTGTTTTTCGAATATCTGATCATTCTTTGCGTATTATACAATTGTTTTAAAAAATTCCGGTTACCTGAAAATTGCGGCTGAAAAACACAGTGAACTTTATTAGCCGAAATTCCGGTTACCCTAACATTCAACCTGCCGCTAAGGTTTAATCCTCGCCGGTTTATTCTGAAACTGCGGGCAGCCCGTCTGCAGGTACACAAACTTAGAACATAAAACCGGCAGAATAAAAAGAAAGGGACAATTTAGTCTGTTTTTGGGTTAAGCCACTCGTTAAAAGGACAAATAACCCTTGTTTGGGATGAATACCGTTCATCACAGGTTTCAAATTAAATGAAACAATTTTTCGTGCAGGGAGTTAGAATAAGTAGAAACCAAAAATTATTTGCATGAAGTATTTTGTAAAAATAAACGATGTAAAATCGACCGACGAGCTGGAAGGTGCCTGGAGCAACGACGATTTTAAAGAGTTGCTGGCACGGTTTGAGTTCCCCGATGTGGAACAAATAAAAACCACAGAACTGAAGGAATACCTTTTTATGGCCATTTCCGACTTTGAACCCCACGAGGCGGCTGCTGTTCTGCTCGAATACAAACTTTCGGATGTTTTAAACGAAGGACAGATTGATAACCTTTCGCACGAAATGCTGCGGGCCAAAGTTGCTGAAACTTATACCGACATCCACCTTCACCACGATTTGTTCAACATTAACCGGTTGCTTTACCAGGCCTACAACGGAAAATTTCCCCCGCTGAGTGTAAACATCGTGGAATTTGAACTCGCCGACGAACACAACGAACCTGTGGAGTTAACAAAGGAGAACGCGTTAAAAGCGCTGAGTTACGGTCTTTCGGAAAACAATCTGCTCATCCGGTTACTGGGCGACCAACTGGAGGGCCGGGCGCCGTTTCCCGAGGCTGAAGGTATTGTGTGGGACCTGCAAAACAAGGGCAACAACATTTATTCAATGACGATTTCGGAAAAATGGCTGACCAAAAACGAAATTACTAAACCGGAATTTGAATGCACGGTTCAGCCGTTTGAAGAGAACGGTGAAGAAGAATAAGCCACAAATCTCTCAAATAACCACCCCCATCCGGCCTACCAGGAACCCCTGGCCGGATGCCCCCCGTCCGAACGGCGTTCTGACCGGGCGGGCCTCCTTGAAAAGGCGGGGAAATTTCGTGCTGCTATTTTATTTTGTATTTCAAAAAATAATTGTTAGCACGTTTTTTCTCCTCCTGGTCAATTTCTTACCTGTTGACCAGGAGGAGTACCCCGGCTTGCCGGGGGGAGGTGGTTCTTAATGTTTTAAATTCTTTTTCCTCTCCCCAAACTCCAAAATGTCTTTTTTTATCACATCCGGGTATTCAAACACCCAGCGGTTTTCATAACGAAAAACAGTAATACCCTTTTGATTCAAACATTCATCCCGCTCTGCATCCCTGGCAATGTTTATCAAATCAGCATGGGGTTCACCATCGAGTTCTATGGCAAGCTGAAGTGATGGACAATAAAAATCGAGGACATATTTTCCCACAGAATGTTGCCGACGGAATTTATAGCCGCCAACCTGACTGCTTTTCAAAATCTTCCATAAGGTGGCTTCGGCTGAAGTGGAGTTGTTTCGGAGGTGTTTCCTTATGGGTTTTAATGAATGAAGATTGTGGAGTTTTGCCATTTTTTTGATTTAAAGTTAAGAGATTTGGATGAGATTAACAAGAACCACCCCCATCCGGCCTACCAGGAAACCCTGGCCGGATGACCCCTCCTTTCAAAGTCAGGAGGGGAAAAGTTCGTAGCCGGGATTTTATTTCCGGTAATGCTGTATTTTACTGCTAAAGTTGCTATGAGCACGAATTTCTCCTCCTGGCCACTTTCTTACCTCTTGGCCAGGAGGAGTGGCTCCGTCGTTTCGATGGAGAGGAGGTGGTTCCTGTTACTTTTCAATAGTATGATTTAAAAAATCAACCACCCCCGCCGGGCCTTCTATAACCCAACGGCCCGACGACCCCCGTCCGAACGGCGTTCTGACCGGGCGGGCC
>CAZLGT010000035.1:0-9905 GCA_964559175.1 uncultured Mariniphaga sp. | reverse complement strand
TATAACCCAACGGCCCGACGACCCCCGTCCGAACGGCGTTCTGACCGGGCGGGCCTCCTTTCAAAGTCAGGAGGGGAAAGTTCGTAGCCGGGATTTTTTAACGGTTTCAAAATATTTTACCGAAAATGAGCCATGAGCACGAATTTCTCCTCCTGGCCATTTCTTTCCTTAGGGCAGGAGGAGTGGCTCCGTCGTTTCGATGGAGACGAGGTGGTTCCTGTCTCATTTCAATTTTATGATAGAAAATCAACCACCCCAAAGAAAGTTATTGCTTCAGCAACCAAACTATTCGCTGGTAAGAAAAGGCATAATGAAGCAGCACCAAAACAGAAACAGCAAGGCCGGGAATGTTGAAACCCAAATCAAAAAGCGCCAGCGCGGCCAGTGCAAAAAACAATAACTCCAGCAGCAACCGGACGAATCCATTAGTTGAAACAACTGTTTTTCCCGAGCGGCTGGGATCGCCTTTCACGGCAAACACGCCCCAAACAGCGACAAAAAAAACGGGCAGACTTATTGCCAGAAAAATACCCAGCCAGCCTGAGTCCGCATTCCGGCCCCACACAGCAAAAACCACCAGCGCGGTTATTTCCAGTATAAAACGCAATGCCAGATTTACAGGATGAATTTTCATGATTCTTTTTGAATGGTCTTCTCTGAAAACAATATTCAAAAGAGAATGTTTTTCAAATTCATACCAGAAATAGTACTCGCAATTATGGATTAGCAGCCTGCATTTGCACCAGACAATATCGTACCGGGAGAAGTGCTTTTTACATATTGCCAAAGAAAGTTTTTCGAAAGCGGAAGTCCTGATAAATATGAGTTTCTGTATTTATATTTGAACTTTAATTATTATCTTGATCTTTCATGGGAATCGCAGAAAAATATTTAATCGTTTATCTTGCAGGAGCAACGGGTATATGGAAAGGAATTCCTGTTGGAATTGCGCTTGGCATTCAGCCGGTTTATAACGGATTTTTTACGGCCCTTGGTTCAGTATCGTCTGTGTTAATTCTCTATTTTGCCGGAGATAATTTCAGAAATTGGATATTGAAACAATACGGCCAGAAAAGAATTGAGAAAAAGAAAGATAAATTTATGAAGTTTGCCAACCGTTACGGGGCTTTAGGACTCGGATTAATAGCTTCCGGATTGCTTGGGCCTTTTATATCAGTAATACTTGGGTTTATTCTTATTAAAGACATTCGCAAATTCGTATTTTATTTAATGGCCGGAATTTTTATCTGGTCAATTGTTCTGGCCTTTTTTTTTACACCAATTGTTGAAATGATTTCATAAAATCATTTGGATTTGAAAAATCCTCAAACCCGAACGTTTTGTAATTCCCGGAATCGCGATACAAATAATGAAAACGGATGTTGTTTGCCATTTTTTCGCTCAAAGAAAAATGAAATATGAATGGTTGTCAACGGGCTATGAATAACATAAAAGGATTAATTCTAAAACCCATATCTGTTTCTATGTTCTTGAAGACTTTTTTGGAAAAGATAGAATTTTTTCCTTGAGTTGCTTAGTCGCAAGCTGAAAATCAATCCTTCCCTCAATTGCACTCAGCAATGAGATTAAGGGGGCGCTAATAAATAGATGTTCAAAGAATCTTAATAAGATTATATGCTATCCGAATAATACAATTTCCTGTTTTTCTATCTTTACTGAAAATTATCCTGCACCGGTATTATGAATTTAAGATTTACAGGTCACGAAACATTTGTTGTCAGGACTTTTTGGCCTAAAAAAGGATACGATTTTATTAATAACAATGGAAGCTTTAGCAGTGAAAGTGCCGTTGTTGATTTAGGAGTTGGAAAAAATATGGTTGCTTCCATAAATTTTTGGATGAAAGCTTTAGGAATTTATGACGATCAAAACAAAGAATTAACCGAATTTGCAAATTATATTTTTTCGGACAACGGATTTGACCCTTTTTTAGAGGATATCGGCACAATTTGGCTGCTGCATTATTTTTTGGTAAAAATGAATTATGCTTCTATTTACAGTTTGATTTTTAACGAGCTCAGAAAGGAACGAGCTGTTTTTAATAAAAACCAATTAAAGGCATTTATAAAACGAAAGTATTCCGAACTTGATGACAACTCATTAAACTTAAACACCATTGATAAAGACATTTCAGTTTTTACCCGACTTTACGGGAAAGTGGACTATCAAAATGTTTCGAAAGATTTTGAGGAAGAAATCAATAGTTTAATGATTGAACTGGAATTAATTTCTACTACTGTTGAAGATGAAATAAAAGAAGGAACCAATAGGCGGGAAAAAGTTGAATGGTTTCATTTGCATGGCGAAAATAGAAATTCGTTACCAGCAGCAATCCTACTCTTTGCTATTCTGGACAATTTTCCTGAATCCAGAAATATCGCAGTAAAACGATTAGAAATCGAACCCAATGGCCCGGGTTTGGTTTTTTTACTTAGCAAAGATGGATTGTATAAAAAATTGAAAGAAATCGAAGAAGAATTCCCCGGAATTATTGTTTCTGAAACCGCAGGTAATTTGGTATTGGTATTACCCGAAGGATTGAACAAGTGGGAAATTTTAAGGAACTACTATGCAAACTAAATATTATTCTCCATCGATTAATATTTTACGAGATGCTAATAGCCAACTCGATTATATTGTCACAAGAAATGGCGAAAAAGCGTTTCAAAAAATAACTTCAGCATTTTTTGAAAAAGGGAGAAAATCTTTCAACTTAATTGGAGCTTATGGTTCAGGGAAGTCTGCATTCATTTTGGCTTTGGCGAAAGTACTCAACAAAAAAGCAAACTATTTCATTAATCCTTTAAATGGCTCAATAAATTCTTTCGACCCCATTTTCATCGTAGGAAATTATTCTTCTTTTAAAGATGTTTTTTGCGACACTTTACATTTAAAAAAGAACGGAGATATTTTTAAAGAACTAAAAACTATCACTGAAAAAAAGGCAAAATCAAAGACTGGCCAATTAATAGTTGTTGATGAATTTGGGAAATTTTTGGAATATGCCGCTAAAGAAAGTTCTGATGAAGAATTATACTTTATCCAACAATTGGCTGAATTTGCCAACACACCTAATTTGCCAATTCTATTTATTACAACACTGCATCAACCTTTTGAAGATTATGCACTCTCTTTAGACAAAACCCAAAAAAATGAATGGGATAAAGTAAAAGGCCGTTTAACAGAGGTTTCCTTTAACGAACCGGTGGAACAGTTGCTTTTTTTAGCCTCTGAACGCATCAAACAAAAAAAATATCCTTGCCGGATTAACGTAAAAAAACAAAAGCAGCTTTTTAAAGCAATCGAAAAAGCAGATGTGTTTCCAATGCGGGATTATTTTTCTTTTGAATTCGCTCAAAAACTTTTCCCGTTTGACATTTTATCTGCATCTATTGCTACCGTTGCTTTTCAGAGGTACGGCCAAAATGAACGTTCATTGTTTTCTTTACTGGAATCGGAAGATTATTTAGGATTGAATGATTTCACCAACGGATATGAATTTTACAACGTAGCTTGCATCTACGATTACCTTAAATACAATTTTCATAGCTTATTAAATTCCCGGTATAATCGGGATTCTGCTCATTGGAAAGCGATTGATGAAACATTACAAAGAGCCGAAACACTATTTGAAAAAGACTTCGAGGATGCAGCTCAAATCATTAAAACTATCGGTTTGATTTCGGCATTAGGCAGACAAGGACAAAAACTAACAAAAGAATTCCTTGTCAATTACGCAAATATTGCACTGAATATTTCTGGGGCTGAAAAAATTATTGATGTATTGGAACTAAAACAATTGATTCGTTTCAGGCAATACAGTCAGCGCTATGTTTTATTTAAAGGAACCGATTTTGATATCAATCTGGAATTAGAATTAGCCGATGGAAAAGCAACCAAAGATTTATCAATAATTCATCAACTTCACAAACACTTTAATTTTCCCATTGTTCCCGCAAAGCGAATTTATTTTGACAAAGGCACACCTCGATATTTTGTGTTTGAACTAAGCGAATCACCAATACAAAAAGAACCGGAAAGTCAAATTGACGGGTATATAAACTTAATTTTCAATGATGTTTTAGACTTTGATAAATGCGTGACTCGTTCTGCAAAACAAGATAAAGCTATATTGTATGGTTGGTTTCAAAATGCAGATGAGGTTAAAAACTTATTAGTGGAAATTGAAAAAATCAGAATAGTAAAAGCCAATTGTATAGATGATACTATTGCTTTAACTGAATTAGAAGCATACCTAAATGAGACCAATGATAAACTGAATGATTTATTTCAAGCTTCATATTTTGGAGAAAATGCTAACGTAAAATGGTTTTATAATGGGCAAGTAATCCCATTTAAAAACCAACGTGAGCTTAACTTACAATTGTCAATAATTGCTGATGAAATTTATCACTACACTCCAACATTGCGAAATGAATTGATGAATCGTGAAAAAATAAGCGGGGCCATTTCATCTGCTAAAAAGAATTTAATTGAGAAATTAATTCAATCATCAAATCAAGAAAATTTAGGTTTTGATGAAAATCGTTTTCCTCCGGAAAAAACGATCTATTTAGCACTCTTACAAGAAACAGGAATTCATCAAATAATTAATGATGGAACCTGGCAATTAGGTCACCCTACAGATGAAACATTTTTTGAATTATGGAGAAAATCTGAATCTTTTTTAGAAAATTGCGTAACAGCACCTCGTAAACTTTCCGAATTTATTGAAGATTTACAGAAAAAACCGTTCAAGTTAAAACAAGGATTAATAGAGTTCTGGGTTCCAATCTTTTTAATTGCCAAACAAAAATATTTTGCATTTTACGAAATAGTTAAAGAGGAAACTTTTATTCCATCGCTAACCACCGACATTTTAGAGGTAGCGATGAAACAACCCCAAAAATATTTTATTAGCACTTTTAATCTGGATAAAACCCGAATAAAAATTTTTAATCGCTATCGTTACTTTTTAAATTTAATAGAAGAGAATGCACCGAATTCTGACTCTTTTATTGAAACTGTAAAACCATTTATGATTTTTTATAAAAGATTGGTTCCTTATACCCAACAAACCAAAAACCTGAATAAGGAAGCATTACGACTAAAAGAAGCCATTTCACAGGCGACCGACCCTGAAAATGTGTTTTTCGAAGATATTCCCCGTGCTTTGAATTTTACTATAAATGATTTAGAACAAGATGAAAAACTGGAATATTTTTCAATTACGCTTCAAAATGCCACACGTGAGATAAGTGCAGCATTTTCCAATTTAGTTAATCGAATTGAAGAAATTGTCGGAAAAACCATCCGCGAAGAAAAAATTGATTTTCCTGAAAATAAATTATTATTACAACAACGATTCAAAAAATTACGCAATGAAAAAATAGATCCAAAACTTCGGGTTTTGATTCAACGCATAAATACTCCATTAGATGATCGCCAATCCTGGATTAGTTCTATTGCCACTGCAATTATGGGAAAGCCATTGGATCAATTTACCGATTCTGATGAATTAGAATTTCGAACAATTTTTCAAAAACGAATTCATGAATTGGATAATTTAACCGATATTAGCAAAAAAGACTTTGACGAAAACAAGGAAGAAGTTTTAAAACTTGAATTAACGTCGTTTGTTAAAGGGGTACAACGCAATTTAATTCGTTTACCCATGGCAAAAGTCAAAAAAATAGAAGAAAAGAAACAAAGTATTCAAAAATTATTAGACACAAACGACAAACAAGCAAACATTGCCCTTTTAATAAAACTACTGCAAGAAGAAATTGAAAATGAATAAAAAAGTACGACACGTATTAGGAATTTCAGGAGGAAAAGACAGCGCTGCATTGGCGATGTATATGAAAATGAACCATCCTGAAATCGACATGGAGTACTATTTTTCTGATACAGGAAAAGAACTTCCAGAAACCTATGAGTTGATTAGCGAACTTGAATCTTTTCTTGGCAAAAAAATAAAAAAACTGGAAGCCAACCATAGCCATAAAAATCCATTCGACCATTATTTGGATATTTACAATGGTTTCCTTCCCTCATCAATGGCCCGGTGGTGTACCCAAAAATTAAAACTGGAACCTTTTGAACGTTGGATTGGCAAGGATTTAGCCATTTCGTATGTGGGAATTCGCGATGACGAGGACCGGGAAGGTTACGTTTCCACCAAACCCAATATTCAGTCTGTTTTTCCATTCCGAAAACATATCTGGAGCATGGAGGTGCTGCACAAAGTACTGCATAACTCTAACCGGGAGAAGATTGCCGAACTTTATCAAAAACACAGCGGCGAAGAAATGCTCGATCGTTATTTGGAAATTATTTGGGAAGCACAATCATCAAAGTATTTGTTTTCCCAAAAAATGAAAGATTTACTTCAGTTAAGTATTTCCACATTTAATCATGTTGTATTTGATTTCCTAAAAACTGAAAATCATCCTGTTTCATTTTTGAATGAATACTCATTACTTAATAACGAAGACAGTGTCGATATTAAAAAGGTCTATCAACTATTCAAGGAAAACGGAATAAAAGTTCCGGGATATTACGATGAAATTGAATTTGAAGTAAACGGCCAGAAAGGGAAATACAACCGCAGCCGTTCAGGTTGTTTTTTCTGTTTTTACCAGCGAAAAATTGAATGGATTTGGCTGTACGAACGACATCCCGAATTATTCCGAAAAGCACAAGAATACGAGAAAGACGGCTACAGTTGGATGGATAACGAAACCCTCGAAGAAATTATTCAACCGGAAAGAAAGGCCCAAATTAAGCTTGATTATATTGCTACATTACAAAAAAAACTAAATGGCAAAAGCAAATCCAATAAGCTGGTTGATATTTTAGCTGATGAAAATGAAGTTTGTGCAAATTGTTTTATATAAAAAATTATGGAATTCAAACACGAAACGTGGACAATTAAGTCACTTATTGAACACATTGAAAAAGAAAAAATCGACCTAAAACCGCCCTATCAAAGGAATTTTATTTGGAATTCTAATGACCAAAAATATTTAGTTGATTCAATTATTAATAATTTCCCATTACCAAACTTCTTCCTATATGAAAAGCATGATAGAAAATATGAGATGGTTGATGGACAACAACGTTCGAGAACAATTTTACGATTTTGGAATGGAATTATTTATTCTTCCAAAAAAGAATCAATTAACGAAGTCGATAAAAATAAATTTCTCGAATATAGATTAAACATCACGATTCTTTTTAACTTGTCTGCAGATGACTCATTAGAGGAATTCTACTCGTTAGTTAATAAACGTGGTAAACATTTAAACACGCCGGAACTTTTTAAGGCCCAATTTCACGATACAAAATTCCTTCGCTTAGTTGAAGAATTAATAGATAATCAAGAAATGATTAACTTAAATCTTTTTAGTGATTCAACCAAAATAAGAATGAATGATAGGAGTTTTGTTGAAGAACTAATGGCTTATCTAAAATTAGGAATTACTGATAAAAAATTAGTCATTGAAAAAATTTATACAATTGATATTGATGAGAATGAGTATTATTTTCTGAAATCAAAATTTGAAAAAGTAATAAATAAACTGAAAGTACTCAATAATGCAGTAGAAATAAAATCAACTCGATATAAACAAAGAAATGATTTCTATACATTGTTTTGTTTTATCAATGAAAATTTAGATCAAGACGACGAAATTTTATTAACACAATACAGTTCACTGATTCTAATTGATCCATATATTAGCCCGACGAATGACCAATGTATCCCATTAAAAGAATACGCTTTAAACTGTGTTAGTCAATCTAATTCAAAAACCGCTAGAAAGAAAAGATTAGAATTCTTTAATTCATTTTTAAAGAACACTAATGTAGAATTAAATGAGACAACCAATGAGATTTATGAGTATTTAGAGTCTCTGCCAGAAATAAAAAAGATTAACAAGGTTAAAATTGGCGATTATTATTTATTAATAGGATAATAAAAACATATGTTTTCAACTGAATATAAATTACCAAAAACCGTAAGTCTTTCACCTTGGGAAGCAAAAATCGATTTAAATAATCCATTTAACAATATACTTCAAATTGATAAGATTGATTTTATCGTCTCATATTTAAACAATGAGATTAAAGGAAATAAAGGAGGAAATTCCCATATATTTACTTTAACTCAAGCCCAAAATTTTGAGGATGGTAATCCCCCTGATATGGTAATAAAAATTTGCAAATCTCCATTACGCGGAAAAAAGATTATAAAAAATATTCATAAACGATTCGAACGTGAGGTTGCTGCCCTATTTGACTGTAAAGAAAAAAGCTGTTTAAATGTTATCGACATCTTCAATGCAGGTACGTTAATTACAGAGAAAGAAGAGAAGTTTCTTTTTTATACAATGGAATATGGTGAAAATGACTTAAAAACATTTCTTAAAGAATATGATGCAAATATTGATGAAATCTCTTTATTTGAAAAAATAAACCTATGCCTAAATATCGCTTATGGAATAAAAGAGTTAAATGTTCTAGGCTATTACCATAGAGATATTAAACCAGATAATATTTTTATAATTGGAGATAATTATAAAATAGGGGATCTAGGGCTTGTTGAGAAAAGAGAGGAGGATTCTAAAATTGATGAGTTAGGTCAATTTATTGGACCTCGGGGCTGGACGACTCCTGAAGCAATGAATAAATATTTATGCGAAAATACTTCGAACCCTTATAACTTTGATGTAAAAATCGATCATAAATCAGATATTTTTCAACTTGGAATGGTTTTCTGGTATATTTTACAAGGAAATGCACCAATTGGCTCAGTTAGAGAAAATGATTTCAATATAAAAGATTTAGCCATATACCCATTATTGAAATTTATGATCAATCATAATAAAAATAAAAGACCTCTCCATATTGATCATGTAATTCTTGAGTTAAAACGTTTGTATAACAAGGTATTTGTAGCTGCATAATAAATTATAGCTCTTCAATTTCATCATCATTATTTGATGGTTGAACCAAATCCAGAATAACGTCTAAAAAACCTGTATTTTTGTAAAAGTAATTCGGGTTGTTTTTCAATTTTTCTTCTATAAAATAAAACCCGTAATTGGCGTATTGCTCCATTGTATCTTTTAACATATCAACTGCTTGACTATCGGAAATTTCACCTCTTTCGAGAAAAATCAAATCCAATCCATTGGTCTTCGCAAGTAGCGCAGTGAAAATATATTCCCTTAGCCTCGGGTATGCTTTTCGAAACTTTTTAGAATCTAAATTTCCCCAATATTGAATGGGCTGCCCAAATGTTTTGGTTTCACCCACCAATTCTCTTTTTTTATCGGCATATAATCCAATAAAGAAAGCATATATAAAAAGCTCATAACCGGCACCCAATGTCTTACCCTTTGCAGATGTTAATTCAGAAGAACCAACACCATAGTCGGTAAATACCCTAAAAAGTTTTGCTTCAAATTGAGCTTCCCATTTTGGATTTCGCCTGGCCCAAACATCAAATAATTTTTCAGCTGCCATGGTTATTCTTTTATTAATGTTAATTCTGTTTGAACGGTTGACAAATCGTGTTTGTCGAATGGTATTCTTTTTTTCATTCGATAAATTGTGCAATTCAAGGAATTAATTTTATTGGAATCTATTGAACCGCTGTCTGTTAAAAAACTTTTGGAGAAAATAATACATTGTTTTTTAATATCTGAAATAACTTTGAAAAAGTCGCTCTCTTTTTGCGGCGCAAATGAACTTGTAGGTGCATCGAAAATAAGTGGATAGTCATTTTCTCGTTTTATCGTTGTTAGTTCAGAAATAGCAAACAAAACCGACATAAACATTGTAGTTTTTAATGCCTGATTAGGATTTGCAACAAAAGT
>CAZLGT010000034.1:3432-58550 GCA_964559175.1 uncultured Mariniphaga sp. | reverse complement strand
CACTGGCTGAATATTTTTGCATCAGTGATTCTTCCATTTGCCTGACAAGATTTTTAAAAAGAATGGTATCCTGAAGGTTTTCAGGATGGGTTCTGTGCGTAGGCATATAAAGCGAAAGACAAGGCTCCTGACTTACCGCCAGGAGCTCCTGAATCAATTCTTTTGTAAGGTTTTCCATTGTATTTTATTCCAAATCTCTCTTATGAAATGCATTATTGAACTCTTCGCGTTCATAAAATCCATCTACAGTATTCGAACTGTGAATTGTGTTATCTCCTTTGTAATGGCGCAATACATCTAATTCGTAACCAAAATCAATAACATCACCTTTTTTAAACCGTTTGGCTTTTGCAAAAGTTGAGCTGTCAATCTGGTTGGTATTCACCAATTTATTTTCCTCGTCGAAATTTGCCATTCCAATGGGAATTATCAGGTGATTTTCCCCATCCTTGTTTAAAAACGCATGAACACCTTCGCTTACAGAGGACTGATACGTGTTGTGCCCTTCCTCAATCAAGGTTGAATCTACTTCAACATCGAGGTAAACTACACGTTCAGCCAGTTTATTTACCAGCAAATGATCCACTTTCCCAATGGTACGGTTGTTTGCATCTTTTACATCCCAGCCCCTTACATCGTTGTAACTTTCGGCCACTTTATAACCTGATAATTCATCCAGATTAAAAAGATTTTTACTTGTATCTGTCATTTTTAAATTTTTTAAGATTTATTAATTCATTTTTTCAAGCAGGTCCGAAGCTTTGGCAAAGTAATTCTTTACTGCATCTTTCTGTTCCAAGGTAAGTACTCCCGGTTTTATTGATTGTGATGCACTTTTTAATTCTCCAACTTCATCTGCCAAACCCGGATAATTTACCTTTTGGATGTTTTGCAATACATTGGTTAAAATATCGGTTGCCTTTCTTATGTTATCTGCGTGTGCTGTATCAAAAGGATCTATTGTTATCATATTTGCAAATCCTTTTACCTTTTCCAAATCTGCCCGGACTTCATATCCAACCTCATCGGCCTTAGCCTTTGTAGCCTCAATCAGTTTTAATAGCGCTTCATTTGTATAGGCATGGTCCAGACTCATCTTTTCCTTGCTTTTTTCTATGAAATTTACATAAGCAGCAACAGTGACGTTATTTTCTTTCACCACTGAGCGTGCAGGTTCGTTCGTATTGGTGATGTAATCTTCTTCTGATACAACCGCTTCATTTTTGTCGTTTTCGCGGAATACCAGAAAATATGCCAGCAATGCAGCTATGACAAGGCCTGCCACCATCCACGGCCAAATCTGTTTTTTCTGTTCAATTTTAATTTCTGCCATAATAATTGTCTTTATAATTGTTAATATTGAAATGATAAAGTTGAGGATTTTTAATATGACAAGTATTACACAACTTTCACGAAGGTTTACATCATTCACACATTTATAAGGAAGGGATTATTTTGAAAACCGTTTTTTTATTTTTTCCCACCAAACTGAAATTGGTCCATTGCCATCGTTTCCCTTTTTATTATACTCACCCAAAATTAGTGCAACTGGTTTAAGCTCATCAAATTCTTCGCAAACAACCCTTAACATGGCGGCAAACGGCAAAAAAAGAATCATACCGGCAATACCCCAGACTGACGCACCAATAAACAAACTAAGGATGACAGTTAAAGCATTAAGCTTTAAACTGCTCCCAACGATTTTTGGAGACAGAAAATTATCGGTAACCAATTGAACAGCATAATATAAAATGACCACTGCTACTGGCATCCAGAAAGAATCGTAGGATACAAAAGCGTAAAGAGCCGGAATAAGAGCTCCCAATACAGCACCAATATACGGGATGATGGCCAAAATAGCGCCTAAAAATCCGAAAAGGAAGGGATTGTCGATGCCAATTATCAATAATCCAAAACTGTTGGCAAATCCAATAATAATGGTAAGAAGTAACATGCCAAACAGGTATTTTTGTCCCACCTGCTGCACCGATTTAAACATTTTGAAAACCCTGTTTCTTTTGTCTTTGGGTGAAAAAGCCAGAAATGCATGTGTCAATCCGTCTCTGTAAATGAGGAACAGAAAAATAAATACAACTGTTGCCATCAATCCGGCAAAGAATGTTGCGGTATTGCTAACGGTTTTTTGTATTAAAAATCCGGTTGAACTGCTTGCCCATTCTTTCATCCGGTCAAGAAGTTCATCCCTTCTCAGGTCCTCAACAAAACTCACATTGTTATTGATAAAAACGGTAACATCTGCAAAAACGCTAATGATTTCATCTTTAAAATCACTGAATTCTTTCGACATGTTAATAAGCTGAGTTGAAAAAAAGTAAAGAACTCCAGCAATGATTAAAATTACAGAGAAAATGGAAAGAAAAGCTGCTAAGATTCTGTTGATATTCCATGTCTCAAACTTTTTTGCCAATGGGAAAAGAATAAACGAAATAAGCAAAGCAACACTTAGCGGAATGAGAATGGGTTTAGCCAAAACCATTATTGCAAACAGCGCAAATGTAGTGGCAATTACGTAAAACAATTTTTGAAATGACAGTTTCATTTTTCTTTTTATTTTTTAATGATTATTTGGGTTTAACCTGATTATCTGATTTCGCTATTTCAGTTGGCGCCACTCTTCCCGAAATAAAATCGGCATAAGCGCGGGTAAATTCAGCGCCAAAGAAAACAATCATGGAAGAATAGGAAACCCACAGCATGATTAGAATAATAGAACCTGCAGCACCATAACCGATTTCGGGGTTTAATTTCCCGAAATACAAACCCAGTCCAAATTTGCCAATACCAAACAGAAAAGCGGTAAATATTGAACCAATCCACACATGTTTCCATTTTATTTTTGCATCGGGCAAAAATTTGAACATCAATGCAAACAAAACGGTAAGAATGATAAATGACAAAACGAAATTGACTACCTGCAGCGCCACAAAAAATGTTTCGGAAAAATGCCCAGACAACCAGTTACCAAAGGCCGAAAGCAATGCAGAAATTACAAGCGAAACAATCAGTAAAAACGCAATGGTAATGATTAGCCCAAATGAAAATAACCGAATCCTGAGAAAACTCAAAATACCGTTTTTCGATTCGTCGATTTTCACCTCCCAAATGATATTTAATGATTTTTGAAACTGTGCAAAAACGCCGGTGGCGCCCACAAACATTACAAAAACTCCAATAATTGTTGCCAGAAGGGAGTTTTTCGCCTTGCCGGCTTGTGCTATTATATTCTGAACCTGCAGGGCAGTGTCGGAGCCCATTGTAGATGTGAACTGGGCTGAAATAAGATTGTTGACCGCATCGTTTCCAAAAAAGTAACCGGCGGTTGTAAGAATGACTACCAGCAACCCGGGCAATGCAAAAATTGCATAGTAGGCAATTACTGCACTTTCGCGAAACGGGTCTTTTGCCCACCATCCTTTCAGTGCCTTTTTTAGAATCTTAAAAATTTTTCCAACAGGAACCTTCATTTTTTTCATGATTCATTTGGGCGCTAAGTTGGGTAAATATGAAATGGTTTGTATTACATAAATTTATAAAAGAGTTACAACATTCACACATTTTGGAGAGCGGAGAGCAGTGGGCATGGAGCAGAGGGCGGAGAGCATGGAGCATGGTGCAGAGAGAGGGCAAAGAGCAGAGAGCAAAGAGCAGAGAGCAGAAGGATGGTATCCCTTTTCTCATCAGTGGCAGGGAAAATCCAAACCTTTGCAGGTTTTTTGAACGAAAGGGATGCTATCCTTTTTGTATAGAGTAGAGAGCAGAGAGCAAAGAGTCAGGAGCTGAGGGCTGAGGGCAGAGGGCAGAGGGCAAAGGGCAGAGGGCAAAGGGCAGAGGGCAAGGAGCAAGGAGCAGAAGGATGGCATCCCTTTTCTCATCAGTGGCAGGGAAAATCCAAACCTTTGCAGGTTTTTTGAACAGAAGGGATGGCATCCCTTTTCTCATCAGTGGCAGGGAAAATCCAAACCTTTACAGGTTTTTTGAACAGAAGGGATGCTATCCTTTTGATAAAGGGCAGAGGGAATGGAGCATGGTGCAGAGAGCAAAGGGCAAAGAGCGGAGAACCGAAGACATTGTGAGAATAATGTAAATATTCCATGAAATTATGTAACATTCTGAAAGATAAATTGTGCCAACTTTGAAGTGAGATGAAGAAGAAAATATTTTTGTGGATTTTATTTGGGATTACGGCTTTTGTGCTGCTGGTATGGCTTTTAACGAATGTTGTTGTTGAACCCTGGATAGGGCAAAAAATTGAGGCTTCAGTAAATGAAAATTCCGGTGATTATCAGTTGGAAATTGAAAAGGTTGATATTTCAATCTTTCGTTCAGGCATTGAACTTAAAAACATTACCCTGCTTTCGAAACCGGAAAATGAAGGACAACCCGGTTTAACCGGAGAAATTGAATCGGTAAAATTCAAAGGAATTCGTCTGCTGAAAGCTGCATTTAAAAAAGACATCGACATCCGTGAAGTTGATATTTTTAATAGTCGTTTTACCGGAACGTTTGATTTACCGGAGAAAAACGGGCCGGCGCCACTCTCACCACTAAACATCAGGATAGAAAACCTCTTTTTTGATAAGCTGGTTGTGGATTTAAAAGACAAGTCAACTGCACAAACTTATTTCCTGAAAGATGGCGTTTTAAAAATTTATGATATCCAGGTTGAGAAAAAGGATACCTTATCGCCCGGTATTTTTGGTCAGTTCGATTTTGGTGCTTTGGAATTCAAAACAGTTACGGCCGACAGCCTGTACACGTTTTCAGCCGTTGGAATAAACAATTCTGCAACTTCAAATACACTTACAGTTAACAGTTTTGCAATTCAGCCCAATTATAGCGAATACGAATTTACTGCCCGGCACCAGTATGAAACGGATCGTATTGAAGGCACGTTCAGCCAGGTAATCTTTCACGATTTTTCGGCCGCAGACTTTGTTAAATCAGGAAATATGACCAGTTCATATATTGAAATCGGGGAAGTGAAACTGAATGTATTCCGTGATAAACGTGAAGAATTCCGGCATGTAGAAAAACCCACATTTCAAGATGTGATTTATAATTATTCTGGTACCTTAAACATTGATTCAATTGGTATTTTAGGCGGAAATATAGTTTATTCCGAACATGCTGAAAAGGCCATCGAAAAAGGAAGTGTCGGTTTTAGTGAGCTGAATGCAACGATTTACAAAATTACCAACGATACCATTTACAAAACAGAAAAGGCGTATTTGGAATTGCACGCGAATGCTTTGCTAATGAGCAAAGGCAAAGTTGACATTTTATTGAAAGCCAGGATTTTCGACAACCAGAACACCTTTGCCGTGAATGGCTCGCTTTCGGAAATGGAGGCATCAGGGCTGAATCCCATTCTGGAGAAAAACGCTTTTATGTCTGTCACGTCGGGTAGAATAAATTCCATGGATTTTAGCATGTCGGCAAACAATACAAAAGCAACCGGCAATTTGAAACTGCTTTATCAGGGATTGGATTTTGATGTGGTGAATAAACAAACCGGCGAAACCGACGCGATTGTAGAACGGGTAAAGTCGCTGATTGCCAATATCGTAGTGATGGAATCGAACCCGATGCCGGGTGATGGAGTGAGGCTGGGAATTATTGAATATGAAAGAGATCCGGAAAAATTTCTGTTTAATTACGTTATCAAATCCCTCCTGACGGGAATGAAAACAAGTATCACGAAAGCGAAAAAGTAAAATCAGTCTTCGGTTTTTGTATAATCCACTTTGTATTTATTCAGGAGCGAAATCAGCGATTCGTAGTAGGATTGCAGTTGATTAAGCGTTATTTTCGGATTGTTTTCTGATGGAACAGTAACCGGCATTTCTTCCAGATATTGAGATAACTCGGGATAATGGTCCTGAATCCTCATGGTAATTTTCAGAATCTTTGAATTCAAATCCTTCTCCTTTTGTTCAAAAGCCACAGATTTATCCGGGTTTTGCCCGTGTTTTAAAGGCTTGTCCTCTGCCGGATTTCTGTCAGATGACTGATTTTTAGCTTTTTTGTTTTTTGTAATCTTTTTATTTTTCATATTATATTTTTTCTGTTGTAATTGCTTTTTCAATTACTCCTATAGTTGTCAGTTGCTTTACTATTGCTTCCATCATGGGCGGTGGCCCACATATATAAAATTGCTGATTGAAGCCGTTAATGTTGGCTTTAAGAAATTCTGCATCGATTTGGCCATGTGCATACTCATGAGTTACTTCATCGGATAAAATATTGATAAAATTTTCGCCTAATAACTTTTCAAATTCTGTTTTAAGAATGATGTCTTCTTTGGTTTTATTGGCGAAAATAAGCTTATTTGCACCTGTTTCATTTTTCAATTGAAGATATCTGAGTATGCAGATAAACGGTGTAAAACCTGCACCTCCGGCAATAAATACCCCTTCGCCTTTGTAAGTTATTGCGCCAAATACATCGTGCAGAATCAACTCATCATCCTTTTTTAGTTTCAAAAGTTCATTTGTTATACCTTTGTGCGGTGGATAAGTTTTGATGGTAAATTCGAGATAATCATCGACAGGCAGGGAAGTAAATGTGAATGGTCTTTTTTTATCCTTCCATCCTGTTTTATTTATTGCAACTTCAGTAGCCTGCCCCGGAGTGAAATTATAGTTAGGAGGTTTTTTCGTAACAATTTGCAATACATCGGGAGTGATGTGCTTTATTGATTTTATTTTCACCAGATGTTTTTCCATGATAAACTGTTTTATTTTGAATTTGTGTTACCTTAATTAATCAGCAGTACTTTAGTTCAACTTATACGGGAAATCAATTTTCGATATTGCTGCTAATGATGGCATAAACCTAATATTTCAACTGTAAACATTACTAAATATTGAAAAAACTAAATTAAGCACCTGTACCCTGGATAGTGTTACAGAATTTTCGGGAAAATTTACATCATTCACATATTTTGGAGAGGGCAGAGAGCAAAGAGCAGAGGGCAAAGGGCTGAGAGCAAGGAGCAAAGACACGAGTAGGATGGCATCCCTTTTCTCATCACCGGCAGCTAAAACCTATTGAACGGAAGGGATGCTATCCTTTTGGCAGAAGGGCAACGGACGGAGTACGAATTGCCGTCCACTCAAAGTCCTGTTCATTATGGGTTTTTTTGTTTTCTCAGAATTTTGACAATACGGTTATATGCGATTTCCGATAAATTCCAGGTGTATCCATCAAAATTAGTTGTATTTACAAATTGAATAACAACTGTGTCGATGTCTTTGTGGTATTTTGCTATACTCTGGTAGCCGGGAATCAGGCCTGTATGTTCGTACACGTAAATGGAGGAATAGATTTCCTGTTCCTCTTCATCAAACAATGAACCGTCGTTTAATGCCCGCAGGAATATGCCCACATCTTCTGCTGTAGCTATCATCGAGCCATAATCGACCGACTTGATATCGTCCTCTATGCCAACGTAGTAACCGCTCATCACATCGTCCATATTCACATCATGAATCGAACCGAACGTATTTTTTAGTCCGAGCGGGGTCAAAATTTCCTCCCTGATGTATTGGGAATTGCCATATCCCAACACCTTTTTAATTATTTCAGATATCAATAAATAATTGGTGTTTGAATATGCATAGTCTTCATCGGGTTCAAAGTCAGCCGGCAAATCAAGTACCCGTTCAAGCGCATCATCACTGTTTTTTGGTGGGTCTTCCCAAAAATTTGGGGTGTCGGTTAAATTGGGAATACCACTCCGATGCTGCACCATCATTCGTAAGGTTATTCTTTCTGCATTTTCAATTCTTCCCACCAATTCCGGAAAATAACCGGCCAGTGTTTTATCCAAAGACAAACGTTTGTTTTTGACCAGTTTGGTGATAGCAACAGCGTCGTACAATTTGCTGATGCTGGCAATCTTGAATAATGAATGTGGATCGGCTGGTATTTTGTTCTCCCTGTTTTTCCAGCCGGCAGCATAAAGAGCAGGTTCTTTTCCTCCCTGGTCAACATAAACAATCATTCCATCAAACCCAAGCCCAATTGCTTCATTTACCTGTTCCTGAACTGTATCAGGTAGCGGTGTTAACCACGTCCTTACCAAAATCCATGGTACGAAAAACATGGAGATTATGGTTGCAATAAGCAATACTATTCTGACTATTCCCCGCAAGGGCAGGGCAGGCAGTTTTGTTTGTTTCTGCGCCATAAAATTCTGCTTTTTGTGTTTCGTATTTCTATTTTCGTTTATTTCAATATTCGGACTCAAAGGAATTGAATTCCTTTGACTTTATAATGCAACTACTGCATTTCTTCTTCTCTGAATTCCAGAATATCTCCCGGCTGACATTCCAATACCTTGCAAATTGCTTCCAGGGTGCTGAACCTTACAGCTTTAGCCTTTCCTGTTTTTAGTATTGACAGATTGGATAATGTGATGTCAACCTTTTCAGAAAGTTCATTTAGCGACATTTTTCGCTTTGCCATCATTACGTCTAAGTTTACAATTATAGCCATAAGTCAGATGGTTAATTCGTTTTCGTTCTGTAACTCAATTCCCTTTTTGAAAATAGTCGCAATAACATAGACAATTGCAGCCATCAAAATAAAAGCCTGACTGTCCACCCAAAACTGATTTAGCTGGTCGATTTCGTATCCGCGATGTTGCAAATTTTTAGCTGTTTGTCGGGCTATGAAACTTAATAGTCCTATGGATAGCGTGAAGTTGGCGTCATGTCCAATGGCACAAAGAGGGCAATTGGATTCACTGTTAGCTTCAGCTTGTTTAGTTTGTGATGCGTAAACAGATCTTTTTGTTGCGTCATCAAAAACCCGGACATCTATCAATTTTGTATCGACTGAACCTCCCAGAATGTACTCAAAAATGCCTTTACGGTTTTTGACATACGGGTCGCCATAAAGTTTTTGAACCTCAGCCGATACCTTTTTCGGGTCATAGGCTTTTTATGAGCTGGTACTAATCAGCTTTTTCAGGCCAAAGCGTTCAAAATTCTGGGCAAAATATTTGGTAAAGTTGCTCCACTCGGGGTCGTCGCATGGCAAAAGCAAGGTCTTTCCGCGAAAAACATCAGGATTATAATCGATATATGCATTATTAGGCTTTGCTTTTTATTTGTATTTATATCTCGTTGTATTTTTATCTCCAATCTTTTCAATCATTCCATTCTCAACAGCAAAATTCAAATCCCGACTTGCTGTCGCCGAAGAAATTTCTCTAAAACTCTTTAAATATTCTTTTCGTGTGAAGTAGTCGTTTTTAACAATTGACTTGAATAAATTAATCCGGTCAATATTCGTTAAGCTGATATTCTGAATATTTAATAATTCCTCAAGTGATTCAAGGATAATTTCAAGCATAAATTCAATAAATACGGTCGATTCTCCAGTATTGTCAGATTTTCCAAGAGATTCATAATATTGTTCTTGTCTTTCTTCTATTAAAGTCTCAATTGGCAGGAATTCAAAAACAGGATAGGAGTCCTTTAAAATCAGCGTTTGCCATAATCTCCCCATTCTACCATTCCCGTCGATGAATGGATGAATAAATTCCATTTCATAGTGGAATACACAACTTTTAATTAAAACCAGGTCTTCGTCATTATTTAAATAGTCAAACAAGTCAATCATTAATGGTTTTAGCATTTCGCTTGGTGGAGCAATGTGAGCAACCTCCGAGCCCTTAACAATTCCAACCGATTTGCTTCTAAGTTTTCCAGCTGATTCAATAAGTCCGTTCATTAATATTCCGTGAGCCTCACAGAATGATTCAAACTTATACGGATTCAAATTGTCTAAATAGTCATAAACAGCAATTGCGTTTTTAACTTCCAGGATGTCTTTTTTAGGTCCAATTACCCTTTTATTTTCTATAATTGCTGTTATCTGCTCAATGGTCAAGGTATTTCCTTCAATTTCCAGCGATGAGTGAATTGTTTTAATCCTGTTTTTCTTTCTTAATTCTGATGGTGGTTTATTTAAATGGGCAGAATTTACCTCTCCAATTTTTTCCGAAATCGAAGCAACCAATTTTAAAATCTTTCCAGTTATTTTATACGGTGGTTTCATTTATTTAAGTCTTGATAGTATCAAATGATAGTATCAAAGATAATGGGTTCATTTCAAAATACAAGTAATTGTCTGATTCTCTGTTTTCTAAAATTAAGCATAACGTAAGTATAAAATAATATGCGTTTATACTCACTATAGTTTTTATTTCTGTTGCGTTTATTCTTCTGTTTTGGGTAGATTAACGCAACTTTCGTTTCTACTGTCATCTTCCAAAATCATATCATCAATTTGGTTTTCAGGGAATAAATATAGATTTTTTTTTATGTCATTAGGTTTTTATCGCGGATAATCATCAGGATTTGACGGCGTGGATTTCGAAGAGTATCAAGCATACATTTATTCTAAATCAATGATTATCATTAAATTCTCTTTTACAAGTTCAATCAGGTTTTTTGGTAAATCTCCAACTTTTTTAACGAGTCGTTCATTATCAATTGCCCTGATTTGGTCAATCATTATATCGCAGTTTTGATGCAAATTTGCTTCTCCTTTTTTTAAATGCACTCGTAAAATTTCCGAATCTTTTTTAACATTTGTTGTTATCGGACAAATAATAGTTGAAGGATGTGGTATTTGGTTTAGAAGATTTGTTTGGATAATGAGTACTGGTCTTGTTTTTCCAGTTTCGGTTCCAATCTGTGGATTTAAATCTGCAATCCAGATTTCGTATTGTTTAACCGACATAATCAATCTCCTCAAAATCTTTTAATACCTCCATTGAATCTGCTTTAACTAAATCAGATTCTTTTTTAAGTTTTTTTTCTAAAATCGAACGTTTTTGAATCCGGTTATAGTAATCAATTGCATCGTTAATATACCTGTTTCTGGGTTTTTTAATTGTTGAAAGAATTTTTTCGGTTTCTCCAAAAATCGAATCGTCAATTTTTAATGATACTGTTTTCATACTTTGTACTTTTAATATGACAAAAGTATATCATATTTGTATATCAAACAAGTATTTCTATTTCTTGTTTTCAATATTCGCCATTTTAAATTTTTCAGTCAATTCAATTGCAATTTGGTTTTCATGATTAAAATGCAGAAAGTTTTTGTATAAAACAGTTTACGGTTTTGTTATTTCATTTTCGTTTATTTCAGCATTCGGGCTCAAAGGAATTGATGGTTCATAGTTTTTTAACTCGATAACAGATGCCGGCAGAGTGAACCCTTTGGTAACCAATGCCGCAACAACATCATTCATAACTTGTGAGCGAATATTATGATGCACTGTTCGCCGGGAGGTTTGAAAAGTATCCACCCAGAACATCACCCTAATATTTATGGTACTGGCAGTCAATTCATTGATAATAACAACAGGTTTGCGTTCTCCTTTTAAAACACCTTCAACATTTGTTGCTGCTTCAAGCATTGCTTTTATGGCTTTTGTGGAATTGTTTTCGTAAGCAATACCAACAACAAATTCATACCGCAAAAAACCATCAATGGTATAATTAAACATTGGATTTTTAAGAATTATGGAGTTGGGCAAAAAGACATCCTTGCCATCGGGTGTTTTTATTTGGGTTTCGCGAATATTAATATCTTTCACAAAACCAATAATATTATTCACTTCAATTAAATCATCCTGTTTAAACGGACTTTTAAAGGCAAGAATAATACCTGCCAAAAAATTCTCGCCAATATCTTTTAATGCAAAACCAATAACAAATGCCAACAGCCCCGCCCCGGCCAAAACTTTATTTGTAAAAGAATTAAGTCCCAGTAAATAAAGGGTTATCAATACAACAATTGTTTTCAGGGCAAAGCTGATAATCTGAGATATGAATGTGGCCGTTATCGGGTTGGTTGCTCTTCTGCTAATCCGGCGTTTAATTCTGCGCTTGATAAATTCGGCTATCAAAAAACCCACAACTACGAATAAAAGGACAAATCCAAGATTCAGGTAATTCAATTGTAAGTATTGAATTACATCGTTATAGAATTCAACGGTTTTTTCCATATCTAAAAATCAATTAAACAATTTTACGTGCAGCTATTTGTACCGGGTCCCAAACACCTGAGAATGGCGGGGCGTAAGCTAAATCAAGGTCAACCATTTGTTGCGCGGTTAACCCTGCAGAAATTGCTGTCGCAATGGTGTCGATGCGCTTGGCTGCTCCTTTAAATCCAACAATTTGCCCGCCCAAAATTCGTTGGGTTTGTTTGTTTACCACAAGTTTTACATGGATTTTTTCTGAACCGGGATAGTAGCCTGCCGGGGAAACGGAAGTGATTGTTTCGGTATCAAAATCAACTCCCAAATCTTTTGCCTCTTTTTCGGACAGGCCTGTGCGCGAGATTTCCATCTCTTTAAATTTCGTAATGGCTGTTCCCAAAACACCGGGGAACTCAGCGTTTCCGCCGCTGATATTGATGCCGGCAACCAGTCCGTGCTTGTTGGCAACCGTACCCAGGGCAATGTGCACCTGTTTTTGGGTAATCAGGTGAAAGGATTCCGCACAATCGCCTGCTGCCCAAATGTGAGGTTCTGATGTTTCAAGACGTTTATTTACCTGGATGGAATCACTTGCACCCAATTGTATGCCGGCCCGGGCTGCCAGTTCAGCGTTGGGTTTCACGCCCATTCCCAAAATAACAATATCGGCAGGAATGGTTTGTTTATCCGTTATTACCGATTTTACGCTTCCATCGGAATTTTTTTCAAACTTCACCAGTTTCTCTTCCAGAAAAACCTTTACCTGCTGTTCCGCCATGTACTCCAGAATAAGGTCAGCCATATCCTTATCGAGGGTAGCCATGAGTTGCGGAGCCATGTCAATCAGGGTAACATCCATTGAGCGGCTGAGAAAGGCTTCAGCCATCTCAAGACCAATATAGCCACCACCCACGATTACAGCTTTGGCCGGTTTTTTCTCCTTTAAAAAGTTGAATACATTTATCCCACTTTGAAGCGTTGAAAGGGCAAAAACTCCACTGGCATCGCTGTTTTCCATGTTGGGTACAATGGGGGAGGCTCCTGTTGCAATAAGCAGGTCGTCCCAGGGTTCCCAAAAATCCTTTTCTTCATCAAGATTCCTGACCTTTACGCGCTTGTTTTTCGGGTCAATTTCAATCACTTCGTGACGAATTCGCACGTCAATATTCTGTTTTTTCCTGAAAACTTCAGGTTTGCGGGCAATCAATTGTTCTTCCGATTCAACCTGCCCACCGATATAATAGGGCATTCCGCAGGCAGAGTAGGAAGTATGATTTCCCCGCTCGAAAACAATAATCTCACGCTCAGGCTGCTCCCGCCTGATTTTCGATGCGGCTGTCATCCCTGCTGCGTCACCGCCAATTACAATGATTTTACCATTAGTCATATATTCTTTTTTTTGAAACCGTGTTGATCAATTATCTTTCTTTGAAAGTATTTCCTTGTATTTATCTATATTTTTCAGAAGATTATCATCCGGCGGAGGTTCGGTAATAGTATCATATTGAACCATTTTTTCATAAATGATTTTTGCCACAATGTATCTTGCTGTGCGTTTGTCGTCGGCTGGTATAATATACCACGGGGCATGGGGAAAGGATGTTTTGTTTATAGCTTCTTCATAGTATTTCAGATACTCATTCCAAAGCTCCCTTTCGGTTAAATCATCGGGTGCAAATTTCCAGTTTTTATCTTTTTTTTCCAGCCTTCTCAATAACCGTAATCTTTGTTCCTCCTTGCTCAGGTGCAGAAAAAACTTAAAAATAATAATTCCGTTTTGGGCAATATGTTCCTCAAAATTTCTGATTTGGTTAAATCGCTTATCCCAAAAATCAGCAGGTATATCCTCCTCTTTTTCGATGCCCGGGATATTCTCGTAAAGCAAATACTGAGGATTTACCCGTGTTACCAGCACATTTTCATAATGACTGCGGTTAAAGATTGCGTACTTGCCTTTTTCCGGCAAAGCAACGTAGTGTCGCCATAAATAATCGTGTTGAAGTTCCTTTCTGGTTGGTGACTTAAAACTGTGAACCACAACGCCACGTGGATTAAACTTGCTGAAAACTTCTCTTATCAGACTATCTTTACCCGATGTATCCATACCCTGCAAACACACAAGCACCCCATAACGGTTGTGTGCATACAATGTGTTTTGCAGTTTAGCAAGCTTCTTTCCGACTTTTTTAAGTGCTTTTTTCTTTTCCTTTTTCGATTTGCCGGTTTCCAGCGTTGTTGGAATTTCATTCAGGTTAACCGGGTTTGTGACGATAAAATCTGAGGTAATTAGTTCTTTCATTTTTAAAATTTTAATTGTTGTTTGATGCAGCACTAACCGCTTTCTTTAAGCTGATAAATCTCTTTTAGATACATTAAATTTCTCAATTTCTTTTTCCAAAAAGTAGCTAATCATTGTTCTGATGACCACAATACTGGCCAGAATGGCAATCTCTTCAAATTTTGGATGTATTACCGTGGCAATGATATCTGCCGCAATCAGAAACTCCAGCGCAAACAACAGGTACGAGGCAAACTGGTGGCGTACCGATTCCCGCTCACGGTATATCGACTTATGTTTCAATCTGCTAAATTCCAGCTTCAATAACTTGTAAACGGATAATATCACACCCCAGACAATAATGGCGACACCTAAGGTTCCGATGGTTATGTACAGATATTCAAAAAAAGTTTTCAGCCAGGCTTCCATGATGAGTCGTTTTTAATAACCTGCTTTTTCTATCCAAAACAGCACGAGAACAATCAGGGCAACTGCAGGCACAACCACCACCCAGTCGTTCACCTTTAACAGGCGCGGAAAAGTAATATCGCCAAAACTGCCTTTTTTCAGGATGCCCTTTTTCAATTTGGGATACATAACCGCAAAAATCCATGTGCCCAGAACAATTCCGGCCAACCCACCAACTATGGCATCCAGATATCCGTTACCAACAGCGCCGGCAATGGTTCCGGGACAATAGCCAAGCACAGCAAAGCCAACGCCAAAAATAGAGGCGCCAATTACATTTTTGCCCACCGAACCCTTTTTGAGTGAAAGCTTTATCCAGCCCATGGACTTCATAAAATAAATTCCAATCATGCCGGTAGCAACTGCCGAAAGCATAATCTGCAAAACCGTATAGTCGGTGAGCAGCAACTGACCTACAATCACATCGTATTTGGTTGCTCCGCCCTTATGCAGCAGAAAGCCGAACAGGATGCCAAAACCCAAACCAAAGAATAAGGGCCTTTTGTCGGGGACTTCCTCTATGTTTGTTTTCATGTTTGTTTTCATTTTTTTATTTTCCATAATAACCATAGTTAAATCAATACCGTTTAGGTAACGCTGTCAAGTCTAAAGACGTTGACAGGTTAGGCACCGCAGACTTGTCAACCCCGATAGCCATCGGGGTCAAAAAAAATCGATTTATAATATTTACTAAACTCAAAACGGCATTGATAATTAAATAGTAATAATTAAACCCAAATTAGCAAAATGCAGCAGGGTAAAGTTGTAAACCGATTTTACATCTGCTCCTCCTTCTACCATTCTGTAAGCTGCCTTTATTTTTAAATGCTCATTCAGTGGTATTTTCCCTCCCAGATATAAGTCAAAAGCTCTTCCTGGGCCACCAGCCAAACCATCACCTTCAAAAAATGCTGCCCAGTTTTTGAAATTACGCTCAGCATACAAATTCAACAATGGAACAAAGCCAAAATCCTCCTTTTTATCCATTGTGGCAGCCTCTGTTAAACGAATTTCGGCATCCCTGATTTTTGCAGTAAAACCAACACCGACAATCCATTTTTCGGAATTGTAAACATCGCGCCGGTATGTTACTCTGTAACTGTTAAATTTATAGTAAGCATCTATATTTTGCCCCTGAAGAAAAGTTGTGTTCTGAAATCTGATATCAAAAGGTGCAGCACCCTCATAATTTACACTTAAGGGCGCATACAATAAAAACAAATGGTTTTTTTCCCGGAAACAATAGCCAAGTTTTAAGCTATAGTATATTGCAGGTCCCTGAATTTGAAAATCCTTATATAAATCAAAAGCAGTTCCCTCTTCGTTTGGGATTTGAACCTTGTTATAGGTTTGAGCAACCAATCCGCCTGATACATCAAGACTAATCTGGCCGTAGGTTTGGACTAGCAGTCCAGAAAATATTATCGTCAGAAATATTTTTATCATTGTTGTCATACGAAAACTGTAAAAATTAAATGGGCAGTTATAATCCCCGCGATAAAAAAGAAGATAGCCGAAACCCAGCTTGAAACGGCAAGTTGCAGCGTACCGCTGATGCCGTGCCCGCTGGTACAACCGCCGGCAAAACGTGAACCGAAACCCAGAATAATACCTCCTGCAACAGCAACAAGCAACCGCAACAGAACGCTATCGCCAAAAGCTGAAGCCCAGAGTGACGGAACCCATACCCCAACCTGAAAATCGCCTGAGATGATGGCCGACAGGAATGACCCTATCACAACACCCACAACCAGCATCCACTGCCAGTTAATTTTAAGTTTGATTTTTTTATAGTAGGGCCTTTGTGCTGCTTTTCCACCTGTAATAAAATTTTCAATCATTCCCCCGGTACGGGCAAATGTGGTGGAAGTGGCAATGGGTTTGCCTGATATCAAAAAACTCAGCCAACTCAAAAGCCCAATCCCAATGCCTGCAGCATAGGGCGACCATCTGGTATCCGTTAAAATTGAAGCAATTGTTTCCATGGTTTACTTTTTAAAATGAATTCTCACTTCTTTAACGTTTGTGTAAAACCTTGAACCGTGCGGATTTTGGCAGACAGAACATTTTTTGGCATATCCGGCAGCGCTGTATCCGGTCATGCCTCCGGCAACATTGTACAGATTTTTAAACCCGTGCTGTCTCAAAATGCTCACGCCCAGACTGCTGCGGTTGCCTGAACTGCAAACCAGAATAGTGGCATCCTTCTTTTTTAGTTCAGCGTGCCGTTCACGCAAATCGGCCACAGGAATATTGATGGCGCCCTCAATATGTTCGTCTTCAAACTCCAGTGGCGCCCTTACATCGAGCAGAACGAATTTTTCAGAACCTGTAACCATTTCATGTAAATCTTCAGATGAAATCTGAGTAACATGGTTGGTTTTGTAACCACTTGTTACCCAGGCAGCCATTCCCCCATCCAGGTAACCCACAATACGGTCCATGCCAACGCGCCTGAGCCAGACATTGGTTTTTTCTGCTTCTCTGAAACTGTCGGATACCACCAGCAGGTCTTTGTCAACAGGCAGCACCCAGCCGGCAAATGTGGGAAGGTTCCCGTTGTAGTCCAGGCTCCACGAACCGGGAATGTGCTGGCTGCCAAAAGCAAGATAGCTGCGGGTGTCAACAACAGCAACGTTTTCTTTTTTAATCATTTTTCCGAATGCTTCCACGCTAAGCTCTTTCATGCGGGGCAGCTCTGAGACAAGAACAGCCCCTTTGCGGTTGATGTCGGTACTGCGGCTGAAATGGTCTGGCGCAGGAGGCATATCTTCGGTAAGCGACTTGATGAATTCAGCCTTATCTTTGATTTGCAATGCGGCATTGTATTTCTTTTCGTAACCAATGGTTGAGCGCCACTTGGAGCCCATGGCCCGTCCGCAGAGTGAACCGGCACCGTGTGCAGGCAGCACTTCGCAAAAGTCGGGAAGTTTTAAAATCTTATCAAACAGGCTGTGGTATAATTTACCGGCAAGCTCTTTGGCCTTGTCGGGGAAAAGGTCGGGACGTCCCACATCGCCAACAAACAGGGTGTCGCCCACAAAAGCACATACCGGGTCTTTGCCGCGCGTGGTGTCGGAAACCACAAAACAGAGATGTTCAGGCGTGTGGCCGGGAGTTTCAAGCACTTTGATAACAATGTCTTCAATCTCAATGGTATCGCCCTCGCTTAACGCTACATGATCGAAAGTACATTTGGCCGATTTGGCCACATAGATTTTGGCGCCTGTTTTCTCTGCAAGGTCCAGTTGCCCCGAAACAAAATCGGCATGCAGGTGAGTTTGCAGGATATGGGTGATTTCTACTCCCAGCGAACGAGCCTCTTTAATGTAAATATCGGTGTCGCGTTGCGGGTCAATAACGGCACAAACATCCGATCCGGCCAGAATGTAGGAGCTGTGCGCAATCTTGTTAATGAAATAATGTTTAATAAGCATAGCAATTGATTTTAAGTGATTTTTATTTTTTTAAATGATGAAGAAATAGAATATAAAAACTGCAATGGTCAGAAAAAGAATTGTCATTCCACTCCCGGCCTTTATATAGTCGGCATTACGGTACCCGCCCGACGACATTAGGAAGGCATTTACCTGGTGTGTGGGCAGAATAAAGGAGTTTGCGGCACAAACCGCTGCCAAAAGAACAAGTGGCCTGGGATCAACACCGGCTATAACTGCCATGCCGATTACCAGCGGAGCCAGCACGACAATTGCTCCTACATTCGACATAAAAAGTGAAAAAACAGTTGACAACACCCCTACCATAATTACAATAAAAACAGGGTGTAAATCAATAACCACACTCATAATGGATTCGGCAAGGAATGTTGCAGCGCCGGTTTTTTGCATGGCCACACCCAATGGAATTAATCCCGCCAGCAGAAAAACCACTTTCCATTCAATGGCTTCATAGGCTTCGCCGATATTTAATACACGGGTGAGAACCATACAAAGAGCGCCGGTAAGAAAAGCCATTGAAATGGGAAAGCCAACCATAGCCAGAGTAATGGCAAATACAAAGCAGCCTATTGCCGGCTAGGTTTTCGATTTATCTTTTTTGTCCACTTCAAACCCGGTGAGCACAACAAAATCAGCGCTTTCTTTCAAATCTTTTATGTTGACCCACCTGCCGTAAACAATCAGGGTGTCTCCCGAAAGAATTTTCACATCAGAAAAATCTCCATCCACTCTTTCGCCTTTATTGAATAGGATTACCGGCTCAACCGCGTAGCGTTTTCTCAGGGAGTATTCTCTTATACATTTTCCGGCAAGTTCTGAACCCGGCGGAATAATTACCTCGGCAAAACCGCTGATATTGGGGTTAAAGTCGTTGGAGAAATAACGTGACTTTGAGACATCCTCAAGCTGAAAGTTTTTTGAAAATTGCTCAATTTTCTCATCAGGGCCCAAAACGGCCAGGGTTTGCCCTTCTTCAAACCTGGTTTCACGCCAGGGTGCGTAAACCACATCTTCCCCTTTTCCAATTCCCAACAGGTTAACATGATATGTGTTCCATAAACCGGCCTCTTCTGTAGTTTTTCCAGCCAGAGCGCTTTCACGGGATACTGTCAGCAACCTGATGTTGCTTGGTAAATTAAGCTTCTCCACCAGTTTTTCCTGCTCTGTTTTTCCGGTTTCGCCAACTTTCATCTTCGGTAAAACTTTACTTCCAAACAGTAAAAAATAGCCTATGCCCGAAAGCAGAAGCACTATGCCAACAGGGGTTACGCTAAACAGGTTGTATGCTTCATGCCCTTCAGTTTTTAACAGGTCGTTTACCAGAATGAGCGGACCTGAGCCGACCATGGTTAGGGTTCCTCCCAGTATGGCTGCAAATCCAATAGGCATAATAAGCGATGATGCGGGAATTTTTGTGCGGCGCGAAACCTGCAATATCCCGGGCAGAAAAAGTGCAGCCGCGCCAATGTTTTGAATTAAACCAGACAAAATACCTGTTGAAAGAGAAAGCAAGCCTACCAGGTTCCGTTTGCGGGTGCCGGCCTTGCTGATTATAAATTTTGAAAATTCATCCATGATTCCCGTGCGGGAAATACCGCGCCCCAGTATCATCACGCTTAGCATGGCTATTACGGCATTACTCGAAAAACCGGAAAACATCTCCTGCGGATTTAAAATGCCGGTCCAGCCCAGTGCAAGCATACATCCAATGGCAACAATGTCAATGCGAACCACATCGAGTACCAGCATAATTACTGTTACACTCAGGATTATCAAAACTATAATAATACCTGTTTCCATTATTTTTAGTTGAGTTCTGAGTATTAAAATAACTGCAGGTAGCAGACATAAGCCGGATAATTATAATAACCTCAAAAATTGATATACGGTCCTTTCTTATTCTTTGTTCTGATATTTTAAAAAGTAAGCATGTTCCCAAACATCCATTACAAGCAACGGTGTTCCCTTTTTTCAGCCAAATCCATCATAGGATTATCCTGATTTGGTGTTGAGCTAATAAAGAGTTCGCCTTTATCATCCTTTTATAATTTCTGATTATAGATTGCTATCCATTTTTTTCAGGAATTGCTATTCAGCCGAGGATTCTGTATTGGCAATTTTTATGATTTTTTTGGCAATCTGCTCGGGTGAAAGAATAAAATCGATACATCCGCTATCAATGGCAGATTCAGGCATATCCGGCTGCCCGGCTGTTTCGGGTTTCTGCGCAATAGTAATTCCTCCAACTTCTTTTATGCCACAAAGCGCTTCTGCTCCATCACCATCATAACCGGAAACAATTACAGCGATAAGTTTGCCGTCCCAGTTTTTTGTCATTGAGCGCATAAAAACGGTAATCACATCGGGCCATCCCCAGGGTTTTGATATTGGTTTTAGCCGAAACTCTCCATTCAGAATATGCAAATCCCGCTTTTCAGGAATAACAAAAACGTGATTGGGTTCGATGTCTAACTTTTCCGTAATCAACTCAACCGGCATTTCAGTGTATTTTGGAAGAATTTCGTGAAGTAAAGTTGCTACTTCTCGCAGGTGGTTCACAATGACAATTGCCACACCCATATCAATCGGTAAATTTTTCAACAACCTGATATAAGCGTCAAGTCCGCCGGCTGAACCGCCCACACAAACTACGGGGAAGTTTTTTACGCTGTTTTTTGTTTTTGCAGTCATTCTTTCAAAGTATTTTATTTGATATCAGTCAGGATTTGTCTTTCAGCAGGATTCTGATTCCAATATACATTGCGGTTATAGTGCCGGTGCAATTGGGTTTCATAATCCCGGGTGAGTAAATTTTCTTCCGAATATTCAGGTGACTTCATAATATTTTCGCGGGAAAGATTTACAAATACTTTCAAATCCTCCCAGCTTACATGGTCAATCCATTGCGGTGAAACCAATACTTTCTTTCCAGCCCACCAATTTGCAGTATCGATGACTAAATAACGAATTGCCCATGTTTCATCGTCAATAATGAAATCGTCCACATGGCCCAATTCGCCGTCAGTGGCCTGAATGTTCTGGCCGGTTACAAATTTGGAACTGCGCAGATTGCGATCCCATGTTTTTTGGCTCTGATTGGATGCTTTCCATTCTTTACTGTCGTGATTGATATAGGGATAATCTCCCCACATGTCGGAGCCACTCCAGTAGGTTGGCCATCCGTAATAACCATGTAAATCTTCCTCGAACTGTTTTGATACAGGTTTGTGGCTTTCCAGCGAAGGGCTTTTCTCAATCTGTTTTTTAGTCAGATTAACACTAATGTTTTCTTCATCCTTGTTTACAGAAACGAGAACATAAGGTGAAAGTAATACCTGGTTGCCTGTAAGCCAATTACCTGTATCTGCAATCAAATAGCGAATAGTCCAGTGTTTGTCGTCGAAGTAAAATTCTTTCAATTTACCGACTTCACCATCTTTGCTTTCTAATTTATACCCTTTCAGGGTTTTTGCTTTAATCAACATAACTGTTTTCCTTTCATTATTTTAATAAATTAACGTTGCCAAAGAATAAGTGACGTTTCCAGAGGAACCGAAACGCCGGGGAGGTTTGGTATTACTCGTGGTGTATAATCAGTTGCATGTCGGGTTGAGTTGACTGATGCAATAAAATGGTATCCATTAGCTGTGCCTTCTGATTTTTTACCTCGCTCCATATTTGTTATTTGCGGTGCTTCGGAGTTTATGCCTTCGGCAAAAAGTTCCACGCGCACGGTATCCGGGTTAACATCATTAAAATAAACCTGAACATCGAATGTATGCTGCTTTTCTGATGTTGCAATTTTTGTTTCTCCAAAACTGATCGAATCCCAGTTTTCCTGAAGGATTTGCAACTGGTTCATCATTTGCTTTCCCTTTAATCCCTTTTTGGCAGCGCGTGTAAGATATGTTTTGGCAGCAGGCAGATAGTGCTGTTCGGTATATTCCCTTACCGTTCTGTCGGCTGAGAACTGCGGTGTTAATTGTGCCATACTTTCGCGCATTCGCGCAATCCAGGCTGAAGGGATTCCTTTTTCATTCCGGGTATAAAATTCAGGTACTACTTCATTTTCCAGTATGTTGTAAAGTTGTTCAGCTTCCAGAGCATCCCAGCCCGGGTCATCTCCGTGTTCGTTGCCGTCACCCAGCGCCCAGCCCACTTCGGGATTGTATGCTTCTGCCCACCAGCCATCCAGTTCCGAAAGATTAAGGCCACCGTTTACAAGCACTTTCATGCCACTGGTTCCACTGGCTTCCCATGGCCGGCGTGGTGTATTCATCCAAACATCAACACCCTGTATCAGATTTTCTGAAACATGCATATCGTAGTCGCTGAGGAAAATTACAGGAGGATTGAGCTCATTCCTTCGTATAAATTCCATCCATTCCTTAATCAAATCCATTCCTTTTTGATCGGCAGGGTGAGCTTTGCCTGCAATGATGAGTTGCACAGGGAATTCTGGGTTTGTTAACAAACGCAGCAATCGTTCGGGGTCGTGCAGCAATAAATTGGGCCTTTTATAGGTAGCAAAGCGCCTGGCAAAACCCAGTGTTAAAATGTTGGGATCAAACAGATTTTTTGCCTGTTCAATGGCATAGGCCGAATGCCCGGAGCTAAGCAATTGTTTTCTGAAATGTTCGCGGGCAAATTGAATAAGCGCTTTGTTTGCGTTGGTGCGCATTTCCCAAAGCCGTTCATCCGAAACCTTGCGGATGTCCTGTTCCAGGGTTTTGTTCATGCCCAGCCAACGGTCTTTTCCGCAGGCTTCAGTCCATATTTCGTCTGCCTCTTTTGAATCCCATGTTGGCATGTGTACGCCATTTGTTATATGACTAACAGGCACCTCTTTTGTTGGCCAATTTGGAAATAAGGATTCAAACATACTCCGGCTGACTTTTCCGTGAAGCCAGCTAACTCCGTTTACTGCCCCGCTTCCACGGATAGCGAGGTAAGCCATATTGAAACTTTCAGATTCATCGCCGGGATTTTTCCGGCCTAACCCCAGCAATTGCTGTCGCGATATACCCAGATTTTGTTCTGCGTATTCGCCGAGATATTGTTCTACAAGCGTTGATTTGAAAAGATCGAAACCGGCCGGCACAGCGGTGTGTGTGGTAAACAGGTTCCCGGCTCTGGTAACAGCCAGTGCAACATCAAAAGGTTGCCCGGTTTTCTTCATAAAACTATATGCACGTTCCAAAATCGCAAAAGCAGCATGACCTTCGTTTAGATGGCATACTTCAGGATGAATATCCAGTTCTTCCAGTAAACGCCAGCCACCAATTCCAAGAATCAATTCCTGTTTAAAACGAATCTCAGCATCACCACCATATAATTCCCCAGTTATCCCCCGATGAACAGGAAAATTTGCCACATCGTTGCTGTCGAGCAGATACAGATTTACCCTGCCAACCCGGGCCTGCCAAACACGCAGCCATACCGGATATCCGGGCAGTTCGATTTTTAAACGCAACCATTCCCCGTTGGATTGGCGCAAAGGCCTTACAGGCAATTGTCCGGGGTCGTTAAACGGATATAGGGCATGTTGCACACCATCGATATCAATTTCCTGGCGGAAGTAGCCTTGCTGGTAGAGCAGGCCAATGCCAACAACCGGAACACCCAAATCGCTGGCTGCTTTTAACTGATCGCCGGCAACATTTCCCAAACCGCCCGAATATATAGGGAGGGCTTCACTTAACATGAATTCCATACAAAAATAGGCCACACAGGTTAGGGAAGATTTTGGATGTTGTTTTTGGAACCAGGCAGGCGCTGCATTTGACTTTTTCATTGACTTCAGAAGGAAATTAATCTTTCTCCGGAATTTCGGGTTATCGGTTACGGATTGGAATTTGTCCCTTGAAATGGTTTGTAATACTGCCCATGGATTATGCGTGATATCCCAAAGTTCAGGGGCCAGTTGCCGCCAGACTTCATCGGCGGAGTGATCCCACGACCATCGCAGGTCGAGCGCCAGTTCGGAAAGTATGTTGACCTCTTTTTGCTTTTTGGGCAAATAACTGTAAACCGGTTTTTTTATTTTGTTTTTTTTCATCATAATGTCTGAATGTTTTTGTTTTAGTATTTTGTCAATAAAAGGAGTACTTTTCTCTTCCAGACATTTTGCGACACAGAGGTATGTTGCGGCGTTCGAGGGTTGCCAGTCATTTCCATCCTGCGCATTAATCCATTCATTAAAACCAATACCTTCATCTGTAAATCCCTCCGTTGTTTAACCATTTCCTTGCAAGAAACGGGTTGGTAAATTGCCAGAAAGCTTCTTCGCGGGGAGTTGTTTGTACTTCCCAACTCTCTTTTTCAAATCCGTAAGTTTCTCTCAGAATACTGTATTTTCTAAGCCAGATACGTTTTGTAAGTGTCCGGTAAATTGCTGCGTTTTCCATGGGGCGCGGATAGTATTGTTTCTGACCGTCTTCGTAAGCAAAAGTCCGCAGTTCATCGGCAGTAATTTTACTTTTGTTCCACAGCGTAATAACTGCCTTACTTACCTCTTCGTGCCGGATATGGCGGGTATATTCACCGTTTGGATTGTGGGAAAAAACCAGATCGTAATGTTTTTCGGGCAGCAAATTCAGAATGGTTTGCTCAAGATCTTCTTCATCCAGCGGAGTCTGTCCGTGACCGTCATCAAGGTCGCCCATATTTCCCTCCGATTTCAGCACTTTTAGTGCATTGTAAAATTTTGGCGCACGGTCGGCATCATTACCCCGGCAAACCGAAACAACAAAACAATTCCATGACGGGTGGCTCAGAATTGTTCCGCCTGCCCATAATGTTTCGTCGTCGGGGTGGGCAACAATTACGGCAACGTTTTTGGGTTTGAATTCAATCATCTGGCTTTACTTATTATTTTTTTGCAGGGCCTGGTTTAAAAAAATCCCAAAAAACATCTCGATACAAAGAGGTCAACTCTACGTTATTTCTTTGTTTTTCTTTAAATCAGATTTCTAATTCATACAGAATACTTGCTAATTGAAACGGTCCAGCGTTTCAATTGCCTCTTCAAATTGTTTCTTTGTCTTCTTTAGCTTCGTTGCAATCATCTTATACAAATCGTCTTTCGTTTCATGCCTCCAATATAAATCGGCATTGGTTAGTTGCGGAAACTCTCTCTTGAGTATTGGCTTAAGGTGATTCCAATAGTCCAGATTAAATTTCGATTCCATTTTTTTTAAAGTTTTAAAGTGATTCCAAATTTTCCACCAGTAAAGGCATTGCCGCCTCCAAATTCTAAATTAACTCCTACATTGTTACTGAAAAAGTACCGGCCGCCAATTTGGGCACCAAGCCCAAGCCCCGATGTGTGCGAGCCCTGATATTCATTGGGAGAATTCCAGCTGTAAAAGCCAAGGTTCAGTCCGGCGTAAAAGTCCCAGGGAGAAGGAATATTCAATACCCTGTTAAAATGGTAATTGGCGTTCCCCTGAATTCCAATGACTGAATGTTTATACCTGTGATCGCGCCAGTTGTCGTTGAACGAACGGTAAGATGCTTCGGCACCCAGGGTTATGTCCGGATGTACTCCATAATCGAACCCCAGATAAACGGGAACACCCCACGATGAAAGCCCAACACCTAAATTAATTTGCGATTCTCCTTTTGAAACAGGACTTTGGGCAAATACAAAGCTGGTAGCTAAGACCAGAATAAAAGTCAATACTTGTTTTTTCAATTTCATAATTTATTTTGTTTTTTTATGAACCCGAAAAATCGAATTCAAATATTTGGATGAAATTAGGTTAATTATGGTGCTAAAATGTTACATAATTCAGGATAATAGTTACATCATTCCCACATTCCTGAACTCTTGCCGAAATATTTCCTTTGGAAATTAAACAAAGCACTTTTCATTTGTTCGTGTTTTGTTTTCTCTTTTCAGCGCTTTTACTTTTGCCAGACGATGATTGGATGGTATGCCGGAAGAATAACCGGGGTTAAGAAAATTCATTGTCTTTTTATCAGACAATGCATATCCTGTGACCTGGCCACCCAGGCATCTGACATATAAATCCTCATCTTCTTCTACCTTTTTAGACATATAACGTTCTGTATATAAAACTGCAAACACGCCAGGTATTTTGTTTATAGCAGAACAAGCTTCAACACCTCTTTCACTGGTTGTCGGGAGCCACGGCTCCATATCTCCCGGAGGCGCCTTTGTTAGCGGTACTACAAAATCAGGATAGCACTCTCCTGTAACCAGTTCATAGGCGCCAATATCCGCTATCTCGCAGCCTGCTGCATTAAGGGCCGCTGTTAATTTTGCCTTTAGTTCAAACCAGCCAAAATCGGTTGCAATACCTATGCGCAACAATTCTCTTGTTTTGCAGCCTGCCTTTTTTTTCTTTGATCTTGTTTCCATATTGTCGTTGTTTTTGCGGCTTTTTCATTCCGGATTTTTATATTTTTATGCTTATAATTCTTTACTAAAAGATTTTAGATTAAACCAAAGTTATATCTCCATATTCGATTTTGGGTTACACATTTTTTTAAAAAATTTACATAATTCACAGATTCCGTTTTGAGATTGTTCAATAAAAATTTTTAGAAGATGTATTGCAGTGAGAAAGCATCAGCTTTTTAATCGGGGAAATGAAATACACTCGATACATATAAGCCGCTTCTCCGGAAAATTCATAAATTTGAACAGCAATAAAGGTTTATTTAAGAAAGGGCATATTTTTGGATATTAAAAGCAGCAACATAACACCCGCTCCCGGCAAATTCTGGTTTACCCTCGATAATGCTGCGAAAATATTTCCTGCTGTAATCACCAGCGAGGTTACTTCTGTTCTTCGTATAACGGCTGTTTTGAATCAACCCGTGAGAATAAAGCACCTGCAAAAAGCGGTTTTACAGGTTGAAAAGCGATTTCCCCATTTCAGGGTACAACTGAAAGAAGGATTTTTCTGGTATTACCTTGAACATCTTCCGCAACACATCCCCATTGAGCCTGATGACAAACCACCTTGCAGGAAATTTCCCAATGGAAGGCTGTTAATACGAATTATGGTAAAAGGCAACAGCCTCAGTATCGAATGTTCACACATTTTAACCGATGGGAGCGGGGCATTGGAATTTTTCAAAACCATTCTTATAGTGTATTCAGGTGAATGTGGTGCAAAAATTCCCCCGGAATATCAGCTAAATATTCCGGTTGAACGGATTTCGGAAGAAGAATACGAAGATGCTTATAACCGCTATTTTAAAGCAGAAATTCCGCCAATGGTAAAACGATCCAGTGCTTTTCATCTTCCTTATCCGTTAAAACCAGTACCTCGTTTTACGGTGCTCAAGGCCATTGTGCCGCTGGAACAGATAAAGGAGGTTGTCCACACGAAAGAGGTAAGTATAACGGTTTATCTTACATCGGTTTACCTGTATATTTTGCAGGAAATTTATGAAAGCATGAAGGGGGTCAGCAAGTATAAAAAAAGGAAAAAACTTCGCGTTCAAGTGCCGGTGAATTTACGCAATATATTTCCGTCGAAAACCATGCGGAATTTTACCCTTTTTGTAATGCCGGAGATCGATTTGCGCCTGGGCCATTATTCTTTCGATGAAATTCTTAAATCGGTTTATCACCAATCGAAACTCGAAACCGATGAAAAGCTGATTCACAAAAACATTTCAAGAAATGTGGGAAGCGAAAGGAAGCTGTATATAAGAGGAATACCCCTGTTTTTGAAAAGTTTAATTCTGCGCATGAAATACTACTCTCTGGGAACAAACCAGTACAGCGGAGTGCTTACCAATTTGGGTAAAATAGATTTGCCCGATGAAACCGGCAGGCAAATTGACTACTTTGTTATGACACCGCCACCACCCAACAAAAGGCTGAAAATAAATTGTGGTGTTGCCGGATTTGGCGATAAGCTGGTGCTGAGTTTTGGCAATGTTACACAATCGCTTGAATTTGAGAATAAGTTTCTGCAATTTTTACGCGATCAGAATATTACGGTTGAAAGGGAAACAATTGAATAGAAAGTTATGGTACAATGTCCGAATTGTGGAGTTGAAGCAGAAGAAAATGCCAATTTTTGTCCGTTATGCGGAGAACCGCTGATGGATAAAACCACAGAAAATACAGCCCTGATAAAATCGGGAAGAAATCGGCAGAACGAAAAGTTGTTAACGGATTATCATCGCCTGACCGGTTATCAGAAAAGAAAAATCTTTTGGCAAATATCGGGTCTGATTCTAATATCCGGCATAATTATTACCTTACTCATAGATTTTATTACGCACAGAGACATCACCTGGTCGAAATACCCCGCCACAATCAGCCTGGTTTTGTTTATCAATTTTACGTTGAATACATTTTTGCGCAAAAAAATGACACTCATGGTGGGCCTCAGTTTTTTGTCGGTTACCGGACTTTTCATCCTTTTCGATGTTTATGCCGGCGACACCGGTTGGGAGATAAAACTGGGAATACCAATTCTGCTGGCTGCTTACTTAACCGTTTTTGTTCTCATTTTTTTGGTACGAAAGGCAAAGCAAAAAGGCTTGAATGTTATTGCTTATTCACTGGTTGCTGCCGGGCTGTTTTGTATTTATACCGAAGGAATAATTTCCATTTACTTCCGAGATTCTGTTTATTTCGGATGGAGCCTGGTTGTTATGGTTTCGGTTGCGCTTATTGCCTTGCTTTTGCTGTATATTCATTACCGGTTGAAAAAAGCCACCGACCTGAAACGGTTTTTTCATATTTAAAACACCATCCATAGTTCATTCCACAAGTCCCTGCCCAGCACAAAAAACAGAAGCAAACTGGCCACCCACCCGTGGTAAAGACCAAGTGCCCAAAGGTTTCTCCATTTAAACCAGGCAATCAGAAATACCAGTTCCATAAAAAAAGTAAAAACCATTAAAGGCAGGCTGGGGTAGTGGACCCATGCAAACACTACGGAAGTCAGAAGAAATATCTGTGATTTACGAAGTTTTACCCTTTTTATTTCCTGTAAATTTCCGGCAACCAGTACCACCATCAGAAACTGCTGAATGATTCCCCACGCCGGGTAAAATACAAAAACGGGAATTACATGCCAGTTTAAAAAGATGGCATTGTACGAAATGCCATACCAAACAATGGCTGCAACCATAACCAACCCAAATGGCAAAAGAAAAAGAAACGACTGCCTGAATTTATTTTTCCGGAAGCCCCAATGTTGCAGAACGAACTTATCTGCCCGGTATCTTTTATAAATGTAACCCGACCAAAAGATGCACGCAACCGCAATATAAAACGCACGGAAATTCAGCCAGTCCATTAAAACATATTTTAATAATCCGGTTGCAACAACTGCTGCTATTTCAATCCATCGTCGTTTGTCAGTTGCAATCATTAAAAAAAATAATTAACTAAATAAAAATCAGGTTAATACAAAATAGTAAACTCCGGTAGCGCAAATTTACAACCCGGGCTATTGTTGAAAACAGTTCCAGGATGCAGTTCTCATTTTTCGCATCTCGATGAATAACCTGTAAAAGTATTACATAATTCCATTTAATATTTACATCATTCACACATATTTTAACAGAAAAACACTGAATACCAATAAAAAACAATTACTTTTAGCCCATGCAGATAAAAAAAATCGTTTTAGTTTTTTTGATGATGGTTCTGACATCGGCAGTAAGTGAGTGGAGTGTGGCTTCCAACAAGGTTGATAACTCACATCTGCTGGTTGAAAAGTTTAAACGAACCTTCACCGAAAACCATTCTGAACTTCCTTCCGCAGACTTGCTGCATACCGCACTTGCCGGTTATGAACTGCTTAAAAAAGAGCATACTATTATTCGGCCGGAAGTGATAACCATCATTGATTTCAGTCTGCCCTCAAACCAGGAAAGGCTTTGGGTGCTCGACCTTGTGGAGGCGAAAGTTTTATATCATTGCCTGGTTTCCCACGGAAGAAATTCGGGCGAAGTTATGGCCAAAAATTTTTCCAACAAACCAGGTTCCTATTCCAGCAGTCCGGGTTTTTACACCACCGGTGAAACCTATATCGGGAAACATGGCATTTCTCTCCGGCTTGATGGTATCGAGAGCGGAATAAACGATAAAGCGCGGGAACGTGCCATTGTTATTCACGGAGCCGATTATGTGTCTCCTGATTTTATTAAGAAAAACGGACGACTTGGCCGAAGCCTGGGTTGTCCGGCTGTGCCCGAAGAGCTCAGCAAGGAAATTATTGAAACCATAAAAGACGGCACATGTCTGTTTGTTTACGCTTCCGCAGAAAGCTATCTTTTAAAATCGCCGGTCATCAGCAGAATAACCACAGTTAAAAAGGGATAATCTTTATTTTTTCTGTTTTTGGTTTTTCATTCAAGGCATTCATTATCAATTCATCACGCATGTAAATATCATTCCTGAATTGCACGCGTCCGTTTCCGTCGGTCCATGCAGTGAGGTACAGTATCAGCACATCGACAGGGGTTTTAAGGCTTGCTGTTTGTTCCCTGCTCTGTTGCATGGCCGTATGAATTTTTGCGGATGTCCACTCCGGCGAATCGGTCAGTAGCAATTCTGCCAATTCAAAAGGCTTTTCAACTCTTATGCAACCCGAGCTCATTGCCCGGTCGTCGCGGGCAAAGTATCCCCTTGTTGGAGTATCATGTATATAAACATTATAACTATTCGGGAACATAAATTTCACTTTGCCCAAAGCATTTTCAGGGCCGGGGCCCTGTCTTACCATGTAAGGAAAGTTGTTCCTTGCTATTTTTGACCAGTCAATTTCGTTGTATGCTATTTCTGAACCATTGTGTCTGAGCAGTTTCATATTCTTTTTTTTCAGGTACTCAGGGCCTTTTCGCAGTTCGGGAATCACATCGTTCTTCAAAATGGTCGGGGGAACTGTCCAGCTTGGGCCAAAAACTATATAAGTCATACGTGATTCAAAAACAGGTGTTTCCCGGTAGTCTTTTCCCACTATGGCCCGCATCGTGATAAGGGTGTCAACTCCCTCAATCAATACAATATCAAAACTTGCAATGTTTACCATCAGGTACTTTCGGGGTTCATCCAACGGAAGCCACCTGAACCGCTCCATATTCACCTTTAACCGGTTTATGAGTGCGTGCGGTTTGGTGTTCAGCGCAAGCAACGTTCCCTTTCCAATTACGCCGTCGGCATTTAAGCCCCAGTCTTTTTGAAAAATCTTTAGTTGCTTTCCAAGTTCCTCGTCATAAGTTGCAGAAATATTGTCTGATAGCGGGTACCTCAGTTTTATCAGCCTGTTTTTAATTTTTGGAAGCAACAGGTTTGTTTGTCCGGGATTAATTGTGGTATCTGAGATTAAGGCCGGCCAGGGTTCCTTTTCCAGCTCAGTAAAAAATGCCAAATCTTCTTTCATCATCCAGTAGGAGCGATACCTCGGTGCGAGCATGTTCAAACCGTTGGCAATATCGCCGGCGGTCAGTGCTTCTTCCAGTTTCCGGTTCAACTGCAGTTCCGGTTCTTTGCGCTGTATGGTCCAGCTTTCGCCCTCTTTCTCTGAATCAACCCTGCCGTAATACAAATGCAACCCCAGTATTAAAAAAGCATCGGTGAGCAAAACATCCAGTTTCATCATATCCTCTGTGTCCATGGTCATAAAAAATGTGGTTTTACCGATGTACTTTTCGAGCAGGAATAAATGATAATCGGCTGCGTTCAGACCATGCCTGGCTGCCTGCCGGATATAATTCAACAGCACATACCCGTTTTTTCGCAGCACATTGGAGTTTATCCACACTGGTATGTCGGATTCAATCCAGGCAGGAGAATCTGAATTAATACGAACCGGTGAAGAAGCATTAATCCATGGAGGAACGTTCGTGTTTATCCAGATAGGTGCTTTGTAATTTATCCATGCCGGAGCGTAATTCCGGTTTTGATAAAATTGCTGTAGAACTTTACTTGAATAGAGTTTTTCCTGATCGATTTCGTACGATAACCCAGTGGGTTTGTTATTTATGAACCGGCTGATGGATTCTGAAAGCTCATCGGCAGTCAATGTATATGTTGTCAGCAATATACATGCTGAAATAAATATCTGTTTTATTTGCAACTGATATTTGCTTATGGGGATTTAAATTTGTCGGTAGTTAAAATGACCTGGTTTCCCGGGTAACGAACATCTGTTCCGCTTTCGGCGGTAACGAATATTTTAATGGGTTTATACGCAGATACCGTTTCCAGAGAAGCTGTTTTTTGTTTTGAAAAAAAGCTGCTTGAGCTATTCAACTGTCCCAGGTTTTCTGTAATTCCTCTGTCCGTTTCCATCCAAACTACATAAGATTGTTTCGATGACTGCAGTCTTTCAACCTCTGCCAAATCCTGAATTTCAACTTGAATTACATAATTTTTGTTGTTCTTGTCCTGCTTCACTTTAACCGTGCCTTTGGCTGCAGGAACAACCGATGAATTTAAGAATGTTATCTTTTGAGCACAAGCAGGAAATAAAAACAGGATGGATGCCGCCAGCAACCAAAATACAATACCTGTTGCGAGTTTATTTGTTTTCATCTCTTTCAATTTAAATTATAAAATTATTTCGATGCCCCAAAGGTAATTCCATTGGTTTCTGAAAGCATTACACAATTAAATGAAAGAGTTACATCATTCACACATTTGAGAACTTCGAGATATCAACCACCGACAACAGGCATTTTTTTGCATCTTCAGTAACTACGCCCTCCATATACACCCGGGCAAGAGACTCATTGTTTTGTCCAAGCAACACTTTGCAGGATTCTTTTGCATTGCTGGTATATACTTTTTTGAGAAACTGATTAAAAACAGGCAGGGAGTCTTCCGGGATAAAAAGTTTAAAATTGGCATTTAACAAACTGAAGCGTCTTTCTCTCAACATATCGGCGCCGGTGAAATTCAGATCGCAAATGGTTGCTTCATCATCCAAAGAAAAATACCCCACGGGAGATAAATCAAACAACATGGTATATTTTTCCAGGGCTTTTTCTGCTTTTTCGTAGGCCTGTCGCAATTCTTCATTTTGCATTTCCAGTTCAATCTGGTGCACCTGTAGTTCGTGCAGAAGTTTATTTGCATCTGTTTCCTTTAAATCTTCGGCTTTTTTTCTGTGCTTTTCATTGAGCCGCTTCTCTGCTTCCCTGCGTAAATTACGGGCATCGGTGAAATCCATTTCTTCGTATATCATAACTTGTTTATTTTTTGTAATTTTTCTTCAATCGTTTTCAGTTCCGAAATATCAATAAACGTAATAACCAGTCCGTCAATACGGTCGTCGAAGGTGCGGTAGGGCATAATTCGGATGGAATACCACCGCCCGTCTTTGGTCGGTATTTGCTTCTCAATAAAAATAAGCGTTCTCAGTACTTCGGTTGCATCTTCAGCCAGGTTGGGATAGTCAAGTTGTGAAACCTGATCGGTAAATGGCCGGCCGATGTCGCTTTTTATGAGTTCAAATATTTTGGTTGCCTGATCGGTGTAACGACGTATATTTAACTCCTTGTCGAGAAACAACGTAGCAATATCGGTACTGTTGAGCAGGTTTTTCATATCGTTGTTTACCCGCGAATAGTCTTCCACCTTCGCCATCAGTTCTGCATTTACCGTTTGAAGTTCTTCGTTCAGGCTTTGCATTTCTTCTTTGGAGGTGGTGAGTTCTTCGTTGGTTGATTGCAATTCTTCGTTGGTTGACTGCAACTCTTCGTTGGTCGATTTCAACTCTTCCTGCGAAGTTTGCATTGCTTCCATTATGTTTTGCATCTCTTCGCGGGTATGCTGTAACTCTTGCTCCAATTCGGCTTCCCTGACGCTGGTTGCTGATTTTTTCCCTTTTTTCTGCGGTAGTTTGGTTTCGGCAGGTTGCGGAACTTCAGTAAAAATAATCATCAGCTTGCCAAATAAAGGTTCCGGCTTGCGAAGCCACTGAATGTTTACGTTCAGGGTGATTGTGCCTCCGTTTGTGCCTATTTTAACGTGGTGTAATACCACGGCTTCCTTATTCATTACAGCTTTACGAAATGCAATGGCAAAATCGTTTTCAAAACCTGGCCGCAGCATGGCAAAAATATTCAGGTTTGCTTTTCCCACAGCAGGCTCCAGGTATTTTCCCGTGCGTCCGCTGATGTAAATTATATCGCCGTTTTCATTAACCAGAACTCCGGCAGGTGCAAATTGCTGCAACAGCAGTTGGTCGGCAAGTGTTTGAATATTTGTCATTGGTTTGTCTGATACAGTGTTTTCAATATTGCCCGATTTGGTTCGGGTAAATGAAGAGGGAAAATCAAATAATTGCGGGTTTAAGTTGGCATCCGATCGTTTAAAAATTTTCAGGCCCGAATCAACCGGAGTAAAAAGATGACTTTGCACCCCAAGTGTTTCTGAGGTTCCAAGCATCAAAATTCCATCGTGATTCAGGCTGTAGTAAAACAGTCCGAACAATTTTCGCTGCAATTCGGGATCCATGTATATCAGCAGGTTCCGGCACGAAATAATATCCAAATTGGTAAAAGGCGGATGCATAATAATGTTGTGTTGCGCAAATACAATCATTTCTCTTATTTCTGTATTGATGCGGAACATGTCATCGACTTTGGTAAAGAAACGGCTCAGCCTTTTGGGCGAAACATCGTTGGCAATATTATCCGGGAACAGTCCCTTACGGGCATTATCGATGGCATCGTTATCCAAATCGGAAGCAAAAACCTGTAATGATATTCCTGCATTCGGTTTTATTTTTTCAAGCGTTTCCTTAAATACAATGGCCAGCGAATAAGCTTCCTCGCCTGTTGAACAGCCAGGCACCCAGGCCCTCAGTTGCGAGTTGGGTTTCATTTTTTCAATCAGCGCAGGAAATCCTTTTCCTTTCAGTTTTTCCCAAACCGGTGCATCGCGAAAGAAATTGGTTACACCAATCATTAACTCTTTGAACAGTATCTGCACTTCCTTTGGATTTTCCTGTAAAAAGTGCACATACGAAAATATTTTATCAATTTTATGAACGCTCATTCGCCTTTCGATGCGCCGGTAAACTGTATTCTTTTTGTATAGTGAAAAATCATTTCCTGTTTGGGTTCGAAGTAAAATAATAATTTTCTCCAACGCGCTTTTATCCTTTACCTGAGTATCCAGGTTTGACTTAACTACAGGTATTTGTTGGAGAAAATGAATAAGTTCAGCAGGCAATTTTTCCGGAGGAGCCACTATATCCACCAAACCAGAGTCGATGGCATTTCGGGGCATGCTGTCAAACCGGGCCGTTTCGGGTTCCTGCACCAGTACAATTCCGTTTTTTTCTTTTATTGCCCGAATTCCGCTGCTTCCGTCGGAGCCCATTCCCGAGAGAATAATGCCAACAGCATATTCCTGCTGATCATCGGCCAGCGAGCGCAGAAAAAAATCGACCGGAAGGCGAAGTCCTCTTACTTCAACAGGATCAAACAGGTGGAGCACCCCTTTTAAAATGGACATGGTTTTGTTTGGAGGAATTACGTAAACACATTCCGGCTTCACTTTCATAAGGTCTTCAACCTGAAAAACCTTCATTCTGGAAATTCGCTGGAGCAATTCAGGAAGCATCCCTTTTTGCGTAGGGTCCAGGTGCTGGACAACCACATAGGCCATTCCGCTTTTGTCAGGTACATTTTTCAGAAATTGCTCCAGGGCTTCCAATCCCCCTGCCGAAGCGCCGATACCCACAATTGGAAACTTACCGGATTTTGTACCAGGTGTCCTTTCTTTTACACTTTCCTCTTTTTTCCTTTTTGTTTTCAATTATCAGTTTTTTTAATCCAGGTCAATAATTATCAAAAATATACATTATTACCATATAAAGCAGTTCAGGTTAATGCAATTCTTGTTCTCAAACTATACTTTTTAAAAATGCGAAAAATAGAAAACATGAATAATTTATGCCTTATATAATTCTTTGAAAAATTTACATTATTCCCACTTTTTTAATTCTGCTTTGACAAATTTGAAAGAATTGTATTCTAAAAAGAATCTGTCAGAATAGAACCAGGAACTCCAAAAAATGTGTGAATGATGTAACAGTTATTGAAAATTGTGTAACACTTCACTGTTTTTGTCAGCTTACCTTTGATTGAAAATAATTAACTGCTAATAACAATTCAAATCTTATTAAAATGGCAAATACCAATAAAATGAAATTAAGCTGGAAAAATGATTTGCAGCAGTCAGTTACTGAACAGGATGTGTTGAAACTCAGGAATCAGCTTAAAACTATTCAGAGTTTAGACGAATTAAAAAAGAGAGATTACAACATGAGTACGCAGCAAAGGGAACAAAATATGTAAGAATTGCCCGGCTGTTCAGGAACAATGTAGTTAAACAAATGTTTAAAAAATAAAAAAACAGAAAATGAAAAAGTTAAGAATGGGTTTACTCGTGGTTTTAAGCACAGTGTTCCTTTTTACGGGATGTGCTTCGTGGAATAAAACACAGAAAGGTGCGGTAATAGGAACTGCATCAGGGGGAGCAGCAGGTGCAGTAATAGGCCGTGCTTCGGGAAATACCGCCCTTGGGGCAATCATTGGAGCGGCAGTTGGTGGTGGCGCGGGCGCTGTAATTGGCCGGCAAATGGACAAACAGGCTGAAGAAATTGCTAAAAACGTACCCGACGCTAAAGTTGAACGCGTCGGCGAAGGAATTGTGGTAGAATTCAGCAGCAATATTCTGTTTGGTTTCGATGAATCGAATCTTTCAAATGAAGCCAAAACAAATCTGGATAAACTGGTTGTTGTATTGAACAGTTATGCGGATACTGACATTGAAATTCAGGGACATACCGACAGCAGAGGGAGTTTGGCATATAACCAGACCTTATCAGAACAACGGGCAAGAACCGTGTCGGGTTACCTGACGGATAAAGGAATTGCATATAACCGTTTAAACATTAAAGGTTTTGGCGAAGAATTGCCCAAATACGAAAACGATACAGCAGATGGCCGTACCCAAAACCGCAGGGTTGAATTTATGATTACTGCCAATGAAAAAATGAAGGCTGAAGCTGAAAGAGAAGCATCGAATTAAATTTAAACACGTTACAAATACTATAAATAATGAAAAAAAGACTGTTTACTATGATTTTGATTTTTACACTTACAGGTTCTATGGCTTTTGCCCAGGGAACCGGAGTGTCAAAAACGTCCTTTGCTGTTCTCGGCGGAGTGAACTTACAGAACCTGAACGGAAAGGATATGAGTGGTAACAAACTCGAAAATGATATGCTCATAGGCTTTCATGCCGGAGTCAATATTCAGCTTCCTGTTGCCCCGGAATTTTACTTTCAGCCGGGGTTGATGTTTAGTACAAAAGGAGCTAAAAATACAGAAGGAGTATTAACAAATACATACAAGTTATCGTATGTTGAACTTCCGTTGAATTTTGTATATAAAGCGCCGGTTGGCAGTGGTTATTTTATGCTCGGATTCGGCCCTTATGTGGCCTATGGGATTGGGGGCAAGGCCATTTACGAAGGAGGAGCTGCTACGATTGAGAATGATATTGAATTTAAAAAAGAGGTGGAATCGGGTGACCCGCTTACCACAGTATATGTAAAACCGTTTGATGCCGGAGCCAACCTCTTTTTTGGTTACGAATTACCGGCCGGACTGTTTTTGCAACTGAATACGCAACTCGGGTTGCTCGATATCAACCCTGAAGATAGCCGGATTACCGGTGATAATAAATCAATTCTTAAAAATACGGGGTACGGGCTTTCGCTTGGATTCAGGTTTTAGTTCTATATATTTCAAATTCACAAGAAAAGGCTGTCGTTGTTTTTCAACGGCGGCCTTTTAAATGTTGGGGATTTCTTAGTTTCCTAAAAAAGGAAGGTGTTATTCCGGTAAACCTTTTAAACTGGTTCGACAAATGAGCCACACTGCTGTAGTGTAATTTAAAAGCCATGTCGTCAAGGCTGAGGTCGGTGTAAATAAGCAATTCTTTAACCCGCTCTATACGCTTTTCAATAATATGTTTTTCAATGGTTTTACCCTCCGTTTTCGAAAAAGTATTGCTAAGTGAGGTGTAACTGAGATTGACTCTTTGACTGATAAAATCGGAATAGTTTGGTTTGGGAATGTCATCTGTATGATATACCAATTCATGAATAGCCGCTTTAATTTGTGCTGCCAGGTGCTGATTTTTATCCTCCAGTAATTCCAACCCCGCACTTCTGAGGGCAATGTCAAGCAACCGTAGTTTCTCTTCGGGTAAGTTCTCGCTTAATTCCACTTTTCCCAACTCAACGGTAATGCTGTAAACTCCCAGTCTGTTCATCTCTTCCTGAACAAAAGTTTTGCAGCGACTGCTTACCATATTTTTAATTTTCAGAATCATTTTTGGTTTTTTCCCTCTCGGTTTTCAGTAATTTTATTGTACATAATATATCAAATTGAGTAAATGGAATACTCCAATATAAAAGTAAAACATTGTTTGCAAAAAGGCTTACACAATTCTTTTAAAAATTTACATAGTTCACACATTATCAAAAAATTACCGCACTCCAGTATAGGAGTACGGTAATACAGCTTTTTAATGTTAGATTTTTTTTGATATAAAGGCAAAGAATTTTAGAGGTAGTATAGACCTCTGATGAAAAATGCTTTTAACTCATTTTATGTTTTTCAAAACAAAAAAGACCTGTATTAATAGTTCGAATATTCCTTCAGTGATTTTTTCAGTTTCTCGCGGCTGAAAAAAATTCTGCTTTTAACGGTACCAAGGGGTAATTCAAGCTTTTGCGCGATTTCTTTATATTTGTACCCTTCGAAAAACATAATGAATGGGATTCTGTATTCTTCTCTAAGTGCGTCAATATTCCGATGGATTTCCTTGGTATGGTAAATTGAATCGGGGGCCGGATAATTTTTTTCATTAGGTAACAAATGGCAAAAATCGATGTCGGAATCACCAAACGTTTTTCTAATTTTAGCATTTCTCCGGTAGTCATTAATAAATGTGTTTCTCATGATAGTGTAAACCCATGCTTTGAAGTTCGTGTTTTGCGTAAACTGTCTGCGGTAAGTAAGTGCTTTTAACAGGGTTTCCTGCAGCAGGTCGTTGGCCCGTTCCGAATCGGATGTTAACCGGAGTGCATAAAAATACAGCTTGTCCCTAAAATTATGAAGTGCTTTGTTAAATTGATTTTTGGTCATGACGTTTCAGTTTTTGTATTCTAATTATAAATCAATCCTATAAAAATAAGCTGTTTTTAAGATTCACTTCTTACACAATTATCTTTTGGATTTACATCATTCACACATTCTTATAAAAAAAACACCGCACCCCAATATAGGAGTGCGGTGATTCAACTTTTTAATACCGGCAATAAAATTTTACTGGTACAAAAGCTTATATATTTCCTGTAAATCAGGAGAAAGAATGATTTCAGTCCTGCGGTTGCCTGCCCGTTCTTGAACTGTTGTATTCGGGTTTACCGGGTGAAACTCGCCTTTGCCGGAAACTGTTATTCGCGTCGCATCAAAGCCATAATCTTTGGTAAGAATCCGTACAATCGATGTAGCCCTTGCGGTGCTGAGGTCCCAGTTATCTTTAAATCGTTGGGTTTTTATGGGTACGTCATCTGTATGGCCCTCAATATCAACAGTGAAATCGCTGTTGCTGTTCAGTACATTTGCCAGCGATTTTAGCGCTTCTTTCCCTTTGGGATCAACCACATCGCTGCCCGATTTGAACAACAGTTTTTCCTCGAGCGAAACATATACCTTTCCGTCTTTTTGGTAAACGTTCAGTTCGTCTGTTTTGTAATTTAACAAGGCCTTTGAAATTGAATTCTTCAGATTGGTGGTTTTGTCGTTTTGAGACTGAATGATATCCTGAAGCTCTTTTAAGCGTGTGGCCTGGTCCCTGATGGTCATTTTTGATTCGGATGAGAGTAACATCAGGTCATTCTGAATGGCATTGTATTCTTTTTGAAACGTATCTTTTTCTTTTTGAAGGGATGCCATTCCATCTTTTAATTTCATTAATTGCATTTTGGTTTCATTCAGTTGGCTGAGGGTTGTTGCATTTTCTTTTTGCAGCTTATCGACCCTGGCTTCCGAGGCTGTAAATTTTTTGCCCGATACGCAGGAAGTAAATGCCAAACCAACAATCAGTACAAAGAAAACAAGGTAGTAAATTGATTTTTTCATTTTGAACTTTTTAAGTGAAAAATTACGGAAGTAAGTTGAGAACTTTTTGGATATATATTTTTACATAACTTTCAGAAAGAATTACATCATTCACACATTTGCCAGGGAATATTAAGAGCTGATATATTCTTTAAGTAACTGGTTGCTGTGCTGGCGAATTTTTAATTTTTCTATGGATTGTTCTTTTATTTGCCTGACTCTTTCAGCCGATAAACCAAATTCGTTTCCAATATTTTCAAACGATTGGGCCTCGTAACCATTGAGTCCGTAAAAATGGCGCAATATTTCTGCATCCCTTGAGGATAAGTTTGTAAATGAACGTTCGATATCATTTTTCAGCGACTCGCGAATCAACCCGGCTTCGGGGTTGGGTGAGTTTTCGTTTAAAATGCTGTTGCACAGGTTGTTTTCCTTTTCATCGCCAAAGGGAGCATCCATTGAAACATGAATATTTAAAACATTGATGGCTTCTTCTACTATCTCGTATTTCAAATCCAGAAAATCAGACAATTCGCTGATGGTTGGATCACGAAGAAACTTATGGCTTAACTGGTTGAACGCTTTTTTAATTTTATTTCTCAGAACAATTTTATTCAGCGGGAGCCTGACTGTCCGGGATTGCAACTCAATGGCCTGTGTTATAGATTGTCTGATCCACCAAACGGCATACGTAATGAACTTAAAACCCCTGGTTATATCGAAACGTTCGGCTGCATATATCAGCCCCAAATTTCCTTCGTTAATTAAGTCTGATAAACTTAACCCCTTATTTTTGTATTGGTTTGCAACTGAAACTACAAACCGAAGGTTGCCTTTAATCAATTCTTCAAGAGCTCTGCGGTCGCCAACATCAATTCTTCTTGCCAGTTCAACTTCTTCTTCTGTTGTCAGCAGTTTAATTTTGCTTATTTCCTGCAAGTACAAACACAGTGCATCATCATTTCTGTCGGTTATTTGTTTGGTTATTTTTAATTGTCTCATTTTTTGAATTTATAAGTAATGACCGTTTCACAATGATTCTGTCTTTTTGCCATAAAATGTATGAAAGAGTCTCCGGGATTTTTTTTAAATTATGGTGTCAAATTATTATTACAGGCTTGCCTGATTAGGGCAATGCGAATTTTACCAATTCTGTATTAAACTTTTTCGTTTCCTCAAGGAACAAGCTATGACCGCTTTTTGTAAAAGCGATGAGCTGCGAATCCGAAATTCCGGATTTCAATTGTTCAGCCAAATCAAAGGAGCATATTTTGTCTTTTTTGCCATGCATAATCAAAGTTGGAATTTTGATTTTCGCCATGTCCTTTCTCAAATCGGTGTCGCGCAATGCAACCAGGCATTTTGCTGTTGCAAAGGAAGAAGCGCTTAAACCAATCCCAAACAGCCAATTGGCAATTCCCTCATTTAATGAGGTTTCGGTTGCTGAAAACAGCTTTGCAAAATCGGCTAAAAGTTTTGGCCGGTCGGTATAGTCTAAATTTATTAAATCATCCACCGCACTTTTCGGAAGGTTGTATGGGAAATCATCGCGCTGTGTCCAGATGGGGGCTGCCGCTCCGGCCAATACCAGTTTTGAAACATGGGCGCCTTTATAGACTGACATATAGCGGACAGCAATAGCCCCGCCCATTGAAAAACCAACCAGAACAGCATCTTTTATTTCCAGTTTTTCCATTACCCGCTTAACATCCTGCGCATGAACATCGTAATTATATTCTCCGTAGGGTTTATCAGATTTCCCAAAGCCTCTAAGGGTTATTCCAATTACACGAAAGTTATTGTTTATCAGATCGTTGTATTGATACTCATACATTTCGTCGCTTAATGGCCAACCCGGTATTAATACAACTGGCCTTCCTTTACCCAAATCAGTAACATGCAATTGTACTTTGGGTTCCACTTTGATGTATTCTGACCTTGCCCTGGAATTCAATTTCTTGTTTTTTGATTTTTTCATACTTACTATTTTTTAGATATACCTGTTATTTAGCAAAGATAATTGCTGTATAACCTGAAAAAGTTATATAATTATCGCTAAGAATTACATAATTCCCACTTAGAAGGGGTATCCGATGGCCACATTAAGTATCAGGTTATCTTTTCGCCAGGCAGAACTGCCAAAGTCTATCTGTTTGGTTACCCATCGGTGGTTCTCTTCGAGCCAGGGTTTTCTCAGTGGAAAGGCCAGGTCGAACCGCAAAAGGAAGAAGGAAACATCGAACCGGACACCTGCTCCGGCACCTACAGCAATTTCATTCATGAACTGTGAAAAAACAAAGGGGCTTCCTATGCTGGCGGGGCTCGACTTGTGTAACCACACATTTCCGGCATCGGCAAACAGGGCTCCTTTGAAAAACCGGTAAATGGTAAAGCGGTATTCTCCGTTTAGTTCAACCTTTATGTCGCCTCCCAGTTGAAGGAAACCCCGGGTTCTTCCATCCTGAAAATGAGTGCCGGGCCCAACAGAATTGATTTGAAACGCACGGAGGCTGTTGGCGCCGCCACTGAAAAACTGTTTTGAGTAGGGCAATATGGAAGAGTTTCCGTAGGGTTTGGCCACACCGGCAAAAAAACGCATGGCCAGTTTGTTGTTCACATTCAAAGTATAATAACCGCGAAAATCTACACTCAGTTTGGCAAACTGAGAATAGATGGAACCTGCAATGGTAGCCGGATTGCCGGAAGAAGGTTTTGTTCCGCCAATTATCTTTGCCAGCGAAAATGCATTTCCGGCCGTTTCGGCAGTACCCTGAAAAAAGAACTGCATTCTTTTTAACGGGATAACCTGCTCGTTGTAGGTAAACGAATAACTGGCCCCGGCTATAAATTGTTCTTCGTAGCTTTTCTTCAGATACGGGTTGGCTGTCAGCAACTCTTTGAAAACATCAGATTCGTTGGCCAGTGATGTAAAACTTAAACTTACCGGACTAAAATCATGCTGTTTCCTGATATTTTCTTTCCACCGGTAGCCGAAACCCAATTGAAAAGTCTGCATATCGAAATAGTTAACTCTCTTTAGATAATTGTAGGAAAGTGAAAACCGTGTTGTAGGTACAAAGAGGCTGTTTTTTGTGCCGGGATTAAAAGGAGCGAGCAGTTGGGGGAAAGTTATTTCGAGCTGAGGATTAAAGGAATAAGAGTATAAATTTTCGGATTTTCTGCTCAGTTGTGCTTCATACGATCCTCCCAGGTTCAGGTTTAACAATTCGGCCCCCCTGAAGGTATTTCTGTTGAGCAGGCTCAGGTTTATTCTCGGCCCTGCAAAATTGTTCGATTTTGACACAATATCCATTTCTGCCCTGAATGTCCTGCGGGGCATGGTGGTCATCAAAATATCCACATCAAGCAAACCGGCAGCGGTAGTATCGCTATCGGCAAATTTTACCTGCACAAATTTGAAATTATTCATCGACATTAACCGGTTTAGGGTAATGTTATGGTTGTGCCTCGAATAGATTTCGCCATTCCGGAGAAAAACCGATTTTAGTATGACCCGCGGTCTGATATTCTGATTTGGCTTTGAGCCGCGAAACACAAAGTTTCTGAATTGCAGGGTGTCTGCATTTATATCTGAAAATTCCTCCGTTAAAGTGTAATCCTGATCGATAAACACACGATTGATGCTGTAAACTGTCAGTGCTTCATCCGGGATACTGTCTTTTAATGTAAGTTGAACCGATACGACGCGGTCGGCAGTGGATGTATCGGCTTTGAAAAGCAAATAGTCGGGATTGAAATAGAAGTACCCTTTGTTTTTCAGCTCTGCATCGATGCGGTTTCTTTCGGCGCGCAAAATTTCGAGGTTGTAATCATTGCCAGGTTTTACCAGGCTTTTTTTTTCTTCTGAGAGTATTGCCTGTTGCAAGCTGTCGTCAGCAATGGCATAATTCAGTTTGCCAAAAGTATAAGGTTTGTGGATGTAACTGGTGTAGATTATTTTGGCCGAGTGCTCTTTTTCAATAACCTCGTAATCGGTAATCCCGTTAAAAATACCAATATTAAACAACCGGGCATCTATAATTCCGGAAGTTGCTCCTGGTTTTACATGGCTCAGATATACCGGGGCTTTTCCCCTTTTCCTGAGCCATTTCCCCAACCAGGTGTGAGAGTTTTCGCTGGTTACCATATACAACCACAACCGGGGCCGCATTCCCAGATAACTTTTATTTGGCTTCGGGCGAATGCCGGTTTCAGCAACATTCTCAATAAATCGTTTTTTCTTTTTTTTAAGATTTTCGCTGGATTCCAGTTTAACATCGGCGCCGGTATAAAGCTTTTCGCCGGGAGGCAAATGCTTTAACCCGCTGCATGCCGTAAGCAGCGAACAGACAAAAATAGTAATGCTGATATTTCGGATGTATCGTTTTGTCATGGCTTTTCTTCGTTTTTGGTTGAATCATTCTTCGTTTTTTGCTTTCTGAAAAAATTCTTCCAACGGTTGAAATCGCGGACATAAACGATTCCAACTCCGGTTTCAACCAGCTGGCCTTCAATAGCTCCTTCGTACTGGTTATGCCTGAACCCTTTAAGCCGGTAGCGCCCATCTTTCGTTAACCGGTATTCTATCTGAACATCGCTGGCGATATCGGTTGCCTGGTTCTGCCTGGCCCTTTCCCCTTCCACATCAATGGCACCACCGAGCTGAACCGAAAGCCGTTCATCAAAAAGTTGCTTTTTGAGCCCGATCTCCACTTGTGTCCGTCCTTCTGCCTGGCCCCCCTGGTAATCTTCGTACGATTGGATATCAAAATTCATCTCTACCCCGGGTATTAACTTCGAAGTCAACTGATTTAACTGGGCAGATAAAAATTTCCCTACCGTTGAACGCACCAGTGTTGAAGTACCGCCCGATTCTGTTTGCAATGGATTTTCCTGAATAAAACGGCCCAGCACCAATAGAGCAAAAACCTGCTTGTTCAGCGCCGATTCATCTTCGTTCAGCAAGTTCAGCTTTTGGTTTACAGCGCCTCCCAATATCCCTTTTTCATCAGGCGGCAGTTGTATTTCGAAACTGATAACAGGTTGCAGAATCGGACCCTTCAAATTTAACAACACCCAGAACGGATATTGTTGTTTATAGCCCCCGCTTTCAGCCGCTGTCTTCTCCGACATTTGAAAGGCTACAAGGTCGTATGGTGCAGCCCTGACAGTATATCTTGCATTAAGAGATAATACAGCATCTAAAGGATCGCCATTCCAGATGATTGTACTTCCGGGCAAAATATCAAATTTGCGTTTAACCACCGACTCGAGCGACACCAGATAACTGCCTTCATCTAAATTATAGGCTCCGGTAAGGCTCATTTTTCCACTCCTGTCGATTGAAAAACTTAATGCGGCTTCGCCTCTTACCACTAACGAATCGGTGGATGTTGGATCCATTAAAAGCCGCAAAGTTGCCTGTTTATCAATTTCAACAATGGTGGACAGGTCAAAACCCGTAAAACCTGTTGCCGGCGCTTCCGGTTTCACATCGCGGTAAAGAATCGGTCTCATGGTTTCAGGGCTGTTGAATTCAACAACATCTTCACCCTTATCGGTGGTGAGCCTGTCTTCGGGAACAACAAAAGTGAAATTGGAACCCCGCTTAATTCGCACTCTTCCGTTGATAACCGATTGAGCCATGGGGCCACTTATGTTGATTCTGCTGTCGATGATCATGCGCCCGTAATAATTTTCATTGTCGCGCGAAGTGGTGTTGAGCAGCAAAAAGTCGGTTGCATCTACCTGCAGGGCAAAAACAAAATCGCTGAATTTTTTCATCCGAACAGAACCATCGATGGTCGCTTTATTCTGACGGGAATCGGACAGGGTAAACGAATTAAGCCAGATACCTCCGGACTTAAACTGAATGGTTTCATTGCTTAGATGCAGCCGGTTATTCAATACTGCCGGATTTACAAACACATCATTGAAAACCAGGTCGCCGGTAATATCAGGGGAGCTGACAGGTCCCTGAATGGTTAAATCACCCGACAAAGTTCCCGAAGATTCGGATATTTGTCCCATCGAAAATGCTTCGATGGTTTTCATCGAAAGCGACTGAATGGCGGTTTTTACATTGATTGAATTTTCGCCATCGCCAGCCATAAAATAGCCTTTAGCCGTAAGGTTGTTTTCAGGCCCCGACAAATTCACATCCAGGTCAAACCTTCCGGTTTCGGGGTTGGTTGCTTTAACGGCTACATCGCCCACCGGAACCTCTCTGACCAACAGGTTACTGATTTTTGCATCGGCAATTACTCCATAAGTGTTGTTTACCCTTTTAAGCAATGCATTTCCATCCACCGTTCCTTTTACGAAACTGGTATCTTTTTCGATAATGCGGGAAATATCATCCAGTTTGAAATTAGTTAGTTCAATATTCAGGTCATCATTAAACTGTTGATTGACAGAAGATACTCTCACCTGGCTAACCGCATTTTTAATAAACAGGTTATGGATTAAAAATCCTTCGTCACCAAATTTTATATAGTTTTCCGGGTCTATGTCCCATTGATTATACATCAGGTGGAAATCATCAGGGTTGAACGACAGTTTGTAGTTGCCTTCCTCTTTCGTTATTTGCGAGCGGATTACAAACTTTTTCCTTTTGTTGTCATCAATTGACGAAAGGCCGGCAAGCAGCGTATTGTCTGCCAGTTTACCATCAATAAGGAAGTTTTCCAGTTTTACCAGATCATTTGAAACCGTACTGCTCGACATTGAAAAATTCAATTCAGAAGCATCCGACTTTATATCTAAAACCAGACCGGCTATTTCTGTCGTTCCATATACAATTCTGTTCATAATTGCATGTAGTTTCAGGTCGCTGTTTTCGCTGTTGTAACTTCCCGTAATAATTCCAGGCTGAAACACATTTAGCTGTGGAATAAGAATTTGTGAGAGGATGGGGTGGGGATGAAGCTGAATTTCGAAACTAAAATCAGATGGTGTGCTGTCTGTGGCCATTTCAACCGTATCGGATAGTGGAAAATAACGATTGATAAAACGCGTAAGTTCCGATGAAATATCAATCGGAGAAATGTTGCCCGAGTATTTTGCATCAACCAGTGGACTGCTGATATTAAATTCACTTTTTCCCGGCTCATTTACAGAAGATAAAATCAGCGAATCGAGTACATAAACCCGTTCACCCTGAGCCACTGTAAGGTTTGAAATGCCAACTTTTCCATAAAGTTTATCAACCGTTCTGCCGTCAAAATTTGCCGTTACAGCCAACCCAACTCGTATATCCTCTTTTGTAATATTTAGTTTCTGAAGATCGGCCCCCGGCACATCCAACCTGAACTGATAGAATTCCTCGCCGGGCTTCAACCCCACATGGCCTTCAAAATTGAACACTGCATTCTCGTCATCCAGATTTATATTTCCTGAAAATTCCTGCCCAAACAGGGTTCCATCAAGGGTTAGGTTATGGTATGTATATCTGTTGAGGTATAACTCTGTAACTTCGCCTTTAATATCCGCCATTACTATTTCTCTTTCAAGCCCCTGACCTGCTGCTTCGGCGGTTAAGGAAACCGGGCCATAAAGGACAGTATCTTTGAGAAGCCTGCCAGCATCGAATTGGTTCACATTTATTTTCCCACTGAAGTTTTCATCTTTGTCAACCATTGTAACGAGGTTTATGGCTCCAAAACTGCTGTTGAGGCCAACAGTTGTTTCAAATGCCGTGATTTTTCCAGTGAAAAGAACGTCTAAATCAATATTTTCCGGTAGTTCAATATTTTCCGGAATTGACGGACCCGCCAGCATCTCCAAATCATTTTTCCCTGAAATAACTTTCAGGTTTGGAAAATTGTATGAAGCTTCTTTAACATCGGGTAACCCGGCAATACTGAAATCGGTTTCCAGTTCGGTTTTTTCACCGGTTTTAATAACCAGGCCCCTGCCGGTCAGGTTGTTTAACGGCCCGCTTACGATTCCGCTCACGGAAGTGGTGTTCGTCAGGTTTGTAAAAAATGGCAGATTGATGAGGTCATTACTGAAATAGAGTGCATCTGGATTTTTAAATTTTACATTTCGCATGACCAGGTTCAGATCGCTGAATTCATAATCCTGCGTAAACGATTTGAGGGTGGAATACTGAACGAAAAAATCGGCATCGATGGTTGAGTAGGGAGTTTTTAGCTTCAATTTATCCGTGTTGATGGAAGTTTCGTCCATACTAAAATTTGTCGAAAGGCTGTTGATTACAAATCCATTCTGATCAACTGCGCTGAATTCTTCCACAACTATTTTAACAAGGGTTTTATCATAATAGAAATCTTTTGCGTCAAAGGTCATGTGCCTGAAATTCAAATAATCGGAGTTAAATTCATTTTTCGTCCCGGCAACATCGCCCACCTGGTAAGTAAAATCATTGTCGGCCATGTTCATCTGGTTTACTGTAACTTTCCAGTTGTTTCCGGAAGACGAAAGGGAATCTGCAGCCAACGAACCGGTTAAAAATTCCGGCTCGAAATTGTGGTAATGGATATCGCTTTTCGCTACGGTTAAACGGTCAAAAACCAAAAGTTCCTTTTGTATATCAATCAAAGCATCTGCAAGCCGCAATTCATCTATAACCGAAATAACCGACATAAAATTAACTGAGTCGGAGTAAATTGCCGAAGAATTGTTTATCTGGAGTTTTTTTGCGGATACTTTTGGCAGCGTTTTTTTCTGATTTTTTGTTTGTACGCCTGCTGGTTCACTCCTCTGTACATCTACTGTCAATCCGTTCAACGACAATTCATTAAACGCATAGTTCGATTTTTTGGGAGCGATTTCCATCACCCTGACATCCGAATTTGCTATTGATGCAAAAACACTTATTCCACCATAAACATCATTGTAAGTGAACTTTACGTTTGTTAGTTTTGCCTTGTCGATGCTGAACGTCCATTTGGCAGGGGAAGGTGTTTTTTTATCCGCCTTTTTGGTGGTATCGCTGAAAGTTGTAATCAGAAAATTATAGTTGAATAACGGATCGGTTTGGGTGCTGTAAAGGTTAATGGTAGCGTCTTCGAGGGCTATGGAGCCAATGTTAATCCTGCTTCTGAACAGGTCGTAAAGCGCTATATTCACTTTCACCTTTCCGGCATAAACCAAAGTGTCGGATTGGGTATCTTCCAGGTAAATTCCTTCCAAAACTATTGCTTTGGGGAATGAGATGCCCACATTTTTAATTTCCACCCTGGTATGGGTTTTACTGCTTACAAAGGAAGCGGCATAACCGACAATTTTATTTTGAACGGAAGGAATTTGGATAAGCAGGGCCACCAGAATAAAAAGCATTACAAAACCCAGGGCCACCCATAAAGCCACCCTGACTATTCGTTTTATAATTATACCTGACTTACTCATCTTGAAAATGACATAGAAATAATTTATGAACAGCAGTGTAAGTTGAGTACTTTTGCCGGGATTTGTGTTACATAACTATTGAAAAGAGTTGTAATTTTCTGTTTCCATTTCGGAAGTGTATTCTCCCCGGCGGGCTGCATAATTGCATTTGCTTCGGTGATAAAGGGCCTTTTGTGCTTTTTCTGCATTTGCATTGTCTCCCCGCCATATTTCCAAAGCAGGTTGCTGAAGTGCACGGCCATAAGAAAACGACAACTCCCATGGCAGTTTTGATTTGAACCTTTGGTTCATTGCATTTAGCCGGTCTGAAGCAAGTTCAGCAGATTGGCCACCCGACAAAAACGTAATCCCCGGAACTGCGGCAGGAACGGCACGCCGAAAACATTTTACGGTTGCATCGGCCACTTTTTCGGCTGTTTCCTGTGTCGTGCACTTTAATCCGGGAACTATCATGTTGGGTTTCAGAATTATCCCCTCCAGCAAGACTCCCTGTAAAAAAAGCTGATTAAAAACCGTTCGCAGCACTTCCTCGGTTACTTCAAAACACTGCTCCAGCGTATGGTCGCCATCCATCAGTACTTCGGGTTCCACAACGGGAACCAACCCCACATCCTGGCACAATGCGGCATACCGGGCCAGGGCGTGGGCATTGGCTTCCAAGCAGGCAGGGGAGGGAATATTATTGCCAATTGTAATTACTGCGCGCCATTTTGCAAACCGGGCGCCCATCTGGTAGTATTCAACAAGGCGTTCGCGTAAACCGTCGAGGCCTTCTGTAATTTTTTCACCGGGGTGTCCTGGCATATCTGTTTTTCCGGTATCAACTTTAATTCCGGGAATTATTCCTGCATCGGTGAGGACTTTAACAATAGGCCTTCCGTCTTTGGTTTTCTGGCGAATGGTTTCGTCGAAAAGAATGGCACCGCTGATAAATTCTTCAAGGCCAGGTGTTGTAGCCAACAACTCGCGGTAAGCCCGGCGCATTTCCTCAGTCTGTGGTATCTCTAATTTTGCAAATCGTTTGTTGGCGGTTGGCAAACTTTCATCCATTGCCAGCAGTCCTTTGTGGTTTGCCACCATCGAATTAGCTGTACTGATAAGTTCTTTTGTTTTCATTTGGTCGATATTGATTTTAATATAATTTTCATTCGTGATATTTTTTATGTAAATAAATTAATCCTCCGATTTGATGGGAACGATAAGCAGAGGTATGGGGGTATGCTTGATAACTTTTTCAGTAATACTTCCCAGTAACACATTTTCCAGCCAATTTTGGCTACGAGAGCCAATTGCAATTATATCTGCCGACTTATTTTTTGCAGCCTCCAGAATTGTTTCAGCCACATCGCCCTCTTTGACCATAGTGTGGATATTTTCATCGTTGAGGTGATGTTTTATCTGATTCAGAAAATACCTGGATGCCTTAATCAATCCTTCTGCACTATCCAATTGAATCTGACTGGTATCCATAAAACCCTGCATACCCACTATTGGAGAATATTCGGGTGAGGAATAATGTTCAGGATCGGTAATTACATGAAGCAAAATAACCTCTGCATTCATTTCTTTTGCGGTTGCATAGCCGATTTCTGCTACTTTGTGTGATGTCGGATTATAATCCAACGCGATTAATACTTTTTTCATGTGATTATAATTGTTTAATACTATCTGCGTTCTTGTCTTTTTTCTTTTGCCGGTGCCGGCTGGCTTGTTCTTCTCGGAGTTTCTAAAGGAACTCTTCTTGGAGGGGCAGTTTGTACCTTCTCGTTTTCTCTTCTATTCTGTTGAGCTTCACGAACCGGTTGACTTTGGCGCCTTGGCGTTACTACCGGAACTCTTACGGGAGTTGTTGGCTGTACCCTTTCACTCTCGCCACTTTTAATCTGCTGATTTTCGGGAACATTCTGACGTACAGGCCTGGCATTTCCCGGGGCTGATTCACGTTGTTGCTGAATATTTCTGTTTCCATCAGCAGGAAGTTGTCTTTGAGGAATATCACCCCGCACCGGCCTCCGAAGCAGTTCCCCCTCAACGGGTTCCCTGAATTGCGGACGGTACAAATGCAACTGGTTGTTTTTCAGTTGCTGCCCCGGCACATCATTATCCCGCAAAGTAACAGACCTGATCCTGTTTCCGGTAGTTCTTTCAACATTTCGTTTGTCAGGGCCTGAAATGTAAGAAACCTGGCGCCGGCGGTCATACGTTGTATTATCAATCGGCGATGAGTTTTCGATAATTCTCATATTATCAGAGTGGTTTACATAGTAGTTGTAGATGTCGTATCGCCCAAAATCGTTGTTTCTTACAAATATCCAGTGATTGTTGTTGCCATAGTAGTTGGAGTAGAAACCAGAATAGCCATATCCGGGGCGCATCGGCTGCCATCCGTAGTAGCCATTGCCCTGTCTCCAGTTCACCCACGAAGGTCCCCATTCGTAATCGGGTACCCAGAGCCATCCGTAAAACGAATCGTAATCCCATCGCCCATAATGGAAAGGCGCCCATCCCCAAGTGTAATCTGACATCCAGGTCCAGCCATACCGGGTGTGAACCCAATAACCATCGGATGAGTATGGTGAAAAGTTTGGATGTGCATCTGGTATCCATACATTTCCATAATTTGGATAATTTATCCACTGTCCATAAGGGCTTAACTGATCATAGAAAACCTGGTAACTGACTCTTTCGTATTGAGCTGAAGCCTGTTTTTGAAAGGCTCCGGCAGAGATAACCAGTGCAACTGTTATTATTAAAAACTTCATTTTTGTTCTCATACTTCTTGATTAAAAATCACTGATAATAAAAGCATTTTGCATTATCGTAATAGCCCGCGCTTTGAATCAATATTTAACTTGTTGTGGATCAAACCGGTTAGCAGTTCACAACTTATAGTGTAAAATTAAGCTATATGAGGCAGGGAGATGTTACACATTTTTGGAATTGTTTTACATCATTCCCACTTTTTGAATTTCAACAAGAGTCCTTTTCAGCGGAAAACTACCGGTCCCGGTTTTCCAATTTCAAAATCGCGAAAGCCGAAATCGGTGGTTTGAAAGGAGTTCAACTTGAAAATATTATTTCCTTTACCGGGAATTACGGGATAAAAGGAAATGGATAGTTGAAAAGCATTCATCACCAGGTTGTCGTTTTTAATTAAAACGCCCAGGCCTATTTGCGAATAGAGTTTGCTGTTTCGAAACCCATTTGATGCATTGCCAAGCATTCCCAGCGAAAAGTTTAGATAGGGGCCAAAATGAAACCCAATAAAATCCCACGGAGCATACGATTGTGTTTGCGCTGTAAACAACAACCGGCTGGTGCCCGACAATACAGGGCTGTTAAAACCTCTTAAACCGTATTCGTTGTTTATGGTTAAACTGTCGTAGCTGGTGCGGTGAATACCAATAATTACCTGAGGTTTAATAAACTGCCTGAATTTCCATGGTCCAATTTCAATCAGGTTTGTAAAATAGTTTGCCCCAACGTTGAAAACCCCCTGCTCAGCCTGCGCCGACCGGAGGAACGTACCAAATTCGATGTTGGAGCTCAGATATCCCCACCGGTAATAATTGCCCGAAGAAAATCGCGCTCCGGCATAGAAACGGCCCAAACTGTTTTTTTTCTGGTAACCGCCGGTGAGGCCAATCACTTTTCCAACCGGCACATCTTCTGTTATTCCAAACTTGAAAATATAGTTATCTTTTACATACAACCGTGTTGTTACGCCTAAACTGGCAAGGTAAAAATTCTCGTTGCTGTAAAACCGGAGTGTGTCCATTGTTTCAGGGGGTTTCTCGGTAAAACGGATTCGGATAAAACGCGCGGCAGAAATAAACCGGGTGGTACGGCTGTATTCTGAAGTTCCGCTGAAAACCGGCATGGAACTGCCCACCCAGTAATCCTGCGCGTTGTATTTAAAAGGCATCGTGTTGATGGTCCAGATTGAATCTTTGTGCAGGTGTTGCGAAAAATTTACGCCTGCTGCCCACTTCGCCAAAGGAGAAAAAAACGGCCGGTCAACCGCAAAACTTTTAATAAAATTTCCGTATTCGTTGGTGCCGTATTGCAGGGTGGAATTGATGTAGGTGTTGCGGATATTGGGTACGAAATATTTTGTCCGGTAAGCAAAGTCGCCGGTTGAATGATTCCAGACTATTCCATTTTGGAACGTGTGCCCCAGGCCAATGAAATTGTTTTCTCGGAGTTTAAAAGTAAGGCGCGAAGCAGAAACTGAGCCGCCGGGAATCAGGCTCCAGCTATCCAGTTCGCGGATGAAAATATCAACCGAGTCGGAGTTTTCATCTGCAACCTGCACAAAAAATGAGACATCGGTAATGTAGTTCATGCTGCGCACCAACCGTTCCGATTCTTTTACCCGCAGCGAATCGAAGGGTTGATTTTTGTGTATCAGTAAAAGGTTGCGAATGGTGAATGGATATGTTTTTACATGAAACCTGTTTCCGGTTTTGGATATAAAGTTGAGCGACGCCGCAATGGTGTCGCCAATGGAATATCCAAACGGGTCGAGAGTAATAATATCGATTTTCCGGATGATTTTCCCTTCAAAAGAGCTGTAGGGTCTTTGTATCAGCCGCTTATTCAGTATTTTTTGTGCAGGGGGTGGCGCAACCGGTTTAAAAAACAGCCGGAACATAAATTGGGTAAAACGGCTTTTTTCAGCATACGTTTCGATGTTTTCATATAACCGGGTTGAATCTTTTTGGCCTACAGGTTCCTGTGCAAATGCGAAATCATTTGTTAGCAGTAAAACAAAAAATAATATTGCCGCACTTTTTATCCACATTTTTACTTTTTTCAATTGCGCTTTTTTTATTTGAATTAGGCATTTAGTAAATTTGCTTAAAAATTTGAGAATGGGGTTAAAACCCCTAAACCCACCTGTATTCTATAAATCCGTTCACTGAAGTGAACGGCAATTTATGCATTAATTCAAATTCTTTTGACCATTTATTGCCGTCTGCTTTAGCTGACAGTTTTTAAAAGTTGCAGTTGAATCAGGCTTTAGCCACATTTTGGTTTGTATCTTTTAAACGCCTAATTCATTAAGTTTTAAAAAATTGCATTTCCTTTCCTTTGCTCTTCGCTCTTTTCCCTGTTGCCAAATGGATAGCATCCCTTCCGCACAAAAAGCCTGCAAAGGTTTGGATTTTCCCTGCCTCTGATGAGAAAAGGGATGGCATCCTTCTGCTCTCTGCTCTCTGCCCGCTATCCTGTTTCCAAAAGGATAGCATCCCTTCCGTACAAAAAGCCTGCAAAGGTTTGGATTTTCCCTGCCTTTGATGAGAAAAGGGATGCCATCCTTCTGCTCTCTGCTCTTTGCCCGCTATCCTGT
>CAZLGT010000034.1:0-3332 GCA_964559175.1 uncultured Mariniphaga sp. | reverse complement strand
CCTGCAAAGGTTTGGATTTTCCCTGCCTCTGATGAGAAAAGGGATGCCATCCTTCTGCTCTCTGCTCTTTGCCCGCTATCCTGTTTCCAAATGGATAGCATCCCTTCCGCACAAAAAGCCTGCAAAGGTTTGGATTTTCCCTGCCTCTGATGAGAAAAGGGATGCCATCCTTCACTCTTTGCTGGCCTCTGGCTTCTGGCTTCCTGTTAATTTCCCTCCGGCATTAACGTATCTGACTCCATTCGTATTTTTTCCTCCTCTTTGGCCTCTTGTTTGGCTTGTCGTCTAAAATATCCCCTGAAAAGGAAATTGTGTTTAAGCGCTTCCATATTTTCGTTCAGCCCTATGCTGCTTTCTTTCAGGTTAACTATGGTTTCATCAATGTTGTTAACGATAGACGTATCTTTGAGCAACATCCCAATAGCTCCTTCGCCACTGTTTATTTTTGTCATAATTTCACCGAGTTCGTTGGAAGCCACTTCAGTTTTTGCGGCCGTTTTCTGCAGGCTCTCCATAAAAGCAAACACATTTTCTTTGGTAACTTCTATGGTTTCATCCAGGCCTTCGGAGCTTTTCTTGAAGTTTTCAATGGTCAGGTTCACATTTTCTGCAATGGTAGAATCCTGAATGAGCCTGCCCAGCATTCCTTGTCCGCTGTTAATATTTACCATTATTTCAGCAAGTTGAAGTGTAATAACTTCGGCATGTCCTGCCGTGGTCTGCAGGCTTTTCATAATATCATCGGTTTCAATCGGTTCTTTTGACAAAATATGTTGTCCGTCTTCTGCAACAGGCGCATTGTCGCTTCCCTGTGTAATAATTACAATGCGGTCGCCAATAATTCCTTCGGAACCAATACTTGCCTGGCTGTCAGCCTTTATAAACTGCTGCACATCTTTCCGGATAAGCAAATCAACCTGCACCGTTGAATCATTGATTATTTTAATGTTGTCCACAGTGCCGACACTGATGCCCGAGAACCGGACATTATTCCCAACCTGCACGCCGCTAACGTTATAAAAATTGGTTGTAACTCTAAAAACCGGATTGAATAAATTTTGCTGTTTTCCAATGATAAAAATTGCGATTACAAAAATTGCAATTCCAACGGTAATAAAAACTCCCAACCGTGCCTTAAATCCTGGTGTGTAATTATCCATTTTTTATAATTTTTTTTTGAGTGTTATGAACTTGTTGTTTGAAAAAAGAGGTAATCGTTTCATCCGTTGAATTCTCGAAATCATCGATGTTACCTTCCATATAAACCTCGCCGTCCTGCAGCATAATAATTCGGTCGGCAGTGGCCCGGGCGCATTCAATATCGTGTGTAATGATGATGGATGAAGTGTTGTATTTTTCCTGAACATCATTTATCAGCTCGCTGATCCCATCCGATGTTACCGGGTCTAATCCGGTTGTGGGTTCGTCATAAAGCATGATTAGCGGATCGACAATAATGGTTCGTGCCAGGCTTGCCCGTTTGCGCATTCCGCCCGAGAGTTCAGAGGGCATTTTATGCAGCGTGTCGGTTAATCCTACATTTTTCAAAACTTCTTCTATTTTTTCGTCCATTTCCCTTTTTGTGAGATTCTTTTTTATTCTGCGCAATGGAAATTCAAGATTCTCTTTTATGGTCATCGAATCGTACAACGCACCGCTTTGAAACAGAAACCCGATTTTTTCCCTCATCACTGCCAATTCCTTTCTTTTCAGTTTACTCACATCTTTGCCAAGTACATGAATGGTTCCCTGGTCGGGATTCAACAAACGGACAATGCATTTTATGAGAACAGATTTTCCGGAGCCTGATTTTCCGAGCACCACCAGATTTTCGCCGTTAAAAAGCTTTAACGAGAGGTTTTTTAGTACATCCAAATCGGCAAAACTTTTACTGAGGTTGTTGATTTCAATAACCTGTTCGGTTGTTTTTTCTGTATCCTTTATGTCCATTTCAGTTTTAACCATTTAAAATTTTTTCTATAAAAGCATATCCGTTATCTGAACAGCAATTAAATCAATAATTATTACGAGCAGCGAAGCGAGCACTACCGCCGAATTGGCTGCTTTGCCCACACTTTCCGTTCCTTTCCCTGCTGTATAGCCTTTGTAAGTTCCAATCAACCCGATTGCAGCCCCAAAAAAGAACGTTTTAATTACGGCAGGTAGAAAATCCATAAAATCGACCACCCTGAATGCCTGCGAAATGAACAGGGTGAAAGTAACGGTCCCTTTTATGTTTGCACCGGCCCAACTGCCCAAAATACCGAGTGCATCGGCATATAAAACCAAAACCGGTATCATTAGGGTGGCAGCCAAAACCCGTGTAACTACCAAAAACCGCATCGGATTGGTGGATGATACTTCCATCGCATCAATTTGTTCCGAAACTTTCATTGATCCTAACTCGGCTCCCATGCCCGAACCGATTTTTCCCGCGCAAATTAATGCGGTAATTACCGGTCCCATTTCGCGGATGATAGATAACGCTACCATTCCGGGAAGCATGGACACGGCGCCAAAGTCTGCCAAAACAGGCCGCGACTGTATGGTAAGTACCAAGCCCATTATGAGGCCGGTTACCGAAATGAGCGGCAATGTTTTGTTGCCAATCTGATAACACTGACGCAGGAATTCCCTGAACTCAAAATGGCGCGAAAATGTCTCCCTGGTTGCACTGAATAGGAATAAAAAAAAGTTGCCTGCCTCTAAAAAGAAAACATTTGCCTTTTGTGTTTTTTCAATGGTTTTCTCGCTCAGCTTAATAACGTGCTTCGTTAAATCGGGCAGTTTTGGAATTATTTTTTTTACCGGAACTTTGAATTTTACCATAAATGTTTATTGGATTATCAACTCATCAGAGTCAAATTTTTTTTCCGCAATGTAAAAGTTGGCAGCAATACGAATTCTGACATTTATTTATGCATATTATGCAGGTTAAAACGTATCTGTTGTCAAATAAACTTTTCTGTCCGGGGTCTGAACATTTATGTCTTGTTCTGCGGTTACAAATATTCTGACTGGTTTATAGGAGGACACTGTTTCCAGATTTGCTTTATGCTGTTTTGAAAGAAAGCCTGTTGAACTTTTTAACTGGCCCAGATTTTCTGTATTTCCGCTGTCAGTTTCCATCCAAACCACATAGGTTTGTTTTTCAGGTTGCAGTCTTTCCACTTCAGCTAAATCTGCAATTTTCACCTTAACAACGTAATTTTTGTTTTTGTCTTGTTTTACCTTTACAGTGCCTTTTGCCGCCGGGACAACCGATGAATTTAAAAATTTTATCACTACTGACCGGTTAAAATTCCAGTAAAAATGGGGCTACTTCCATAAGG
>CAZLGT010000033.1:57681-58651 GCA_964559175.1 uncultured Mariniphaga sp. | reverse complement strand
TCTGATTTTTTCGCATAGCGCGAAGTTAGGGGTCAGCGGTTCATCTGGCAAGACGGGGTTGGTAGAAGGGATACGGCCTGATAGCATTTTCCACCAGGTTATTGGTATCCCTTCTACCAACCCCGTCTTGCCAGATGCCTCGCTGGTCCCTAACTTCGCGCCATGCGAAAAAATCAGAAGTATAGCAAAGAAGAGATGTACCTGGCCATTGAGTTATGGCAGGAAAGCGGTTTATCCCAGAGTAAGTTTTGTGCCCGTGAAAACCTTTCAGTAAAAACATTCAGTTACTGGTATAAAAAGTACAAGAAGGAAAAAGGACTCCCGGCTGGACGTAACAAAGAAGTTTCCGATACATTTATTCCAGTTAAAGTTTCCGGTGACGGAACGACAAACGTTTCAGATGGAGAATATGGCCGGATAGAAGTTTCATTCCCCAATGTAGTTCAACTGAGTTGCCCGGTTGGAATTGAAATTGGTCAGTTGAAAAGCCTGATAAACTATTAGCCCATGTTTGCCCTGTCATCCGAAAACCGGTTCCATTTGTACAGCCAGCCAAGCGATATGAGAAAAAGCTTTTATGGTCTGAATGGTGTGGTACAAAAAATTCTTGGCCGTAATTTATCGGATGGCAATGTATGGATATAATGTTTCAAAAATTTCGTTCATTTAGTTTGCTCAAACCTCACAATTGAACTACTTTTACAAAAGTTCAGATGAATACCAATAGAGACTAAATCGAGACCTATAATTTTGAGTGCTTATAAATATATTGATTTTCAGTTGTATGCAAGAAAGGTTCGAGCCCCAGCTGAGTCACCACATTAAAAGCTTCTGTTTTCCAGGAGCTTTTTTTATGGCATAAAGCTAATAATGATGGGGGCGAGAAGTTTATCCCGCTGACGAAGGAAAGCGGGAAGCCCCAGCTGAGTCACCACATTAAAAGCTTCTGTTTTCCAGGAGCTTTTTTTAT
>CAZLGT010000033.1:0-57581 GCA_964559175.1 uncultured Mariniphaga sp. | reverse complement strand
GCGAGAAGTTTATCCCGCTGACGAAGGAAAGCGGGAAGCCCCAGCTGAGTCACCAACTAAAAAGTTTCTGTAATTGCAGGAGGTTTTTTTATTTCCAAACCGACGATTCCCTGACAATCAATTCAGTTGGCATTACAAATGTTTGAAACCGAACGGGTTTATCTTTGTTTTTAATTTGCCTGATTAAAAGTTCAGCGGCTTTTTTTCCCATTTCAAACCCCGGTTGGCGAATTGTACTGATAGAAGGAGTTACAACCTCAGAAAAAGGTTCGTTGCTAAAGCCGACTACCAGCATGTCATCAGGCACTTTTATTCCATTATCCTTTAAATAGATAATAACGCTTAATGCCGTTGTATCGTTGGCACAAAAAATGGCATCGGGTTTTGTTTTATTTTGCAGCAGTTTTTTTATGGCATTTGTGCCATCTTCCCGTGTCAGGCTGTTATGAATCAGCATCGACTTATCAACCGGGAGGCCTGCTTTATGCAGGGCGTCTTTGTATCCTGCAAGACGGTCGCGGTATATGGTTACATTCAGCGGCCCGCCAATGTGGGCAATCTTTTTCCCTCCCTGCTGTATCAGGTGTTCGGTGGCTTTGAAACCTCCCCGGTAATCGTCAACCACAATTTTATCCGCTTTAATTTCATCTGCCACACGGTCGAAAAAAACCAGTGGGATGTTACGTTGCGAAAACAATTTAAGATGATCGAAGTTTTGGGTTTGCATGCCAATCGATACAATTAGCCCGTCAACCCGGTTCGAAAAAAATGTTCGAACAATTTTGGCCTCTTTTTCATAAAAATCGTTTGATTGCGAAATGGTAACCGTAAAACCCTGTTCATAAGCCACATCTTCGATTCCGCTAATGACCGACGAAAAAAAATGCCGGTTGATGAGCGGAACCACTACACCGATGGTATTGGTTCTTTTGGTGCGAAAATTTGCTGCCATGGTATTGGGCTGGTAGCCCATTTCCTGCGCGGTTTTTTTTATGCGGTCGCGCGTTTCGCGGTTTATGATGGGGTTATCCTTCAGCGCCCGCGAAACTGTGGAAGCTGAAATGTTCAGTTTTTTTGCAATATCATGTATGGTTGTTTCCCGTTGTTTTGCCATCTTTTTCTATTTGACCGCTAAATTAAATATTTTTCTTTTTGTTTGCAATCGATTGCAATTTTTATTATTTCCTTTTATATTTGTAAAAAATAAACTTTAAAAAAAACGGAATATGAAAAATGTAATTGCACTCATCATTGCTGCCCTGCTGTTTTCCTGTGCAGGAAATGACAAAAGCCAAGAAGAATTCACCCAACTCAAAAAGGAGCTGGACGAACAACTGAAGGTGCTGGCGGAAGCCATCCCCGAAAGCAGAGTGCCCCGCTCCTGGCCCAACAAGGAGGGCGGCTACTGGATGGTAAACTACCACGACTGGACCTGCGGATTTCCGGCTGGTTCGTTCTGGCTGATGTACGAAATGACCGGCGATGAGTACTGGAAAGAAGCGGCGCTGGAAAATATGCTGAAACTTGATGGGGTTCAATATAAAACCAACACCCACGACCTGGGCTTCATGGTGTTTTGCAGTTACGGAAATGCACTGCGGCTTACCGGAAATGAAGAATACAAAGATGTCATTCTTCAGGCTTCGGAATCGTTGCTTACCCGCTTCAACCCAACCGTAGGGTGCATTAAGTCGTGGGACCATGGCGACTGGGACTTTCCGGTGATTGTGGACAACATGATGAACCTGGAAATGCTGTTCTGGACGTCGGAAGTTACAGGCGACCCCAAGTACAGGGATGTGGCAGTTTCACATGCCGATGTGACGTTGGAAAACCATTACCGCAACGACTGGAGCTCGTACCATGTAGTTGGTTTCGATACCATTACCGGACAAGCCGCCGTAAAACAGACACACCAGGGATTGTACGACGAATCGGCCTGGGGCAGAGGACAATCCTGGGGATTTTACGGATACTCCATGTGCTACCGCGAAACAGGTGATGAGAAATACCTTGTGGCAGCCGAAAAAATCGGCGATTTCATACTGGAGAATTTACCCGAAGATATGGTTTCATACTGGGATTTTAACGACCCGGAAATTCCAAATACCCACCGCGATGCCTCTGCCGCAGCAATTATGGCTTCGGCTTTTTACGAGTTAAGTACTTTTTCAGAAAAAGGTGAAACCTACCTCGAAGCTGCCAATAAAATCATGAAAAGCCTTACTTCGGAAAAATACCGTGCAAAAGATGGCAGCAATGGAGGTTTTCTGCTGAAACACAGCGTTGGCCACAAACCGGCAAACAGCGAAGTGGATGTGGCCATCAACTATGCAGATTATTATTATCTGGAAGCATTAAAAAGACAACAGGAATTAAAAAAATAAAAGATTATGGCAACCATTTATGAAGAAAGGTATGCATACCATCCCGACGATTTTAAAACGTATGATACCAAAAGGATAAGAAAAGAGTTTTTGGTGGAAAAAGTAATGGACCCCGGAAACATCAGACTTGTGTATTCGGCTATTGAGCGCTACATTGTAGGCGGAGCCGTTCCGGTTGACAAGCCGCTGAAACTGGACCCCATCGATCCGTTAAAAGCTGAGTTTTTCTGTTACCGCCGCGAAGTGGGAGTTATCAGTGTGGCAGGTCCCGGCTCCATTTTAGTTGACGGAACAGAGTATAAAATGAATTTTAAAGATGCCCTTTATATTGGGAAAGGCAGCAAAGAAATTGAATTCCGTTCCGACGATCCGCAAAATCCGGCTCATTTTTACATTAATTCAGCGCCGGCTCACAAAGAATATCCGGTAAAGCATGTTACTCAAGGCGATGCCAATGTGCTGCACCTGGGTTCGCTCGAAACGTCCAATGAACGAAAAATTTATCAGTTGCTCATAAACACAGTTGTGGAAACCTGTCAGTTGCAAATGGGCTTAACCGAACTGATGCCCGGTAGTGTTTGGAACACCATGCCTCCGCACCAGCATAACCGCCGCAACGAGGTGTATTTCTACTTTAATTTACCTGAAGACCAGGCCATTTGTCACATCATGGGCCAGCCCGATGAAACCCGCCATCTTTGGATGCACAACGAACAGGCGGTGATTTCGCCCAACTGGTCAATTCATTCTGCTGCCGGCACCAGCAATTACATTTTTATTTGGGGAATGGCAGGCGAAAACCTTGATTATACCGATATGGATCACATTAATCCCACTGAATTGAGGTAATGAAATCCATTAAAAAAAACATCATTTATCAACAATCAATCATAAATTATTATGGTACAGGAACTTTTTGACCTTAACGGAAAGGTAGCCCTTATAACCGGTGGAACCCACGGCATTGGAATGGCCATTGGGAAAGTGCTCGGAAAAGCCGGTGCAAAAATTTGCGTGAACGACATTTCTGAAGAAAAACTGGAAAGCTGCAAAAAGGAATATGCTGACGATGGCATTGATGTTTATACTTTAAAATTCGATGTAACAGACGAAGCCGATGTGGACCGCGGAATTACCCAAATTGAAAACGAAATGGGTACCATCGATATTCTGGTAAACAACGCCGGAATCATCAAGAGAATACCTATTCTCGATATGCCGGTTTCAGAATACAAACAGGTAATCGACGTGGATTTGGTAGCTCCGTTTATTGTTTCAAAACGTGTGGCGCCCAAAATGATTGAAAAGCGTTCGGGTAAAATTATAAACATGTGCTCCATGATGAGCGTTTACGGGCGCAATTCAGTTTCGGCTTACGCATCGGCAAAAGGCGGACTGAAACTACTGACCGCCAACATGACCTGCGAGTGGGCCAAATACAATATTCAGATTAATGGAATCGGGCCCGGTTACATTGCCACGGCACAAACGGCGCCTATCCGCGAAGGCGGCCATCCGTTCAACGATTTGGTGATGACCCGTACTCCCGCAGGCCGTTGGGGCGAACCTGAAGATGTGGGCAATGCTGCGTTGTTCCTGGCATCAAAAGCCAGCGATTTTGTGAATGGCCACGTACTTTATGTGGATGGCGGAATTCTCGCCAACTTCGGTTATGTGAAAGGCGAAAACGATATTCCTGAATAACATGAAAACAAGATTTGTTCTTTTAATTACAATCACCGGTTTCCTTTTTTCCTGTGCCAAACAGGAAACCCTTTTGTTTCAGAACCCGCAAAATGTGGAACGGCCTGATGAAGTTATTGTTTTAACCAAAGAGGAACTAAGCCAAAAAATAGAGTTACCTGCAGGATTACTGCCGCTTTTTAAAAATGCCGATAATTCACTGGTTCCGTTTCAGCTGGACGATATGGACAACGACGGCAACTGGGATGAAGTAGCTTTGCTATTAAATTTTGCACCCAATGAAACAAAAGAAATCGTGGTGGAGTTTTCAGATGGCACCAATTATCCGCCTGAATTTGAAAAACGAACGAACCTGCGTTTGGGAATTACCCGGGAAGACGGTTCATTTAAAGAAGTGGACTATTATCAGGCGTTGCCATGTACCGATGGTTTTGAGGTGATTGCCCAGGGTGAAAGCGTCAACTGGGAAAACGATAAAATCGGGTTCCGTAACTATTTCGATTGCCGCAATGTGAAAGACCTTTTCGGAAAACGAAAGCCGGAAATGATTATCGATAAAATTCATACCCCGGAATTAGGTGATTACCATAAACTGGCCGACTGGGGCATGGATGTGCTGCATTGTGGAAGTTCGCTGGGTTCCGGAGGAATCGCTCTTCTAAAAAACGATTCGCTGTTTCGATTGGGCTCAACTGAAGTTTACGAGTATCAGAAACTTACCGAAGGGCCCGTACGCTCGGTTTTTGAACTGCGTTACGAAGGCTGGGATGTGGACGGTGAAATGCTGAAAGCTGTGGAAAAAATTTCCATTTATCCCGGCAAATACTGGTTCGAGTCGGATGTAACTGTAACCGGCTGCCCGGCGGGTTCGCATATTGTTACCGGCATTGTTACCAGCCATTTAAACAGAGAACCTTTTGCGTTTCAGGCAGGCGATTTTCAGGTTATTGGCACCCACGATGTGCAGTCCCTGAACGACGACGAGTTGGGAATGGCAGTTCTTGTTCCGCTTGCCGAAGCCGGAAAAATCGGTCGCACCACCGACATCAATTTCTTTGAACTGGGTTACGAAACGGTTCCTGAAAAAGGATTCAGCCACATCATTTCCGAGACATATTATATAGGGCAGAAATGTACAAGCGATCAACCGGCAAAACATTATTTCTTTTCGGTTTGGGGCCTCGACAAAGACCAGTGGAAAACCGAAGAAGGGTTCAGAAAACACATCACAGCGGAAGCCGAAAAACTGAGCCAGGAAATTGGCAGACTATAACTGAAACCAAAAAACCGGATAGCTACATATCCGCTTCAATTCGTATCTTTAGGCCAGAATTAAAGATATGTCCAATTTATATATTATTGCCGGTTGCAACGGCGCGGGGAAAACAACTGCATCCTTTACCGTATTGCCGGAAATGCTCAACTGCAACATCTTCATCAATGCAGATGAAATTGCGCGTGGACTTTCTCCGTTAAAACCGGAATTATCGTCGATTGAAGCAGGGCGGTTAATGTTAAAAAAAATTAACGATTTCATCCCGCTTCAAAAAGATTTTGCTTTCGAAACCACTCTTTCGTCAAAAACTTTTCGAAATACCATTTTAAAATCCGGAAAATCCGGATACGAAACCACACTCCTGTTTTTTTGGTTAAATTCGGTCGATCTGGCATTCGAACGTGTTGAAAACAGGGTGCTTGAAGGAGGGCATCACGTGTCAAAACATATCATAGCCCGGCGTTATTATGCGGGGATTAAAAACCTTTTCGACATTTATATTCCGGTAAGTGATTACTGGATGATATTTGACAATTCACAAAAAATGTCATCGGAGTTGATTGCTGAGGGAACGAAAACCGAATCGAAGATTGTTAAAAATATTGCTAAATTTGACCGCTTAAAATCTTTGGTTGATGAAGAGAAAAAATAAAATGGAAATCCGGGAGAAAATTTTAAAGGGTCTTGAAATGTATCAGGAAAGACTCATTCAAACCAAAAAAGCCAGAAACCTGGAATTGGTTGTTTCCGATGACGAAGGACGGGTGGTCCGAATTCCTGCGCACGAGCTTTAACCTGCAAAACAACTTTTCATACATTCCAATTCATTCATCAAAACATTAAATATTTCCATTTTAAATTGCAGCATGGCGATTCTTTTTCATAATTCGTCATTTTAAAGCCATTTTTTTTATTGCGAATTCTTTCCGAAATTCGTTGCAAATTAAAAAGTGCATGAGGTTTGATCGTAATATATTGGCCGAAAAATTAAAAACACTCCCGGAAATTGCCTTCGCCTATATTTTTGGTTCTGCACAAATCGGAACAATAAAGAAAGGGTCGGACCTTGATATTGCTGTTTATTTAATAAATAGAGGAGAAAATAAGGCTGAAAAATCTGAGCTGAGACTTAAAATAATCCGGCAACTCGAAAGTGCAGTGCCGGGTTTTGATAATTTCGATGTGGTAGTTTTAAACGAATCAGGCACCATTTTGGGCATGCAGGCTTTGCAGGGAACACTGCTTTTTGTTAAACCTGAGCATGAGAATTTGTATGCAGATTTTTATTCTTATACCTGCCGAAAGTACGAATATGATTCGTTTTGGATGAAAAAACAACTGGAATACAGAGGCTATGAAGTTCAATGGAATAATTGAGAAAAAGCTTCGCATCATTGAAGAAAATATTGATGCGATAAAAAACTGGAAAATAGAAAGCTTTCAGCAACTTAAGAATAGTTCGCTTTTGCAAAAGGCTACAGAACGGGCGTTGCAGGTTTCCATTGAAGTAATGATTGACATTAGCGAACGAATACTGGCTTTGAATAAACTGACACCGGCAAATACATCGGTGGAGAATATTCAGAAACTGGAAGAACTTGGAGTTATCCAATCAACCAGTGAATATTCTGATATGATTCGTTTCCGGAATTTCATTGTTCACCGGTATGAAAAAGTTGATGTAGAAATTGTTTATTCCATCATTAAAAACAAACTAACCCTTTTTGAAAAGTTTGTGGAGGAAATACGGTCGTTTAATTTACCTTAACTTATACATTTTTCCGGGCATTGCAGAAATAATATTTTTAAACTCCATATTCAGCAGCAGCGCCGAAACTTTACTGCCAGGCATTTTAAGCTCCGATGACATCTGGTCGATAAATAATTCTCCTTCATTTTTCAGCAGTTCCACTACTTTTTCTTCATCGGGAGTTAAATCCAGAAAAAGTACGGATTGCACTGCTTTTTCTTTTTCGGTGGTTTCCCAGCCCATGAAATACTCGAGATCGTCGATGTCCTGTATCAGGCTGGCTCCGTTGAGCCGGATGAGCCGGTTACAGCCCCGGGAATACGTTTCATCCACCCTGCCCGGGAAGGCAAACACATCGCGGTTATACGACGAGGCAATTTCGGCAGTAATCAACGCCCCGCCTTTTTCGGCCGACTCCACCACAATGGTGGCATCGGCCAGACCGGCAATAATCCGGTTACGCCGGATAAAATTGGGCGGATCGATTTTCGTTCCGCTGGGAAAATCGGACACCAGCCCACCATTTTCCAGCATTTTCCGGGCCGTATCGGCATGCAGCGAAGGGTAAATTTTGTCCAGCCCGTGCCCAACAATGCCAATCGTTGGCACATTGTATTTCAGTGCCATTTTGTGCGAATGAATGTCAATTCCGTATGCCAGTCCGCTCACCACCAGCATCGGATGATTCCGTTCTGCAAAACCCTGAATCAACTGCTCGCAAATCATTTTCCCATAATCAGTGGCATTTCTTGTTCCCACAATGCTTACAATGCGCTGTTCATCTAAATTCATGTTTCCTTTGGAGTAGATCACAATAGGTGCATCGGGACAAGGTTTCAGGCGGCGCGGATAGTTTTTGTCGGTATAAAACCGCACATCGATTTTGTATTTCTGAATAAACTCCAGCTCCTTTTCAGCTTTTTTAAAAACGCCGTCATTTTTTATCCGTTTGGCATTCACCTCTCCAATGCCTGGAATCTTAACCAATGATTTGAAGGATTCGGAAAAAACCTGTTCGGCACTGCCGGTATAAGCCACCAGATTGCGCGCCAATACCCCGCCAATGCCTGGAACCATGGAAAGAGCTATTTTATAAAACAATTCATTGCGAGCCATGCATCCAAGGGAAAAAGTTATACATCTAATATTTGCAACAATCTTTCCTGTAGTCTTCTGCGTTCATTAACCGGAAGTGCAGTCAAACTAACTGACGGATACTCTGCAATTCCGCGTCTCGTTTTCACAACAAGGGTTAAATCAGACATTTTTCCAAATAGTGAATTTTCGAAATGCGCACTGTACAGCATCTGCTGTGGGAACTCGATGGAATTAAAGTTGGTTTTGCCAAACCTTACAGCCTTGTAATACCTCAACAACACTTTTTCGTTTGCGTCGCTAAACTCGACAAACTGAAAGTCGGCCACCTGAAAATAGAGAAACCAAAAGGCAAACACCCCAACTGCAACAATGCCGTAAATGGTATAATCAATTAAAAATAAAGCCAATGCTGCTATTGCAATAACAAGGCTTACAAGAAAAAAAAGACGACGTAAATGAACAGCTTTTTGTTTATTCGAAATAATCATTATCGTAATTTTTTGTAAAAAATTTTAGCCTCACGGCTTTAAAAAAACCTCAAATCAAATTTATTGTAACTTTACCGCAATTTAGCAGGTAACTATGGATAATTCAAAAATTTATTCAAAAATAATATATTGTACAGACCCGGCGGGTGAATTAAATGAATGGATTGACGGGTATGGAAAAGGAAAAGTTTTTTTAGTTACAGAGGAAAATGTGGAAAACCTTTGGCTGGCGAAATTCACTCAGTGCATTGAAACGAATTCCATCAGAAAGTTAACACTACCCTCGGGAGAGAGCAACAAAAATCTGGATTCGGTAACGAAAATCTGGGATTTTTTATCGAAGAATGGCGCCGACCGAAAATCGCTGTTAATTAACATTGGTGGTGGCATGTTAACCGATCTGGCCGGTTTTGCAGCTTCTACATTTAAACGCGGCATCGACTTTCTGAACATTCCAACCACCCTGCTTTCACAAGTGGATGCCTCAGTGGGTGGGAAAACCGGTATCAACTTCAACGGGCTGAAAAATGAAATCGGAACCTTTAAAAACCCGGTGGCAGTAATCATCGATACCGAATTCCTTAAAACCATCGACCACATGAATTTCCTTTCGGGATTTGCAGAAATGGTAAAACACGGGTTGATAAAAAACACGGACCACCTTGACGAATTAAAAAGTTTTAACCTCGAAAACATCAATTACAAAAGCCTGTTGCAAATCATCCAAAACTCGGTGAATGTAAAAGAGTTCTTTGTAATTAACGACCCAACCGAAAAAAATATCCGTAAAGGATTGAATTTCGGACATACTGCAGGACATGCCTTCGAAAGCCTGGCCATGGAACAAAACCGGCCGGTGTTGCATGGGTTTGCTGTGGCATGGGGAATGATTGCCGAATTGTACCTTTCGGTTAAACAATGCGGTTTCAGCGAAACAGATTGCAGGGATTTAACGCAATGGCTTTTAAGCATTTACGGTAAATTTGGAATCGGCGAAAATGACTTTGAGCGGTTATTTGAACTAATGACTCATGACAAGAAAAATGAATCGGACCGGATAAATTTCACCCTGCTTGCGGAACCCGGTAAAATGAAAATCAACCAGAATTGCGATAAAGAATTGATTTTTGAAGCGTTGAATTACTACAAAAATTTATGATTTGAAATATCGGGTAACAGCTAATCAAAATACCATTAACGGGCGAATTAATCTTCCCGCTTCCAAAAGCATCAGCAACCGCGTTCTGATCATTAACGCGTTGTGCTACAATCCGTATCCGGTTAAAAACCTGTCCGATTCGGATGATTCGCGTGTTTTGCAGCAGGCACTTTTTTCCAACCAAAACAAATTCGACATTGGTCATGCCGGAACTGCCATGCGGTTTCTCACGGCATTTCTTTCCAAAATTGTGGGCGAATGGGAAGTTACCGGATCGGAGCGGATGAAACAACGCCCCATTGGAATTCTGGTGAATGCGCTGAATGAACTTGGCGCCCGCATAGAATACCTGGAAGAAGAAGGTTTTCCACCGCTGAAGATTTTTGGTTCGCACCTGAAAGGCAAAACACTGGAGCTGGACGGCAGTATCTCCAGCCAGTACATTTCAGCACTGCTGATGATTGCCCCAACCATTGAAAACGGGCTGATATTAAAATTGAAAGGTGAAATAACTTCACGCTCGTATATTGAATTGACCTTAAAACTGATGGCGCGTTTTGGTGTTCAATACAAATGGGAAGGCAATACCATAAATGTGCCTGCGCAAAATTATCTGCCGGGCGAATTCACCGTTGAAGCCGACTGGTCGGGCGCTTCCTACTGGTACCAGATTCTGGCACTGGCAGAAAATGGCGAAGTGCTTCTGGAAAACCTGCAGATTAACAGTTTGCAGGGAGATGCACACATTGCCGGCTGGTTTGAGCAGTTCGGCGTTTTTTCGGAACAAAAACAAGAAGGCGTTCTGCTGAAAAAAACAGAAAAGATTCAACCCGAAAAACTGGTGCTCGATTTTATTGAAAACCCGGACATAGCCCAGACTTTTGCCTGTCTTTGTGTGGCAAAAAAAGTTCCGTTCCATTTTTCGGGATTGAAAACGCTGAAAATTAAGGAAACCGACCGGATTGCCGCTTTGCAAAACGAACTGGCAAAATTTGGCGCTATCCTTACCGAGCCTGCTGAAGGCGAACTGGCCTGGGATGGAACAACCGATCATTCAAAAGTTAAAAAAATCCCACTCATCAAAACTTATCACGATCACCGCATGGCACTGGCCTTTGCACCCCTGGCGCTGGCAGGTTACAGGCTCGAAATTGACGATCCGATGGTTGTTACCAAATCGTACCCTGCTTTTTGGGAAGATTTAAAAGCGATTGAATTTGATATTACCGAACCTGAAAATTAATCACAGAAAATTTTAATTACACCATCCAAATCACTGGTATCAAGCATTTCTGATTTGGGTTGCCCATCTGCTCCTGCAAATTCCAGCCGGTAAGTTTTATCTTTTTTCAGTTTGAATTTCAGAAATTTGTTCAAATCGTCGGTTGACAGCGGCGTATAACCAAAATCAATTTGATTGTCACTCTCGAAAACGGTAACCCTTTCCGAAACCCGGCCTTGCGCATTCTGTTCGTTTTCATTTTTATACAAAACCACATCTACCAAAATTTCATCTTCCTTCAGTTCGTTTCCGGCAAGTTGTTCCTGGTAAAGCCTGATGTAACGGTCAGTTACATTCACTGCATGAATTTCTCTGGAATCGCGGTCCCACACCAGCGGGTAATGTGTTTCGGCAGGTTTGTACGAAGCGGCATAAATCCAATGTACCGGTTTTTCGGGGTCTGCCTTTCCGGCATCGGCCAGAAACCAGCTTTTATTCAGTGCATCGGGATAATATTCCGTGAAATACCATTCGCCGTCAATCCAAACCTCTACCCAACTGTGGTTTCCGCGCAGGTTGGTCCAAAGTGGGGTACCGGCAATGCGGGCAGGTATTCCCACCGACCGGAAAGCATTTACCAGCAAAAAGGAAAGCCCTGTGCAGGTAGCCATTTGCTCTTTAATGGCCTGAAACGGACTGATATTTACCGCACTTCGTTTGGTATTGTATTCCACGCCCAGCTCTTCAATAATATTCTGATTTACCGAATCGATGGCCTGAAAAATGGCTTCACAGTCTTTTACATAGGGTGAAAAGCGGTTGTAAAAATCTTCGCGCCAGTTATCCCGTTTTTCATCAAGGCTATAATAGGGCAACACTTCATTCAGAAAAATGGAGTCGGGCAAGTTTCTGCACCACACAAACTCGTCGCGCGCCTTGAAAGCGCCGTTTATCTGGTCCAGAATAAAATCCGAAGAAAGTGATTCTAGATCTTTTTCTGGCATATAAGCAATTAAAAATGCAGCGGCTTCTTTCTGATTCTTTTTTACACTTTGCAGTACCATTTCCAGTTCGCCTGCATTCTCACCTGCTTTTACAAAAGCTGAATCGAGAAGAGAATGATAACTTTCGGGCACACCCCTGTATTCCGACTGGCAGGCAGAAAAAGCAAATACAGCCAGTACAATACCCCTCAAAAACGTCTTCATAAAAAAATCCTATAATTTGATGAAAATTTTCTTTTTAAACAGAATCCACGCCGGGATGAAATTAAAACAGATGAACAGAACGGCATACAGCAAACTGCCAAACTTCATGCTCCAGCCAACCGACTCGAACATGTTCATAAAATGCACATTCAGACTGCTTCCCCAAAATTTGATGTTGTAGAAAAGCTGTCCCCAAACATCGGCGAGCACATACACGGCAATGGCATTGGAACCGAAAATGATTCCGGGTTTGGTAAACCGGGTCCGGCCCTGCATATCCACAAAAAACATACCGATGGCCAGCACCATGGCTGCCAGACCGGAAGTGACCATCACAAACGAACTGGTCCAAATGTTTTTATTGATGGGGAAAATGAAATCCCACCAGTAACCGATGGCAAACGCAAAAAATCCGAACGAAAACAGGTAAATCACTTTCTTTTCCTGCGACATTTTACTGAGAATCAGGTGCCCGGCCAGCATTCCGGTAATTCCGGTGGCAATAGCAGGCAGCGTGCTGAAAATCCCCTCGGGGTCCCAGGTTTTCTGCCACATATACCCGGGCAGAAATTTACTGTCAATCCAGGCTGCCAGGTTGGCATCCGGATCCAGCATCGGTTGTCCGTAACCCGGAGTTGGAATTAAAACCATTGCCAGCCAGTAACCCACCAGAATAACCGCAGCCACAATGGCCTGGGTTTTCCATTTCGAGTTCAGAAAAAGTATAGCCGAAACCAGAAATACAATAGCAATGCGCTGTAACACCCCGGCATACCTAATGTTTTCAAGGTCGAATTTTGGAAACAGCCACAACAAAACACCCACGATGAAAATTTTCAATGCCCTGAAAGCTATTTTTTTATACATGGGGCCTTTCGGAACTCCGGCCTGAAGCCGCTTGGTGTAAGCCAGTGCAATGGAAACACCAACAATAAAAATAAAAAACGGAAAAATGAGGTCGGTGGGCGTGATGCCGTGCCAGTCAACATGCAGTAAAGGAGGATAAACATGACTCCAGCTACCGGGGTAATTCACCATAATCATTGCAGCAATTGTAAAGCCGCGAAATGCATCGAGGGAAATCAGTCGTTTAAATTCGGCCATTTTATTATCTTTGATTTTAAAAATTTATCGAAATTTGCTCACTCTCTTTTTGAAAATTTTAGAATGTCAAACTTAAATAATTTGTCGAAAATGAAAAACAGTGTAGTCGCTTTTTCCATGGTTTTATCTCTTTTTATCGGATGTACACAAAAAACGCCTGCTCCCGGCGAAATAAAAATGAACTGGGAACTTGTTAGTAATGAATATGCTGAAACGCCTAAAGCAATGGCGAGGTTTATGATTGAAAACAACAGTCAATTCACTTTTAAGGATGACAACTGGGCGCTTTATTTCAGTCAGATGCCCCGCAGACCGCTTTCTGCCGATAAAAATATTGAAATACAGTTCATCAGCGGCGACTGGTTTGTGATGAAACCCACAGAAAATTTCAGTCTGAAACCCGGTGAAACCATCGAAATTACAACGGAACATTCCGACTGGATTATTAAGGAAACCGATGCACCGCTCGGTCCCTACTTCATATTTTACGACAAAAATGGAAACGAAACCGATACAGTACCGGTTACCGATTACACCATTTTACCATTCACCCGGCCTGAACAGGCCAATCGCCATAAAAACGATTTCGAGCCCATTCCCACTGCGGAGTGGAATTTTGAAAACAACGCGAATCTATCTGCTTTGGAAAAAGTTCAGCTTTTACCGGTTATTCCCAGTCCGGTGAGTTACAAAGTCACTGGCAAAAAAGTGGTTTTCGACGATTATGTGCGCATTTTATTCACAGAAGGTCTGGAAAACGAAGCCCGCTTCATTTCAGAATTTTTGGGAAAGCTGATTGGCAACCAACCCACAATGGAACAGGCAACCGAGGCTTCGCCTTACAGCATTTTCCTTGAAACAAAAAACATTTCGATACAGGGGAAAACGGAAGAAGCTTACCGTATGGAAATCAAACCCGACAAATCAATCCAAATTACAGGCAGCGACCCGGCGGGTGTTTTCTACGGCATCCAAAGTCTGATTTCCATGCTGCCTGTGGAAGTTTTCAGAGGCGAAGATGCCGAAGTGGTGCTCGATGAAGTGGTGATTGAAGATGCACCGCGGTTCCCATATCGTGGTTTGCAAATTGATGTGGCCCGCAGTTTCCAGACTAAGGAAACCATCAAAAAAATGATTGATATTTTTTCGTTCTATAAAGGAAATTACTTTGTGATTTACCTCACCGAAGACGAAGGCTGGAGGCTTGAAATTGAGGGTTTGCCCGAACTGACCGAGATTGGCGCTCAACGCGGACATACCACAAAAGAGGCCAACTTTCTTCATCCATCTTATGGTTCAGGGCCTTTCCCCTATGCAGACGAAACTTATGGTAGTGGTTATTATACCAGAGAAGATTTTATCGAGCTACTTCAATATGCACAGGCAAGACATGTGAATATTATTCCGGCAGTAAATTTTCCGGGTCACTCGCGTGCAGCCATCAAATCCATGGAAGCGCGATACGAAAAATTTATGGCGTTGGGCGACGAAGAAAAAGCCAACGAGTTCCGCCTTATCGACCCGGATGACACATCCAAATACCTCTCGGCACAGTGGTACGACGACAATGTGGTAAACGTTGCCCGCGAATCGACTTACAAATTTTACGAAACGGTTGTGGATGCAATCATTGCCATGTATGATGAAGCCGGCGTGGAACTGGAATTTTTCCATACCGGGGGCGACGAGGTTCCAGAAGGTTCGTGGACCGAATCACCCATGTGCGCGGAGCTACTGAAAACGTTACCCGAAATTACAGATCCCAAAAACCTGCAGGCGGTTTTCTTCCGAAGGGTTGTTGAAATGCTCAATTCCAAAAACCTGAAAATCGGCGGCTGGGAAGAAGTGGCCCTTTTAAAAGACAGTGAAGGCTACTTTCCGAATCCTGAATTTGCCGGAAAACAGGTTTATCCTTATGTGTGGAACAACCTGGGAAACAACACTGATTTGGCATATCGCATGGCCAATGCCGGTTATCCGGTAATTCTATGCAATGTTTCCAATTTCTATTTCGATTTGGCTTACAACAAAGACCCGCGCGAACCCGGGCACTACTGGGCCGGATTTGTTAATACACGCGATACCTGGCAGGTAGCGCCGTTTAACATGTTTTTAACGACTACACACACCAGTATGGGCCGTGAAATTGAAATTGAAACCGAATATGCCGGTCTGGAGCGACTGAAACCTGAAGCAAAGGCGAATATTGCCGGGGTTCAGGCGCAAATATGGAGCGAAACCATTAAAGGCGAGAAAATGCTGGAGTATTACCTGCTGCCCAAATTGATTGGTTTTGCTGAAAGCGCCTGGTCGCCTGAGCGGAACTGGGAAACCATGGACAACAGGACCCGTCGCGAAGAAACAATGGATAAAGGCTGGAACGTTTTTGCCAACACACTGGCACAAAAAGAACTGCCCCGCATGGCCGGAATTTTTGGCGGCTTCAATTATCGCGTACCGGCGCCGGGAGCCAAAATTGAAGATGGAAATCTGATAGCCAATTCAACTTACCCCGGATTAACCATTCGCTATACTACCGATGGAACCGAACCGACCCGAACTTCAACCGTTTATAAAGAACCGGTTTCGATTTCCGGAAAAATAAAACTGAAAGCGTTTGATGCAGCGGGAAGAGGAAGTTTAACCATGGAAATCAATAACAACTGACATCATTTCACATACATAATTCTTACAATTTTGGAATTCAGTTCCGGAATTGTAAGAATTTTCAAAGACAATTACCTTTTATTCTTAAAAAACTCCTGCAGCAATTCGCCGCATTCGGTTTCCAAAACGCCACCCACAATTTCGGTTTTGGGATGCAAAGCTTTTGGAGCAAATTTCCGGAATCCCCGTTTGGGGTCGGATGCTCCGTAAACAATTCGCCCGGTTTGTGCCCAGCCCAGCGCTCCGGCACACATGGCACAGGGTTCAAGGGTGACAAACAACGTGCAGTCGTTTAAATATTTTCCGCCCAGCAGATTGGCCGCAGCGGTAATGGCCTGCATTTCGGCATGGGCAGTTACATCGGTCAGAGTTTCGGTTAAATTGTGGGCTCGGGCAATAATTTTGTTGTTTGCAACCACCACTGCGCCCACCGGAATTTCACCCTCGTCAAAAGCCTGAACCGCTTCGGCAAAGGCTTTTTTCATAAAATATTCATCGTTAAATGGCTCAATCATATATCTCGGCTTGAGGCGGTGAAATTGCTAAAATCTTCTTATTTTCGCAACCAAATCTAAAAAAAGGTATCATGTACAGAACACATACGTGTGGAGAATTAAGAGCAGAACATATCGGACAAACAATAACACTGGCCGGCTGGGTGCAGCGCATAAGGGATTTGGGCGCCATGTCGTTTATCGATTTGCGCGACCGTTATGGCATTACCCAGTTGGTAACAGACGAAAACACTCCGGCTGAAGTGACTGAAGTGCTGGAACAACTGGGCCGTGAATTTGTGATTCAGGCCACAGGAACTGTTCGTGAGCGTTCGAGCAAAAACAAAAACATGGCAACCGGAGACGTTGAAATTGAACTTTCGGGAATAAAAGTTTTAAGCCCTTCGGCAGTTCCGCCATTCACCATACAGGATGATACCGACGGCGGCGACGATTTGCGCATGAAATACCGCTACCTCGATCTGCGAAGAAGCGCCGTGCGTAAAAATATGGAACTTCGCGCCCAAATGGCTCATGCCGTGCGTTCTTACCTTTCCGAGAACGGTTTTATTGAAACCGAAACCCCGGTGCTTATCAAATCAACACCCGAAGGCGCCCGCGATTTTGTAGTGCCTTCGCGTATGAATCCGGGCGAATTTTACGCCCTGCCGCAATCACCGCAAATTTTTAAGCAGTTGCTGATGGTAGCCGGGTTCGACAAATATTTCCAGATTGTAAAATGTTTCAGGGACGAAGACCTGCGTGCCGACCGCCAGCCGGAGTTTACCCAAATCGACTGCGAAATGTCGTTTGTGGAACAGGAAGACGTTTTAAATGCATTTGAAGGGCTTACCAAATATACATTCAAAAAGGTTTTGAATGTGGAAGTGGAAAATTTCCCACGTATGCCCTACTCCACTGCCATGGAAAAATACGGCTCAGATAAACCCGACATCCGGTTTGAAATGTTGTTGCACGACATTACGGAACTGGCTCAGGGAAAAGGGTTCAGCATTTTTGATTCGGCAGAATACATCGGCGCCATTTGTGCCAAAGGATGTGCCGAATATTCCCGGAAACAGATTGATGAACTGACCGAATGGGTTAAGCGCCCGCAAATTGGCGCCAAAGGAATGGTTTACGTGAAATACAGTGCTGACGGCAGTTTTAAATCATCGGTAGATAAATTCTATTCAGCCGAAGACTTAAAAATCTGGTCAGAAACACTTGGCGCCGAACCAGGCGATTTAATCCTGGTGCTTTCAGGCGACAAAGCGAAAACCATGGATGCACTCGGTACACTTCGCCTGGAAATGGGTAACCGGCTGGGATTGCGCAAAAAGGGAACCTACAAACCGCTTTGGGTAGTTGATTTTCCGCTGCTGGAATGGGACGAAGACAGCAAACGGTTTTTTGCCATGCACCATCCGTTCACATCGCCAAAACCCGAAGACATTGCGTTGCTGGATACCGATCCCGGAAAAGTACGCGCCAATGCCTACGACCTGGTAATAAATGGTGTGGAAATTGGCGGAGGTTCTGTGCGAATTTACGACTCGGAATTGCAGGCCAAAATGTTCGATGTGCTTGGATTTACACCCGAACAAGCCAAAGCACAGTTCGGATTTCTAATGAATGCATTTAAATATGGTGCACCGCCACATGCCGGAATTGCATTCGGTTTCGACCGGCTGGTTTCGCTGTTTGCCGGGCTGGATTCCATCCGCGATGTGATTGCATTCCCGAAAAACAATTCCGGCCGCGATGTGATGAACGATTCACCTTCGCCCATTGCAAAAGAGCAGTTGGACGAACTTTATCTTCAACTCATAGAGCGAAAGGAATAATACAATCAGTCTGAAAATACTGAAAGGAGTTATTCCACTTCTGTCGTAAAACGGATGGCAGACCAGTTTTGAATTTCTGCGTTGGTTCCTTTCCATACCTGAACAACGCCGTTGATTTCATTGCCGTCAATGTGGCCGCTGAAATTATAATCAATGCCCCTCTCAAAATCCGATGCAACAAAGCTGATTCTGTCGCCCCGCAGAACCATATCTTTTATGGCCATGGCCGAATTGTCATTTTTCACATTCAAAAATAGTTCCTGAAACTCCTGGTTTGCCTGCATGGTAAAAGTATTATCTTCATCTGTCCACCTCCACTGCCCTTTCACATTGACCGGAATTACCCAAAAATAAATGTCGTTATGCAGTTCCCTGATGTGCTCGTCGGCCTTCCATTTCCCCATGTCGAAATCGTTGGAAACCAACCGGGAACCCGGGCGCAGGTTATCCAGCAAATGCTTCCGCAGCTTAATATTGACAGAATTCAGCAAATACATCGTAACAACACTGGCCCTGCTGAAATCGGTATTGAAAATGTTTTCCTGCATAAAAACCACTTTATCTTCCACTCCGGCATTTTTTGCATTTACTCTGGCTTCAGCAATTCTTTTGGGATCGATATCGACACCATGCCCAAAAGCACCGCGTTTGGCTGCTGCAATAACGATGCGACCATCACCCGATCCCAAATCTATCACATAATCGCCAGGCCCAACATTCGCCATATCGAGCATTTTTTCAACCACGTTGTTTGGTGTGGGAACATAAGGAACATCCAAATCCTGCGCATTAAGGTGCGGAAGGTTTATAACCAAAAAGGCAAAAACAAACAACCCGAACTGGACCGTGCTGACGGTTAACCCCTTAAACTGCCTTTTACAAATTAGTTCCGGTTCTGCTGGTCTGGAACGAAAATTTTTCATGATACTTTTAATTAAAATTAAACTCAATAGATTTGAATGCTCCAATTTAAAAAAATAATTAATATCAGCACCTGTTCAAATTCACATTAAAAGGATTGATCGGGACCTTTTCCCAACCAAAACCTCCGGAATTTTCAGGTTTTATCTTTGTTTCGGGGAAGTTCATCGAAATTATGAGAAGTTTTTAACGAAACTGGCTACATTAGCCTAAACTATTATCTTTGTGGTTTATTTTTAGAACAGAAAAAGAGAGAAAATGAAGTTAGCACTGATAGGTTACGGGAAGATGGGTAAAGAGATTGAAAAGATTGCCCGCTCACGTGGCCACGAAATTTCGTTAATCATCGACATTGACAACCCGCATGATTTAACCGTTGAAAACCTGCGCAAATGCGATGCAGCCATCGAGTTTACCATTCCCGACTCGGCTGTTAGCAATTACTTTACATGTTTCGGGGCCGGTATTCCGGTTGTAAGTGGAACTACCGGCTGGCTTGCCCGAAAAGAGGAAGTGCATCAAAAATGCAGGGAAAATAACGGTACTTTTTTCTACGGCAGTAACTTTTCAGTGGGGGTAAACCTGTTTTTCGAGCTGAACCGCCAACTGGCCAGGCTCATGGCGCCACGTGCAGAATACAAACCCGAAATGACCGAGGTACACCACACCCAAAAATTGGATGCCCCCAGCGGAACAGCCATCAGTTTGGCTGAGGACCTGGTTGAAATTTTACCTTCAGTTGAAAGCTGGGCGGATGCCGGCGAGGCAAAGGGAAATCAGCTCCCCATTCAATCGGAACGCGAGGGCGAAGTGCCCGGTATTCATACCATAAAATACGATTCGGAGGTGGACTACATTGAGATTACCCACAGCGCCAAAAGCCGCCAGGGATTTGCCCTGGGAGCATTACTGGCAGCCGAATACAGCCTGGGTAAAAAAGGCATTCTCACCATGAAAGACATGTTAAAAATTTAATGACAAATACGAATGATAAGAGAAATTCTTACCAACAAGTGGTTTAAATTCATCACGGTTGGTGTGCTTTACATGCTTTGGGTTATCTGGTTGGGCAACTTCTGGTGGCTCATTGGGCTGGGCGTGATTTTCGATATTTATATTACAGAAAAAGTACACTGGGCTTTCTGGAAAAAGAAAAATCCACCCGATGGAAAACAAACCAAAGTGGTGGAATGGGTTGATGCCATCATTTTTGCTGTGATTGCCGCCACATTCATCCGGATGTTTTTCATCGAAGCCTACACCATTCCTACCTCGTCGATGGAAAAATCGTTATTGGTAGGCGATTACCTGTTTGTAAGCAAAGTAGCATACGGGCCCAAAACGCCCAACACGCCGCTCAGCTTCCCGTTTGTGCACAACACCATGCCGCTTACCCGCACCACAAAATCGTATGTGGAATGGATAAAACGGCCTTACAAACGAATGAAAGGGTTTGGCGACATTAAAAACGACGATGTGGTGGTTTTCCATTTTCCCGAAGGCGATACTGTGGCATTGTTTCTTCAAAACCAGAGTTATTACCAGTTGGTGCGTACGTATGGCCGTGAGCGTATCTGGAACGAACCGCGGAACTTCGGCGAAGTGGTGGCCCGGCCGGTTGACAAACGCGAAAACTACATCAAGCGGTGCATTGGCATTCCCGGCGATGTAATTGAAATGAACCGCGGACAGATAACCGTTAACGGACAGCCGCAAAAACATTTCGAAGGCTTTCAACACAATTACGTTGTCAGAACCAATGGCACTTCTATCAATCCCAGGGCGCTCGACCGGCTGAACATTGCCGAAGACGACCGAACCGTGTTTTCCAGCGAACGATATGTATTTCCACTTACTAATGAAAACGCCGAAAAGCTGAAAGAATTTGCCAATGTTACCGGAATTGAAAAACTGGAAGAAAACCCCGGCGAATGGGACCCACACGTTTTTCCGCAAGACAACCATTTTCCCTGGAACGTGGACAATTTCGGGCCGATTACCTTACCCGCCAAAGGAGAAACCGTTGAGCTGACTACAGAAAATCTGGCCTTGTACAAACGAATTATTCAGGTGTACGAAAACAATGAGCTTGAAATAAAAAACAACACCATTTATATTAATGGTGTGGAAGCAAACAGCTACACCTTTCAAATGGATTATTACTGGATGATGGGTGATAACCGGCACAATTCAGCCGACTCGCGCATGTGGGGATTTGTGCCCGAAGACCATGTGGTTGGCAAAGCCAGCTTCATCTGGCTGTCGCTCGACAAAGACAAATCATTGCCTAAAAAGGTGAGGCTCCGCCGGATGTTTCAGTTTATTAAATAAGTGGTGATAACTTATTTTTGAAAAGGATAGCAGTTTTCTGTTATCCTTTTTTTATCTTCGGAATAAATTTGAATATTATGAGCGCATTTTTCATCATCCTTTTAATACTTGCCATTTTGCTGGTTATCTTCACTTTGCAAAATTCATTCGAAATCAGTATCAGTTTCTTTTTTTGGGAAATCCCCAATGTCCCGCTGGTGCTGCTTATCCTCAGTTGTGTTCTGCTGGGCTACATCATTGCAGCCGTTTATTTTTACCCGCGTGTTTGGAAACTCAAACGCGATTTCAGGCATGCATTAAAATCGGAAAAAAAACTGGAAGAAAAGCTGGAAAGCCAGGAAACGGAAAAGCCAGGCCCGGAGGGTATTGATTTTGAGATTGATGACAATGATAACGAAAAAGGGTTTTTTGGGGAGTAAAAATGCAAGCAAATCATTCAATCCTTCTCAGTACAGCCTGCTTTCCGCCGGTGCAGTTTTTTACTAAACTGATGCGGTTTGAGCAGGTTTACATAGAACAATTCGAACATTTCACCAAACAAACTTACCGTAACCGTTATGAAATTCTGGGCGCCAATGAAACCATTGCTCTTGTGGTGCCTGTGGTAAAAGGGCGCGGACGAAAAATAAAAATCAGCGACCTGAAAATTTCGTACGATATCGATTGGCAGCGCAACCACTGGCGAACTATCTTTTCAGCTTACAATTCCTCTCCTTTTTTCGAGTATTACAAAGACGATATTCTTCCTTATTTTGAAAAACCGTGGAAATTCCTGTTCGATTTTAACCTCGAAATCATAGAAACGCTTTGCGGTTTGATTGAAATTGAACCGAAACTGGTTTTAACAGAAGATTTTGAAAAAGTGTCTGAAAATACCTTGAATTTCAGGGAAGCCATTTCACCCAAAAAGCATAAAAACGAACCTGATTTACACTTCAACCCACCGCCATACACGCAGGTTTTTCACGAAAGATTCGGTTTTGTATCCAACCTCAGCATTCTGGATTTGCTGTTTAATGAAGGCCCGAACAGCCTGAATGTTTTAGAGCAAAGCACTACCTGAAGACTGCAATTCGATACAAAAAAATGGCGATCCGTTAAGACCGCCATTTGTTTTATCATTTTTTTCAACCAAAGTTATCCCAGATAAGTTTTCAACAGCTTGCTTCGTGAGGTATGCCTCAACCGGCGTATGGCTTTTTCTTTAATTTGCCGAACCCGTTCACGGGTTAGTCCAAAGCGTTCGCCAATCTCTTCCAGTGTCATTTCCTGGCAACCGATGCCAAAGAACAACCGGATAATATCAGCTTCCCTTTCGGTAAGTGTAGCCAGCGCCCTGTGGATTTCGCGGGTAAGCGATTCCATAATCAGGGTACGGTCGGCGTTGGGTGAATCGTTATTTACCAGCACATCCAAAAGGCTGTTGTCTTCGCCATCCACAAACGGTGCATCAACAGAAACGTGCCTTCCTGAAACCCTAAGCGTATCGGCTACTTTGTCGGCCGGCAATTCCAGCGAATCGGCCAGCTCCTCGGGCGAGGGTTTGCGCTCATGTTCCTGTTCAAATTTTGAAAATGCCTTATTGATTTTATTCAGCGACCCTACCTGGTTAAGCGGAAGACGAACAATACGCGACTGTTCGGCCAGCGCCTGCAGGATTGATTGCCGTATCCACCACACAGCATAGGAAATAAATTTGAACCCACGGGTTTCATCGAATTTTTCGGCTGCTTTAATTAACCCCAGGTTGCCTTCGTTAATCAAGTCGGGAAGACTAAGCCCCTGATTTTGATATTGCTTGGCAACCGACACCACAAACCGGAGGTTTGCTCTTGTTAATTTTTCCAAAGCAGCCTGATCACCCTTCTTGATCCGCTGGGCCAGTTCAACTTCTTCTTCTACTGTTATAAGCTCCTCTTTTCCAATCTCTTGCAAATACTTATCCAGCGAAGCACTCTCACGATTCGTGATGGACTTTGTGATCTTTAGCTGTCTCATATACTCTCCTTAAAAAACGTGCAAATATAGTACATTAATAATTAGCGATAAAGGAGCAGGCATCCCAAAAAAAACTTTTTAATGGTTTGTTAAAGGTATTTTATACAATATCAATCAACACCAAAAACAAAATAGGCCAATTCTCCGTTGGGGTAAACTCCCTCTACCAAAACTCCACCCCTCGCATTTCCAATCTCTCTCTTAAAATCATTGACTTCATACATCGGTTTTTTGTTCACATGGGTTACAATGAACCCATCTTTTAACCCTGCATCTCTTAGTTTACCCCTTTGTAATTCAACTATTTTTATTCCAAATTCAATATTCAGATTTCGCTTGTCAGCATCTCTGATTGTTTCGAAACGGGCGCCCAAAACGGTAACGTTATCACGCACAATTTGAGTATCACCGTGTTTATTACGTAAGGTAACATTAAATTGTTTCCTCTCGTCCTTTCTTTTCACAACAATTCTCACATCGTCGCCCGGTCTGAAACGGCTCACCCTTTCCTGCAGTTCGGCAGTGGAGTTTACCGGCTCGCCTGCCACACTTAAAATTATGTCGCCTTCTTTAATTCCGGCATCTTTGGCAGCGCCATTTTCGGCCACACCGGCAACATATACGCCTTCCACCCTTTCGAGGTTCCTTTCATCGGCAAGTGTGGACGTAACGTCAGCAATACTAACCCCAAGCAGTGCGCGTTGTACTTCGCCAAATTCTTTCAGGTCTTCCACTACTTTTTGCACTATGGTAACTGGCACAGCAAATGAATAGCCGGCGTAAGATCCGGTACGGGATGCAATGGCTGTATTGATTCCCACCAGGTTTCCCTGCTGGTTTACCAAAGCTCCCCCGCTGTTTCCAGGATTTACAGCAGCATCGGTCTGAATGAACGACTCGATGGAATACTGGTCGGCATTGATGCCCAGGTTCCGTGCCCTGGCACTTATGATTCCGGCCGTTACCGTTGAAGTAAGGTTAAACGGATTTCCAACCGCAAGTACCCACTCTCCCAGCTTTAAATCGTCCGAATTGCCGTAGGTAAGATAAGGAAGGTTTTCAGCCTCTATTTTTAGCAGGGCAAGGTCGGTGGACGGATCGGCGCCAACCAGCCGGGCTTCGTATTCCCTTTTATTGTTCAGGATAACTTTGATATTCTGGGCACGTTCAATCACGTGATTATTGGTAACGATGTAACCGTCTTGTGTTAAAATAACTCCGGAACCATATCCCGTGGCAAGTTGAGGTTCCTGCCTGCGAAACCCGAAGAACTCATCGAAAAACGGATTACCGCTGGACCATCCGCCTCCCCGCATCGATTGTGTTGCGATATGCACTACTGCATGTACCGAATTTTCGGCGGCAAAAGTGAGATCGGGCAATTGCTGCTGACTATTGGCCGGCAGGTTTACAAAACTCACGGGCCTCTCTTCGGTAATAGTTACTACCTGTGCTTTGTTAAAAAAAGAACTGTATAACCACACGGCCAGAAATGCACCAGCCAAAACAAGCAAAAATGTAAGTGTATATTTTTTTGTATTTCCCATAACATTAATCTTAAAATTTTACAAAGTGCCTTGTTAAACGCAAAATATTTGCCAGTGTTTTTCAAACCATCCGGTAAAGCTTTCCATTTTGTAAATTTTAACAACCAAAATACAATTTTGTTAAAAAGTTTCAAAACCAAATATTCAGGTCATGTAACTTTGTCAGTAAAAAACATTGGTTATTTATTCGGAACAACAAACCACTTGGAATCAAATTCAACAGGTTTGAATTCTGCAATGTATTCCATTGCCTGTTCAGCGTCGGCTGCAACAAAATAGAGTGAGCGATAAACCTCTTTGGCAAATTTTTCGTCGAAAGAAATTTCAAACTGCCTGAAAAGATGATGGTAAAAGTTATTGGTATTAACAAAAACCACCGGCTTTGAATGGTATGACAGTTGACGCAGGGTAAGCACTTCCAGTATTTCCTCCAGGGTTCCGAACCCGCCCGGGAGAGCAATAAATGCATCGGAAATTTCGCGCATTTTTGCTTTTCGTTCCTGCATATCTATGGTACTGATAACCTCGTGAGAATTTCCGGAAGCCAGCGACCGTTTAACAAACCGCTCGGGAATAACCCCAATGGTTTTTGCACCGGCTTGTGATGCAGCAACGGTAACTGCTTCCATCAGCCCTACATTGGCGCCGCCATTCACGAGTGTATGCCCGGCAGAACCAATAAGTGTCCCAAGCTTTTCTGCTTCGTCAAAATACATTTGATCAATGGCATTGCTTGAAGAGGAAAAGACACAAATATTCATATAATAAAAAGTTGAAAACCCGGTATTTTATCCGGGTTTCTGTTTATAGTTATGCATCTATGTTTGCATAGGTAGCATGTTCTTCAATAAATTTTCTCCTGGGAGGAACATCATCGCCCATCAGCATGGAGAAAATATGGTCGGCTTCGGCCGCATTCTCAATGGTAACCTGTTGAAGCGTCCTTTTTTCGGGATTCATCGTGGTTTCCCACAACTGTTCGGCATTCATCTCACCCAAACCTTTATAGCGCTGGGTATGAAGATTACTTTCTATACCGTCGGCCCATTCTTCAATTACCTGACGTCGCTGTTGCTCGGTCCAGGCATACGTCTCCTTTTTCCCTTTTCGCAAGAGGTAAAGCGGCGGAGTGGCAATGTATAAATATCCGGCCTTAATAAGATCCTGCATATACCTGAAGAAAAATGTCATAATAAGCGTGGCAATGTGGCTTCCGTCCACATCGGCATCGGTCATAATAATGATTTTGTGGTAACGTAGTTTCTCCATATTCAGCGCCTTTGAATCCTCTTCGGTGCCAATAGTTACCCCAAGTGCTGTAAAAATATTTTTAATCTCTTCGTTTTCAAATACTTTATGCAGCATAGCTTTTTCCACATTCAGAATTTTTCCCCTGAGAGGCAAAATAGCCTGAAACTTACGGTCACGGCCCTGCTTGGCAGTACCCCCAGCCGAATCTCCCTCCACAAGAAAGACTTCGGTAAGCGAAGGGTCTTTTTCGGAGCAGTCGCTCAGTTTTCCCGGCAGGCCACCACCCGACAGTGCATTTTTTCGCTGAACCATTTCGCGGGCTTTGCGTGCCGCATGGCGTGCCTGAGCAGCCAAAACTACTTTGTTTACAATAATTTTAGCTGATCTGGGATTTTCTTCCAGGTAAAACGCAAGGGCTTCACTCACAGCCTGGTCAACGGCAAGGCTAACCTCCGAGTTGCCCAGTTTTGTTTTTGTCTGGCCTTCAAACTGCGGTTCGGCAACCTTAACAGAGATGACACAGGTAAGTCCTTCACGAAAATCGTCGCCGCTGATGTCGAATTTCAGTTTTGACAACATCCCCGATTGTTCGGCATAATTTTTCAATGTGCGTGTCAGTCCGCGCCTGAATCCGGTAAGATGCGTACCTCCTTCAATGGTATTGATATTATTTACGTAGGAATGGATATTTTCGGAAAAAGTATTGTTGTACTGCATGGCAATTTCCACCGGAATATCATTCTTCTCGGTAACAATATGAATGATATCGGTTGTGAGTTTTACCCGGGTATCATCCAGGTAATCCACAAATTCTTTCAATCCCTCTTCTGAAAAGAATTCTTCTGATTTGTAGTTGCCATCTTCGTCTTTTTGCCTTTCATCGATAATTGAAAGCCGTATGCCGGCATTCAAAAATGCAAGCTCCCGAAGGCGTGCTGCCAAAATTTCATATTTGTAAACAGTATTCTGAAAAATGGAAGAATCAGGTTTAAAAGTGATGTATGTCCCGGTAAGATCGGAATCACCCGTAACTCTGACATCACCCACAGGTTTTCCAATCTGGTATTCCTGCACCCATTTTTTACCATCCCTGTGAATTTCGGCTTTCAGGTGCGACGAAAGTGCGTTCACACACGAAACCCCTACCCCGTGCAAACCACCGGAAACCTTGTAGGATGTTTTATCAAATTTACCACCGGCATGAAGCACTGTCATTACCACTTCCAGTGCCGATTTGTTTTCCTTTTCGTGTAATTCCGTCGGAATTCCGCGACCGTCGTCTCTAACCGTTATTGAATTATCGGGGTGAATGATTACATCGATGTTATTGCAGTAGCCAACAAGCGCCTCATCTATGGAGTTGTCAACCACCTCGTAAACCAGGTGGTGAAGCCCTTTCTCGTAAGTATCGCCAATATACATGGAAGGCCTTTTTCTTACTGCCTCCAAACCTTCGAGCACCTGAATGCTCGAGGCCGAATAATTCCCATTTCCTGAAACAGGAGTTCCGTTTTTTTCTATCTCACTCATTTTTCTCTTTATTAATCGATCTGCTGAAAATTAAACCGGTTGTTTCAAGGAAGGTCAACTTGCATTTTCCACATCAAAACAACCTCACAAACAGACACTTAAACTATAAACCATTTTCGGATTAAAGTGTCGCGCAAATATACTAAAATTAACCGAAGGAACGGGTGTTTCAGTGGCATTTTAAATTCGTTTTTTCAACAAGTTATTAACCTGAAAATGAGCATAAAAAGAAGTATTTTCATGAAAGGTTAAAAGTATATTTTACCTTAAGTTTACAAACCCGTTTTATGCTGTCAGAAAGCGTAGCTTATCCCGCCCAAAACATTAAAGCTTTGTACCGGATATCCCAGCCAGCGCTGGTATTTCTGAAATCCAAAATTACTGAGCTGGGCAAACACCGAAAAGCGGTTGGTAATTTTATAGCTTGCATTGAAATTCAGATCGAAAACCGTTGGCAGGTTATAAATTTCGAGTTGTGGCTCCATTGCCAGCAAATCTGCATTCGACAGTGGCCGCGGATCGTCACCCTGCAATGCCATAATAAGCGCCTTGCGCTGGCCTGTTAAAAACATATCTGCCGATAAAGCCAGTTGATCGGAAGCCTGATAGGTAAGCGACAGTTTACTTTCCCAGTCGGGCATGTGCCAGGCTTCTTCCATGGTTTCCATGTCGTAAACGAAATAGCTGCCCGAAAGCAACAGATTCACCTTGTTGATGGATGCATGGAAAACTTCAACATTAAATTTTAACAGGTTCAGATTGTCGTAAATAACCCCAAACGTATTATCAACAAGTCCCGATTCAAGGGTAGCATCCTGAGTGCCGTATTTGAACAGGTAATACAAAGGTTGTTCTTTGACAATGTTGTATCCGGCAGAAATTTTAAAATTTGTTTTGGCGGCCAGTTTCCCGTCGAACCCTCCGAAAAACCGGTATTCCATCGAATTTTTTACATGCTGCTGCGGGTTGACAAATGGATTCTCGTAAGCAATTTTAGAGTAATGGTTGTTGATGTAATTCCCGTCCATTCCGGCAAAAATGTTGATTATCTCTTTTACCGGCGAAAAATTTGCGCGAATGGTGGGCGAAAGTTTGGCCACCATGTCGGTACTGCTGTCAACTACAAACCATGCGTTCAAACCCAGGCGGATGTTTGCCACATCGCCGCCCAGCATATACGAGGGCTTTGCGGTGAGCCAGGTTTGCTGATTCTTCCCCAGTGCCATTTGATTGCGGTTAAATATTTCATCGGCTTTAACAAAGGTAACACCGGCTTCCAGAAATCCTGTTCCCGTGTAGAATGGCTTTTTCACGTCGGCCATAAACTCGCCAAAATGCTCGCGCTGCCCGGTTTTCGTTCCAAAATAGTGATACAGAAAGTCGAAACCAAAAGTGGCATCGTTTCTTCTTGCAGCTGTATTTTCAAGGCCAATGTTGAAACTGCCTTTTGAAAAGGTTTGTCGCGTTCCCAAATAATTTATCTGGCCTGACCCCGTAAAAAGCTGCTGGTTTTCATCCGTCAGAATACCCGGAATGGGGTCAACCGGGTACCCGTAGTAATTAAACCCGTTGTGGTCGAATCCCAGGTTGATGGACAACACGGAACTTCGGAACAAATGCTTTACAAACATTTCAGCATTATTCTCAGAAAACGGGGCATCAACCTTATCGCCTCCTTCCAGCTCAAGTTTTCCATGAGACGAAAGGTGTTTTCCGTGCAATCCGAACAAGGTATTTCTGATGTTTTGGCTGTTGAAGAAAAGTTCTCCGTAAGGACGTTTGTAGTTGCCTACACCCGCCCGAACCAGCCCAAAGCCTTCTTCTTCCTTTGACTCCGAAGCATACGTTGCGGCTTTCAGCGTATTTACCGAAAAGGCATTGTACACCGGCTGACTGAAAATACTGTAAGAAAAGTTGGGTTTTTCGTGCTGCGTGTCTTCAATGCGCGGCATACTGCTTATTTTGTTGGCATCGGAAATGGTTGGCCTGAAGGATTTCACAACCTCCACTTCCTGGGTAATAACCGTATCGCGCTGGGCATAAACAACATCGGTTATGCCAGCCATAAATGCAATAAGGAAAAAATATCTGAATGTTTTCGCACACATATTTTCTGTTTTTTAATTGTCGTTAATTCTTAATTGAAATGAGCTGTCGCGGGCTCTTTGCTGGTCAGTTTCTTCCAGCGCTTCAATGGCAGCCAGTTTTCGGGCAGCTTCGGCCTTTACTCCGTCGTTATCGGCTCCGTAATTTTCAACCACACTGCGAAGGGTATGCTTGGCCTGGAATGCATCGCCCCGGTCCTGATAAATATCCGCCAACAGCAAAAACGCTTTGCCCAGCCAAAACTGAAAAGGCGTTCCTTTCGATATGAAATCCATAATTTCATCTTCCGCCTCTTTCTTTTTATTCTGCTTGTAATAAATTTCTGAAACCAGGAATTTGGCCTCGGCGCCCTGTTCCAGCTTTGTATCGGCAGCCACTGCCTTAAGTGGTTCGAGGGCAGCATTCTGATTGCCGTTGAGATAATGCGATTTTCCGGCTACAAAATTGGCCTCGTTAATCCATGCTTCATTGGCCACCTCCGATTTCTTCACCTTCTCGGCGGCCTGTATGGCTTCTGTATATTTTTTAAGTTGAAAATTGCACCTCATTTGGCCGGTATATGATTTCAATAAGTTCCACCTGTTTCCGGCAATTCGTTCCAGCCTGACGAAAAATTCCAGCGCCTGCTCATAATTTCCGGCATTAAAAGTGAGTTCAGAAGCCCGCGAAAGGGCCTGCTCGCTGAAAATATTGCTGGGCTGACGGGCCACATAAGTGTAGTGATCGTTTGCTTGAGAGAATTTTCCATCTTTGTATAGCAGTTCAGCCAGATAAAAACTGGCATTGGTAACAAAACTTCCGTTCGAAAACTGTTGTAAATACCTTTGCAGTTGGTTCACAGCCTGCGCATCGCCAGCCATATAGAGCCTTTCAGCAGCTGAATACGATAGCGAGTCCTGTTCCGACACAGATACGCTGACTCCCCCACCCAAACTTCGGGTGTAGGCCACATAACCATCAACATTATTCATCTCAACATAACAATTGCGAATCCCAAGCATTGCAGCCTGAGCTTCGGGTGTGCCCCGGAAATTTTCGGCTACATGTTTATAATGCGTCAGCGCCTGACCGAAATCGCCGCCGTTGAAACTGATGAGCCCCAGTTGCAGCAGCGCCCTCGGGTAATAGGTGCTTTCGCTGTGGTTGTCAATTATGCCTCTGTAATTACGGGTGGCTTCGGCATAGCGACCAAGCCGCTCGTAAGCGCGTCCCAGTTCGTACAACGCATCATCAACGAATTCCGAATCAGGAAAATTATCCTGCAGGCGTTGCAGCGAATTTATTTTCCCCTGCTGGTCGTGTTGCAGTCCCTGGCAAAATGCAATCTGGTAAAGGGCATAATCTGCATCGAAAATCTGCATATCAAAAGCTGCCTGGTAATTTTGTTTTGCCAGGCTGTATTCCATATTCAAAAAATAGTAATCACCCAGCCGGTTATAAGCATCGGCCAGTTTTTCAGTAGGCTGGCCCTGCATGGCATTGATGAAATTCCTGAAATGCAGGGATGCCTGGTTATAATCTTCCAGTTTAAACCATGCGTAGGCAAGATTGTACTCCGCTTCACGGTATTCAGGCAGAGTTACGGCGCCGGCCGTGCGTAAAAACTGCGTGTATATTTCGGCTGACTGACGATACTGGCCTGTACGATATAATGCTTCGGCTTTCCAGAAGAGGGCACGTGCATTCAGCTCCCGGTCGTAACTTCCGTTCTGAAGCGACAGGTTAAAATGCTCAATGGCCTGATTATAGGAAAGGTTGTTGAACAATTCCAGGCCGCGGAAAAAAGTAACACGCTGGTAGGCCTTTAGAATTTCCGGCGATTTAACTTCAATTTTTTCAATGGAATTAATGGCATCGCGGTAATTGCGGGTTACCATAAATACTTCGGTCAGGTACCGGTATGCTTCAGAATTTCTTTGCGAATTCGGATATAATGTAATGTAGCGGTCGAAGGCATTGATGGTTTCGTTGAACGGCGAATAAGAAAGTTCATACGTGAGCTTGGCAAAGCTGAACAGCGCATCTTCTTTTATCCGTTCGTTGAAATCGAACTCCGAGGCTGCCTCAAAAGCTACCCGGGCTTTCTCTTTTTCGTTTTGCTTTATATAGCTGTCGGCCAAATGGTAGTATGCATTCTGTGCCATTTCATCTCTTCCCTTCGATGCATTCTCGAGCAAAGAGATGGCATCTTCATACCGGTTGGTAATGTAATAGCAGTACCCGAGCAGGTAGTTGTCTTCGCGGGTTTTTGGGCCGGGCGAGTTGTAATAGGTTTCGAGGTAAGGAATGGCCTTTTCGTAATCCCGAAGGTGGAAATAGGAATCGCCGATAATTTTCGACAACTCGGTTTTGTGTTCTTCTTCAACTTCGTCGATAATGGCTACGGTGTAATTTACCACATCGTTGTAACGCTCCTGCTTGTAGTAAATCTGACTGACATACAACGGAATAACCCGTGCATAAGCCGGATCGGTTTCGAGAAGTCTGAATCCGTCGAGAGCCGACTGGTAATTTTCCTGCAGGTACATGATGTGTGCCCAGTAATAGGTTGCAGGCCGGCTGTAAATATTGTTCATATCTTTAATGGCATAAAACTCCGCGAGGGCCTGGTCGGTATTATCCATCATCAAATGGGCATACCCGTTTTGGTATTGCAGTTTTACCCGTTCGGTTTCATTGAGAGAAGAACGTTCAACTTCACCAAGAGTGCGCAACACTGCGGCATACTGCTTCCGGCTAAACTGATAATCGCCAAGGTTTAGCAAAGCATCGTTTTTAAAAGGTGTTGCCGGATATTCTTCCATATACTGCTCCAGCAACCTGTACCCGCTGTTATGCCCGGCCTTTAGCGCTGAAACAGCCTTAAAATAAGCCGCTTCACTAAATAGCTCCGACAGAGGGTCCACCTGTTTTTGAACTTTCTCGAACTGACGGAACGCCGCATTGAATTTCCCCAAACGGTAGAGCTCGCGGGCCATTTGCACCTCTTCCGTCACATCTTCAAAGAAAGCTGTTTTCTGGGCCTGGGTGGTAAAAGTGGCACTCAGCATTAAAAGCAAAATGAAAAATAGTCGTATTGTCTTCATGTCTCTTTTGTTTCTTAAAATTTGAACCAGCATAAGGTCCTGTTAAATATCGTGCCAAAAAAGCACGGCACACAGAACCAAAATTCTAAAATAGATATAATCCTGCTGATGCAAGGTTAAAAATCGTTGCTATTTCTTAACATGAAACTGTTTATTTCTTTTGTTTATTATTTGAACGGGTTAAAAATTTCCTCCAATATCTTTTCCTCATTCTCCCAGGTAAGTTCTTTTGAAGCCTTTTCAAGGTTTTTTTTCCATGTTTTTCGCCTGGTACCGCCTTGCAACATTTCAATACATATTTTCGCCAGTTTTTCCGGTTCAAGCGAAGGTGTTATTTCGCCAATTTCGTATTGTCTGACAATGGCAGCCATTTCAGGCAAATCGGTAACAAGAACAGGCACTCTGGCCTGGATGTAATCGAACAGCTTGTTTGGCAGTGCAAAACGGTAATTCAACCCGATGTCTTCTTCTATTGAAAGTCCCAAATGAGCCTGCGGAGTGAGTTGCGAAAGCTCATCGATGGAAAGCCGTCCCAAAAATTTTACTTTGTTTTTCAACCCCAAACCGGCAACCAGTTTTTCCAGTTCAGGCCTGATATCACCGTCTCCGGCAATGAGCAGCCGGGCATTGTCAACAAAACACATCGCCCTGATGGCCTGTTCAAGCCCCCGTCCTACATTTACAGCACCCTGATACAGAATGACTTTTTCAGCATGAGAATGAAATTCTTCTGCCTCTTTTTTCAAATCAGCAGCTACCGGAAGATTACGTACCACACCGAATGACACACCGTATTTTTCAGTATAAATTCCGGCAATAGAATCGCAAACGGTATAAGCATGTTTCAGTTTCGGAACCATTCGTTTTTCCATCCATTCCCACATTCTTTTCACTTTTGGCCGGTGAACCAGCTCGGGAACTTCGGTAAAAAACTCATGGCTGTCGTAAACAAGTGGTTTTCTTTTCAGCATCGAGGCCAAAAAATTGGCAGGCAAGGTGTCCAGGTCATTCGACAACAACACATCAAATTTTGAAAACATCAAAACAAAAAACAGCCTGAAATTGAAGCAGGCATAAAACAGCGGTCCCTTTCTGAACAGAAGTTTCATCCGTTTGGTTGCGTAGTTGCGGGAAGAAAGCGCCAAACTGTTGGGTAATTCTCTTCCCACAAGCAATACACCGAACCCCATTCGGGTGAGTGTTGAACAGGTTTTGTGCACCCGGTTGTCTGAACCCAGGTCGCTGGTTACCGAAACTATAATTCGCTTTTTGTTATGTGAACTCAATCCGTTTTCTTTTTAAAACCGTAAAAATCGGAAAATATTTTGGGTACTGTGAATACATTGGGTGAAAATGTAAAATTCAATGTCACTCAATCAACAAATTGACTCAATAGTTACCAAATCAGATTAAAAAGTATTTATTTTGTGACTTATTCGTTCACAAAACAGAAAAAATGGCACATACGCACGAACATACACATGCGGTTCCCCACGGCAGGGCATTTGCCCTCGGCATTGGGCTGAACATTATTTTTGTGGCAGTTGAGGTATTTTACGGTCTCCTTGCCAATTCTTCGGCACTGCTGGCCGATGCCGGTCACAATGCCAGCGATGTATTGGGATTGGCTTTTGCCTGGACTGCTGCCTGGCTGGCAACCATCAGACCGCGTGGCAAATACACCTACGGATTGCGGAAAACCACCATTTTGGTTTCCATTTTAAATGCCCTTTTGCTGTTTGGTGCAGTAGTGGCCATCGGATGGGATGCCATTGGAAAACTACAAAACCCGCAACCGGTGGGCGGAAAGCAAATTATGATTGTAGCCGGAATAGGTGTTGTCATCAATACGTTTACTGCCCTGCTGTTTATGAAAGGACAAAAACATGACCTGAACATCCGGGGGGCATTTCTGCACATGGCTGCCGATGCAGTGGTTTCATTGGGTGTAGTGGTATCCGGGTTACTCATTCTGCTTACAGGGAAAAACTGGATTGACCCGGTGATGAGCTTCATCATCATTGCCGTTATTTTGTGGGGAACCTGGCGGTTGTTTTCCGATTCGGTGAACCTGGCCCTGGATGCCGTTCCCAAAAATATAGATGTGGAAAAAGTGCGCCGGTTTATTGAATCGAAAAACGGAGTGGAAAACCTTCACGATCTGCACATCTGGGCCATGAGCACCACACAGGCTGCACTTACAGCCCACCTTGTGATGCCCGATGGAAGTGACGACCAGTTTATTTCCACCCTCCAGACCGAGCTGAAAGAAAAATTCAGCATTGAACACACTACTTTTCAAATTGAAAACAAAAACCTGCAGCAGTCGTGTGGCAATAACTGCTAATAATGAAAGTAAAGCACTATGGAAATTTTCAGGAAGAACGACAAACTTTCTCATCTTATCCACCGGAATTACCACCTGTTACCGGTAATCAACCGGTTCGGTATTTCACTGGGTATCAGAGATAAATCGGTTGAGGAAATTTGCATCGAAAAGAACATCGATACGCACTTTTTTCTGGCCATTGTGAACACCTACCACAATGAAGAATATTTCCCAATGAACGAACTTCTAACCTTTTCGCTGACCGACATTATCGGTTATCTGCGGAAAACGCACGAATATTACCTGCAATATGTTGTTCCCAAACTCGACGATTTGATTTCACAAATGATTGCAAGTAGTAATTCCGATTTCAAGGGACTGCAAATGATTGACGCATTCTACAGAAAATATATAAAAGAATTGTTCCAGCACCTCGATTACGAGGAAAAACAGGTATTCCCTTATGTGATGGAGCTGATTAAAAGCCGGAAGAAAACGGAGGGATACACCATCCGGTCGTTCGAAAAGGAACACACCAACGTGGACGACAAACTGAACGACCTTAAAAACCTGATAATTAAATATATTACACCAGATTACGATAACAATATCTGCAACGAATTTCTGATTACCCTTTTCCGGTTCGAGAAAGACCTGAAGGATCATGCGCGAATTGAGGATAAAATTCTTTTGCCGTTGACTATTAAAATTGAAAATCAACTGGAAAAATGAACCGGAAAATTTTCATCATCCACGCCTCGGAAATCATTCGCAAGGGAATGAATGCCATTTTACGAAGTTATTTCAATACGGAAATCATTCTGCTTGAAAAGAAAGAAGAATTAAAATCCTTTTGCGAATTGAAGGGGCAGGATATTGTGATTATTTATGAAAGCATTTTATCCCAAAAAACGGTCGGTTTTCAGCAAATTCAGAATAACAACCGCGTAAAATGGATTACTTATATCAACGACCACGAAGAACCTGTTGAGCCCCTTCCCTTTTGTAATTTTTTTATTACTTCGAAAACATCATCATCCCAACTTCAAAAACTGGTAGCCCGATGTTGGGATAAATCAAAAAAAACAACCAAAAATCCAAACAACGAAGAACTTACTGCCCGCGAAAAAGATGTGCTTCAACTGGTTGCACTTGGGCATTCCAACAAAGCTATAGCCGAAAAACTGTTCATCAGCATTCATACCGTCATTTCACACCGGAAAAACATTACCGACAAAACCGGCATTAAATCCATTTCAGGATTAACTGTTTATGCTATTCTGAACAACCTCATCGACACCGAAACCATCAACCCCGAAGACCTCATCTGACAAAAAATCCCAACATTTTGGGATTTCCGGCGCCATTTCGTTCCTGTAGTTTTGCCCCGATATTTATTCATAATGAATCTAAATTAAAACAACATGAAACGAAATTTAATTTTTTCCCTTCTCTTTATATTTCCCGGATTTGTTCATGCACAGCTCAGAGACAGTTTGCCCGGCAACCTCTGGTTTAATGTGGCCGAGCGGCTGCTTCACACCGATGGCAACCTGAAAATCGGAGGGTACGGTGGCGTTCACTACAATCAGCCACTCGATGCGGAGGTAAGGTTAAACGGGAACATGGACGTACACCGGTTCATTATGTTGCTGGGTTACAGTTTCAACAGCAGCACACAGTTTATTTCGGAAATTGAATTTGAACATGTAAAAGAGGTATATATTGAACAAGCCTTTTTGCAGCACAAAATCAACAACTTTATCAATTTCAGAGCAGGTTTGATGCTTACGCCCATGGGGATTACCAACGAGTATCACGAGCCCAACCTGTTCAGGGGAGTGGAACGCCCGCTGATTGACACCTACATTACACCGACTACATGGCGGGAAATCGGCGCCGGGTTTATGGGGTATATTTTGCCGGTTTCCATAAAATACCAGGCTTATCTGATGAATGGTTTCAAAAGCTACGACGGCGGACCACTGCTTAACGGAAAAGGATTAAGGAGCAGCAGGCAAAAAGGAGCCGAAAGCATTTTCAGCTCGCCTAATTTTGCAGGAAAAGTAGAATATTTCGGCATTCGCGGACTCAATGTAGGGGCCTCTGTATATGCAGGAAATACCCAAAGCACCCTGTACAATGGCGTGGAGAAAAACAATGCTTCGGAAATGGCCAGGGCCGATTCGTCGGTGGTGGGGCTCGCCATGTTCGGACTCGATGCAAGGTATTCATCTAAAGGACTCGAACTGCAGGGACAATACTATTACACCGGAATTTCGAACACTGGCCAGTACAACCATTTTACAGCCAAAGCCGACGGAACACCCAACGACGTGGGAAGTTCGTTAACCGGCTTTTATCTGGAAGCAGCTTATAACGTGTTCAGGCCGTTGCATAATATCCGTTCGGAATTGAAACCCTTTGTTCGCTACGAAAAATGGAATACCCAAAATACAATTGAACAAGGATTTACTTTGAATCCGGCTTATGGGAAAAAGGCCATAATCAGCGGATTGGAGTGGGAAATGGCCCGCGGAGCCCTGTTGAAAGCCGACATGCAATTTGTAAAAACGACCGGTGAGAGTAATTACGTTAAAACGTTCAATGCGGGAGTTGGTGTCATGTTTTAATTATATGTCATGAAAAATTTCATTTTGACTGCATTCATCCTCTCCTCTGTTTTATCGTTTGGTGCAGGCATCCCCGGTGACCTGCCCAAACCGGTTGTAAGGACGCTGAACAGCATTTTCGGAAAAGACAATGTGGAATTACAAGAAAAAAATCGTTATGGCAAGCCACTTTCCGGAGATAAGTTCTATGCTGTTTATACCGCGGATAGTCCACGCCCTACAGGTTATCTGCATGTTGGAAATGTAAAGACCTGTCGCGCAGGAGGTTGCTCTCTGCCGGGCAATTCGAACACCGACTTTGATGGGGAATATTTTGATTACCTGATCATATTTAATGCCTCTGCTGAAGTGGAAGTCGTCCGGGTTTTTAACTACCAGGCCAGTTACGGACATGAAATTGCCGCCCGTGGCTGGCTGAAGCAATTTGAAGGTTTTTCGGGTGAACAACCTCTGGAAGCAGGCAAAAACATCGATGCCATTTCAGGTGCAACCGTTTCAGTTCATGCGATTACCGGAGATGTAAAACTGAAAACGAAAATGTTGGAGGAAATTATTTACAACACTGAAAGTGTCGAATAATAACGGCCCTGGGTAATTCCGGTTACACCCGATTTTATATTGAATGAAATTCCAGGATTCTCAGGTTAATCTTGATTCGAAAATTGATTCTTTGATTTTTAATAATTTATTCTTCGTATTTATCAATCCCTGCTGTTTCCATAGTCCGCTCAACCTTTTTCACCAACCCCTGCAACACTTTTCCGGGACCTATTTCGGTAAACGAAGCGGCGCCGTCGGATATCATATTTTTCACGGTTTGGGTCCACCGCACCGGAGCTGTTAACTGGGCAATCAGGTTTTGCTTGATTTCAATCGGGTCGGTAACCGGCAGTGCATTCACATTCTGGTAAACCGGGCAAACCGGCGTGTTGAACAGAGTGGATTCGATGGCAGCAGCCAGTTCTTCGCGGGCCGGTTCCATTAATGGAGAGTGGAACGCTCCGCCAACAGGAAGTTTTAATGCACGTTTGGCGCCTTTTTCGGTCAGCAGTTCGCAGGCCTTGTCAACTCCGCTAACCGAACCGGAAATCACCAGCTGCCCGGGGCAATTGTAATTTGCCGGCACAACCACATAGTCGATGGAGCTGCACACCTCCTCCACCACCTCATCGCCGAGGCCCACAATGGCGGCCATGGTTGAAGGTTCTGCCTCGCAGGCTTTTTGCATAGCCTGTGCACGTTTCGATACCAGTGTAAGTCCAACTTCGAAAGTAAGTGCACCCGCTGCCACCAAAGCAGAAAATTCGCCCAGCGAGTGGCCGGCAACCATGTCGGGTGAAAAATTTTTAAGTGTTTTAGCCAGCAGCACCGAATGCAGAAAAATAGCCGGCTGCGTAACTTTTGTCTGTTTCAGGTCTTCAGCCGTTCCTTCAAACATGATGGCTGTGATGTTAAAGCCAAGTATTTCATTGGCTTTTTCAAAAAGAACTTTGGCTTCAGCCGAATTCTCATATAAATCTTTCCCCATGCCGGGATATTGAGCTCCCTGTCCGGGAAATACGTATGCCTTCATATTTTTGCTTTTAAAATTCCGGCGGCAAAGGTAATGGATTTTGGTAAAACACAGATACCTCACCAAACAGTCACATCTCTTGTCCGTGGTAGAGAAGATTAAAATAACCATCTGAATAAATGAAAGTTAACAATCCCGGACACCGCTACAGAACTTAAGCTTTAAAAGATTTATTTTCTGAATACAACTGCTGGGTTTATGCTTTGTTTCACCAAAACTTTTCATAAGGTGACTTTTTTTATATTTTTGGTTTCTCAAAGAAGAGGTGTGGCAATGAATGGAAAACTGATTGTTTTAATGTTCGTTTTTTTTATATCCTGGAATGCATATTCGCAGGAACCGCTAATGCCTGTGCTGCCTGCACAGGATTCGGTTTCGATGGAAGCAGAACGCCAGATAATGTATCACCGATTGCTTTCGGGCACATTGCATTTGGGCGGTTTGATGGACCCATTGACAATGCCCGAATTCAACTTCAACACCCCTCTGACCGTTGGCTGGAATTTCCACTTGCCTGAGAATTCATTCCATTTTCACAACTTTGGCGGAGCTTTGCCCGGCCGGTTTGGATTGGGAACTTCTCCTTTTTTGCGAAACGAAACGGTATTCAGCGGTTCGGCATACCAGTTGAACGAACGGGTTACGTTCGGCGGATACAGTTTTGGCGCCAATTCCGCTTTTACAGCTCCTTTCCCCAATCAGGGAATGAACAATTTCGATGTGCGCGGCTCCACGATTTTTTTGCAGTATAACGTATCGAAAAACTTTAAAATTGAAACACGGGTAAACGTAACACAAGGCCCCGGATTTTAATTTGAAAATCTCCACTTTGAACTTTAAACTTTAAACTCGGAACTTCTCTATGTTAACAGTTTACAAAGCATCGGCAGGCTCCGGCAAAACCTTTCAACTGGTGGCCGAATACCTGAAACTACTGCTGAAAAATCCGTTGAGTTACCGGAACATTCTGGCTGTAACTTTCACCAACAAAGCCACCCAGGAAATGAAAAGCCGGATTCTGGAACAACTACACCAACTGGCTGAAAATAAAAAATCAGATTACCTGGATTTGCTGAAAAATGCAACTTCATTTTCGGAGGAAACAATAAGACTACGGGCAAAACAGGTGTTGAAAAATATTTTGCACGATTACAACCGGTTTTCAGTAAATACCATCGACTCATTCACCCAGCAGGTAATAAAGGCATTTAACCGCGAAATGGGAATTTCACCGCATTTTATTCTTGAACTCGACAACGAACTCATTCTGGAAGAGGCTGTTGACCGATTAATGGCCAAAGTAGATACGGACAAACAACTGCGCAGGTGGCTGGTAAAGTTTAGCGAAGAAAAAATAAGGGAAAACAAAAGCCAGCGGATTGAAGCGGACATAAAAGCACTTGGCAGCGAATTGTTTAAGGAAAAGTTCCAGGTGTTCTTTCCTGAAAATGAGTCAGAAGAAAACCCCTACAACCGTGAAAACCTGGAGGAATTCAGGAAAGAACTGGAGAAATTAATAGCCGGGTTTAAGAGCATACTCAAAAAGAAAGGTGCAGAAGCTGTTGCAATTATCGAAAACGAAGGATTGGAAGCCGACGATTTTTCGGGAAAAAGCCGGGGAATTGGCGCATTTTTTATAAAACTGGCCAATGGCGACGAGCCCAATTTCACACCAACTGTTGCCGCCCATGCCGGCAGTGTTGAAAAATGGTACGCGCAAAAAAGCGATAAAAAAAATCAAATCCACAGGGTAGCCGAAACAAAGCTTCAGCCTTTGCTGCAGGAAATTCTGGAATTTTACACATATAACGAAAACAAATACCTGTCGGCCATTGAAGTGCGAAAACAGTTGCGCATGCTGGGAATCCTTACCGACCTGAAAGAGGAAGTGAAACTCCTTTTGCAGGAAAAAGGAATTTTGCAGATTTCAGACTCCAACCTGTTACTGAGTAAAATCATTGGCGAAAGCGATTCTCCTTTCATTTATGAAAAAGTCGGTTCGCGATTCGACTATTATATGCTCGACGAGTTTCAGGATACCTCTTCGCTGCAGTGGAACAATTTCAAGCCGCTGGTTGCCAATGCGCTGGCCGAAGGTCATCCGGCGCTTCTGGTGGGCGATGTAAAACAATCGATTTACCGCTGGCGCAACTCCGACTGGAACATTCTGGCCTCCCATATTCATTCCGATTTTCCGAATTATTCACCCATCGAAATTCCGCTCGAAAAAAACTGGCGCAGTCAAATCAATATCATCGATTTTAATAATGCTGCAATCGGTGCGCTGAAACAAACCTTCGAAGATTTTTTATTCACCGAAATTGAAGATGAAAGTTACCGGGAAAAATTCAGCCAAATTTATCAGCATTTCAGGCAGGAGCCGGGAAAATCAGGAACTGAGAAAAAAGGTTTGGCCGAAGTGAATTTTTTGCCGGATGAGGATTTTGAGGAACAGTCGCTTGAACTGCTGATACAGCAAGTGAAACAATTACAGGATAAGGGACTGAAAGCATCTGAAACAGCCATCCTCATCCGGAAAAACAAGGAGGGTGCAAAAATTATTGACGCTTTTATGGAAGCATCGAAAAAAGAAGAAAATGCGGGGTACAACCTGACGGTGCTTTCCAACGAATCCCTTTTTCTGTTTGCTTCGAGGGGTGTGAATATGGTCATGCTTGTAGTTGAACTGCTTATCGATTCTCAGGTAGAAATCAGAAAGGTTGCCCTGCTGCACCTTTGGCTTTCGTGGCTGAAACCTGCTCTGAAAAAAGTGGGATTCGCTTTTTCGGACGAACCTCAATTAACCCTCAATTTTGAAACTTTAGCGGCTGAAAGTTCAGGAATCTGGTCAATCGATGAAAATTTTGAGTCGGTGTTTGAAACCGAACTCGGAGAAAAAATAAACCAACTCCGGCAAAAAGTGCTTTTGTCTTCCCTCGACGAAACGGTTACCGAAATTTGTGCGGTTTTCGGGCTCTTTAAAATCAGAGCTGAACTTCCGTTTCTGCAAACCCTTATCGACCAGGCTGCCAACCTGAAAATTACTCTCTCAAACGATCTTTCCAACTTTCTGTTCTGGTGGAATGAGAAAGGACACAAAACATCGGTGGGTGTGAACGAAGAAGTGGATTCGGTGCGTTTGCTCACTGTACACAAAGCCAAGGGGTTGGAGTACGAAGCCATTTTACTGCCGCTGTTCAACTGGGATGTTTCCTGGACAGGAAGCCTGGCTCCTGTGCTTTGGTGCCGCCCCGGAACAGAACCTTTCAACCGCTTTCCGCTGTTGCCGGTAAAAGCGGGAAAACCGCTCGCCAAAACCATTTTCAGAAATGATTACTACGAAGAAAAAGTGAGCAGTTACATCGATACCATGAATTTGGTTTATGTGGCTTTCACCCGCGCCAAATCGGCCTTGTTTATCAACTGCAAAAAGAAACCGGAAAAGGAGAATTCCAAAAAACCGGAAGCTCCGGGAAATTCAGTCAATTCGATGCTGGAATTTGCATTGAAAAAGATGGCCGGTGAAAAACAGTTTGCCGGGTGTCTGAATGAAAATGATTCTGTTTTCCGGTTCGGCGAACTGCCTGTTTTCAGCTCCGGCCAAAATGCACAGAAACCGGCGTGGATAGAAAATTATCAGTTTTATGATTTTCGTGACAGAATCCGGCTGCGGCTCAACAGTGAAGATTTTCTGACGGGAGAAGAACACCGCCGTTCGGTGAAAAACACCGGAAAGCTGGTGCACGGGATTCTGGCCGAAGTAATAACCGCAGAAGACATTGGACCCGCCTGCAACAAAGCATTTAAAGAAGGCCGAATCAGCGAAACAGAACAGAAAACAATCCTGAAAAAGCTGGAAACCAGCCTGCAAAATCCGGTAATCAGCCGCTGGTTCGATGGCAGCTTCACCATCCTAAACGAACGAAACCTATTGGCACCGGGCAAATTGCTGCGGCCCGACCGGATGATGATTTCCGGGAAACATGCCATTGTGGTGGATTACAAATGGGGCGAAAAAATGCCTGAAAAATACCACAACCAGGTTTCCCGCTATGCCGAAACCTTAAAAAAATGTGGTTTCGAAAAAGTGGAGGGATTTCTTTGGTACATCAATCAGGATGAAGCAGAGCAGGTGGTGTAATGGAATAAACCCTTAGGGTTACGAAGTTCCCTAAGGGTTTTTGCCATTAAAATATTTTATACTTTTGTACCAAAAAATTCAAGATTATGATCCAGCGAATTCAAACCGTTTATATATTTATCTCCGCCGTACTCACAGGGTTATTGTTACAACTCGATTTTGCAGAACTGGCAGTGGAAGGGCAGCTGTACGTTTTCAATGCCAAAGGAATCATCAGCGACGGCCAAATATTATTCGACGGGCTGCCGGTAATGGGTTTTATCGGGTTAATTACGTTGTTGCACCTTATCATCATTTTTCTGTACAAAAAACGCATCCGGCAAATACGGTTTCTTTCATTCACCATCATCCTGCTTCTGGGCCTTGTGGGTGTAATGTTCTACTTTTTGTATGCAGCATTCGACGGCGCCGAAATTGTATTCAAAATTCCGGTCGTTTTTCCGGTACTGGCAGTCATACTCGACTACCTGGCCATCCGTTCCATTGGAAAAGACGAAGCGCTGATTAGAAGTCTGAACCGGATACGGTAACCGGTTATGAAAGCCATGATTTTTGCCGCCGGTCTTGGAACCCGGCTGAAAGAAGAAACCCAAAACAAGCCCAAAGCGCTGGTTGAAGTTGGCGGAAAACCATTGCTGCAACATGCCATTGAAAAATTAAAAACAGAAGGATTCACTGAAATTGTGGTCAATGTCCATCATTTTTCCAAAATGGTTATTGAATTTGTCAACAGTAATGATTTTGGCATTCCTGTGCACATTTCCGATGAAACAGACAAACTGCTCGACACTGGCGGCGGATTGAAAAAGGCAGCTCCACTTCTGGAAGGAAACAAACCGATTCTCATTTACAATGTGGACATTCTGGGCAACCTGGATTTACAAAAACCGATAGAAGAACACCTTCAGTCCGGTGCGCTGGCCACGCTGGTTGTGCGCCACAGGCAAACGCAGCGTTATTTCAAATTTGATAAGGAAAAACGGCTGGTGGGCTGGATAAACAAAAAAACCGGCGAAAAAAAGGCAGCAATTCCCGAAAACTTTGAAAATGCTACCGAGATGGCTTTTAGCGGAATTCACGTTATCAGTCCCGAAATTTTTAAACTGATGCCTGATGTGGATCGGTTTTCCATAACTAATTTCTATCTTGAACGGGCAAATAGTCATTTCATCAGGGGATATTTCGATGACTCGGATATATGGATGGATGTGGGGAAACCGGATGAACTTGAGAGAGCCCGTTCCGTATTTGGTTAACAGTTTTAGCTAAACAGGATGACCGAACTTACATCCAATGTAGCTTCCACTCAAATGCTTTTGCCAGCCTTTGCAAGTATTGCCGTTGCCACCGGCGACAATCCGCTGCTGTTTATGATTCCGGCAACCATTGTTTCTTCCCTGGCATTTATGCTGCCCACAGCAACTCCGCCCAATGCCATTATTTTCGGTACCGGTAGGGTTACCATCGACCGGATGATGCGTACGGGAATTGCGCTGAATATACTGGGAATTCTTATTGTAACCATAATGACTTACCTGTTGATTGGGCGCTTGTTTGAAGTCTCATTCGGCCAGGTTCCTGCCTGGGCAGGATAAATATTACAGCGAAGCCCAAATACGTGCCAGCGAATGTCCCGGTGCTTTCAAATTCAAATCGAGAAAATAGCCGAATGGTGTTTGAGCCGTTTCAAATCCACCGTTTTGCAATCGTTTTTCGGCAAGATCGAAAACTTCTTTTGTAAATTCCACAGAAGCCTTTGAATCAGACAGGTGAGCAAACGAATGCAGTATGACTTTTTTGCAATCGTTTTTACGGGCTGCCCACTTCAGGTGATTCACCAGTTTTTTCTCGCGACTTTTCACATCGCTTTCTTCATCGCTTTCTTCAACCTGGATAAATGCCAGAATTGAATTGGTATAAGTGGCTCCTTCAGTTAAGTCCTCTGCCGTCTCCAGGTTTTTTTGTGCCGGGGTGTAACTGAATTCATCTGCATACATTACCAGTACTTTCATCTTATCCTGTTTTTAGCAAACTTATAATTTTTCTGCCGGAATAAAAAAAGCTTCTGGATGGCTCATCGATGAAATTTTCCAATTCAATTTTCACAACAATAAATGCAACTCAGCCATTAAATATTAACTTTGGCGCAAAAGTAATTAGATGCGTTGGTTATTTCTTACAGCATTTTTTGTGATGGCAGCAGCCGGATTTTTGACGGCTCAAATTTCACAGGGCGGACAACCCATGAAAGTTCCGTCTTTGAAAAGCCGTGGAATCCCCGAACAGGTAATGCCGGAAGTCAACCACTTCGAGTTGCACCAAAAAACCCTTGAAAGCCGGCAAACCGAACCGGCACTAAAACCGTTTCGTTTTGCCGTGGGCTTCGATGTAACTATTTCTCCGGAAAATGACGGACTCTGGACCAGCAATCTGAATGGGTATGACGTGTGGCAGGTAAAAATCCGTTCTACAAACGCTTTTTCCATCAGCCTTGTTTTTCACGAATTCCAACTTCCGCCGGGGGCCCGTTTATTTGTTTTTAATGAATATGAAAACCATTTTATTGGCGCATTCACCCAGGCAAACAATAAAAGTTTTCGAAAACTGGCAATTGCCCCCGTGGCCGGGGAAGAGGTGGTTGTTCAGTATGAAGTGCCGGCAGACCAAAAACACAGTAATGACTTTGTAATAAAAGAGGTTTTCCACGATTACGTTGGCATATTGAAAACCAGCGAACGGCGGCCAATGGGAAAAACCGCAGGCTCGTGCAACATCGATATAAATTGTACTGAGGGAGCCAACTGGCAAAACGAAAAAGACGCTGTTCTCCGAATCATTACAACCAAAAAGGTAAACAACCGCACGTACCGTGAAATATGCACCGGAACCTTGATTAATAATACAGCCGGAGATCAGACACCTTACATCATCACAGCCGCCCATTGCATCGAAAACAATGAATTTGCAGAAGAGTCGGTATTTACATTCAACTACGAAAGTCCTTACTGTGCCCCGCTCGATGGCGATCCGGCCAACACCATTTCCGGTTCACAACTGAAGGCCATATCCGACAGCCTCGATTTTGCACTGGTTGAGCTTAGCCTTGTCCCGCCGCCGGAATTCCGGCCATACTATGCAGGATGGGACCGGCGCACATTTTACCCCGATTCCACCGTCAGCATCCACCATCCGCAGGGCGATATTAAAAAAATTTCATACGACAGCGATTCGCCGGTATATTCCAATTTCGCCAACGGATACACGCCCAGCGGATTTTTAAAAGTTTTACGCTGGGAAGGGGGTGTTACCGAAAACGGTTCTTCGGGAGGACCGCTTTTCAGTCCTGAAAAGAATCTGATGGGAACCCTCACAGGTGGACTGGCGACATGCAGCAACCCGGTAAACGACTATTTCTCCCGGTTCGATATGGCCTGGGAATTCCGGGCCGATTCCGCCAGGCAATTGAGATACTGGCTCGATCCACTAAGATCCGGTAAGGAAACGATGAACGGAAAAAGATTTTACACCGATGAAGACCTGTGCCTGGCTTATACCCACTTGGAGGAGTTTGACGAGCACCGGAATGTCGTTTTAAGAAACCAGGGGCAGTTTGCAGGGTACTGGGGAGGCAGCAACAGCGAGGGAATTACTGAATTCAGCGAGCGGTTTTCACTTCCCGGCAATGTCAGACTTCATGGAATTTCGCTGGGGGTTGGAAAAAACCGCTTAACAGCCGGACCTGCCAACCAGGAAATTCAGATAAATGTTTACAATGGCAGCGAACTGCCCGTGGATTTGATTCACTCGGAGTCATTTCCTTTGGCCGGAATGGTAGCCGATGCCATGAATTTCATCCAGTTCAGTCAGTCGGTTGAACCAGCCGATACCTTTTTTGTGGCCTTTGAACTGAAAAACATGCAACCGCAGGATTCATTTGTCGTTTACCAGTCGTTGCGCTCACCTGAAAATGAGAATTTTTTCTGGTTTAAAAAAGACGGCTGGTGGTACAATTTTAAAGAAGCCAATACCGACGGAGCATCCATGGTGAATGTGTTTGAACTGGTAGCCTGCAACGTAAGCGAACTGGTTAACGATACGCCACTGGTAACCAACCCGAGGGAAGCCATTATTTACCCGAACCCGACCCGGGGAATTTTTACATTTGAAGCAGGCCGGGAGATTGATCAGGTAAACATACAAGTGTTTAACCTGATTGGGCAGGAGGTAAATGCTGGATTATCCGGTCACCTCGAAAGAAAAATTCAAATTAACCTGGCCGGAAATAACCCGGGTGTTTATTTTGTTCGGCTCAAAACCGAAAGTGGTATCATTTCAAAAAAAGTAACTTACGTACCGTGGTAAACTGAAAGATATGCGGAATATCAAACAATTATTCATAGTAATCATTCTCTTTTCCGCCTGTACGGGTTCTCAGAACAAAGTGCTCCACAATGAAAATACAAACCAGTATGCCCACGGATTTCAAATTGAAAAAAACAGCGGTTTCACCAAACTTTCTGTTTTCAATCCCTGGGGAAATGCCCGGAATGTTTCTTTTGATTATTATCTGATAGAAAAAGGCAAAACGATTCCCCAAACTCTTTTGCATGAAAAAATCATTGAAACCCCTGTGGAACGGGTTATTTGCCTTTCAACCACACACATTGCTTTTTTGGATGCGCTGGAAGAAACTCACACAGTAGTTGGCATTTCCGGAAGCGGTTACGTTTCCAACTCCAAGGTAAGGTCCCGCATGGAACAGGGCGAAGTTCCCGATGTGGGCTATGGGCAAAACCTGAACTACGAGCTGATTGTTAACCAGAAACCCGAGTTGGTTATGGTTTACGGAGTAGGAAGCGAGGTTACCAACCTGACGCAAAAACTGGAAGAACTTGAAATTCCGGTCATAATGGTGGCCGAATACCTGGAAGAAAACCCTTTGGGCAAAGCCGAATGGATTAAATTTATAGCGACCCTTTTTCAGAAAGAGGAGCAAGCAGAAAACTATTTTCAAAACGTTGAAAACGAATATTTCAGACTAAAAACGCTGGCTGCCAACCAAAACCGGAAGCCCAAAGTTCTGGTGGGCTCGCCCTACAACGATTCCTGGTGGGTGCCAGGAGGAAAATCATACCTGGCCAACCTGATTGCTGACGCCGGTGGCGACTATCTGGGTAAAACCAGTACTTCGCGCGAAAGCTATGTCATTTCGTTTGAAAATGCCCTGGTTTGGGGCAGCGAGGCCGATGTGTGGATCAACATGAGCAACATAGCATCGAAAAAGGAAATTGCAGCAACCGACCAGCGTTTTCAAAGCTTCAGGGTATTTCGCGAAGGAAAAATCTACAACAATATAAAAAGACTCGGGAGCCACGGAGGAAACGATTTCTGGGAAAGCGGCACAGTGAATCCGCATTTGGTTTTGCGCGATTTGATTGCTGTTTTTCATCCCGGACTTATAGAGGAAGAACTTACGTATTACCAGGAACTGAAATGAAACATCGGCAACAACATAGAAAATTACCTGCAGGACTGCTCTTTGGTTTGCTGACCTTGCTGTTCCTGCTGTTTTTTGTTGCCGACCTTTTGCTGGGCTCCATTATTATTCCTGTGAAACAGATTTTTCTGGCTCTTTCAGGATCGGCCGATGCGAATGAAACATTCCGGACTATTGTACTCGAATTCAGGCTGCCCAAAGCACTTACTGCCGTTTTTACAGGAGCGGCTTTGTCGTTGAGCGGGCTGCAGATGCAAACTGTATTTCGCAATCCGCTTGCCGGGCCTTATGTGTTGGGTATAAGTGCAGGCGCCAGCCTGGGCGTGGCACTTTTTGTTCTCGGCTTTTCTTCGTCGCTGGCCTATGGCATATTTTCGGCCACTGGCGCCTGGTCGCTGGCGCTGGTTGCCTGGGCCGGTTCGTTTCTGGTTATGCTGCTGGTGCTTTACGTTTCAGCACGTGTAAACGATATTATGACCCTGCTTATTCTCGGTATTTTATTTACCAGCGCCGTAACTGCTTTTGTAAGTATTTTGCAGTATTTCAGCAGCGAATCAATGCTGAAGGCATTTGTTATCTGGACTATGGGAAGTTTGGGGAGCGTGACCAAATCGCAGCTGGCGGTGCTGGCGCCGGCCATTTTTGCAGGCACTGCTCTGGCATTCCTGAAAATAAAAGACCTGAATGCTTTTTTACTGGGCGAAGATTACGCGCGTTCCCTGGGAGTTTCGGTAAAAACCAGCCGTGTTGTTATATTTTTAAGCACAAGCCTTTTGGCCGGAACCATCACCGCCTTTTGCGGGCCAATCGGTTTCATAGGCATTGCCGTTCCGCACATTTGCAGGGTAATTTTTAAAACCGCTAACCATTTAATTCTGGTGCCGGCAGTTCTTTTAACCGGCAGTATCGTAATGCTTTTCAGCGACATCGTATCGCAGCTGCCAGGCATGCAGACTACTCTGCCCATCAATTCGGTTACTGCCCTTATCGGTATCCCGGTAATTATCTGGATGATTGTGAAAAACAGAAAATTTGTTTCGGTATAATGAGTAGCGAACAAATACATATTGAGCTGAAACAACTTTCGGTTGGTTACGAACAGCCGGGAAATGTCCCGTTGGAAATACTAACTGGCGTAAATCTTAAAGCCGCTCCGGGCGAAATGGTGGCGCTTATTGGTGGCAACGGCATAGGCAAAAGCACCCTGCTCCGCACACTGGCCGGATTTCAACCCTGGTTCGCCGGCGACATTCAGATTGGGGGAAGAAGCCTTAATTCACTTCAACCCAAAGAGGTTGCCCGCATTATGAGTTTCGTTTCCACCGAAAACATCCGCATTCCCAACCTTTCTGTCTTCGATTTGGTAGCGTATGGCCGGTTCCCTTATACCAACTGGATTGGAATGCTGCAGCCCGAAGACAGAAGAGTTATCCTGGAGGCTATCAACAATGTCGGACTTAAGGGGTTTGAAGACCGACCGGTTATGCATATAAGCGATGGTGAACGCCAGCGGGCAATGATTGCCCGCGCCCTTGCACAGGATACTCCGGTTATTATTCTCGATGAACCTACGGCTTACCTCGATGTAAGCAACAAATATGAAATTTTTCACCTGCTGCAACTTCTTGCATACGAAAAAAAGAAAACCGTGGTGCTGTCAACCCACGACCTGAACATTGCCCTGCGGGAAGTAGATAAACTCTGGATAGTTACAGAAAACGGAAATTACGAGGGTGCACCGGAAGATGCGGTATTAAACGGCTGGCTGAACCAGCTGTTTTCAAACAAGCATGTAGAGTTTGATGAAAAAGAGGGCGAGTTTTTCTTTAAAAAAGAATTTCGCGAAAAAGTAAAAGTTGAAGGAGATGGCCTTCAGCTTATGTGGACACTTCGCGCCCTGAATCGAAAAGGCTATCAGATTGTAATGCAGGCAGAACCCGATTTTCGTATTGAAGTAAAAAACGGAGAGTGGATTTTTCACCGTAAGAACCAAACCACCCAATTTAAAAGTATTTACCGCCTTTTGGCTTTTTTGGAATAGAAACTTGTATTACTTTTACCCGAAAAGAACCACAATATGAAACGAGCATGTAAAATATTTACGCCCAGCATAGTGATTAAAATTCATGCGAGTTCCATACTATACCTTTAAAAATAAACAATTTTAATAGTATGAAAGAAGTTGAAATTTATTGCCACAATACACACTCGAAGCATGTTTATCCCATGGGTATATCCCTGATGGAAATCAGCCAGGATTTAAATATCGAACTCGAAAACACAGTATGCGGCGCTGTAGTTAACCACCAGGTGCGCGAACTTTCGTTCTGCGTGGTAAAGCCAAAGCATGTTGAGTTTTTCGACGTGGCACACCCCGATGGAATCCGAATGTATATACGAAGCTTGATTTTTGTGCTGTATGCCGCTGTAAAAGAAGTTTTTCCACACGTTTCACTGCGCATCCGCAAAGGAATTTCCAACGGATACTTCTGTGAGCTTACAGGCTTTGGCAGAGAAGTTACCGAACCCGACATATTGCTCATTAAAAAGGAAATGCAAAAGCTAATCGACAATGATATTCCGTTTGTAAAAAAAGGATTGTTGACCGAAAATGCCGTAGAACACCTGATGAGAGAAGGCCTGGAAGAAAAAGCACAGCTCTTCGAACAAAAAGGCCATCTTTTTACCAGCCTCTATTTTTTAAATGAACTCGGAAATTATTTTTACGGTCACCTGCTGCCTTCCACCGGCTACATTTCCAGTTTCGGACTGGAGTTGTATTACGACGGAATACTATTGCGAATCCCCGACCCGGGAAATTTCAACGAACTGCTGAATGCACCAAAGCAGCAAAAGTTGTTTGAAATTTTTCAGGAACACAAGGACTGGGCTGAGATTCTGGATGTGGACACGGTTTCGAACCTGAATGAATATGCCCTTCAGAAAAAAGGTGGTTATATCATTAAAATTTCAGAAGCGCTGCACGAAAAAAAGATTGCAGAAATTGCCAACAAAATTCACGACCGGAACGGCGATGTAAAGGTGGTGCTCGTTGCCGGTCCGTCGGCCTCGGGTAAAACCACCTTCAGCAAGCGGCTGGGCGTTCAGCTGGCGGTAAACGGGTTACGCCCCTACCAGATTTCCCTCGACGATTACTTTGTTGACCGGGAGCATACCCCGCGCGACGAAGAGGGAAATTTCGATTTTGAAGCGCTGGAAGCCATCGATGTTGGTTTTTTCAACGAACAACTCATTGACCTGATGAAAGGGAAAGAGGTACAACTGCCCAAATTCGATTTTCACAGAGGACAAAGGTATATGAATGGCGACCGGTTACGCCTGCGAACGGGCGATATTCTGATTGTGGAAGGAATTCACGGAATGAACCCGCGTCTGCTACCCATGATTGAAGAAAAAAACACCTTCAAAATTTTTATTTCTGCGCTTACCCAAATTTCAATGGACGAACACACGCACATCTCAACTTCCGACAACCGGTTAATTCGTCGCATGATTCGCGACAGCAAATATCGCAGTTACCGGGCAGCAGATACCATTAGACGCTGGCCTTCGGTAAGAAGAGGCGAGGAAAAAAACATATTCCCCTTTCAGGAAAATGCTGATGTGATGTTTAACTCGGCAACCCTTTACGAACTGGGTGTGCTAAAAAAATATGCCGAACCGCTGCTGAAAATGGTACTGGAAAACCAGCGGGAATACATGGAATCCATGCGGTTACTGAAGTTTCTTTCGTATTTCAAACCCATCGACGATGAAGAGATTCCGCCCACATCGCTTATAAGGGAGTTTTTAGGTGGCAGCAGCTTTTTGTACTAAAATTTTCGTTGTCTGATATTATCTCTGCTGATTACTGTTAACCTGTTTTTAAAATCGATTTTTTTTGAGTTGAAAAGTCCAACTAAAAATTCACCGGGTTCATTTGGTTGAAAGTTTGTCCACCGTAAATAAATGACTCCCCCGGCAGGTTTATAACCTTTTTTGAATACCAACTCTCCATAATCTCTGTCGAATGTAAGGATTGTTCTCTTTTCTTTCATTGACAAAGACATAACTTCACTGTCGAAGATCCCCATATAATCTTTTCCTACGGCAATTATGTCGAACCCCGATTTTTCAAGTATTTTAACGCTGCTCAAAGGGAAATTTTCGTTTGCCAGGAGTTTCATCAGACTGATTCTAAAGGCTCATTATAAATCAGCCCATCTTTTATTATTTCCTGAATATAGGCAAAAACAGCCTGTAAATTTTCTTTTGTCAGTCTGGGGTAATTTTCAATCAACTGCTGCTCGCTCCAACCTGAAGCTAATAAATTAATAACATGCTCAACTGATAACCGTGTTCCCTTTATTATCGGTTTACCAGCCAAAACTTTGTTGTTTGTCTCTATATGCATCTTCCAATCCATGTCTCAAATTTATAACTATTTTAATTAAATTTCAGTACCTTTAAACGAAAATCAACATTTATTCACCTTTAAATTAAAAAATTATGGCATTTGAATTACCAAAATTACCCTATGGGAAAAATGCGCTGGAACCATTTATCAGCGAAAAAACCATTGAGTTTCACTACGGAAAACACCATCAGGCATACGTGAACAATGTAAACAACCTGATTGGCGGAACAAAGTTCGAAAATGCTTCGCTGGAAGAAATCATCATGAAAGCGGACGGTGGAATTTTCAACAATGGCGCGCAGGTGTGGAACCACACCTTCTATTTTATGCAGTTTAATCCCGATGGCTGTGAAGAGCCGAAAGACGAACTCAAAGCGGCCATCAATGTAAAATTTGGTTCGTTTGAAACATTTAAGGAAGAATTTTCAAAAGCAGCTGCCACACTGTTCGGCTCGGGCTGGGCCTGGCTGGTGAAAAATGCAAACGGCGAACTGGAAATTGTGCAAACCAGCAACGCCGGCAATCCGCTGCGCGACGGCAAAACGCCGCTGCTAACCTGCGATGTTTGGGAACATGCATACTACCTCGACAAGCAGAATGCACGCCCGAAATACATCGAGGATTTCTGGAAAATTGTTGACTGGAAAGTGATTTCAGAACGGTTTTCCGGTTAATTTTTAAATGAATGAAATGAGCGTAGAAAAAGTTCTGGAGGCGATGAAATCTGCCGGCAAACCTTTAAAAGCCGGTGAAATTGCCGATGCTGCCGGCCTCGGTAAAAAAGAGGTGGACAAGGCAATGAAGGTTTTAAAAGAGCAGGAGGCGATTGTTTCGCCTAAAAGGTGCTACTGGCAACCAAAATCAGTTTGAAGTTTCGGGTTCAAAGTTCTTTTGGCCGGAATTAACGATTTGGCTTATAATGTAAACGGGAAAAGTGTCATCACTTTCCCCGTTACATTATTGAATTCTCTGAACTTTGAACTCTGAACTATATGTACCAGTTAATCAACTGCTCTAAAAGTTCCTGTTTACCGCTGATTTGTTTTGGCTCACCCACTTCACGGGCAATTTCGCGGAGGTCTTCCAGCGAAAGTTTACCGGCTTCAAAATCGGCGCCTTTCCCTGCATCGAATGAAGCATAGCGTTTTTTGCGCATTTCCAGGTAATCCGATTCGGTCATGATTTTGTCGGCTACCAGCAGTGCCCGTGCAAAAACATCCATTCCCGAAACATGTGCAATGAAAATGTCTTCCAAATCAGTGGAATTTCTGCGGGTTTTTGCATCGAAGTTAATCCCTCCGTTTGTAAAACCACCTGCCTGCAGAATTTCCAGCATAGCTTCGGTTACTTCGTAAATATTGGTCGGGAACTCGTCGGTATCCCATCCGTTCTGGTAGTCGCCTTTGTTGGCGTCTATTGAACCGAGCAATCCGGCATCGGCAGCCATGCGCAGGTCGTGAGCAAAGGTGTGGCCGGCCAGCGTGGCATGGTTCACTTCAACGTTCAGTTTGAAGTCTTTGTCGAGACCGAAATTGCGCAGGAATCCGATTACGGTTTGTGAATCGAAATCGTACTGGTGTTTGGTTGGTTCCATGGGTTTCGGTTCAATCAGGAAAGTTCCTTTGAAACCCTGTTTGCGACCGTAGTCGCGGGCCATGGTCAGCATTTGTGCCAGATGTTCAATTTCTCTTTTCGTGTCGGTGTTGTGCAGGGTCATGTAGCCTTCGCGACCGCCCCAGAAAACGTAGTTTGAACCGCCCAGCGCAATGGTTGCATCGATGGCATTCTTCAGTTGCGTAGCAACATTTGTTAATACGTTAAAATCGGGGTTGGTTGCGGCGCCGTTCATGTAACGCGGATTGGAGAACACGTTGGCCGTTCCCCAAAGCAGTTTAACGCCCGAGGCTTCCTGTTTCTGTTTGGCCACTTCCACCATTTTTTCGAGGCGTTTTTCAATTTCGAAAACGGTTCCGTCACCCACCACATCCACATCGTGAAAACAGTAATAGGGAATGTTCATTTTGGTTATGAACTCGAAAGCCGCGTCCATGCGTTCTTTGGCAGCATCCATTTGGTCGGTGGCGCCATCCCAGGGAAAAATCTGGGTTCCCGGTCCAAACGGATCTTCGCCTGTTCCGCAGAAGGTGTGCCAGTAAGCCACTGCAAACCGCAGGTGGTCTTTCATGGTTTTGCCTGCAACCACTTTGTTTTCGTCGTACCACTTAAATGCCAGTGGATTTCTTGATTCGGGGCCTTCATATTTTACTTGTCCGAGGCCTTTGAAATACTCCTTGTTTCCGATTAATACTTCCATTTTTAATTTATTATTTGTGAATGATTATTGATTATTTTAGTGCTTTATCCAGTTCGGTTTTCCAGTTGTTGTATGCATCCTGGTATTCCGCTTTTTTGTCTGTATCGGGTTCTACGGGTTCCAGTTTGCTAAGGTTTGCAAAAGCCTCTTTTGCCGATGCATAATAGCCCGAACCGATGCCGGCACCGCGTGCTGCCCCCACCGAACCATCGGTATTGTACAATTCAATGGTGGCGCCGCTCACACCGGCCAGCGTGTCGCGGAAAACCGGACTGAGAAACATGTTGGCCTTTCCTGCCCGAATCACTTTGGCATCTATTCCGGTGTTTTGCATAATGTCCATGCCGTATTTGAATGAAAATACAATTCCTTCCTGGGCTGCCCTTAGCAAATGCTCTTTTTGGTGAATATTAAAATTGATTCCGTTGAAAACTGAGCCGATGTTCCGGTTGTTCAGCACACGTTCTGCACCATTGCCAAACGGTAAAATAGTAACGCCTTTAGAACCGATTGGCGCTGTGGCAGCCAGTTGGTTCATATCGTCATACGACAGATTTTCGCCCGCCAGCCGTTTCAGCCAGGCGTTGAGAATTCCTGTTCCGTTGATGCAAAGAAGCACACCCAACCGCGGATTTTCTGCTGAATGATTCACATGGGCAAACGTATTTACACGCGATTGCGGGTCGTATTTAATTTCATCACTTACTCCGTAAACCACGCCCGAAGTACCTGCTGTGGCCGCGATTTCTCCGGGGTTCAGCACATTCAGCGACAAGGCGTTGTTGGGCTGGTCGCCGGCGCGGTAACTTACTTTGGTTTTTGGCGAAAGTCCCAGTTCTGCCGCTACTTCCGGGTTGAGTTGTGCCTGCACCGCAAATGTGGGTACAATTTCAGGAATGATAACTTTGGAAAATCCATAGTTTTCGAATAGCGAATCTGAAAGACTGTTGGTTTTGAAATCCCACATAATCCCCTCGGAAAGTCCGCTTACCGTAGTCTGGATTTCACCGGAGAGTTTCATAGCAATGTAATCGCCGGGAAGCATAATTTTGTAAACTTTTTCGAATAGTGCCGGTTCGTTGTCTTTTACCCACTTTAATTTAGAGGCGGTAAAATTACCTGGTGAATTGAGCAGGCTGGAAAGACAGCGTTGAGCGCCAATTTCTTCAAACGCTTTATCGCCAATGCCCGCAGCCCGGCTGTCGCACCAGATTATGGACGGGCGAATCACTTCGTGGTTTTTGTCCACCATCACCAGTCCGTGCATTTGGTACGAAATGCCAATGGATTCGATGCTTTCAGGTTTAACCCGCGATTCATTCAGCACATCGGCCAAAGCCAGTTTCAGGTTTTTCCACCACAGTTCTGGCTCCTGTTCAGCCCATCCGGCCTGATGGGCGGTTATCTGCATTTCTTCTTTGGGATGAAAAGATGAGGCCAAACAATGCCCGTTTTCTCCGTTCACCAGCGAAACTTTAACCGATGAACTTCCGATGTCGAATC
>CAZLGT010000032.1:53287-59127 GCA_964559175.1 uncultured Mariniphaga sp. | reverse complement strand
ATGAAAAAAAACAAAATAGTTCAAAGAATTGGGGAAGGATTTCAAATCACCCGAAAATCGTTATCGCATTTTATGGCAAACCGGCCTGTTGAGATGGCCGGAACTACGGCATATTTTGCCATTTTTTCCATGGTGCCAATCATCATTATAATTGTTGCAGTATTTGGTTTAATTACAGGCGATGAAGCCATAAGCGAAAAATTGTTTAATGAGCTCAGCAGGCTGGTCGGGGAAGAAAATACTTCGGTACTGGAAAAGGCATTAAGCAATTACGAGCTTTCGGAGAAAAGCCTTACCGGAACAATTGTTGGCGTCGGATTTTTTTTGGTTTCGGCAACTACACTTTTCAGTTCCATGCAAAGTTCCATCAATTATTTTTGGCGCGTAAAACCGCGTGCCAATTTAAAAATGAATGTTTTAAGTTTACTGAGGTCAAGAATGCTTTCCTTTGGCGTTATTCTGAGCCTGGGATTTGTTTTGCTGGTTTCGTTGGTTATTGATGCAATTATTGCTCTTGTGAAAGAATTTCTGGTCACCCAAATCAGTCCCGATTTTATATTTTTGGCCCAGGCAACAAACTTTGTGGTTTCGATTGCCATTGTTTCTTTTGTTATTGCATTAATTTATAAATACTTGCCGGATGTGAAAGTGAAATGGAGCGCCAGTTTGTTTGGGGCCTTTTTTACTGCAATACTGTTTGCCGGCGGGAAGCTGGGAATCGGTTTTTTAATCGGAAACAGCAACATGGGGCAGGTTTATGGAGCAGCCGGTTCCATTGTTGTGATATTAATCTGGATATATTTTGCTTCACTCATATTTTATTTCGGCGTGGAATTAACCTACCAGTTTTCCAAATTTCATAATCACGACAATCCTCCGGCCAGTTTTGCCGAGCCTTTTGAAATCAGTAAACTGCAATAATACCGGAAATTAACAATCCAATGTTAAATGTTTACCGAAAAACTTTCACAACCGTTTGATTATTTATTAAAAAAGTCTTTTCTTTGCAAGCCGTTAAAATAACGTGTTTGTTTGTACATCAAGAAATTATATAAAAATGTCACGAGTTTGTCAAATAACAGGAAAAAGAGCAATGGTAGGCAACACGGTCTCCCACTCAAAACGCAGGGTTAAAAGGAAGTTCAATGTAAATCTTTTTAAGAAAAAGTTTTATCTTCCCAATGAAAAACGCTGGGTTGTATTAACCGTTTCAGCACATGGACTTCGTACCATTAATAAAAAAGGTGTGGTAGCTGCCATTCAGGAAGCGAAAGAAAAAGGAATTATCGAAAAAATTTAAAGTACTGGGAAATGGCTAAAAAAGGGAAAGGCAACAGAATTCAGGTTATAATGGAATGTACCGAGCATAAAGACAGTGGAATGCCGGGAACTTCAAGGTATATTACTACCAAAAACAGAAAAAATACACCTGACCGGTTGGAAAAGAAAAAGTACAACCCCATTTTGAAGAAAGTTACTGTTCATAAAGAAATTAAATAGTTTGAGTTATGGCAAAGAAGACAGTTGCAACATTACAAAAAGGATCGGGTAGAGGACATGCCAAAGTTATTAAAATGGTAAAATCGCCCGAAACCGGAGCATATATGTTCAGAGAAGAAGTTATTACCAACGAAGAGGTAAAAGATTATTTTCAGAAACAATAAGGAAATTTTACGCAGATACTAAAAGCTTTCACCAACCGGTGAAGGCTTTTTTTGTTAAAAGTTTTCGGGTTGTTTTGTTTTTTTGAACCAGTTCACTGGATTCAGCTGCTTTTTGTATTTGGTAAATAGTTCTTTGCCAACTAAAATTCCGCCTGCCCAGAACACAACTTCCATGAGTATAAAACTGACAGTAGAAGCGAAAACTTTCGTTTTTGTGGGTAAACTGGTTAGAGGAAACAGCAGGGTTGCTGCAAAAAATACCCCCGAAAAAATCATGAGAAATATTCCCAGTTTAATTTGCCGGTTTTTCTTTTTCATTCTTAATGTATAATAGCTAAAGCAAAAGCTATAACGGGGAGTTGAAAGTATTGTTTAAACAGATTCTTTCGTAAACCATATTCCGGTTTTTAATCAGAAGTCAATCAATTCGTTTGGCTGCCCAATTGATGGCATTTTTAATATGGTCAATCATTTTTTCATCCTGAAAAGCTTCGTGGGTATGTCCGAACCCCGTGTAAAACGATCGCATACCATCTTTTTCCTGCCACCAGATTAGCGGATGATCACCCATGCGCCAGTCGTCGTTGTTGTACTTTTTAACGTTGCTTTTCCGGTTCATTCAGAATTTAGGTAATTCGCTAAAACGCAAGTTAGCCAAAATCATTCGATTAAGAAATTTACAGAATATTTTAGCATTTAAATACCTTTTAGTACATTATTATTTTATACCTTTGAATGAACAGCAATGAACAATCAGCAATGATTTGATTTTTATATAACCAAATAATTTAATTATGAGCAATTTATACAATTATTTCCGGAATTTGTTTGTACAAACCCAAAAAGTGACTTGCATTGGATCGGGATCAAAAAACCGGTTTGGGTGCATAAGAGATTTCATTTTTTCAGGAAAGAAGAGGTTACAACCGTTCTTTTTTGTATTGCTAACAGCTGTATTAATTCCATGGGCTGGTTATGGTCAGCCAACCAACGAAGCCGAATGGAACGGACAGGGCGGTTATTCACTAAAAAAAATTGTGAGTAATACCTCCATTCAAAGTGGCGTAAATTTTAGCTATACCATCATGTTCTCGGCGCCTGCGGGAGCCACCGAAATCAACATCCAGGATGAAATTCCCCCATCGCTCGAGGTGGTTTCGGTTACCGCTGCTGCCGCAGTAAACGGAGTTGTTCCCACAACAACTGTTTCGGGAACCCCGCTGGTTAACGAAGTTGTATCCTATTCGCTCAGCGGACTTCCTTCAGGCAGTTCCTCCTCGGGTTCGTTTACCATAGTGGTAAAATTTCCTGAAGGTGTAACCTGCGACGGGGCTGTATCCCGAAACCGCGCCGGGATAAGAATAGGCGATCGGTGGCATTACACCCCCTACGTTAGTACCACGGCCATTGCAACCGATCCGTGGCGGGTAACAAAATCCATTGTTTCCGGTGCCATTGTAAATCCCAACGGCGGAAGTTGTGGTTATTTAATGGGAGAGGGTGATACTGTAACCTACCGACTTTCGGTTTTAAAACAAAGCCCGTATTACGGAAATGTTACAGGACAGCAAAATATGAACAATGCCGTGGTAACCGATGTTTTGCCTCCAGGTGCTGTTTTTATCAGCAGCAGCTGCGGGGTAACTCCTCCGCTTTCGGGGAATACGTTTACCTGGCAACCCAACGGTGGAAATCTCGATGCGACAACTCCCTGGGCTTATTATTGGTGCGATATCACAGTGCATTACCCGGCAGGTACATTTCCCAACGGCACATTTATTAACAACGAGGCCACTCTCGAAGGTGACATGTGCAACACCCAGGTTTCGCACACCAGCAACGAAACATGTATTGAGGTTGCCAACATTGTTCCTAATCCCAATGCTTTCTTTCAGAAATACATTTACATGACCAACCGGGTGCCCGGCTGCGACGGATATTATCGCATTGCTTTCAAAAACAATGGCAATGTACCTCTGGCTGCATTTGATATTGACGATGCAATTCCCTCAGGTATAACAGTTAACAGCGTTCGTGTTTTTGGTGGAAGTGCAACCACAACCATGTCGCTAACTGCCAATTCAGGAAATGATATTATCAACTCAAGTATTGTTTCGAATTTTTATGACTCGGGACCACTCAGTATTTCAGTAAACGACCTACAATGGCAAATGACAGGTACGCTTCCAGTCAACAACTGGATTAATCTTTACGTTTATTTCACTGTGGATGCCAATCCACCGGGAACTGTGGTTGAGAACTGCGCTTCCTTCGATGGTTTGGCCAACAACCTGAACCTTAATGACGCCTGTGTAACCTTCACCGTGGGTGAGGGTGAACCAAAGCCCTGTGTTTTAAAAGAAGTATGTTCGCCCGACGACAGCTACGAGCCGGGCGATATCCTGCGTTTCCGTTTGCGTGTGCAGAACATTGGCAGCGCCGATATTACCGGAGCAACCATTCAGGATATGCTACACAGTAATTTCAGTTATGTGGGAAATGAAACCTACTATGTTGCAAATAATTTCAATCCATCCTGCTCGGGAGGGGGCGCATTACCTTCTGGAGCAACAGCATGGAGTGGGGTAACATCCAACCATAGCGGAAACAATCTCTCCTGGTCGCTGCCCGACATTGCTTCTGATTGTCAACTGTTTTATGTGGGCTCCTGCGGATATTACGGTACCTGGACACTGCCTTATCATTTTATCGAATTTGATGTGATGGTGGACAGCCTGGCTATGCCGGGAGTAACGCCAAACAATTATGAAATATCGGGTGGTAATCTGGTTTCAGCAGTTACTTCCAATACGGCAAACGTTCTGGTAGTAGCCAGTTTTGGTCAGGAAGTGGAAAAACAGGTGAGCAGCGACAACGGCAACAATTTTGCTTCCTCTGCAACAGTAGGCGCCGGTGGAACTGCCCGTTTTCGGCTGAATTACAAAAACACATCGAATGTTCCGGTAACTTCGGTAAGTTTGGTTGACCTTCTTGCCATGAACGACGGAACCGATGATTGGCTGGTACTTGACAGAAATACTTCACGTGGAAGTCAGTTTGGTGTAACCTATGTTAATTCCGGTACACATTCAACTTCTTTATCACCTTCAGGAACTGCGCCATCTGCATCGTTAAGTTATGCTGCCGGTCAAAACATTTGTCTTCCCGACTTTGGATTAAATGCCGGCTGTACTACTTCAAGCTGGGCAGGGGGTTCTTCCGGGCAAAACATACGAATGGATTATGGTACATTTGCACTGGCTCCGGGTTTGAATTTACGCGAGGATTTTGATGTTACAGTGCCTGCAAATGCCACACTGCAGGAAACTTCCTGCAACGACTTTGCCGCCGTTTCAACTGCCAGTTTCCTTCTTAATGGTACTGCACAATCAGTTGCACTAACACCCATCGCTGCTCCGCCGGTATGTCTTACCGCAGATTCACTTCAGGCATCTTCCTGTTGCGACAGTTTGCGTTTGGAACACATCTACGAAGATGCAGCTGGCCAAAGTGTATGTTGCGTACGTCTTACTGCCGGATGTGAAGTGGATTCGGTGGTTGTGAACATTACAAACGGTACCTTCTCTTCTGTCAACTGGAATTGTGGCAATCTGCCCGGCGATTATGTTGGAGAAAGTTCTTACACATTTGATGCAGCACAGTGTGCAGTTGATATGACTACTTGTGTTGAGCCTGACTCTACCGGATCGGTTTCTGTCAGTTACACGGTTTATTATACCAACGGAGAAGTGTGTGAAGAAAAAATGCAAATGGATTGCCATGTTTCCGAGCCAACATGTTGTGAAAATGTGATGGTAGATATTTACCAGGATCCCGATTTGGGTGAATGTTGCGCACAGTTTGTTTCAGAGTGTGAGACCGATTCAGTTGTTGTCAGCATCCATAACGGAACTTTCTCCGCTGCCACATTAAACGGTACTTCACTTTCGTCAGGATTTGCAGGACAAAGCAGTTTCACATTCGATACGAATTCAACCACTGCCGATTTGGTTACCTGTGTAACACCTGATTCAACAGGCGTTGTGTATATCAGTTATGTGTCGTATTTCGCAAATGGCGAGAAATGTGAGAAGCGTGTTGAGATGGACTGCAAAGCGCCGGAGCCAACATGTTGTGAAAATGTGATGGTAGATATTTACCAGGATCCCGATTTGG
>CAZLGT010000032.1:0-53187 GCA_964559175.1 uncultured Mariniphaga sp. | reverse complement strand
TGTGTATATCAGTTATGTGTCGTATTTCGCAAATGGCGAGAAATGTGAGAAGCGTATTGAGATGGACTGCAAAGCGCCGGAGCCACCTGCTTCCGACTGCTGTCCGGTTGTCGATTTTAAGTTACAACGTTCATGGCCGTTCTTTAATAAATACACCGGCACTTTTGAAATTCTCAACCCTGATCCGTCCAACCCGATTTGCTCGGTTGAAATCAGCTCGTCACCTGCCGGTAATTTCACTACCGGCTCATTAATTATCGATGGAACGGCCTCTGGTCAGAGCTGGACTTCCACATCCATTCCTTCATCGGGTTCACTCAGCCCGCAGGCTGAAAATGAGATGTTGTTCTCCTTGTCGGCGTTCAACTACAAGGGGAAAATAACCATCTGCATTACCAAATGTGATGGTACGGTATGTTGTTACGAATTTAACTGGAACGGAAACCCCATTGTGGTTAGTCCGTGGGAACCGGCGCAGCTTGGAGTGGAAAGCAAGCTGGTAGCCGTTTCGGTAAACCCTGAAATGACCGAACCTCTGGAAGAAAGAATCAAGTATGTGTCGTTTGGGTTTGCAAACGAAGAAGATTTGGATAGCGGCGCCGAGTTCTTCGCCATTGGCGGTGCAGGTGATTGTGACGATACGGGCCCAGACCCCACACCGGGAATTATCGATCCGCTCGATCCCGATGATGACGGGGATGGCATTCCCACATTATACAGTTACATGTCGCGGCACAGTGCCTTTTTTGAACTGACCTGTCCCTACAGGCCGGGTTCAGGAAATGCTCCGAGGTTTAACCTGGTGTTAAAAGGAGGACTTCCGAAATTGGGCATGGCGTTAATCAGCGAAGCGGGCAACGTGATTTTCGATGGTGAAATTGATTTGACTAATCCCGATTCGGTAATCTCGTCGGTGATAACTCCGGGAGAAGTTTCGGGGAAAATGTTTGAGTTTATCAATCTGTATCCTAATCCGTCGAATGGCTCGTTCCGGGTGACGTATGCTACCGGCGACCAGCAGGATGTGGAAATCAGGCTGGTAAACCCGATGGGACAAACCATCCGTGTACTGCGGACAGAAGAAAACTGGCCGGGAGTGCATAATATGGAAATCCATGCCCGTGATTTGGCAGGTGGGATGTACCGAGTCGTGCTTTATTCCGAAGGCGAAGTCCGCAGCAAATCGGTGGTTATTGGCCGGTAAAGAGAAGCAGGGCATTCACTTACTCAAAATGTGAGGTTGACTAATCCTGAAGTGTGGCTGGCAGTTTTTCTGTCAGCCACACTTTTTTTTGGTACAGCGGTTTCTCTGCCCGACTAAGTCATTTCCGCCTCCATTTTAATTCGGACGGACAGGCAGGCGGGCGAACTGCTGATTAGAGAACTGCTCATCATCATAAATGAGCGATTCGGAAATCACGCCAACCAATCGTTTTCAAAACTACGAATTGCTTATAAAAAAATGCGCAATCCGGAAATTGCGCCACGCGTTTATTATCTTTGCTGTCGATAAGAAATACATCATGCACGAAATAATATTTTGGATAATTATTGTCATTCTTGTTCTCGATTTTCTTTTTGAAAATTACCTGGAATATTTGAATACCAAACGGATGGGTGTCAAACTCCCCGATGAATTAAAGGGAATTTACAATGAGGAAAAATATGCCAGACAGCAGGCTTATCAAAAGGAAAATCACCGGTTTGGAATGATCACCGGAACTTTCAGTTTTTTGGTTATACTCGCCATGTTTGCCTTTTACGGTTTTGCTTTTGTTGACAGCATCGCATGGAATATTGCCTCTCATGCCATTCTGGCGGCACTTCTATTTTTTGGTATCATCATGTTCGCATCCGATATCATCAACATTCCTTTTTCGGTTTACGACACATTTGTGATTGAAGAAAAGTACGGTTTCAACAAAATCACACCCAAAACCTTTATGCTCGACCAGGTGAAAGGCTGGCTGTTGGGAGCCATTATCGGCGGAGGATTGCTGGCGCTTATTATTTTTATTTACCAGAAAACTCAGAACATGTTCTGGATTTACGCCTGGGCAGTTGTGGCTGCATTCAGCATTTTTATGGCCATGTTCTATTCCAACCTCATTGTGCCGTTGTTTAACAAACAAACACCGCTGGAAGAGGGCGAACTGCGCACTGCCATTCAGCAATTTTCAGAAAAGGTAGGATTTAGACTCGACAATATTTTTGTAATTAACGGTTCCAAACGCTCCACAAAAGCCAATGCCTATTTTACCGGGCTCGGTGCAAAAAAGCGGATTGTGCTGTATGACACGTTGATTGAAGAAATGGAAACCGATGAAATTGTAGCGGTGCTGGCCCACGAAATCGGCCATTATAAAATGAAACACGTTACACAGGGGTTGTTCATTTCGCTGATACAAACCGGGATTGTACTGTTTATCTTCTCGCTGTTAATTGATAGTCCGCATCTGAGCAAGGCACTCGGAGTAGAAGAACCAAACTTCCATATCGGGTTGATTGCTTTCGGGATTTTATACTCGCCGGTATCGTTCGTTTTAGGAATTTTTATGAATATGCTTTCCCGGAAAAATGAATACCAGGCAGATGCGTTTGCCGCACAAAATTTTAAACCTGAACCGCTGGCATCTGCCCTGAAAAAACTCTCGCAAAAAAACCTGAGCAACCTGACTCCGCATCCACGGTACGTTTTTTTCAACTATTCGCATCCGCCATTGTTGGAACGATTGAGGTATTTAAAAAAGTTTGAAAAATAATACCTTCGTGTCTTTGCGCCTTTGCGAGAAAACTCAATAAAAATGAAAGCAGAAATTATTACCATAGGCGATGAAATCCTTATCGGACAGATAATCGATACCAATTCAGCCTGGATTGCCGAACAATTTAATCTGAGTGGAATTGAAATTTATCAAATTACCTCGGTTCACGACGATGCCAAACATATTAAAGAAGCGTTAAAAAATGCAGAAGGAAAGGTGGATTTGGTCATTCTGACAGGTGGACTTGGACCTACCAAAGACGATATTACCAAACACGTGCTCTGCGAATATTTCAATACGAAAATGGTGTTTCATGAGCCCACGTTTGAACATATCAAACAGCGGTTTAAAAACCGGAACATCGATTTGAACAGGTTAAACCGCGACCAGGCATTGGTTCCCGGGGCTTGTACGGTTTTGCCCAACAAAGCAGGTACTGCACCGGGCTTGTGGTTCGAAAAAAACGATACCATTTTTGTTTCTGTGCCCGGGGTTCCGTTCGAAATGAAGTATCTTGTGGAGCATGAACTACTTCCCAGACTGCAAAACAACGGGAAAACCAAAGCTATTTTTCACAAAACGATTCAAACGCAGGGACTGCCTGAGTCGATGCTGGCCCAGCGAATTGAAAACTGGGAAACCTCGCTGCCCAAAAACATTAAGCTGGCTTATTTGCCCAATCCCATGTCGGTGCGATTGCGGTTGTCTGCCATTGGCAATAATTTAGATGAACTGAAAAGCCAGGTACAGGATGAAATCGAACGCCTGAAGCAACTCATCCCCGACCATATTTTTGGCTTCGATAACGAAACTTTGGCTGAGGTGATTGGAAGAATGTTGCTGGGAAAAGGCCAAACGCTTGCCGTAGCTGAAAGTTGCACGGGTGGTTACATCTCGCATCTCATTACATCGGTTCCCGGAAGTTCGGGCTGGTACAAAGGAGGTGTAACAACCTATTCCAACGAAATAAAGCAAAACCTGCTCAGTGTTTCGGCAGATTCGCTTCAAAAACATGGGGCGGTAAGTGAACAGGTAGTCCGCGAAATGGCAGAAGGTGTTCGTCGCAAAATGAACGCAGACTTTTCTGTGGCAACTTCCGGTATTGCTGGTCCAACCGGCGGAACAGAAGAAAAACCGGTGGGTACGGTTTGGATTGCAGTAGATGGTCCCGGTAAAACAGTTGTCGAAAAATTTGTGTTTGGCGATAACCGCGAACGAAATATCATCCGTTCGAGCCAAACAGCGCTTCGGATTTTACGCGGTGCAATACTAAATCCGTAATTCGGAGATTTTTCATAAATTTGTATAAAATTGTGATTATGCAACTTACAGTAGATTTAAATATTGACCAGTTAATTCAGGTTATAAAAAAATTGCCTGCACATCAGAAGAGCAGGATAAAAGCTGAATTAACTGACACAGAAACCGAAAAAAAACAGATTGAAAAAACTGAATTTCAAAAGTTTTTGTTGAAGGGGCCTGTAATGTCTGACTTACACTACAAGCAATTTAAAGAAAACAGGAAAAAGATGAATCAATGGAGAACACTATGATTTGTCTCGACACATCGGTACTTATTGATTTTTACCGAAAAAAGGATAAATCAAAAAGTTTCTTTTTTGAGTTGGCTGGCAGATATGAGGAATTTGCCGTTTCAACAATTACCGAGTTTGAAGTTTATATTGGAAGTGACAAGGAAAAGGATCTGTTTTGGAATGAATTTTTCAAAAAAGTAATTTCAATTCCTTTTGATTCCTTTGCTAATAAGAAAGCAATTGAGATTGACAGGCAATTAAAAAAAATCAGTAAACAAATTGATATTCCTGATTTAATGGTTGCTGCATGTGCGATTTCCAAAGGATTTAAATTAGCGACACTTAATTCTAAACATTTTGGCAGAATTGAAGGATTGGAAATTATCACCAGATAATTGAAGATTATCACTCTTTAACACTTATTCCCACTAAATTAATCTTGTTTTCTATAATTTTGAAAAATGGCATCATTTTAGAAAGTTGCCGGCGTTAGTTATATTGAAAAACGAAAAGAACATGAAAAAAATACTCATTATTATCGGAATAATTGTGGTTTTACTGGTAGCCACTTTGGCGGCCATACCGCTGTTTTTTAAGCAAACATTGATTGAAAAGGCGAAAACCACCATCAACAAAAATGTAAATGCCGAAGTGAAATTTGCCGACCTGAAACTGTCGCTGCTGCGCAGTTTCCCCAAAGTAACGCTTGAATTAACCGATGTTTTGGTGGTTGGTAAAGGCGAATTTCAAAAGGATACTATTTTTACCGTTCCCTCGTTGCGCACAAAAACTGCATTACGGCAGTTATTCAACAAAGATAACATTGGGATTGAGGAAATTATACTCGACCGTCCGGTGCTTAAACTTGTAGTCGGGCCAACCGGCAATGTCAACTGGGACCTCATGCTGGAATCGGAGGAGGTTGCTGGACCGGTTCCTTCAGTAGCCGGCGACACAGAAGAAGATGGTCTGGTGCTTCAGCTCGAGAAAATTGAAATTATTAAGGCAAATTTTATATATGAAGACCGGGAAATGGATATGTTGCTGAAGCTTGATGACATTGACACCGACATTTCAGGAAAAATGTACGGAACATCTGCACAATTGCTGGCCGAAGGGACGGTTGCAAAGTTTTTACTGAACTATGCAGGTGTGAATTACATTTCAAATACCTCCGTGGAAACCCGCACTGTGCTGAACGTGGATTACGATAAAATGGACATTGAAATTCAGGAAAACGAACTGCTGGTTAACCGTCTTCCGCTGGAAGTACTTGGTTTGATTCAAATGCCCAACGACAGTATGTTTTTCGATTTGCAGATTCAGACCAAAGAATCGGGGTTCGATAATTTTCTGGCCCTGGTTCCGCCCGATTACGAAGAATACCTGAAAGACATTCAAACCAATGGTACGGCAACCATTTCAGGTACAGTAAAGGGGTTTTATTTTGAGGAAGATTATCCTGCATTCGACCTGAAACTGGATGTAGCCGATGGAAATCTTCACTATACCGGTATGCCGGAAGAAATTAAAAACATCTCGGCTGACGTTTCTGTATCCAAACCTCAGGGATTGCTGGATTTAACAGAGGTTAATATTAAAAAAATGCATGCCGAGGTAAAAGATAACCCTTTAGCTTTATCCCTTTTTATAAAAGACCTGGTTTCAAAACCTTACATGGAAGGAAATTTTTCAGGAAGAATTAATTTCCATGATGTGAAAAATGCCATTCCTCTTGACACTTTAACCATTTCCGGTTATACTTTAAATATGAAAGACCTTCAGATAAACGGGACGGCAAATGTATCGGGATCGGTTAAAGGTGTTTACAGCGAAGAAGATTATCCTGCATTTGACCTGAAAATGGATTTAGCAAACGGAAACCTGAAATATGCCGGATTAATCGATGATATTAATAATATTTCGGCCGATGTATCGGTTGCCAAGCCACAGGGAATTATTGATTTGGCCGGGATTAATATTAAAAAGGTACATGCAGAGGTCAATAACAGTCCTGTTGATTTGTCGCTGTTCCTCAAAAACCTCGATTCAGACCCCTGGTTCGATGGAAATATTATAGGAAAGATTGATCTTGATGATTTGAAAAATGCATTGCACCTCGACAGTGTTTATGTTTCAGGGGTTTTGGATATGAATCTGAAGGTCAAAGGCAGTTATTCAGCCATAGAAAATGAACAATACGACAGAATTCAGTCCGATGGAATTGTAAAGCTTACCCGGTTTGTGTATGAGAGTCCGTCGCTAACCCAGCGGGTGATTGTTCCGGAGGGACAACTCACATTTACACCGCAGGCAGTGAGTTTGAGCGGGATGAATGTCAATATCGGTCAAAGCGATTTTCGGTTGTCGGGAAGGGTTACCAATTACCTCAATTACGTATTGAAAGACGGTACTTTGGCAGGAAACCTCCAGCTTAATTCTTCTCTTGTGAATTTGAATGAGTTGCTTCGTTTGCAGATTGTGAAGGAAAGCCCCGAGGGTCAGGAGCAGACTGCTGTAGTTGCTCCAAGTGCAGAAGAAGAGGAAGAGGTGCTGGTGTTCGACGTGCCCAAAAACCTTGATTTTACATTTCAGTCAAACATTCAGCAAGTAATTTTTGAACGGCTGCCCATTACCGATGTGAACGGTTTAATTACTGCCCGCGACGGCAAACTTGTACTCGACGGACTGAACATGCAGTTGCTCGGAGGCGAACTGAAACTGACCGGTTCGTATGAAAACACGGAAGAAAATAAACCGTTTTTCGATTTCGATTTCAACCTGGCTGATATTGATATTCCGGAGGCATACAAAACATTGCCAGGCGTTCAGCGAATGATTCCCATTGCAAGACAAAGCCAGGGAAAATTCAATTCCAGTCTGAAAGTGAACGGACAACTGAGTCCGGGGTTTGGACTCTTGGCCACTACTATCGACGGAAGCGGTTTGTTCAGTACCGAAAACCTGCAGATTATCGAATCGCCCATGTTCGGTCAGTTAAAAGGAATTTTGAAATCAGAACGGTTAAATAATGTTTCCGTTGAGGATTTTCGTGCATTTGTGGAGGTGGAAAACGGCACCATTCTGCTGAAGCCGTTCACCACCCGTATTGCCGGACAGGAAACAACCATTGCAGGAAACCTGAATACGGAAAACCTGATTGATATGCGTCTCGATTTTAACGTGCAGCGCGATGCTTTTGGTAACGATATTCAAAACATTCTGAGTGTTTTACCCGGGCAGGAACGGATTCAGCTTATTCCGGCATCGGTGGTCTTAAGCGGACCGGTTGGAAAACCGGAAATGCGAATTGATTTGGAGGAAGCCCGCAAAATGATTACCGAAGAAGTGAAAAAATCGACCAGGGATAATTTACAGGAAAACCTGAATAAAATTGGAGAGGGGCTCAGGAATCTTCTCAAATAGATTTTATTGAGCGGGTGTTTGGCAGTTGTCAAACCACCCGCTCAATAATTCTCAGAATACCGGCTGAATGGAAAATCCGAACTCATAATCCTTTGCCGGAACGGAATATTTCCGGTAAGGGCGTGCTCCCCACGAGTTGTCGCCGGCAACCCCCATCATTTTAAGGTCACAGGTCACAAAAACTCCGTTCTTTTTAACAATGTCACTGGTATGGCGAAAATCGTCGCCATCCATCATATCGAAATCTTCAATGGGGTTGTGCAGTGCTGAAAATCCAACCAGCGGCAAGCCCGAAACGCGGATTCCCACCCTGTTTTCATTGCGAAGTTCAAACCACCGCACATCGGTTTTGTAACCGTTTTCCTGGGGGCGCACGTAGTTGAAATACTGGTCGGCCACTTTGCCGGAATAGTTGCCCACAAAGGCACTTCGGTTTCGGTCCACATAATTTTCGTGTGGTCCGCGACCAAAATATCCCAGGTTGTCGAAATTTACCGGTAATTCCCATTTTAATCCAAACCGCGGCAGGTCGGGTAATTCGTTCTCACCCGTTTCCAGTTGGGTATTCACCTCAATGGTTCCGTTACCCAGAATGGTGTAGGTTACCGATTGTTTTGAATTCACTTTTTCGTGATTGAAACGTGTTGTAATTACAACTTTCCCGGGATCAGGCTGCAAACTTTCAACCGCAGCAGGCACAGCATCGTTTGTAACTTCACGCCAGACTCCCAGGCGATCAATCATATTGCTGCCCTTGTCGTTATCGTTTAGCGGACGCCAGAAATTCACCTGCGGTCCTTTTTGCAGCAGTTCTATGCCATTCATTTCGTACGATGCCAGCGTGCCGGCATTTTTATCGAATCTGATGATAAAGTTGATGCCGGTAACTTCCATCAGGGTACCTGTTTCTGTCAGTTTAAGAACATCGTATTCCTGTACCTCATTCTGTTCCGGAACAAACATGTCGAATTTAAACTGGTCGTGGGCCACTTCGAATCCGGCCGGCCTGAAAGGTTTGGCTATTTTCAGCGTCACCGAAAAGTCGATGAAATATTCCACACCGGGTTCCGGGGTGAAATTGGGAAAAGGAGGGTTGATTATTCTGCTGGATTGTGGCTCGATGTTGAAATTTTCCAGAACGCCGGAGTAGAGCTCTTTGCCGTTGCCCGAAACCTTCCAGCTGATTTCATAGTCACTTAGGTCAACGAAATCGTGGAAATTGTAAATTTTATAGCCGGTACGAACTTCTTCAAACCGAACATACTGATAAGCATATTTAACCTCCCACATGGCAGGTTGGGGTGTGAGGTCGGCAGAAATAATGCCGTTGCACACGAAATTCTCATCGCTGGGCATTCCTTCGCCGTAATCTCCTCCGTAGGCCCGGAATTCAGTGCCGTTTTCATCGGTTTTTACGAGCGCCTGGTCAATCCAGTCCCAGATATAACCTCCCTGCAACTGGTCGTTCCCTTCGCGGTAAATCACCTCCCATAAATCCACCAGGTTGCCGTTGCTGTTGCCCATGGCATGCGAATATTCACTGGCAATCATGGTTTTGGGGCGCCATTCCGAAGCATAATTTTCAAGGGTTTGAACACCCGGATACTGTGGACAGAAAATATCGGTGTTTTCGCCCATAATGGCCCGTTCATAGTGGATTGGTCGTGAAGGGTCGCGTTCTTTTATGGCTTTGTAACCGGCAGTGAAAACAACGCCGTCGCCGGCTTCATTTCCCATCGACCAAACCACTACCGACGGATGGTTTTTAGTACGCTCCACCATGCGCATCATGCGATCGACATGTGCGGCAGTCCATTCCGGCTTTTTTGCCAGCGAATGGTCGCCGTAGTACATGCCGTGCGATTCGATGTTGGCTTCGTCGGTAATGTACAAACCGTACTCGTCGCACAATTCGTAAAATCGCTCGTGAGCCGGGTAATGGCTGTTGCGCACTGCATTGATGTTGAACTGCTTCATCAGTTTAATTTCTTCAATCATCTGTTCTTCCGAAATCACATGACCGGTGTATTGGTTGTGTTCGTGACGGTTTACGCCTTTTATCAGAACCGGAACTCCGTTCACTGTAAAAAGGGTATTGATGATTTCAATTTTGCGGAATCCGATGCGGTGGCTTACCGTTTCAACGGTTTTCCCGGCTTCATTTTTCAAAATGATTACGAGGGTGTAGAGATTGGGTGTTTCGGCTGTCCATTTTTTTGGATTTTCAACTTCATTGGAAAAAGTGATTTTCAACTCCTCCTTTCGATTTATTTGTGCCTCCTGAGAGTCGTTGATAATCAGTTGTTGGTTGTTGTCAAACAGCTGAAATTCAACCGTATAATTTCCTGAGCGCAGTCTCTCAGTATGGTTTTTCAATTCTACATCCAGTTCCAGCGTAGCGTTTTTGTATTCTGCATCGAGGTCGGTTTTAGCGAAGAAATCGCGGATACGGACTTTGGGAGATGAGTAAAGAAAAACATCGCGTTTGATGCCGCTAATCCGCCAGAAATCCTGGCATTCGAGGTACGAACCATCCGACCAGCGATACACTTCGGCAGCCAGCACATTTTTACCCTCTGTCAGGTAATCGGTAATGTCCCATTCGGCCGGCGTTTTGCTTCCCTGGCTGTACCCCACCTTTTGACCGTTAATCCACAGGTAAAAAGCTGATTTTACTGCTCCGAACTGAATAAAAACCTGCCGTCCGTCCCAGCTTTCGGGAACGGTAAAGGTGGTGCGGTATGAACCCACCGGATTGTAGTCGTGTGGAACTTTGCCCGGGTTGGCCGGATAAATGTTATCGATGAACTCCATTTCATCCGAAACCGGAGCTTTGTAATCGGCAAATTCGTACTGGTGATTCACGTATATGGGAATACCGTAACCCTGAATTTCCCAGTTCGACGGCACCGCGATTTCATCCCAGCCCGAAACATCGTAATCCGGTTTGTAAAAGTCAACCGGACGATCGGCGGGCTTGCGCACCCAGTTGAATCTCCATTTCCCGTTCAGATTTTTGTAAAATACCGACTGGTTTTTTTTCAGATTGAGCGCTTCTTCCACCGTACGAAATGGAATGAAAGAAGTACGGGGTTTTTCTTTGTTTTGATTAAACATGGCCGGGTTTTCCCAATCGGGAGACTCTTTTTCCTGTGCATGAACAGAACTGACTACTGTGTTCAGAAATAGCAGAGTAAAAATTGCGGACAACAGATTTTTCATTGTTTTGAAATTTATTTTTGAAATTTATTTATGTTTTTAATTTTTTTCAAAAGTATCCTTTTCCTTGAAATTTCAAGCACATTAAACCCATTATTTTTTAAAAAAATAAATTGTATTTTGGGCATTCAGATAAAAGTGAATGGTATGAAAGCAGCAGTTTTGGAATCCTACAATCATTTTGTGTGGAAAGAGGTTGAGACCCCGAAAGTGAAATCAGGCGAGGTATTGGTGCGTATTCGGTATGCCAGTATTTGTGGTAGCGATATGCATATTTTCCCTGGCGATTTTCATCCGCGGACACCGGTGCCGTTTATTCCCGGACACGAAATGGGCGGGGTGGTTGCCGAGATGGGCAGCGGTGTTTCCGGGTTTGAACCAGGCGAAAAAGTGGCCATCGATCCCATTATCTGGTGCGGCGAATGTCTGGCCTGCCGGCGCAGGCATTACCCGGCCTGTACCAGTTTAAAGCTGCTTGGGATTGATATGGATGGCGGTTTTGCCGAATACATTTCGGTGCCTCCGCACATGCTTTTTAAAACTGCACAACACCTGCCCGATAAGTATGTGGCATTGGTAGAAATTTATGCTATCGGGTTTCATGCCAACAACCGGGCTGAAACCAGGGATGGAGATACTCTTGCTATATGGGGCGCAGGCAGGGTAGGGCAGGTCATTCTTCAGGCTGCGCGCACCAAAACCAACGGAACCATTTTTATGGTCGATCCGCTGGAGAACCGTTTGCAAATAGCTGAAAAATTTTATGAAAATGTTATCGGGATTAATCCCAAAAAAGAAAATCCGGTAGAGGCAATTAAACGGCATACCGGAGGCAAAGGTGTTGACATTGCATTTGAAGCCGTTGGACATGCCGAAGAAATCGAAGGCGTTTATACACCGGTACGAAGTGCTGTGCAAAGTTTGCGCGGTGGTGGTAAAGTTTGTGTGCTGGGACTGGGCGATGAGCCTTCGCCGGTGGTTTTTAAGGAATTGATTTGGAAAGAGGGCCAGATAATTACTTCGCGTGTAAGCGATGGTGAGTTTTCTGAGGTAATTGAGCATTTGAACGCCGGGAACCTGAAGCCCGATGCTTTGATTTCAGGAGTAATGCCCGGTTCGGAAATTCAAAAAGCGTTTGAAATGTTGCAGAAAGAAAAGGCGAAATATTTGAAGGTATTGCTGGATTTCCGATAGACAGCTGGCTTTCAATTCGTGCTTTTGCTGTATTTCAATCAAAAAATTTCCGGATCATCACGATTTTTTTTGAAAATTTAAAATATATCCCTACTTTCGTGTTCGTACACGGAAACGAAAATTCATTTAAAATCAAAAAATTCTAATATTAATTTATGAAGCTTGAAAAGTATAGTTTTGGGGTGGGAGACCGCTTTAATCATCAGGGAGAAGCCCAGTTGCGGGCTATAATAAAAGCCAGTGAAAAACGGGTGGAAGTTTCACCTGTCTGGAATAAATCGAACCGCGAACACAACACCATTCATTCAGAACCGAAAGGAACCAGGGAGGAAGCCGATGCTGCGGTACAAAAGCTGGGCTGGAACAAACCTTATTTTGTAGATGCCGACCACATTAACCTGTCCAATGTGGACCGGTTTATCAACAACGCCGACTTTTTTACGCTCGACGTGGCCATGTACATCGGAAATGAATCATCCCGCGAAGATATTGCTGCATTTAAAAAATCCTGCGCTTCGCTGGGGTCGGAGGTAAATATCCCCGGAATAACCGAAAAAATTCAAATTTCTGATGCTCTGTTGGATGAAGTAGCCGGAAAGTTCCTGGCTGCAATAAAAGAGGCCGGGAAAATCTACCGCCACATTGAAGCCAAAAAAGGTGCAGGCAATTTTGTGACCGAGGTTTCCATGGACGAGGTGGAAGCGCCTCAAACGCCGGTTGATATGTTTTTTATTTTAAAAATGATTGCCGATGAAAACATTCCGGCTGAAACCATTGCTCCGAAATTTACCGGGCGGTTTAACAAAGGGGTGGACTATGTTGGGGATGTTGATCAGTTTGCCAAAGAATTTGAGCAGGATGTGCTGGTAATTGATTACGCCGTTAAAGCTTTTGGTCTTCCTGAAAATCTGAAATTGAGCGTTCATTCCGGTTCCGATAAATTCACCATTTATCCCGTTATGGCCGAAATCATAAAAAAACACGATAAAGGCCTTCATGTTAAAACTGCCGGAACAACCTGGCTCGAAGAGGTGATTGGTCTTGCAATTTCGGGTGAAGAGGGATTGCTGGTGGCCAATGCCATTTACGCCCGTGCACTGGAACGCAAGGAAGAATTGTGTGCCCCTTACGCTGACGTAATTGACATCGACGATGCGCAGCTTCCGCCACCTGAAGTTGTTGCCGGCTGGACAGGCGAAAAATTTGCCAATACATTGCGCCACATTCCCGGACACCACGATTACAATCCCAATTTCAGGCAGTTGATTCATGTTGGCTATAAAGTAGCTGCCGAAATGGGTGAAAATTATACCGGGCTTTTAAAAAATTATGCCGAAGTGGTTGGGCGTTGCGTGGAAGAAAACATTTACGACCGCCATCTAAAAAGATTATTCAATTTATAGAACCTATGTGTCCTAAATGCCTGTTGTGGTTTGTTATTCAACACTCAGGCATTTAGAACACAACAGAAAACCAAAGAACGATGAAAAAATTTATGGATGAAAATTTTCTGCTGCAAACCGAAACGGCACAGAAATTATACCACCAGCACGCAGCAAAAATGCCTGTTTTCGATTACCATTGCCACATTCCGCCAAAAGATATTGCTGAAGACAGGCAGTTTGAAAACATTACCCAAATCTGGCTTTATGGCGACCATTACAAATGGCGGGCCATGCGTGCCAATGGTGTTGACGAACGATTCTGTACCGGTGATGCTTCCGACTGGGAAAAATTTGAGAAGTGGGCAGAAACGGTTCCAAATACACTCCGAAATCCGCTTTATCACTGGACACATCTGGAATTAAAACGGTTTTTTGGAATTGATAAAATTTTAAACCCGTCCTCAGCCAAAGAGATTTGGGACGAATGCAATGCCAAACTGCAAACACCGGAATATTCAGTGCGAAACATTATTCGCATGGCCAATGTGCACACGATCTGCACAACCGACGACCCGGTGGATTCACTGGAAAATCACCGCCAGATAAAAGCCAGCGGTTTTGAAGTATCCGTTTTGCCAGCCTGGCGGCCAGACAAAGCCATGACTGTGGAAAATACCGGAACCTTTAATCTGTATGTGGATAAACTGGCTGAAGTTTCCGGAATTTCCATCGACAGTTACTCCACTTTTATGGATGCCATCGACAGCCGTCACGGGTTTTTCCATGAAAATGGTTGCCGGTTGTCTGATCACGGCCTGGAAACGGCCATTGCCGAAGATTATACAGAAAAAGAAATCCGTGATATTTTTGAGAAAATCAGGGGTGAAAATGATTTAACCAAACTGGAAATATTAAAGTTTAAATCGTGCATGTTGTACGAATTTGGTATTATGGACCACTCCCGCGGCTGGGCGCAGCAGTTTCACCTGGGAGCATTGCGTAATAACAGCACACGCCTTTTCAAACAACTGGGACCCGACACCGGACTCGATTCAATTGGCGACTTTGAGGTTGCTCGTCCCCTGTCGAAGTTTCTGGACAAACTGGACATGGAAAACAAACTGGCCAAAACCATTTTGTATAACCTGAACCCGCGCGATAACGAGCTGATTGCCACTATGATTGGTAATTTCCAGGATGGCTCGGTGCCGGGTAAAATGCAGTTTGGCTCAGGCTGGTGGTTTCTCGACCAGAAAGACGGTATGGAGAAACAGATGGATGCCTTATCGAATCTCGGATTACTCAGCCGTTTCGTGGGTATGCTCACCGATTCCAGAAGCTTTTTATCTTATCCCAGACATGAATATTTCCGCAGAACGCTATGCAATTTAATTGGAAACGATGTGGAAAACGGAGAAATTCCCAATGATATGGAACTGCTGGGGCAAATGGTTGAAAACATCTGTTTCAATAACGCAAAAGCCTATTTTAATTTTGAATAACATGTTTGAAAACTTTGCGGTTTCCGACAGAATAGTATATTTGCAATCGATTGCAATTTCAATTTAAATTGAGCCCGATGAAGAAAAAAGTAGTTACGTTTGGCGAGATCATGTTACGCCTGGCTACCCCCGGATACATGCGTTTTTCACAAAGCAATGAGCTGACTGCAACCTTTGGCGGAGGAGAGGCTAACGTGGCTGTTTCCCTTGCCAATTATGGCATTCCGGTTGACTTTGTTACACGCCTGCCTGAAAACGATATTGGTCGCGCCTGTATGATGGATTTGCGCAAACACGGCGTTGGTACCGACAACATTGTGTGGGGCGGCGAACGCCTTGGTATTTACTTTTTGGAAACCGGAGCAGTGAGTCGTGGAAGCAAGGTTGTTTACGACCGCGCCCATTCAGCCGTTTCAGAAATTGAACAAGGAATGATTGACTGGGATGCTGTTTTTGACGGCGCCACCTGGTTTCACTGGACCGGCATTACTCCGGCCATTTCGCAAAACGCTGCCGATGTTTGTCTGGAAGCCATTAAAAAAGCCAACGAACTCGGCGTTACCGTTTCGTGCGATTTAAACTACCGCAAAAACCTCTGGAAATACGGTAAAACAGCAGGCGAAGTAATGCCCGAACTGGTTGCCGGAACCGACATTATTCTCGGAAATGAGGAGGATGCCGAAAAAGTTCTGGGAATTAAACCCGAGGGGGTGGATGTAACGGGCGGACATGTGGAAGGTGCTGCTTATAAGTCTGTTTCCAAACAGATTATGGAGCGTTTCCCACGATGCAAAAAAGTTATAACTACGTTGCGTGGTTCGGTAAATGCCAACCACAATACCTGGTCGGGTGTGCTTTGGGACGGTAAAAATCTGTACGAAGCTCCAACTTACCAAATCACGCACATTGTTGACCGTGTAGGTGGCGGCGATTCATTTATGGGCGGCCTCATATACGGTTTGTTAACCTATGAAGGCGACAGCCAGAAAGCACTGAATTTTGCAGTTGCCGCATCCTGCCTGAAACATACCGTTTACGGCGACTTTAACCAGGTTACCGTTGACGAAGTGGAAAAACTAATGGGCGGCGATGCCTCCGGTAGGGTAGCACGGTAATCAATTAAAAATTAGAAATGTAAAATTAAAAATTGAAGAAAATGGATATTGATTTAGCAGAAAGATTGTTTCAGTTTGCAGTCAGGGTAATCAAGTTTCTTAGACAACTTCCGGATGAACCTGAAATAAATAACATCCGGTATCAACTTTGCAAATCATCTTCATCGTCCGGTGCAAATTATGAGGAGGCACAAGCCGCATATTCAAAACAGGATTTTCTGTTTAAAATCGATATTTCGTTAAAAGAAATGCGTGAAAGCAATTATTGGCTGAGGTTGACAAATGCAACTCTTGATTTTGAGGGCGACTTAAAGGTTGAATTAGTTTATCTTATAACTGAATCAGGAGAATTAAAAAATATTCTGGGCAAAATTGCATCCTCAACCAGAAACAATTTGAACTTGAAATAAAACATTTGATTTCATTTTCTCAGTTCCCATTGATAATTTTTAATTGACAATTTTTAATTTTTCATTAATTAGGTATGGCACGATTTACAAGAATAGAAGTAGCGTTAAAAATGAAGGAAACCGGCATGGTTCCGGTGTTTTACCATGCCAATACTGAGGTATGCAAGAAAGTGGTAAAAGCCTGTTACGACGGGGGCGTTCGTTTATTTGAGTTTACCAATCGCGGCGATTTTGCCACCCTTGTTTTTGCAGAATTGAACAAGTGGGCGCAACAGGAATGCCCCGAAATGATAATGGGCGTAGGCTCGGTGATTGACGAAGGCACTGCCGCTATGTATATTGCATTGGGCGCCAACTTTATCGTTTCACCACTTGTTGACGAAGCAACTGCCCGGGTGTGCAACAAACGAAAAATTGCCTGGAGTCCGGGTTGCGGAACGGTTACCGAAATTGGTCGCGCGCATGAACTGGGCGCCGAAGTTGTGAAGATTTTCCCCGGCTCGGAGGTTGGCGGCCCCGGCTTTGTGAAAGCGGTAAAAGGACCTATGCCGTGGAGCAGTATTATGCCTACCGGCGGAGTTTCGCCCACCGAAGAAAATCTGAGAGCATGGTTTGAAGCCGGCGTTACCTGTGTGGGAATGGGCTCGAAATTGTTCCCAAAAGAGGTTTTGGCAAATGAAAATTATTCATACATTACGCAAAAATGTGAAGAAGCACTGGAAATTATCAGTAAGTATAAAAAATAATCAACTGTAAACGAATGAAGTATAATAAATTAGTTCATTTTTTAGGGATTCTTTTTTTTGGGGCAAATCTCTCGTGCGTTGGCCCCGAAGATAAAACCGAACTGAAACTGGCACACGGTCTTCCAACCGACCATCCGGTTCACGAGGCCATGATGTTTATGGCGCAGAGGACCAGCGAATTGTCTGACGGAAAGATGACTATTGATATCTACCCGGCAGAGCAACTCGGTTCGGAACAACAGTGTGTGGAACTTTTGCAAATTGGCAGTCTGGCTATAACCAAAGTGTCTGCTGCTGTAATGGAGAGTTTTGTGGAAGATTACAAGGTTTTCGGATTACCTTACATTTTCAGGTCCAAAGAACACGCCTTTAAGGTTTTCGATGGGGAAATCGGTCAGGATCTATTGCTCAGTACAGCGGATAAAAGATTGCGCGGACTTTGCTATTATGATGCCGGTTCGCGAAGTTTTTATACCATTGCCAAGCCCATTAATCATCCCGATGATTTGGCCGGAATGAAAATAAGGGTGATGAACAGTGTAACAGCGGTTGGAATGGTCAGAGCTCTTGGAGGATCGGCCACTCCCATTTCGTGGGGAGAACTTTATACCGCTTTGCAAAGCGGAGTGGTTGACGGCGCAGAGAATAATCCACCAAGTTTGTACACATCGAGGCATTATGAAGTTTGTAAGTATTATTCGCTTGATGAACACACGACAATTCCCGATGTGTTGGTTATCAGTCAGGTAGTTTGGGATAAACTTTCAGAACAGGAACAAAAGTGGATTCAGCAGGCTGCCGACGAGTCGGCTGTTTTGCAGCGAAAATTATGGGCCGAATCGGAGGAAAAATCAATGGAAGAAGTTCAGAAAGCCGGTGTTCAAATCAACCGGCCCGACAAAGAGCCTTTCATTCAAAAGGTACAACCCTTTTTGGAAACTTATCGGGACAATGAGATTATCTATTCATATATTAAAAGAATACAGGCAGTTGAATAAAATTTAGTACCATGACTTTACGAAAGATTGTTGACAAAACTTTAGAATGGTTCCTCGTTTTTTTAATGAGTGTGCTGGTAATTGATGTATTGTGGCAGGTATTCAGCCGGTACGTTTTAAATGATCCCAGCAGCTACACCGATGAGCTTGCCGGGTACCTGCTTATTTGGGTGGGAATGTTCGGCGCGGCTTATGTGGCCGGCAAACGCGAACACCTCGCCATCGATTTGCTCATACAGCGAAGCTCCCCTGAGCGAAAATTCAGACTTGAAATGTTTATCAGCGTTATAATCATCATTTTTGCTATCACAGTTCTTATCATAGGTGGAGCCTCTCTGGTTTACACGCGGTTTCTTCTTTCGGTAAAATCTTCAGCCCTGGGAATACCACTTGGTTTTGTTTACCTCGTTATGCCAGTGAGCGGCATTCTTATCGCTTATTTCGATATTGACAATATGATTAACATGGTTAAAGCTAACCGGAAAAACTAACAACTATGGAATTTCTTGAAGTATTTGTACTCGTTTTTAGTTTTATTATTTTACTTATAATAGGTGTTCCCATAGCATTTAGTATTGGAATTTCAGGAATACTGACCATGTTGGTTAGTATCGATATGATACCTGCACTTACCACATTTTCACAGCGAATGGGAACCGGGCTCAACAGTTTTGCCCTCCTGGCCATACCCTTCTTTATTTTGGCTGGAAATATTATGAACAGTGGGGGAATAGCCATTCGGCTCATCGATTTTGCCCGTGTTTTGGTAGGCGGTATTCCCGGCGGAGTGGCTATGGTAAATGTGCTGGCCAACATGCTTTTCGGTGCCATTTCCGGTTCGGCAGCAGCTTCGGCTTCGGCCATTGGCAGCATCATGCAACCCGAAATGAAAAAAGAGGGATACCCCGAGAATTTTAGTGCAGCAGTAAATATCACTTCGGCTACAACCGGTTTGTCCATTCCGCCCAGTAATATTCTCATTGTTTACTCATTGGCCAGTGGCGGTGTTTCCATCACCGCACTTTTCCTTGCCGGATACATGCCCGGAATTCTAACTGGTCTGGGAATCATTATAACTGCAGTTACCATGCTCATTTACAGGAAAAAAGGAACAAAGGCAGCGGTAAAAGCACTTGGTGTGGTTTCAATGATTGCAATTGGACTCGTGCTTCTATACCAGGGGGTATCGTTTTCAAGGGCAAATCTTTCACCTTTGGTAAACCGGATTTTTCTTTACGTAATTCTTGCCGGGATTGCTGTTTGGGGATTTATAAGAACCAAAAACAACAAGGAAAAAGCACTTGAAGGAACGAAAAAGTTTCTGGATGCCATTCCGAGTTTAATGATGCTGGTGATAGTAATTGGCGGGATTGTAGCCGGTTATTTTACAGCTACTGAAGCTTCGGCCATTGCCGTTTTGTATTCCCTGATTTTAGCATTTATTTATGGCGAAGTCAAAATCAGGCATTTGCCTGATATCATTCTCCGTTCGGTGAAAACCACCGGAATTGTGATGCTTTTGGTAGCAACCTGTTTGGGCTTGTCGTGGATAATGGCTTACGAAAATATTCCGCAAAATGTGAGCGAAGGCTTGCTTTCACTTACCAGTAATCCGTTTATGATTTTACTGATAATTAATATGTTGTTGCTTTTTGTAGGTATTTTTATGGACATGACACCGGCGGTACTCATCTTTACACCTATTTTCCTGCCCATTGTAACATCCATTGGCATAGATCCCATTCATTTTGGAATTATTATGGTGCTTAACCTGAGTGTGGGGCTTTGCACGCCACCTGTCGGTTCGGTTTTGTTTATCGGTTGCAGCGTGGCGGGGCTAAGTATCGATAAAGTAGTAAAACCTTTGATACCCATGTTCATTGCCATGGTTGTGGTACTGCTGCTGGTTACCTACTTCCCGCAAATCAGTCTTTGGTTGCCTTCACAACTTGGTTTCTGAGAGGGTTAGTTGAAATGGTATTATATATTTAAACCGGAGATCTCCATTGACAGATTTCCGGTTTTCAATTTGTTGACCGGTTCGTTTCCTTTCGTATGTAAATAAAACATAAATTTGAATTTTGAACGTTAGAACGTGTGCAATGGAATTTTGGATGAGAATCAAACAGTGGAAAGGAAATCACCTTGGGGTATTGCTGGCAGAGGCGCTGCTTATGGTTTGTTCCGTTGCACAAGCTTCCTTTTCTGAATTGACATTCGATATTTACACACAGGAGAACGGACTTCCCAACAACCAGATTCAGTGCATTTATCAGGACAGTAAAGGCTGGGTTTGGGTTGGTACCAGTCAGGGACTGAGCCGCTTCGATGGATATTCCTTTGTGAATTTTTTACCCGATCCGTCCGACAGTAACAGCCTGAACGGAAATCTGGTCAGAGTGATTAAAGAAGACCGTAACGGTAATTTGCTGGTTGGCACCGAAAACGGAGGCCTGAATATCTTCAATCGTGAAAAAGAAATTTTTTCCCATCCGTTTAAAAAAATGAACGGATATCATGTAGTAGATGTTTCGGTGAATGACATTGTAGAGGACGAAGCGGGAAATTTCTATCTCGGAACCGATTTTAACATCATGGTTTTTGATACCCTCGGAAATCTTTCGGTGGTGAAAACGGAGCAGGTAAGCGGACAGGAAAAATTCGAAGGGAGTTTTGTGCGCAACCTGCAGTTCGATACCCATGGAATACTTTGGGCAGGAACCAACAACGGCCTGTATTATTACAATCCGCGTAACAATCAAATGGCCAGTTTCCAGTTGCCGTTCGATTCCTATCAAAATAAGGAAATATGGGAAATTTACCTTGACGGCGAAGGGATGCTTTGGGTTGGAACATACTCGGCAGGCCTGTTTCTTGTTTCTCCCGACGATCACTCGGTTGTGCCCGTAATCCTTGAGCCACGGCTAAACCGGACCGAAACTGTACGCGCCGTTTCAAAAGGTGTTTTTGGCGAATACTGGATTGGCACACGCGGCGGTTTATACGCCTACTCAAAAGAAAGAGGGGTAACCGGCTTTTACAGACACGATGAACGCGACCCACGCAGCATTTCCAACAATTCGGTACTTTCGGTTTTAAACGATGCCCGCGGAGAAACCTGGATCGGCACACGCGGCGGGCTTAATCTGCTGGCAAAAAGCAAACAGGTTTTTCATCATTTTGGTGCACTTCCCGGTGATGACAACTACCTGAACAGTAGTATTATTTATGCGTTTTGGATTGACAATGAAGGAAAAATATGGATTGGCACCGAAGATGGTGGAATTAATATTCTCAATCCTGAATCGGGAAAATACGAGTACCTGGTTGCGCGGGAAAACAACAGGAATTCCATCTCGCAGAATTGCATCAAGGCTTTTTTGGATGATAGAAGAGGAAATCTCTGGGTGGGAACTTTTTTGGGAGGAATTGATGTTATCAATTTAAAAAACAGGGAAATAAAACACTTCAAACATGAACCCGGGAAAGCCGGTTCTTTATCCGACAACCGGGTTTGGGATTTTTGTCTCGACCGAAACAACGATATTTGGGTGGCCACCTCGGGAGGAGTGGACAAGTATAACCGGCAAACCAATTTGTTTGAGCATTTTCCGCAATTGAACGGCGACAACCAGGTTTCGTGGATAGAGCCCGACTCAAAGGGCAATTTATGGATGGGCAGCCTCGAAGAAGTGATTGTTTACAACCCCGAGCTGAATACCATCAACAGGTTTGCAGGCCATACCCGGGCAATGTATGAAGATTCAAGAAACCGTATTTGGATTGCTACCATCGATAATGGCATTGCACTGTATTCGGCTGAAAATGGCGCCCTGAAATATTACAATGAGAATGATGGACTGGCAAACAACCAGGCCCTCTGCATTCTGGAAGACCGGAACTATAATTTGTGGATTAGCACCACCAACGGATTGTCGAAATTTAATCCCGTCGAAGAATTTTTTCGAAACTTTACCAGTAAAGACGGCCTGAGTAACAATCAGTTTTGTTATGGGGCTGCCATGAAAACCAACGATGGGCAAATGTTGTTCGGTTCGGTGGCCGGATTCAATTTGTTCGATCCCTCCGAAGTGCTCACCGAAGATACCGATGTTCCCATTGTGCTTACCGATTTAAAAATATTCAACAAATCGGTTCTTATTGGCAACAATAAAAAATCGGTACTTCAAAAAAGCATTTCCGAAACCGGGCATCTGGTGTTGAATTACGACCAGAATATGTTTACCATAGAGTTTGCCGCGCTTAATTTTGTTAACAGCGATAAAAATCTCTATTCGTATATGCTTGAGGGCTTTAACCGAAACTGGAACGAACCCGGAACCAACCGGACAGCTACATTTACTAACCTGAACCCCGGCGATTATGTGTTGAAGATAAAACGTGTGATTCCGGGAATGCCGGATGCCGGCAGTGAGGTGCAACTGAAAATAACCATTCTTCCTCCTTTCTGGAAAACCACCTGGTTTCTGTTGTTACTTTTCGTTTTCATTATTGCAATGATTTATATGTTGCTGAAATTTATTGTGAATCGTGAAAAAATTAAAAACCAGTTGATTATGGAGAGGGCTAATGCCCGAAAACTGCATGAACTCGACATGATGAAACTGAAGTTTTTTACCAATATTTCTCATGAAATACGCACACCGCTCACCCTGATTATCGGACCACTGGAAAAAATCTTATCCCGCGATATGTCGGGGGAAGAGATAAAGGAAAACCTGAAACTGGTAAGCCGCAACGCCAAAAACCTCGACAGGCTTATCAGTCAGTTGCTCGATTTCAGAAAGCTGGAAGCCGGTAACCTGAAACTGGAGCTTAACGAAGGCGATATTGTGGAATATGTAAGAACCATCGTCTATTCATTCAACGATTTGGCGATGGAGAAACAGGTGAAATTGTCGTTCAATACACTCAAAAAACAGCTCTATACTGCATTCGACCCCGATAAGATGGAGAAAATTCTGAATAACCTGCTTTCCAACGCTTTTAAATTCACCGGCCCGGGCGGAAGAATTTCTGTAAACCTTTCTCTGGTATTTGATACTGATGACGACGATTTTTCTTCGACAGAAAAAGAGAAGCAGTTTGTGGAGATAGTTGTTCGGGATACCGGCAGGGGAATACCGGTAAACAATCTGAATAAAATTTTCCAGCGGTTTTTTCAAAGCGATGATGAAGCCAAAGACTCCGGTACCGGCATTGGACTGGCGCTGGTGAAAGAGTTGGTAAACCTGCACAAAGGGAAGATTTTTGTTTCCAGCAAGCAGGGAAAAGGTACCCGTTTTACATTCAGAATACCTTACATTCAGATGGCTTTAAAACCGGCAGAACCGGATGCAAAAGAGCAGCAGAAGGTTATTGCAATAGCGGCGAAGCCTGAATTTGAGACTGTTGCCGGTGAGGATACACCCTCAAAAATTATGCTGGTGGTTGAAGATAATGCCGATGTAAGACAGTTTGTTGCGGGGCATTTCAATTCTTCGTTTCGTATTGCGGAAGCCAGAAACGGAGAAGAGGGGTGGGAAAAGGCACTGGAAATCATCCCCGACATCATTATCAGCGATGTAATTATGCCCAACATGAATGGATATGAATTATGTGAGCGGGTTAAAAATGATGAGCGAACTTCCCATATTCCGGTATTGCTGCTTACTGCACTTCATTCAAAAGAACACGAAATAAAAGGTATTACCACCGGTGCCGACGACTATATTACCAAGCCTTTTGATCTTTCCGTGCTGCAGGCAAAAGTGGAAAATATGCTTTCCATTCGCGAGTCGTTAAAAGAGAAATTCAGCGGAACGATGGTACTCGAACCTAAAAATGTAGTCATTACTTCGCCCGACGAACGATTCCTGCAGAAAGCCATACAGGTTGTTGAGGAAAACATTTCCAATGCCGGGCTCGATATTGAAAGTTTTTCAGAACAGGTAGGCGTGAGCCGTATGCAGCTCTACCGGAAGCTTCATGCACTTACCGATATGACTGTGAAAGAATTCATACGGAACATCCGGTTGAAAAGAGCAGAGCAACTGCTGGTGCAAAATAAGATGAATATTTCTGAAATAGCTTATGCCGTCGGGTTTAAAGATTTGTCGCATTTCAGAAAATGCTTTAAGCGCGAATACGGGATGAGTGCCAGCGAATTTGTAGCTAAATCGGCTGAAAATGAGGCGTCCGTTCATCCGTAACTTCCGGCTTACCTTTTCTTTTCCAGGCTACTTATTTCAACTGTTTTTTTCGATGTTTGCCGAAAATTCACTCTTTATGCACGAAAATCCCGCATAATGGGAATTATTTCCCCTATGGGGAAGCCTTGCGTTAGTGTATGGGAATAATTGCAGCGGTGGTGCATGGGCAAATAGGTAAATTGCACAATGCAAAATGAGGAAAAATGGATAAAATTCAAAAAAACCTGAAAAAGACAAACCGGATGATTATTGTCTCGGTGGTGATTCTTATTGCAGCCCTTATTTTACTATTGAATTTGATTTTATAATTTGAGATTAAAACGGGTGAGTAGTGAATAATTATTTTATAAAATTTATAGTATCAAACCTAATTTTAAAAGTATGGTAAATATGAAGAGTGATAACAGAAAAAGCCAGTGGAGAAATCTCCATTGGCTTGCTTTTCTGGTATTTGCGCAGTTGCTTTTTGCTTTTACTGTTACCGCACAGCAGCAAACAGTAACAGGTAAGGTAACTGACAGCGAAACAGGAGAAGCGTTGCCCGGCGTTAATATTGTGATTAAGGGTACAACAACCGGTACCATTTCTGATGTCGATGGCAATTACCGTATTAATGTAAACAACATTCAAACAGATGTTCTTGAGTTTCGTTTTATTGGCTTTTCAGAGCAGGAAGTTCCTTTAAACGGACGGTCTGTAGTTAATGTGGCAATGGAAATGACTTCGTTTGGAATTGACGAGGTGGTTGCCATTGGGTACGGAACAGTAAGGAAAAGAGACCTTACAGGCTCTGTTTCATCTGTTTCGGGCGAAAGTTTGCAGGATATTCCTGTTGCATCTACTGCGCAGGCTTTGACAGGAAGACTTGCCGGGGTGCAGATTACAACAACAGAAGGTTCGCCCGATGCTGAAATTAAAATTCGTGTGCGTGGTGGTGGTTCCATTACCCAGGACAACTCTCCGTTGTACATTGTCGATGGATTTCCGGTGAGCAGTATAAGCGATATTGCTCCCACCGATATTGCTTCCATCGATGTGCTGAAAGATGCATCTTCAACAGCCATTTATGGTGCGCGCGGCGCCAACGGGGTAATTATTATTACCACAAAAGACGGGGTGGAAGGAGATGTGAGTGTTAATTATAACATGTATTACGGAGTGAAACAAATTGCCAGTACGCTGGATGTACTCAGTCCATACGAATACGTATTGTGGCAGTACGAACTGGCAGGTGAAAGCGGCAACACGGCACGCAACTTCCAGCGCTATTACGGCGTTTTTGGCGATTTGGAACTTTACAAAGCACAAAAGGGGTCCGACTGGCAGGAGGAAATTTTTGGCCGCGAGGCTGTTACGCAATACCACAATGCCAGTGTTACCGGAGGTTCGAGCCGCACCAGGTATAACCTGAGTATGACGCGTACCGACGATCAGGGCATCATGCTGGGGTCGGGGTATGTCAGAAATAACATCAATTTGAGGTTAAACACTAAGGTTTCCGACCGGGTTACGCTCGATTTCAACACCCGGTTTGCCGACACCAATGTAACCGGCGCCGGAACTTCTACCGAAGGTTCGTCAACCAACAGCCGGTTGAAACATGCCATTAAATATTCGCCGGTGCGGGGTCTGCAGGAGTTTCTCGAAGCGGTGGATTTCGATACCGACATGGAAGCTGCCAGCCAGCTTTACAATCCGGTAGATGTGGTAAACGACGATTACAGAAGTTCCGACCGGAAAAATATGACCTTCAATGCCGGAGCAAGTTTCGAATTAATCGACGGGCTTGTTCTTAAAAGCGACTGGGGCGTTGAGTTCGAGAACCGTCGCGACGACCGGTTTTACGGCCCTTCCACCTCACAGTCGAAAAACAACAGTGGAGGTACACCCATGGTGAATGTGGAAACCCGCGAAGGGCTGACACAGCGTGTTGCCAACACCTTGTCGTATGCCAAAAGCGACCTTTTTCCCGGGCACGACCTGACCGTTTTACTCGGACAGGAGATTTATTCTTTTAAAACCAAACGGATTGAAATGGAGTCGCGGTTTTTTCCCAACGATGTGGACCAGAATGCTGCTCTGTCCATGCTGAACCTGGGGACTCCGCAACCCACCGTTTCCTATATTTCACCCGAAAACAGGCTTTCATCCTTTTTCGGACGGTTGAACTATAACATTCAGGAACGTTTTCTGGCAACCTTTACCTTTCGTGCCGATGGTTCGAGCAAATTTGCAGCCGGCAACCGCTGGGGTTATTTCCCGTCGGCAGCTGTAGCCTGGAGGCTTTCCGAAGAATCGTTTTTGCAGGGAGCTGATTTTCTGTCGAACCTGAAACTGCGCGCCAGCTACGGAACAGCAGGAAACAACAGAATTGGAGACGATATGTGGAAGATGCTTTATACCACCAGCGATGGAAATAAACCATACTATATCGACGAAAACCTGCAAAATCAGCTTGTTCCGGGCACTACGATAGCAAATCCCGATTTGCGCTGGGAAACGACCTATACAAGAAACGTGGGGCTCGATTTCGGACTTTTTAATTCGCGCGTTAACGGTACCATCGACGCCTATCTTAACAATACACGCGATTTGCTGATTCGCGCCAACATACCCAGCAACACCGGGTACGATTACCAAATGCAAAACATTGGCGAAACTTCAAATAAAGGTATCGAGCTTTCATTGGACGGCTACCTGGTTCAAACCCGCGATTTCTCACTGAATGCTTCATTCAATATTGCATTTAATGTGAACAAGGTGGAAGAACTGGGCGACGTAAAAATGTCGCTTCAAAGTTCCGGATGGTATGGCAGTTCGTCAGGGCCTACCGGCGATTACCTGTTGCAGGAGGGCCAGCCCGTCGGACAAATGTGGGGTTATGTTACCGATGGCATGTACCGATACGACGATTTCGACTATGACTCTGAAACCGAATCATACACCCTGAAACCCGGTGTGCCCGACAATAGTGCGCTCATAGGCGCCCGTTTTTTCGGTCCCGGAACCCTCAGATTTAAAAAGCTTTCGGGAGAAGGAACTGTTATTAATCCCGATGAAGACCGCACCATTATTGGAAATGCCAACCCGAAACATACCGGCGGGTTCAATCTTACCGCAACCTACAAAGGGCTCGATTTTTCTGCCTTTTTCAACTGGGTGTACGGTAACGACATTTACAATGCCAACAAACTGGAATTCACTTCGTTTCCCGACACCCGGCTTTACGGAAACCTTATGGATATGATGAAATGGGAAGACCGGTTTACTACCATTAACCGCGAAACCGGTGAATTTGTGTATAGTCCGGAAGGACTTGCTGCACTGAACCAGAACGTAACCATGTGGCATCCGATGATGAGCCGCGTGGTGCTCCATTCGTGGGCAATAGAAGACGGTTCGTTCCTTCGGCTTAACAATCTTACATTGGGTTACACCCTGCCTCAGTCACTCACTTCGAGGGCTTTTGTTGAAAGGCTGCGGTTTTATGTAACCGGATACAACCTCTTTGTTCTTACCAACTACTCGGGATACGATCCCGAGGTGGATACACGCCGCTCAACACCTCTTACCCCCGGGGTCGATTACTCTGCTTATCCGAGAAGCCGTTCCATTATTGCCGGTGTAAATGTAACTTTCTAAAAAACAACGATAATGAAAACAAAATTAATCTATATACTGACAATGGTTTTCGGCATGGTGCTGTTTACAAACTGCAGCGATGAATTCCTTGAAACCGAAACCCAATCGAGTTATACCACCGATGTGGTTTTCTCCAATCCTGCATTTACGTTGAATGCCCTTTACGGCATCTATTCGCTCATGACACTCGATGAAATGTATTCGCAAAAATTACCCTACTATGCTGCTCTGAATTCGGATATCGAGGTGGTGGCATTTGGCTCGGGCGATTACGGTGATAATGGCCGGCGCGGAGTTGGCAATTACCTGGCAACGCCGGGAAATAACGAGATTGCACGACCATGGAATGCGCTTTACCGGGCCATTGAAAGAGCCAATATGCTCATTACCGAAGTACCCAATAGTCCCATGATGAACAGCGATGATGAAGAAAGCATAAGAAAAATGTGGACTTATTACGGCGAAGCGCTTACCCTGCGCGCACTTTTTTATTTCGAGCTGGTGCGCAACTGGGGCGATGTACCTTTCAAAACAGAACCTACCCAACCCGATGGTTCCAATTTCTTTTTGGGAAAAACCGACAGGGATATTATTCTTGAAGCCATTCTTGAAGACCTTCAGGAAGCAGAACAATATGTTCCGTGGATAAACCAGCACGAAGCGGGAACACCGGAAAGGATTTCAAAAGGTTTTGTGAAAGGTTTGATGGCGCGAATAGCCCTTTTCCGAGGGGGTTACTCTTTGCGTGCCCAATCGAATACCATGGAAAGAGGGTCCAATCACCAGGCATATTATGAAATGGCACGTACCCGGTGCCTGGAGATTATGGAGCAGGGTGTACACGGATTAAATCCTTCCTATAAAGATGTGTTTATGCGCCAGAATCAGCTGCAACCCGACAGACAATACTACGAAAACCTGTTTGAGGTTGGTCATGGAATGACCCGCAGTGGTGAAGCCGGTTATTATATTGGTGTGAGGTTCGACACCAGTCCGAAATACGGTCGGGGTACACAGGGAGGAGCCCTGACACTGCCCCACTACCTGTATTCATTCGATCCGGACGACAGCCGCAGGTTTCTGGCGGTGGCTTTCTATAAATACGACAACCAGGGACGCATGGAAATTTATACCGACCCCTCGCAGTACCGCATTGCCAAATGGTCGGTTAAATGGATGTCCGATGCCTACATTGCAGCCAACCGCAATGCCGGCAACAAACTGCTTACCGGCGTTAACTGGACGTTGATGCGCTACTCAGATGTGTTACTGATGTTTGCCGAAGCTGAAAATGAACTGAACGGCCCTACCGCTATGGCGAAGGAGGCTCTTAAAGAGGTTCGTCGCAGGGCTTTTCCGGTGGAGGTACATGCCGAAAAGGTGGAAAACTATGTGAACGGACTGGGAAGCAAGAACGACTTTTTTAACGCCATAGTTGACGAACGCGCTCTTGAACTGGGCGGCGAAAGCATTCGAAAATACGATTTGGTTCGCTGGAACATGCTTCATGAGAAGATTACAGAAGCGCGTGAACTGAACCGGAAAATGGTTTACGGTGAAACACCCTACGAACATCTGCCCGACTACCTTTATTTTATGTATCGAAACGATGATCCGGAAGACCTCGATTTTTCGGCACTGAACCTCGACGATGACTGGGGAGACACCAATCTGCCCGGGTACAGCCGTGTGGAATGGCTGCCCGGCCTTAGCGACAGCAATAAACAAAGCTTTATCGACTGGCTTAACCTGATGTCGTCAGGTCTCGATCAACATCCCGAGCGGCATTTGCTGCCCATTGCGCAACCTGTAATCGACGATGCCAACGGCGCATTTACCAACGACTATGGATTTTAATCAATAAAAGCTGAAATCATGATAGTGAAAGCATTCAAATATTTATTTTTACTTGCATTAGGGGTTCTGATTCTGATGCCCTCGTGCAAAGAAGACGATGAAGTGATGGAAAGGGTTCGCCTGTTCAGACCGGTGGAGCTTTCCACAAACTTCGACGGCACAACCGTTGAGATAACCTGGCTGCCTATTCGCGGCGCCAGTGGATACGACGTTGACCTGAGTAAAGACAGCCTTCAGTTTGAAAACCTGGTAGAATCTTTTTCTTCTGTTCAGGCTGCCAAAATCACCATTCCCGATTTGGAAGGCGGAAGCCGGTATTCGGTCAGGGTGAAAGCATTGTCGGAAGAGGAGCAATTCAATTCACAATTTGCCGAACTCACTTTTGTTACTCCTACTGAAAACATTCTTTACCAGATAGCTGGCGACGATATTGGCGCCACCGACGTAAGAATAACATGGGATCCTTCCAAAGTGGTTACGCATATTGTAATTACTTCGGAAAGTGGCATTCCTGCCGAATTTGAGATAACAGAAGCTGAAAAAGTCGCCGGAGAAAAACTCTGCGAAGGGCTCGATGGCGAAACCAATTACACGGCAGCCATTTTCAATGGTGAAATACGCCGCGGAGTGGCTGTTTTCAAAACACTGATCGACATCAGTGGCGCCACTGTTGTTTATCCGGAAGATGATTTGCGTGAAATACTGACCACCGAAGGCGGCGGCGTTTTTGTGCTCATGCCCGGTGACTACACGCAGAGCTCTGGAGCGGTTACCCTTACAAAATCAACAGCACTGAAAGCATTCAATGCCGCTGATAAACCCATTATCCATCTGTTGATAGATATCGACGGACCGGGAACTTATCTCTTTCAGGACATCGAATTCTCCGGATTTACGGTTGATGAAGAAGGTAATCTGGATGAAACCAGCAGAGAAAGCTATGTGTTGAGGATTAATGGAAATACGGTTGCCGAAGAACTGACCCTGAAAAATTGTGTGGTGAAAAATTACGATCGTTCGCTGATTCGCGGAACCAGTGGTGGCTCAGTTGCCACAATAACCATCGATGGCTGTTACATTGAAGATGTAACTTCGGGAAATAACGAATTTCTCGATTTCAGGAGTTGTGCGGTGAATGAATTTGTAATTACAAATACAACTTTCACAAAGTCGAGTAACACCCGCCATTTTCTGCGTTGCGACAATATAGCAGGACTGGAGGGACAGGAAATTCTTATTGAAAACTGCACCTTTTATAAAGTGGCTACACCCGCAAACCGTATTCTGTATATCCGCACCCTCGGAAATAAAGTAACCCTCAGTAACAATGTATTTTCTGAAATGGGGGAAGCAGAATATGTGGTAAACGACCCGGCTACCGGTTTCCCGGTATTGGATTACAATTACTACCACAATGCAGTAAATTTAAGCGACGATGAACTGAACGGTCCGAATACGCTCACTGATGATACGCAAAGTCCGTTTGCAGGTGATCCCGAGGCCGGTGATTTTAGCATCGACTTTAATTCACCCATAAGAAATTCAGGCCAGGGTGGTCGTCCGATGGGCGATCCGCGCTGGGTGAATTAATCTCTTCTGCCGGAGACGTGTAGTGTGCATGTCTCCGGTTTTATTAATTTTGAAAAAGAATCAGGATTTGCCCGGTTGCAGAAATCCCGGTAAGTATCCTTAAGATTTTAAATATGAACAGAAAAATAATTTTCCTGCTTTTTGCTGCACTTGCGGCAGGCATTTTTGCGGGTTGCGAAAAAGATGACCCCATTCCCGGACCGGGTGACCCTGCAACCGAAGACCCCGGAAATGATGACGACGATGATAATGGCGGCGATGATGACAATGGGGTTACCCCGGACAATGTGCCTGCTTTTCCAGGTGCTCAGGGTGGCGGTATGTTTACTACCGGAGGACGGGGCGGTGATGTTTATGTGGTGAGTTCGCTCGAGGATAATACATCCGAGGGAACCCTGCGCTGGGCAGTCAATAAAGAAGGGACTCGCACCATTGTATTTGCAGTTTCGGGTACTATTTTTCTGAATTCTGAATTAAGGATAAATAATGGCGACCTTACCATTGCAGGCCAATCGGCTCCGGGAGGCGGCATTACACTGGCAAATTATTCTGTTCGTGTTGCTGCCGATAATGTAATTATCCGGTTTTTGCGGTTTCGTATGGGTGATGAAAAAGCTTACGAGGGCGACGCCATCTGGGGGCGCAGGCAAAAAGACATCATCATCGACCATTGCAGCATGAGCTGGTGCACCGATGAGTGTGCCTCGTTTTACGACAATGAAAATTTTACCTTGCAGTGGAACATTATTGCCGAAAGTCTGAACGAATCGGTTCACGGAAAAGGGGCGCACGGTTATGGCGGACTGTGGGGAGGATACAATGCCTCTTTTCATCATAACCTACTGGCGCATCACAAAAGCCGGAACCCTCGATTTTACGGCGTTCGCGACGGAATAGAACGGGAAAAGGCCGAAATGGTAAATAATGTGATTTACAACTGGGGAAGCAACTCTGCCTATGGTGGCGAAGGGGGTGAATACAACATCATCAATAACTACTACAAAGCAGGACCTGCAACCAAAAGCAACCGAAACCGCATATTTGAAGCATATTACGAAGGGGCGTATGGAAAATTCTACCTGAATGGGAATTATGTGGACGGCTTTGAAGACGTAACAGCCGATAACTGGCTGGGCTTCGACCTGAAAAGCGGCGGCGATAAGGAGTCGCTGAAAGTTGCCACACCTTTCGATATAACCGAAGTGGAATTTACCTCGCCCCAAGAAGCGTATGAAAAGGTGCTGGAACACGCCGGCGCCAGCATTTGGCGCGACGCCGTTGACGAACGTATTGTGGAAGAAACGGCCAACGGAACGGCAACCTTTGGCGGAAGCTGGGGCGCCGGACTCGGAATTATCGATACACAGGGCACCGTGGGCGGTTGGCCCGAGCTGGCAGCAGGAGAAGCACCCGTCGATTCGGACAATGACGGTATGCCCGATGCATGGGAAACAGAAAAAGGACTCAACCCGAACGACCCGTCGGATGCCGGCGGATATGATTTGAGTTCCTATTATACCAACCTGGAAATTTATCTGAATAGCCTGGTGAACAGTAAAATTGAATTTGGCAATTAATGTAGCTGAAATAGAAATTACATGAAGAACCCGGTTCCGGTCATATTCCTTCTGTTTTTTTCGTGGGCCCTTCAGGCACAGGTTCCCGCATTTCCGGGAGCCGAAGGCGGTGGAATGTACACTGCCGGAGGTAGGGGAGGCGAAGTTGTTTTTGTGGATAACCTCAACAACAAAGGAGCCGGAAGTCTCCGTAAGGCCATTGAACATGAAGGACCGCGCATCGTGGTATTCAGGGTCTCGGGAAACATCGAACTGGAAAAAACACTTCACATAAAGAACGGTGACCTCACCATTGCCGGTCAAACGGCACCCGGCGACGGCATTTGCCTGGTCAATTACGGAATCCGCATCGATGCCGATAATGTCATCATTCAGTGCCTCCGTGTCAGGCCCGGCGATAAATCAGACAAAGAACAGGATGCCATCATGGCAATAAGAAATAAAGATATCATCATCGACCACTGCAGTTTTAGCTGGGCCAACGACGAGGTAGCGTCTTTTTACGACAACGAAAATTTCACGTTGCAGTGGTGCATCCTCAGCGAAAGTCTGTTTTTGGCCGACCACCACAAGGGAGAGCATGGTTACGGAGGAATTTGGGGCGGAATGAATGCTTCCTTTCACCATAACCTGTTAAGCGATCACACCAGCAGGAACCCACGGCTATGTGGTTCGCGTTATTCGGGCAGACCCGATCTCGAAAAAGCCGATATCAGAAATAACGTGATTTATAACTGGGGATTTAACAGCATTTACGGCGGCGAAGAAGGACACTACAATATAGTGAACAACTATTTTAAGCCCGGGCCTGCTACACAAAAAAGCAAACGAAACCGGATTCTGGACTTAACACAAGAGTTTTACAACAAGAATATTAATCCCGATACACTGGGTGCCGGATGGTTTTATATCAGCGGGAATGTGATGGAGGGAAACCAAAAGGTAACAAACGATAACTGGCGCTTTGGAGTTGAGGGGAACAATATAGATGAGGAAGCAAAAGCAAAATCGAAACTTGTTGAGCCCGTGGCCTGCACACCTGTTACTACAACCGATGCCGTTACTGCATTCAGACAGGTGATTCGTTATGCGGGAGCCAGCCTCAGTCGCGATGCCGTTGATTTGAGAATTATTGATGAAACATTAACCGGAAGGGAACAGTTTGGCCAGTCTTACGAAGAGGGTGGAAACGGTATCATCGATTCGCAAAACGATGTGGGAGGGTGGCCTTCACTGAATGGCAAAAAGCCGCTGCCCGATTCCGATAACGACGGAATGCCCGACGAGTGGGAAAAGAAAAACAACCTCGATCCGTTTGACCCTTCGGATAACAATAAATTTACGCTGGATGAAAACTTTACCAACATCGAAGTATATATTCATTCATTGACAGAGCAGAAGACTGAATTTTAATTGATTACACTGAAAAATAGTTGGAAATGCAAAAGAATAACAGATTTGATATGATAGTAAGAAACTTGACTTCCATCCTGTTCCTGATTGTAATAACGACAACAGGTTGTGCCCAAAGTGAAACCAGGCCGGAAGCAGGAATTATCAGGTTCGATGGAATTGAATTTGATATGCCTGACATTGCCGAACCGGTCATTCCTGACTATTCGGTCAATATCAAGGATTTTGGTGCTGTTGAGGGAGGCCGGGTTTTAAACAGCAAAGCCTTTGCCGATGCCATCAATGCCGTATCTCAAAGGGGAGGAGGCCGGGTGGTTATCCCTGCTGGAATTTGGCTTACAGGTCCCATTATTCTGAAAAGCAATCTGGAACTTTACACCGAACCGGGAGCGCTGGTGGTTTTTTCAACCGACAAAGACCTGTATCCGGTTATTGAAACCAGTTTCGAAGGGCTGGATACCTGGCGGTGTATTTCGCCCATTTACGGGAAAAATGTGGAAAATATTGCATTTACCGGACACGGTGTTTGGGATGGCTCGGGCGATGCATGGCGTTTTGTAAAAAGAGGTAAACTTACAGCAAATCAATGGAAAGAACTGGTGGCTTCGGGCGGTGTGGTAAACGAAAAGGGTGACGAATGGTATCCTTCGGAACAATTCAAAAAAGCACACGAAACTGCCAATATGAACGTTCCCACCGGACTGACAACCAAAGAAGAATATGAAGCTATCCGGGATTTTTTACGTCCGGTAATGGTGAGCATTCAAAACAGCAAAAGGGTACTTTTCGACGGGCCTACGTTTCAGAATTCTCCGGCCTGGTGCATCCATCCGCTGATGGTGGAAGATTTGATTGTACGTAACCTCACCGTCAGAAATCCATGGTACTCGCAAAACGGCGATGGAATAGATATAGAATCTTGTAAAAATGTGCTGGTTTACAATTCAAATTTCGATGTGGGCGACGATGCCATTTGCATTAAGTCAGGCAAAGATGAAGACGGGCGACGGCGCGGTGTTCCGTGCGAAAACCTGGTTATTCGCAACAACATTGTTTACCACGGGCATGGTGGCGTAACCGTTGGCAGCGAAATGTCGGGCGGTGTGCGAAATATGCATGTTTCCGGCTGTACCTTTATCGGCACCGATGTGGGGCTGAGGTTTAAAAGTACACGCGGCCGCGGCGGGGTGGTCGAAGACATTTTTATTTCAGATATCCGGATGCTAAATATTCCTTCTATTGCCATTTCATTTAACCTGTATTATGGCGGCATGTCGGTGTCGGAATTAATGGCTTCGGGCAAACTGGAAGATTTTACAAGAAAAGAACCCGTGACTGAAGAAACGCCTCAGTTTAAAGATATTTCCATAAAAAACGTGGTTGTTCAGGGAGCCCGCCAGGCAGTGGTGCTGCAGGGACTTCCCGAAATGCCGCTCCAAAATGTGCATATTTCAGACATGCTGCTTGTGGCAGACAACGGATTTTCCATAATCGATTGCGACGGTGTAACCATTGAAAATGTAGAACTCCTGACAGATAATCCAACTGCCATTGAGTTTTTCAACAGTAAAAATGTTGAAATTAAAGGGCTTGGTTATCCGTTTGAAGACGGAAAAACCATTACAGTAAACGGAGAAAACAGCGAACATATTAAACTACTGCCGGCGGCCGGAAATGAAAATCTGCAATCGTTTACTACCGTTGGCAGCGAAGTATCCGCCGATGCTGTTCAATTTGAATAAACAGTATGAATCAAATAAAAATTCCGATGCAAAAAAAAACTGAAGGGCATTTGCATACTGGCCATTTCATCACCCACAAAAAAGGAAACATTTAAGTTGTTTGGGAATTGATGATATTTTACAATCTTTATACATCCATCACGCAATTCAGTAATCGTTTTTCATGCGTGCAAGCAATAAATAACTATTTTTCATGCAAAGTAATTGTATTTCATGTTATCTTTGTAATTGTATTTCACATTAATAAGGCATGAATAATCACTTTTCACAAAAAGTAACCATTTTTCATGGACGACCACTTCCGGAAGAAGGAATGTTGGCGGGTTATGGATTAATGCTTCAAAAAATAGAGGAACACACAGGTAAATTTTTACCTATGCCCCGACAACTTGCCATAATTACAGAGAAATACCAAAGATATAATACAGAACAGTGGCAAGTATTTACCAAAAGACACAAACCAGACGATAATCTTATTAGTCACATCTTCTTTGCACTTAAAGTATGAAGGCCTTGATTTATTAATTCTTAAAAACACATTTCAACTTATTGGTGAAAAAGATATCAGGCAAGCAGTTCTGAATGAGCCAACCGGTCAGTATTCAAGAAAAGTATGGTTTCTTTATGAGTGGTTACTGGGAACAAAACTTGATATTCCTGATTTAAAAACAGGAACTTATGTGGAAGTTGTGAATCCAGACTTTCAATATCCCGGACCAACGGTTAATTCAACACGACACCGGGTAAAAAATAACCTGCCGGGAACTGCTGAATTTTGTCCACTGATAAGAAGAAGTGATAAGCTGGAAGAGTATATTGCTGCGAATTTCCGGGAATCAATTGAAAAAGGGTTCGAAGGAATGGATAAGGAACTTATAAGAAGGACAGCGGCTTTTCTGTTACTAAAGGATTCTAAAGCATCATTTGCAATAGAAGGTGAGTTTCCATCAAATATATCGTTACTTCGATCTAACACTTCAGGCAGAATTTCTATACGAATGCGTTGAAGAAACCATAAACAGGATTATTCCTGAAGAAATTGACTACCTGGAAAAATATGATCGATTAACCAATGCAATAAATTCCTTTATTACGCTGCCGGACACAAGAGTAGATTTACTAATCAAAATCTTAAATCAAAATGACGGGAAGTTGTCCAAAAGAAAAAGACAAAACGATTTTGAAGAATTATCAGATGAAGAGATTTCAATGATCGGGAAATATTATGCTGAAATATATGAGAAATAAGGTGGTAAATCAAATTAAACTGAATTAAATTTCATGAAATATTCAGACTGGTAAACGATTCGGTTAACACTTAGATCCTGATTTTATGTGCAACAATCAATCTTGTTCGACTTCCACCAGCTCCACACTTATTTTTTTTTACGGGATTTTCATCTACTTTTGAATCGATGTTCAGCATTGAAACAAAGAGAGAACTGCAAAAAGGAAATCCGGACGCTTTTAAAGAGGTTTTTCGTTTGCTTTACCCACGTTTGAAAGGGTATTGTAAACTGTTTATACCCAACGAAAATGAAGTGGAAGACCTCATTCAGGAGTGCTTCATTACCTTATGGGAAAAACGGGAAACGATTGACATTAAGAAACGGCTCGAAAGCTTTTTGTTTGTTATTATCCGCAACAAATGCCTGAACTTTTTAAAAAGCCAAAGACTCGATTCTGAAAACATCTCCCTCGAAAACCTTCAGATTGCAGAACTTCAGTATTTATATCAACTCGATTTGGCCGAAAAAGAAGAAAAAAGCCTGGAAGAAATGCTCCTTCAAACCTTTCAGGAAACCGTGAATACTTTACCAGCAAAAATGAAGGAAGTATTTATAAAATGCAAGCTCGAAGGGAAAAAACAAACGGAAGTTGCAGCGGAACTTGGAATCAGCATTAAAATGGTGGAAAAACAGATAGCCAAAGCTAAAAAGCACATTCGCAGGCAGTTGTTGAAAAAGTATCCGGCGATGGTTATGTTGATTGCGATGTTGCTGGGATGAGGGGAAAGAGTCAAGGGTTGAATGCGGGAATGCGGGAATGCATGAATGCGTGAATGGTTGATGGAGATTTATTGTGATTGGTTGTGATTCATAGAGATTACTGGGATTTATTGAGATTGGTTGTGATTTGTTGTTGTGTTTTGAAGTTAAAATGTTTTGGTGCGATGCACCTTATCTGCCAGCTACCGTAATCCTGCTACAAAAATTGAGCGGCGATGCCGCTGTCTGTCAAAACATAAGTGTATAAATTTATCCCGTTTTTGGAGCCTGTTTTGAAATTATATTTCCACAATTTAAAATGATATTTCAATGTTATTTTTTTTTAAAAAAATAGACGCTTTCAGGTTATAAAAACGCTGAAAGGTCTGGGATCCGGAACCTGACAGAGTCTTTAAGACCTGTCAGCGTTTAATTGGTTAATACTAAAATAGCTAAAATATAGAAATCAAAACAATCTCTTGGTATCATATAACAGGTCTCAACTTTAAACTTTACCCCGTGGAATAAAATCGAAGATTTTGATGCCTGGCATCATTTCATCTGGTGAACTTTAAACTTTTTTACTGTCAAGGGTAGGGTTTTTTATTTCAAATTTGTACTCCTTATAGAAAAACTAAAATGAAAGAGACCGCATGTAAATATTTTGAAGGCCGTGCTACCGATGCTGAATTGGAGCAACTGCTTCACTGGCTGCGAAAAAAAGAAAACCGCATAGTTTTTAATAGTTATAGATTAGACTGGAAAAATGGCCTGAAATCGAACCGGTTCCCTGGTGGTGGCGAGGAGAGCTGGCATGAACTTCAGGCTGCATTGGGACAAAAAAGTTACAACAGATGGCAGAAAACCCGGAAAATGGAACAGTTTTTCAGGGTGGCTGCCATCTTCTTTTTTGTCATCAGTTTGGGCAGTATGGCATATTACTTCATGCGGCAAGCCGAACCCCTTCCCGAAATATATACCAGTGTATTGGCCGATAACGGACAGATTTCCAAAGTGGAACTCCCCGACGGTTCTGTGGTATGGCTCAATTCGGGTTCAAAAATTACCTACAATAACTATTTTTCAGCAAACAACAGAGAACTTACTTTAACAGGCGAAGCTTATTTCGATGTTCAAAGAAATGAAACTATGCCGATGCTGGTTAGCTGTGAGGGGTTGAAGGTTAAAGTGCTGGGAACCCGGTTCAATATAAATTCTTTCAATGTTGAAAATGCGGTAGAGGTTGTTTTGGAAGAAGGTTCAGTTGAACTTATAAATACCACCATTAACGATAATTTTTACCGGATGAAACCGGGCGAACGTGTCAATGTGGATTTGGAAACCAGTCAGTATTCAGCCCGTATGGTGAACACTACACGATATACTTCATGGCGGGAGGGTGTGATAAATATTTACGACCTTTCCATCGAGGATTTGGTCAGAAGACTGGAGAAAAGATACAACCAGAAATTTGAGCTTGCGCCGGAAGTGAAAGAGCTGCGTTACACCTTCACCATTGAAAATGAACCCCTGGAAGATGTGCTGAAGCTGATGGAGCGGATTACTCCGGTAAAAGTGAAACAAACAGATGAAACAATAAAAATAGATATTGACAAAAGAAAAATGAGAGAAGTCGGACGGTAATAAAAAACCGGAGGTGCGGCAACACCTCCGGAGCATTACTTACCTCCGGCAAGAGGTAAATAAATTGTTGTACTAAATCATTGTAAAATTATGAAGAAAATCCGAATTAAGGGGGTTAAAATACCCTCATTTTGGAACAAATGTTTAATGATTATGAGATTGACATTTTTGTTCTTGCTAGTCGGGCTGATGCAGTTGTCTGCAAGTGTGTACAGCCAAACCACCAAACTTTCGCTGGAAATGCGAAACGCGAAGGTGGCCGAAGTGTTGGATGCGATTGAAAGCCAGTCGGAATTCCGGTTTGCTTACAGTCCGGGGTTTATCGATCTCGGCCGTGAAGTAACTGTTGACATCCATGACAAAACCATCGAGGAATCGTTGAAAACGGTTTTTGCAGGTGTTAGTGTTGAGTTTAGCATTTTCGACCGGCACATCCTGCTGTATCCTGAAAGTTTGAGTCCGGGAACTGAACCTGTTGTTTCGCATGCCACAGGGGCACAGCAACGGACTGTTTCCGGAACCGTTACCGACGAATCGGGCCTGCCGTTGCCCGGCGTGACAGTTGTGGTAAAAGGCACCACGCAGGGAACAGTTACCAATGCCGACGGAAATTATTCATTAACCAATATTCCGGAAGATGCTACGCTGGTGTTTTCGTTTGTGGGGATGCGGACGCAGGAGGTGGAAGTTGGAAGCCAAACGAGTATTAATGTGACAATGGAGGAAGAGACGATTGGGATTGAAGAGGTGGTTGCAATAGGGTATGGTACTATGAAAAAGAGCGATTTGACAGGAGCTGTTGGATATGTTCAGGGTGATTTAATTGGTGAGCGTAATACAACGCAAATATCTACAGCTTTGCAGGGAACAGTACCAGGATTAATGGTAACCCGAAGCAACAGTGCACCTGGAGCAACGGCTAGTATTAAAATCAGAGGAATCACGACAATTGGTGATTCAGATCCTTTAATAATAGTTGATGGAGTTCCCGGAGACATCAATCAGGTTCACCCAAAAAATATTGAAAGTATTTCTGTATTGAAAGATGCAGCATCAGCATCAATTTACGGAGCAAGAGCGGCAGCGGGTGTTATCCTGATCACAACAAAACGAGCTAAAGAAAATGAATTAAGCTTGAGTTACGATTTTGGTTACGGTTTGGAAATTCCAACATCTCAGCCTCAAAATGTTGGAGTTCAGAGATATTTAGAGATGGCGAATGAGTTGAGATTTAATGATAATCCGCAAGGTGGATTATACCAGGAATATACGCAGGAACAAGTTGAAAATTGGATAAAAAGTTATCCCATTGATCCGGATAAATATCCAATTTCCAATTGGTACGATTTAATTGTAAGAGATTATGCTCCAAGACAAACTCATACGCTTAACCTTTCCGGAGGGAGTAAAATGGTTAAAACAAGAGCTTCAATGAGCTATGATAAAACGGATGGGTTGCTTAAAATTAATAATATCAACTATGAACGATATCTTGTAAGTATAAATAATGATTTTGATTTCAATAAATACATAAGTGCATCACTTGATCTTAATATAAAACGTACGGAGACAAAAGAACCTTCTCAAACAAATGTTTGGTATATGTTCAGGGCCTATCCTCATACATTCGCCTACAGATGGTCACACGGCGGATTGGCTGATGTAAAGGGAGGAAACAATCCTTATGGCCGTATAAAAGATACGGGGAATACTAATGGTTGGTATACAAAACTGGGAGGAAGACTTGCTATTAATTTTACTCCGATTGAAGGTTTAAAATTGTCGGCTGTAGCATCACCAAATTATTCTATTTCGAAAGTTAAAACATTTAATCTGCAGGCCGGGTACACCGGTCAGGATGATCCTAATACTATCATTGGATATTTTCAGGATCATTCATCAACGAGTTTGACTGAAGATAGGAATAATAATAATGATATTACAACTCAGTTACTTGCTACTTACGATAAAAGTTTTGGTAACCACAATTTTAATTTAATGGCTGGCAATGAAAATTACTATTATTTTTATGAAAGGCTTGATGCATCAAGAGATCAGTATAAACTTAAAGAATTTCCATACTTAGACATTGGTCCAACAAGCTTAATTGACAATGGCGGTGGGGCTTATGAAAATGCTTATCGTTCATTTTTTGGCCGCATAATGTACAATTATGCGAACAGATATTTATTTCAGGCAAATTATCGCTATGATGCGTCTTCTCGTTTTCACCCTGATTATCGGTGGGGAGGATTCCCATCTTTATCAGTTGGTTGGGTTGTAAGTGAAGAGAATTTTATAAAAAATGCAGGATTAGATAATCTGTCATTTTTGAAATTACGGGCTTCATTTGGAACTTTGGGTAATGAGAGGATAGGGAACTATCCGTATCAGGCGTTGATAGATTTTACAAGTTCTCTTTTTTATGATAATGCATCTTCTGTTAATCCTACTTTCTATAATGGAGCGGCACAAATTCAATATGCCATTCAGGATATTTCCTGGGAAACAACACAAACATTAGATATTGGTTTTGACGCAGTGCTTTTTGACAATCGATTAAATATTACTGCCGATTATTATTACAAGGAAACCAAAGATATGTTATTGGATCTAAAAATTCCCGGATTTGTCGGATTCGAAAACCCTGAACAAAATACAGGGAAGATGTACACTAATGGTTTTGATCTCGAAGCAGGATGGAAGGATAATATAGGAGATTTTAGCTATGGTATTGCACTAAATTTATCTGACTTTGTTTCTAAAATGGGTGATCTGGGAGGTACACAGTTTTTAGGCAGCCAGGTAAAATTTGAAGGCAGTGAATTTAATGAGTGGTATGGTTATCTGTCTGATGGATTATTTCTTTCCCAGGAAGATTTAGATAATTCTGCTAAACTGAATAGTAATGTAAAGGTAGGAGATGTAAAATTTTTAGACATATCGGGTCCTGACGGAGTACCGGATGGTTTAATTTCTTCGGAGTATGACAGAGTATTATTAGGAGGTTCTTTGCCCCGGTTTATGTTTGGCGGAACTATTACAGGCGGTTATAAAGATTTTGATATATCCATGGCCTTCCAGGGTGTTGGAAAACAAAATGTGAGAATTACTTCAGGAATGGCAACAGCTATGCCAGGTAATTGGGGTAATATTCCTGCAATACTCGATGATAATTACTGGAGTTCATTTAAAACGGAGGAAGATAATGCAAAAGTAAAATATCCCCGTTTGACAAATACTAATGGGAGCAGTAATCTTTCAATGTCTGATTATTGGATGTTTAATGGTCGGTACTTTCGAATGAAAAATTTAACAATCGGATATACTTTGCCTGCTATTTTAACTCAAAAAGTAAACATAAGCAGATTACGATTATACATTTCTGGAAGCGATCTTTTTTGCCTGAGTAAATATCCAACAGGTTGGGATCCTGAAAGGGGTGATTCATCCTATCCGATAACTTCTTCTTTACTATTTGGGATTAATATAAATTTTTAAAAATAGATTATAATGAAAAAATATATTGTATTTATATCGCTAACTATTTTTATTTTGTATTCGTGTACCGAACTGGATTTAAGTCCATTGGATCAAGGCTCGTCTGAGAATTGGTACTCTTCTGAAACTCAGTTTGAAATGGCAATAAATGATTTTTACAGATTGGTTTGGTGGGATATAACTCCAACTCCTCATGAAGCGCAGTGGTGCGATGACTTTACAGGGCGTGATAGTAGATCGTCAATTGTTGCAGGAACACTAAACAGTGAATCTGGCTTTGTGAATACATTTTGGAAAAATCAATATAAGGCAATTGGAAGAGCAAATACTGTTATTAATAACCTAGAGAAAGGACGAGAAAATGGTATTTCTGAATCACTTTTGAAACAATATGAAGCAGAAGCTCGATTTATTTTGGCTAACCGTTGGGCATATCTTGTTTTTGCTTTTGGGGATGTTCCTTATGTGACAGGTATAATTGATCTTGATGAAGCATATACTATGCCAAAAACATCTAAGGATGAAGTAATAGAAGAAATTTATGCAAATTTTGATTTTGCAATAGATAACTTACCATTAGAGTATTCAAAAAAAATGCGCGCAACAAAAGGAGCTGCTTTAGCTTTAAAGGCTCGTTATGCGCTGTATTTTGGAGATTACCAAATTGCAGCAGAGGCTGCAAAAGCATGTATTGATTTGGATAAATATTCATTACATCCTGATTATTCAGATCTTTTTCTAACAAGGAATGCAGAAGAATCCATTTTTTTAATTCCTCGTTCTCTTTCAGATGGTATTTCTGTTCAAGTCAGAAATGCTATACCAAGAACAGGTAATGGCGGATGGGCAGCTCATAATCCTTCCTGGGCATTGCTGGCCAGTTATGAATGTATTGATGGCCTTCCTATTGACGAGTCTCCTCTTTTTAATCCCCGTAATCCTTTTGAAAACAGAGATCCTCGTTGTACTGCAACAATTATAGAATTTGGCACCATTCATTTGGGGGTTGAATATGATCCTCACCCTGATAAAACACAGGTTATGGATTATAATAATGGAAGAATGGTTACGAATAATGATACAAGGGCTAATGCCACATATGCATCATTTAATGGATTGAATTGGAAGAAAGGTATTGATGAAACATGGGGGCCCTCAACAGGGTACGAAATGGAAAATGATTATGTAGCGATAAGATATGCTGACGTATTGTTGATATATGCTGAAGCAAAAATTGAACTAAATCAAATTGATGAATCTGTTATTGATGCAATTAATATGGTTCGCTCCAGAGCTTATGGTGTTAGTGTTGAAAATATTTCCGATTATCCAGCTGTTCAGTCATCCAGTCAAAGTGATTTGAGAAGAAAACTCAGGTATGAGCGCAGAGCAGAATTTGCTTATGAAGGTTTAAGATATTATGATTTAATTCGTTGGAGAATTGCCGGAAAAGCGCTAAATAAACCGGCATGTGGTCTTTTACATCCTGCATCTTTGCTTCGAACTGAAGTGGTACAACCCGAGCTGTGGTTTTGGGCTTATATTCCACAAATTGATGAAGATGGTATACCTGATTTTTCAGAATTTATCACTAATAATAAAGCCCAGGTATTATCTCAGGGAAATTGGGATGATCGCCAATATTTGTGGCCTATTCCTGATGAGGAAATAATAATTAATGATAATATGGTTCAGAATCCCGGTTATTAGGATTGTTTAAAATTTTCGGGCAATGTTTTCATTGCCCGAATATCATTTTATTAATCCATATTGAGCATTAATCTCAAAAATCTAATTATGAACAGATTATGCTATAGGAAGCTTATTAAGATAATAGGTTTAACCATTTTATATTTATTTATTCTAATTACCTATTGTTGTCAAAAAACCTCAGATAATGAGTCGGTTGTCGGTAATCGGTTATTTATTGCACACAGAGGTGTGAATATGGGGTGTACAATTGCCTGTGAAAATTCACTCGAAGCCGTCAGACTGGCAAAAAGAGCCGGTTTTCAAACTGTTGAAACTGATGTGAGGTTAACAGCCGACAGCGTGATGATCGTAATGCATGATGAAACCTTAAACAGAACCTGTTTGACCATTAACGGTACTGAATTAACAGAGAAAGTCTTTGTTGCTGAAGTAACTATGGAAGAAATAGACTCAAATTATATTTTAAAAGCAACAGAACCGGACAACAGGACAAATATACCCACCTTAAAGGAATTCCTTGTGGAATGTAAAAAGCAAGGTATATTACCTTTTATTGAACCTAAAATTTATGATGAAACAGGAAAGCATTATAAGAATATTATAGATCTGGCCGATGAGGTAATGGGGAAAAATAATTATATAATTACTTCAAATAACCGGGCAAATATTGTGATCCGTGAACTTGGCCTGAATGATGTTCCACTGATGGGGATTTTATATCAAACAACTTTTGAGGAAATCGAAAGTTTAGGAAATATTATAATGGCAATTAGTACCTCTCAGTTCACTTTAAAAGATTATGAATTTTTTGTAAATAAAGCAAAGGAATCCGGGTTCGAGACTGAGTCTCATGCAGACAATTTCGATCGCTTTGCAATGATCAATAATAACGAAATAGATTATATCTCCACTGATTTCCTGGCTCCTGATATAAAAGATAATTCGTTATTGTTAATTGATTATAAAAGTTTTGAAGAATTTGACTATAGCGGGAAATTAGCTGACGGTGCAATTCAGCTTTCAGCAGATGACGTCCTTACCATTACAGAGAAATTGCCTGAAGTTTATTTCGGGGGAATTTATCTTGAGCTGGAAATTAATGGCAACTGCGATGTTGTTCTTGCAAATCAAAAATTTACAATAGAAAACTCAGAAACTGAGAGCTATAAGCACCAGTTGATGTTATATAATTCTACACCCTTTTTTAGTATTACTGCAAAAGACAAATGTGAGATAAGTAACGTCCGGTTAAGACTGGCTGAATTTTAATTCAATTTTTCAACGAATGAAAAAATATAAAGAAAAAGCAAGAGAAATCGATATCATTGATGAGGTAGATGTGTTGGTTGTTGGTGGAGGCCCAGCTGGTATTGGCGCTGCTGTCGGGTCTGCGAGAGCAGGAGCATCTGTTATGATTATCGAAGCCATGGGATCTTTTGGGGGAATGTGGACAAACGGAATGGTCATAACCCTTGCAGGATTCAATAACTGGCTCAGGCCATACCAACGCTGTGTAAATGGTGTTATGGGGGAATGGTTGTCTCTGGCTGAAAAGAAAGGAGGAGCTGAAAACAACCGTAGCTGGGTATTGAACTCTGATCCGGAAATAATGAAACTTGTGGCTGACAACATGCTTATAGGGAATAATGTTAAATGCCTTTTGCACACATGGATGGCAGATGTTATTTTGGGAGATGGGTGTCTTAAAGGAGTAATCGTTGAAAATGTGGATGGGAGAAAAGCAATCCTGGCGAAAGTTATTGTTGATTGTACCGGAAATGGCGACGTTTTTGCACGTGCCGGTGAACCATTTTTTATTTCCGACGAATTACAACCAATGACACTTCCCTTTTACCTGGCGGAGGTTGATAAAACCGGAGAGATACCCTTTGAAGAGGAACTTATTATACCTTTTGGCCCTGAACCTGGATTTTTAAGAGAACCTTTACTGTCGGAATATACTTCAAGGAGAAGAGATGTGCAAGTTGATAAAAATAAATTGAAGGAGGCTGCCGGCAAAGGAACTCTTCCTTACTTTGGCGGCCCGTGGTTTGGCGGGCTGAGAAAGAGATATCCATGGGTAAATACAACAAGAGTTTATGGTTCTGCAGTGAATGCAGCAGAACTTACCGCGGCAGAAGTCGAAGGAAGGAAAAATACTCATGAGATAGTAGAATTCTACAAAAAGGAATTTAAAGGATTTGAACATAGTTGGTTGATGAAAACAGCTTCCACTATTGGCATTCGTGAGACCAGAAGGCTTGATGGGATTTATACGCTTACAAAAGAAGATATTGTTTCTAATAGTAAATTTTCTGATTCTATTGCTTTAGGGACCTGGCCTGTCGATGTACATCCACCAAAAGGCCAAAGCGGAATGCATGAAATGTATGTTCCTCTGCCATATCAGATTCCGTTCAGGGCATTATTGCCAAAAAATAATGATAATCTCATAGTTGCAGGTCGTTGTATTTCTACAGACCGCGAAGCAATGGGTACTGTCAGAGTAGGTGCAACCTGTGGTGCAATCGGACATGCAGCCGGGATTGCCGGTGCTTTATCAGCTAAATCAGGAAATACACTCAAGACTCTTCAATATAAAGATATTAAGCAGGAATTAATAAATCAGAATGCTCTAATTGAGTAGAAATACTTGCTGGTTTAGTTCGAACAAAAAGTAAGTTTAAAAAATTAATAAAAAACGAGATGACAAATTTTGTAAAACTCAGATACATTCTTTTTTTTTCAATTTTCCTTTTGACTGAAAATCCCGTTTATTCTCAAAATGGTGAGATTGGTGAGTCTTTGCCATTATGGTCAGAGGGCTATCTCGACATTCACAATGTAAACACAGGCAAGGGAGAATCATCATTCTTTATTTTACCTGATGGTACAACAATGCTTGTAGATGCGGGGGTGACAACAGCTTCAAAGCCAAGGGTTACCGACCCTAGGCCTAATGGAAGCCAGTCCCCAGGTGAATGGATTTCGAGATATATCAAACATTTTACACAAGACTTGCCAGGAAAAAAATTGGATTATGTTATTGCAACTCATTTTCATGAAGACCATCTTGGAGGTATCATTCCCAACTCAAAAAATTCAAAAAATGGGGGTTATAAACTAACTGGAATTTCCGAAGTTAATGAATTTATTCCTTTTAGTAAGATAATTGATCGCGGATGGCCTGACTATGACTGGCCTGTTCCACTTGCCGGTGAATCGGCAAAAAATTATATTCAATTTGTAAATTGGCAGGTGGCCAAAAGAAAAATTCAGGCAGAAAAATTTCATGTTGGGTCAAACGACCAAATTGTTTTATTAAATAATTCAAAGAGATACCCTGATTTTGAAATTAGAAATATAGCTGCAAATGGACATTTATGGACCGGTGTTGGCTCTGTCGAACGAAATTATTTCCCGGATATACAAAATTTACCAAAAGAGAAATACCCAAATGAAAATATGTGTTCAATTGCTTTCCGCTTATCATACGGTAAATTTGATTATTTTAACGGGGGCGATATTTATTCTGTTACAAATGAACCTTGGCAGGATATAGAATCGCCGGCAGGAAGGGTAACCGGCCCTGTTGAAGTTTGTAAAGCTAACCATCATGCCAATTTTGATGCAATGGGAAAGTCATTCCTCGAGTCATTACGCCCCAAAGTAATAATTATTCAAAACTGGTTGGCACAGCAACCTGACATGTCTGTTTTAAGGCGAATGTTGTCAACCAAGACATACCCCGGGCCTCGCGATATATTTACTACTAATATCATGGAAGAGACAAGAGTTGTTGTTGGTTGGGCTGTCGGCAGACTTAAAAGTGATCAGGGGCACGTAATTATTCGTGTAAATCCGGGTGGAAATGATTTTATGGTTTATGTTTTGGATGACTCGAATGAAAATTTTCAGATAAAAGCAAAGTTTGGCCCATATTACTGTGATTAAATTTTTCAGCTTTTAAAAATTTTAAAATATAGATACGGATGACAATAATTGACTGGAGTATTATTATAGTTTTTTTTGGAACATTAATGACAATAGGAATAATCTTTTCCCGGAAGAATAAAAATCTTAATGACTACTTTTTGGGTGGTAGAAGCATGCCGACATGGCTCGTTGCTTTTGCTGCAGTGGGTACATCAATAAGTGCAGGCACCTTCATCGGAGCACCTCAAATATCTTTCGATAGCAATATGACGTATATAATGTTAAGTGTTGGAGCTATCGGGGGAGGATTACTTGCTGCATTTATAATCCTACCTGCACTTTACAAAGCTAATACGATCACTATCTATGGCTATTTGGGAAATAGATTTGGTAATGGGGCAAAAGGGGCCACAAGTATAATGTTTCTTTTGGGCCAACTGCTTACTTCAGGATCGAGACTTTTTATCGCAGCAATTGCTGTAGCGGTAATGTTATATAACGATATTCATATGCCAAATCTTATTATTTCCATATTAATCCTTGGAGTTATAAGCACTATTTATACAATGGCAGGTGGTATTAAAGGACTGATTTATATTGATACGATTCAAATATTGTTGGTTATTGCTACAGGAATAGTTGCCATTATTCTTCTTTTTAATTTTATCCCTGCTTCATTACCCCAAATTATAGATGCATTAAGACATGCTTCTACGCCAGATGGGAATGAAATAAACAAATTACAGGTAATTGATGCGAGGTTTTCTTTTACTGAACCTTATAATTTAATGGGTGCCTTGATTGCATGCGCAATATTTAAGTTTGCACAATACAGTACTGATCAGGAATTCGTTCAGCGTCAACTGACCTGTAAATCAGTAAAGGAAGCCGCGAAATCTTTGGTTTATTCTCAAATAATTTCTTTGCCTGTTGTTATTATTTTTATGGTTATAGGTCTGCTTCTGTATGTTTTCTATGCAAATCCTCAATTAATGGGAGCCTCGTTTCCTAAAGATACTTTAAATGACAGCAGACAGGTATTTCCACAATATATGTTTAATTATATGCCACCTGGAGTTTTGGGACTAATGATGATTGGGCTTCTTGCAGCAGCTTTGTCAAGTTTCAATTCGGCAATAAATTCAATGACCAGTAGCTTGGTCTCAGATATATATCTTCCGTTAAAGAGAAAATTTGCAAAAAAAATACAACATAAAGAGGAGAGCCTGAAAGAATCACGAATTTTAGTTGTTTTTATGGGTGCTGTCTTAACAGCATTTGCAGTAGTCGCCGCAATTATGCAGGGAGCCGGCGGACAATCACTTGTTGATTTTGCCTTGGGGATAATGAGTTTCTCTTATGCTGGAATGCTTGGTGTTTTTTTGTGTGCTGTATTGACAAAACGTGGTAATGTTACCAGTGTTATTATTGCACTTATTGTAGGGTGTTTGGTTGTACTTGCACTACAACCCTATATTTTGTCTTACTGGTCAGGAAAATTATTTGGAACTGCTTTTGAGATAGCTTGGCCATGGTGGACAGTAATTGGTGGTAGCATTAGCTTTGTCATTTGTTGTTTTGGAAAGAAGAAATCATCAATTTAAAATATAAAATAGTGAAACAAGCAGTAATGACATCACCAGGAGTGATTGTACACCGCGATGTACCTGTACCTGGTAAGTTAAAAGAAAATGAAGTATTGCTTCGGATACAAAAAATTGGGGTATGCGGCTCCGATATTCACGTATATCACGGGCAACATCCGGCTACACCATATCCGGTTGTGCAGGGACACGAGTTTTCAGCCGTTGTGGAAGAAGTAGGTGCGAATGTAAAAAGCATTTCGCCAGGCATGAGGGCAACTGCCCGTCCGCAATTGGTTTGTGGAATTTGTGCTCCTTGTAAACGAGGACAATATAATGTATGCCAGAATTTAAAAGTACAAGGTTTTCAAGCCCCGGGAGTTGCACAGGAGTTGTTTGTCGTTCCGGAGGACAGGGTTGTTACATTCCCCGAAAACGTAAGTTATGATTACGGTGCGATGATTGAGCCAGTAGCTGTCGCTGCCCATTCTACAGGACGTTGTTCTACTTTAAAGAATAAAAATGTTGTAGTAACCGGAGCCGGAACTATTGGGAATTTAGTAGCTCAGTTTGCCAAAGCGCGCGGCGCATATAAAGTACTGATTACTGATATTAGTGATTACCGTTTAAGCAAAGCCAGAGAATGTGGTATCGATGGTATTGTAAATGTTGCAAAAGACTCTTTTGAAAAGAAAATAGATGACTTTTTTGAAGGAGACGGTTTTCAGGTAGGATTCGAAGCGGCGGGTGTTCAATCTTCACTGGATGTATTGCTACAATACATTGAAAAAGGGAGTGAGATTGTGAATCTTGGCGTATATGCAGAAAATCCCAGGGTGAACATGTTTTACCTTGGAGAGCATGAGTTAAAGTTAATCGGTTCTTTGATGTACATGCACGAAGATTATCTTGAATCAGTAGATGCAATTGCTTCAGGCAAGGTTAACCTTACACCGTTGATTACTAATCATTTCTCATTTGATAAGTATAATAATGCATATCAGTTCATTGAAGAACAGAAAGATAAAACAATGAAAGTAATCATTGATTTGTAGGTATGGAAAAAACACTTAAAGTAGCAGGCATTGGTGAGTTATTGTGGGATGTTTTACCTTCCGGCAAACAGCTCGGTGGCGCTCCATTTAATTTTGCTTATCACGCAGGACAGGCTGGATGTGAACCGTATGTTGTTAGCGCTATTGGTAAAGATGAATTGGGAGCGGAAATTATTGAAAAAGCCAACCAGTTGGCAATTTCTTGCAAATATATTCAGAAGAACAATTATCCGACCAGCACTGTAACGGTCCATTTGGATGAAAACGGTCATCCTGAATACACCATTCACGAAGATGTAGCATGGGATTATATCCATTGGAATAAAGAAATGAATGGTCTTTCAAAAGAACTGGATGCGGTATGCTTTGGCAGTCTTGCTCAACGAACTCCTGTTTCAGCTCAAACAATAAATTCTTTTTTAGGGGAATTAAAACAGGATTGTATAAAGGTATTCGACATCAACCTTCGTCAGCATTATTTTAACGAAATAACCATAACTGAATCGTTGAAGATGGTCAATATTTTAAAACTAAATGATGAAGAATTATCTGTCCTTTCAAAGTATTTTAAGTTAACCGGGAATGTTAATAATCAATTAAATATTTTAATTGAAAAATTTAATTTGGAGTATATTGTGTACACTATGGGAAGTAAAGGCAGCATAATAATTACATCTGGTGACTATTCTGTAATGGAAGCTCCGAAAGTGAAGGTTCGCGATACAGTTGGGGCAGGAGATGCTTTTACTGCCACTTTTATAGCAGGCTTATTGCAAAAAAAATCTCTTGCAGAAATACATAAAAAGGCGACTGAAGTCGCAGCATTTGTTTGCACCCAAATTGGTGCAATTACTGATTTGAAATATTAAAAATATAGATGATGGTGAAATATTAATTTTTAACATTTAAAAATGTATAATATTAAATAATTATGAGAAAACAATTTTTAATCTTAATCCTGTTAATAATGAGCGGCAGTTTAATCGCTCAGAACAAAGTGAATTATTTAAACGAATCGAAAGAAGAGTACCAAAAGCGCATGGAATGGTTTACCGATTCGAAGTACGGAATGTTCATCCATTTTGGATTGTACAGTCAGCTTGGAGGAATTTATAAAGGGGATGATTCAGGCCGATATGCGGAATGGATTCAGGCTAACCAGCAAATTCCAAAGTCAGACTACATCAAATTAATCCATACATGGACTCCTGAAAAATTTAATGCCGATAAAATAGTAAAACTGGCGAAAAAATCAGGGATGAAGTACCTGGTAATAACGACAAAACATCATGAGGGATTTTGTTTGTGGGATTCTGATTATACCGAATACGATATCGCCAATTCGCCCATGAAAGGCCGGGATTTTATTAAAGAATTATCCGATGCATGCAAAAAGCATAAAATCCGTTTTGGCACGTATTACAGTATTATCGACTGGA